>NZ_PVRA01000005.1:0-313995 GCF_002998555.1 Bacillus sp. NMCC4 | reverse complement strand
ATCAGGTTGATAGGTCTGAGGTGGAAGCGTGGTGACACGTGGAGCTGACAGATACTAATAGATCGAGGACTTAACCTATATTCTAATGTGAAGCATGAACATTGTTATCTAGTTTTGAGAGAACATTCTCTCCATCAGGTTTGGTGGCGATAGCGAAGAGGTCACACCCGTTCCCATACCGAACACGGAAGTTAAGCTCTTCAGCGCCGATGGTAGTTGGGGGTCTCCCCCTGTGAGAGTAGGACGCCGCCAAGCTTGTCATATTTATATCATCGCGGGGTGGAGCAGTTCGGTAGCTCGTCGGGCTCATAACCCGAAGGTCGCAGGTTCAAATCCTGCCCCCGCAACCAAAATGGTCCGGTAGTTCAGTTGGTTAGAATGCCTGCCTGTCACGCAGGAGGTCGCGGGTTCGAGTCCCGTCCGGACCGCCATTTTTATGACTTGTAAACGAAAACGTATAGTTTCGTTTTTTTTTATGTCTTTTTCTTTTCGTACGTATCCAAGATGCAATGAATTGGTTTGTGTTTGGCTACACGTTATGTGAAAAGAAAAAGATAGATCACTTCAACCCAGCCTGGTTTTTTCATACCAGGCTTTCTTTATATCATTTTTAATTGGAATTGAAACTCATATTGGCTTACACTAATACTAATTATGTCTGACATCGTGTCTACTCAATCAATTGATTGCATGAAGGGGCTGCTTTTTATGGATGAATTTGATCTTATTCGCCGAATTACACCAAAAGAAACACATCAGCGTTCTTTGGTTATGGGCATCGGTGATGATGCAAGTGTTTATCAACCTCATTCACATTGTGAAGAGGTCGTTTGTGTTGATACAATGGTGGAGTATGTTCATTTTCGTTTTGATTTTTCCACACCTTTTGAGATTGGCTTTAAAGCACTAGCGGTCAATGTCAGTGATATTGCCGCAATGGGAGGAACCCCAAAGTATTATCTTGTATCGATTGCGATCCCCCCTCATGGTGATGAGACGATCGTCTCAGCTCTTTACGAGGGAATGAAAGCATTGGCTGACACCTATCATATGGATTTAATTGGTGGAGATACGGTCGCCACTCGCAGTGACTTTGTCATTACAGTGACGGTCATTGGCGAGGTTCCCAAGGGAACAGCTTGTTATCGTCACAGTGCTCAGACAGGAGACGTCGTCTTTGTCACAGGTGAGCTTGGTTCATCAGCTGCTGGCTTATCAATTTTAATGAACGAAGTAACCCCTACCAAGGCAGTCGACAAAGCCTTTTTTCTTGAGCGTCATAAAAAGCCTCAGCCTCACATTGCTGCTGGACATATTTGCTCAAGCTTCCCACGGGTCACCTTGAATGATGTGAGTGATGGATTAGCGAGTGAGCTGAATGAGATAGCCGAAGCGAGTCATGTGACGATAGAGATAGAAGCAAACAAGCTCCCCACACATCCAGATTTACCAGTGCTGCGTAAAGACTGGCTGGAATGGGTGTTATTTGGCGGGGAAGACTTTGTATTAACTGGTACGATTCCAGAGGCTGATTGGGAAAGCTTTGAAATGCAATGTAGAAAAGAAGACATTCAAGTCAAACGCATTGGACAAGTCAAAGGTGATCAAGCAGCAAGCGTTATATTAAAAGACAATGAACAGCAAACAATGTTAATGAAAAAAGGATATAATCATTTTAAGAAATGAGGTGACATAACTGTGAAATTAACATGGACGACAAAAGGTGCGGATGAGACGAAACGAATTGCCGCTGCTTTGGCCAAACTTGTGATGCCAGGCGATGTTTTGACATTAGAAGGGGATTTAGGTGCAGGCAAAACTACTTTTTCAAAAGGTTTTGCAGAAGGCTTAGGGATTACCCGTATCGTCAACAGCCCTACCTTTACGATTATTAAAGAATATACCGATGGCAGACTGCCACTTTATCATATGGACGTGTACCGCATGGAAGATGCGGAAGAAGATATTGGGCTCGAAGAATATTTTGAGGGCGAAGGTGTATGCTTGGTTGAGTGGGCACATCTCATTGGACCTCAATTGCCTTCCACCTATTTGAAAATAGAAATGCTGAGAACAGAACGTGAAGAAGAACGTCATCTCACGTTTAGTGCAAAAGGGGAACGCTATAAGACCCTTTGTAAGGAGATGAAAGAATTTGACCATACTGGCAATTGATACGTCTAACCATACACTAGGAATTGCCCTTGTAAAAGATTCCACAGTGATTGGTGAGAGCATCACGTATTTAAAAAAGAACCATTCCGTCCGAGCGATGCCGACTGTTGAGGCATTAATGAAAGAATGTGGTGTAGCGCCAAGTGAACTAAGTAAAATCGTTGTAGCGAAAGGACCTGGCTCCTACACTGGTGTCCGAATTGGTGTGACCATTGCAAAAACACTCGCGTGGACGCTGTCTATCCCGATATCGGCTGTTTCAAGTTTAGAAACACTTGCGGCAAATGGTCAATACTTTGATGGATGGATCTCGCCACTATTTGATGCGAGAAGAGGACAAGTTTATACTGGGCTATATACGTTTGAAGAAGGAAAAATCAAAGAGATCAAACCAGACCAAAATATCTTGCTCACGGATTGGCTTCATGAGCTGAAGCAGACAGGAAAGCCTGTCCTATTTCTTGGGCAGGATGTGCATCTTCATGAAGAGAGCATTCGCTCCATTTTAGGAGAAACTGCTGTGAAAGCAGAGGGAGCTTTTCATAACCCAAGACCTTCAATGCTTGCGTTTTTAGGGACAGATCGTCCTGCTGAAGATGTTCATCAGCTTGTTCCTAACTATATTCGTTTGGCAGAAGCGGAAGTGAAATGGCTTGAAGGACAAAAATAATCTTAACATAACAGAGATTCGAAAAATGACGGTAGCGGACATTCCAGAGGTGTATACGATTGAAGTGCATTCGTTTACTGCACCTTGGAAAAAAGAATCATTTGTCTATGAGATTCTCCATAACCAGTACAGCCATTATTTCCTCATTGAAGAAGATAAACAGCCTGTTGGGTATTGCGGGGTCTGGATCGTCATGGACGATGCACAAATTACGAACATTGCGATTCTCCCTGAGCATAGAGGAAAGGGCTACGGGGAAGCATTGCTGCGATATGTCATGGAATTTTGCAAAGAAAAAAAGACAGATCATCTTTCTTTAGAGGTGCGGGTTTCGAATACACCTGCACAATCCCTTTATGAAAAGCTTGGTTTCAGACCAGCTTCTATTCGAAAGAATTATTATACGGATAATGGGGAAGATGCATTGGTCATGTGGGTGAATATAAATGAGTGAACAAACAGATCGATTCATATTAGGTATAGAGACAAGCTGTGATGAAACAGCTGCATCCATTGTAAAAAATGGGAAAGAAATTGTGGCGAATGTTGTGGCCTCGCAAATAGAAAGTCATAAACGATTTGGCGGTGTTGTACCAGAAATCGCTTCAAGACATCACGTGGAACAAGTTACCATCGTATTGGAAGAAGTGATGACACAGGCCAATATGAGCTTTCAGGATTTAGATGCCATTGCTGTTACAGAAGGACCGGGCTTAGTCGGTGCCCTTCTGATCGGTGTCAACGCAGCCAAGGCACTAAGCTTTGCTCATCAGATTCCTCTTGTTGGTGTACATCATATTGCTGGGCATATTTATGCAAACCAGCTTGTAGATGAATTACAGTTTCCATGTTTGGCTCTTGTTGTCTCTGGTGGACATACTGAACTTGTGCTAATGAAGGAGCATGGATCTTTTGAGGTCATCGGAGAAACATTAGATGATGCGGCTGGAGAAGCCTACGATAAAGTGGCTCGAACGATGGGTCTCCCGTATCCAGGTGGACCTCATATTGATCGGTTAGCACATGAAGGAGAGCCAACGATTAAACTTCCTCGTGCATGGCTTGAAGAAGGTTCCTATCACTTTAGCTTTAGTGGATTAAAATCAGCTGTAATTAACACATTACACAATGCATCTCAAAAGGGAGAAACAATTGCTCCAGAGAATTTGGCAGCAAGTTTTCAAGCAAGCGTCATTGAGGTGCTTGTTGGGAAAACATTAAAAGCGGCTGAGGCCTATGGCGTAAAGCAGGTTGTCCTAGCTGGTGGAGTCGCTGCCAATAAAGGACTGAGAGAAGCTTTGACGACAGCATTCACAAAGCTACCTGACGTGAAGGTCATTATTCCGCCGTTATCTCTTTGCACAGACAATGCAGCCATGATCGCTGCTGCTGGAACCATTGCGTTTGAAAAGGGAATAAGAGGCGATATGGCGATGAATGGCCAGCCGGGCTTACCGCTTGTCTCATATGAATGAAAACTCCTGTGGATACACAGGTTTTTTTCATTTTCAATGAAAGCGATTTATTCACATGTAAACGTTATATATCCACAATTATTTGAAAATTTTGTTTTAAAATGAAGAGAATGTGTATAAAAAAGAAATTTTGTGTGGATATGTGATTAAAAACCTGTGTATAAAGTGGATAAGTCCAAAATTTTTAAGAATAACAAAGAGGTTTTTGTGGATATTAATGTGGATAATAAATTTTCACTGAAAGAAAAAAGAGCACCCATTTGGGCACTCTTTAAGATTCGGATAGCTCTTCCCACTCCGCGAAAAGTGATTCAAGCTCTTGATTAAGCGTATCATTTTCTGTTTGAATGTCTTGGACCTTCTCATGATTTTGGAAAATAGCAGGATCACATAGAAGCTCTTCATTTTCACCAAGTTTCTCTTCAATGACAGCAATCCGCTTTTCAATTTCCTCGATTCTGCGCTGCTTTTGTCTTTCTTTCTTTTTCAGTTCTTTTTCTTCCGCATAAGAAAGCTTTGCTGTTTCTACTGGCTTTGCTGCTTGTTTTTTAAGCGGTTCATTTTCTTGAAGCGCCTCAAGCTCTAATTGTTCATTTTTCTTTTCAAGGTAGTAGTCATAGTCACCAAGGTATTCTTTTGTTTCCACTCGCGACAGCTCGAATACTTTCGTTGCTAGTCGATTAATAAAATAACGGTCATGCGAGACAAATAAGATGGTTCCTGGATAATCGATCAGCGCATTCTCTAAAATTTCCTTACTATCTAAGTCCAAATGGTTCGTAGGCTCATCAAGTATTAGGAAATTGGCTTTTTGGAGCATCAGCTTTGCCAGGGCAAGCCGGGCTTTTTCTCCACCGCTTAATGCATGAACGGGCTTTAAGACGTCATCACCAGAAAAAAGGAAATTCCCTAAACATGTCCGAATTTCTTTTTCATTCATATGAGGATAGTCATCCCAAAGCTCATTGAGCACTTTTTTGGAGGATGTCAGTTTGGCTTGTTCTTGGTCATAGTAGCCGATCGTGACATGAGATCCAAAGGTGATGTCGCCTTTTACAGGCGTTAATGTGTTCGTTAACGTTTTTAAAAGGGTTGATTTCCCGATCCCGTTAGGACCAATGAGTGCCACGCTATCCTCACGTTTGATCTGAAAAGAAAGGGAGGATAGGAGCGGTGTTTTTTCATCATAACGAATGTCGAGATCATGTACCTTCAGCACATCATTGCCGCTTTGTCTCGTAATATCAAAATGAAAGTTTGCGGATTTTTCATCACCTAATGGCTTATCTAAACGATCCATCCGTTCCAGCTGCTTGCGTCTGCTCTGAGCGCGCTTTGTGGTTGAGGCTCTTGCCAGGTTGCGATCTACGAAGTCTTGGAGCTTTGAGATTTCTCCTTGTTGCTTTTCGTAGAGCTTCATATCACGCTCTAGCTGCTCAGCTTTCAGTTCAAGATACTTACTATAGTTGCCTGCGAACTTTTTCATGGCAGTTCTTGAGACTTCATACACATGGTTCACCACTTTGTCTAAGAAGTAGCGGTCATGGGACACGATCAGAATGGCGCCTGTATAATTTTGCAAATATTGCTCCAGCCATGATAAGGTATCAATATCTAAATGGTTGGTCGGCTCGTCCAGAATTAAGAGTTCTGGTTTCATTAATAAGAGCTTTCCAAGCGCTAGACGGGTTTTCTGGCCGCCGCTTAAGGATTGAACGGTTGTCTCATCTTCAAAGTGACTAAAGCCCAGCCCATGAAGAATGGAGCGGACATCTGCTTCGTATTGATAGCCGCCTTGATCTTTAAATTCCTGCTGCAGTCTGTCATAGGTTTTCATGAGGGAATCCAGCTCAGAACCTGTGGAGGAAGCCATTTTCTCCTCAATGATTCTCATCTCTTGTTCCATCCCTTTTAAATGATCAAAAACCGATAATAATTCGTCTTTTAACGTACGTGTAGATGTCACATCGGTATGCTGTGCTAAATAGCCGATCGATAGGTCTTTCGGTTTGATGATCTCACCTTGCTCGTAAGACAATTGACCGGCAATGATTTTCAAAAGCGTGGATTTGCCTGCGCCGTTACGACCTACAATGGCAATCCGATCCCTTGCTTTGACTTCTAATTTTATATTCGTTAAAACGGTATCAGCACCAAACGATTTGGACAGCTGATTCACTTGTAGAATCATCATGTAACTTCACCTCTGTTATAATATGTTAAGTGTAGCTTATCAGCAGTAAACCGGCAAATGTTACATACAATCGCCATATTCAAATGAAAGACAGATAGGAAAAAATAGTGTATCATTTGAGTGAGGGAGCGTTGAAAGATGAGTCAATTTAGCCACTTTAACGAACAGGGAAGAGCAAAGATGGTCGACATTAGTGACAAATCGTCTACAGTGAGAACCGCCGTTGCTGCTTCAAGCGTTCGTATGATAAAAGAAGTGTTTCATAAAATACAACAACGTGAAATTGGAAAAGGGGATGTGCTGTCTGTTGCACAGGTTGCTGGCATCATGGCAGCAAAGCAAACATCTACCATCATTCCAATGTGTCATCCGCTTGCACTAAAAGGCGTGGATATCTCCTTTGATTGGGAGGAAGACGGAAATGCGCACATTCTGAACATACAAGTACAGGTGAAAACAAAAGGAAGTACGGGTGTGGAGATGGAAGCGCTCACTTCTGCTTCAGTATGTGCACTGACCGTTTACGACATGTGCAAAGCGATTGATAAAGGCATGATCATCGGTCCTACCTATTTAATTGAAAAGACAGGCGGGAAAAACGGTGATTTTCACAGAGCATCTGATATTTAAGTTGGAGGACCTTATATGAATATAGATCAGTCAAAAATTCCACAAGCGACAGCCAAACGTTTGCCGCTATATTACCGTTTTTTAAAAAATCTGCATGCATCAGGAAAACAAAGGGTGTCATCGGCAGAGCTTAGTGATGCAGTCAAAGTGGATTCTGCCACCATTCGCCGAGATTTTTCGTACTTTGGTGCACTCGGGAAGAAAGGGTATGGCTATAATGTCGATTACCTCTTGACCTTCTTCAGAAAGACACTTGACCAAGATGAAATGACCAATGTCATGCTCATCGGTGTCGGGAATTTAGGGACTGCTTTTTTACACTATAATTTCATCAAAAATAATAATACAAAAATTTCAATGGCTTTTGACGTCAATGAGAGTAAAATAGGAAGTGAGATAGGCGGCGTGCCTGTCTATGATTTGGATAAGCTTGAAGAGCATGTTCAAGAGGTAGGAGATATTCCTGTTGCCATTTTGACAGTACCTGCCGTAGCAGCTCAATCCATTACAGATCGTTTGATTGCCCTTGGCATCAAAGGAATCCTTAACTTTACGCCGGCTCGATTGAATGTGCCGGAACACATTCGAATTCATCATATAGATTTGGCGGTTGAACTTCAGTCTCTTGTGTATTTCTTAAAGCATTACTCTGTTACACAGGAGGATTGACGAAAAGGGGTAAAGGGGGTGGAGCAAATGGGTCCGATCGGTCCTGGAAGTTTGGTTCTGATTGCGATTGTTGCGCTCATTATTTTTGGGCCGAAAAAGCTTCCTGAATTAGGAAGAGCAGCAGGAGATACATTACGTGAATTCAAAAATGCCACAAAAGGTTTAGCTGATGATCAGGAAGAAAAAAAGAAAAAAGAAGATCAGTAGAATAGGATGAGCTTCATGAATGTCAAAGATATGCCGCTTATGGAGCATATTGTGGAACTGCGAAAACGTTTAGTGATCATTGCGATGTTTTTTGTCGCCTTTATGGTGGCTGGTTTTTTTCTTGCTAAGCCGGTCATTGTGTATTTACAAAATACCGATGAAGCGGCCACACTGACACTGAATGCATTTAAGCTCACAGATCCGCTGTACGTGTTTATGCAGTTCGCATTTGTCATTGCTTTGGTTTTGACGTGTCCCGTGATTTTATATCAGCTTTGGGCGTTTGTCAGCCCCGGCTTATATGAAAAAGAGAGAAAGGTGACACTTGCTTATATTCCGATTGCACTGCTTTTATTTTTGAGCGGTGTGGCTTTCTCTTATTTTATTTTGTTTCCCTTTGTCGTCGATTTTCTGATGCGGATGTCGAATGATTTAAATGTAGAGCAAGTGATTGGGATTCATGAGTATTTTACATTTCTGATGCAGTTAACACTTCCATTTGGCTTTTTGTTTCAGATGCCCGTTGTGTTGATGTTTCTCACAAGACTTGGCATCATCACACCGATGTTTTTATCAAAAATACGGAAGTATGCCTATTTTGTCCTCCTTGTCATTGCCGCACTGATTACACCGCCAGAGATCGTTTCTCACCTCATGGTTACCTTGCCGATGCTCGTTTTGTACGAAGTGAGTATTGTCATTTCGAGAGTGACCTATCGCAAAATGCAGCAAACAGAGACAGAGGAGAAAGAAAATTATGATGTCTCATAAAAAAGCATCGTGATCCAAATAAGGGTCACGATGCTTTTTCTATTGTGAAAGGAATTGATTGATCGCTTGAAATAGATGTTTATAATAGGCAGGCTCATGCGGGACAAAATCTTGTACACAGACTACTCTGTTTTCCTCACGTTGTTCTTCGGCTTCATCCACTTCAAAGCCCTCCAGATGAATATTTTCACATTTTCTCATGAAAAGCTGCTGTGCATCCATTAGCTTTGCTCTGTAAAGTCCAGCGACTTCTTCTTTTTGTAATTGAACGTTCATCTGCTCTTCTTGATGGACGTAAAGATAGACATGGCAAAATTCACGATCAATGAATTCGGGTAGATGGATTTCATCCTGTATAACACCTGCAAAGGTCAGGTTCTCAAAAGGCATAGAAAGACCAAGCTCTTCTTCTACCTCTCTCACACCGTCAGAAGGCAGTTCATTTGCAAGAAGGTGACCTGCTGCTGTGATATCAAATAGAGCAGGAAAATCTTTTTTTGCGGGGCTTCTTAGCTGAAAATAGAGATACACGGTGTCATGTTCCTTTTTGAGAAGCCAGAAATGAAAGGTTTCATGCCAAAGGCCTTGGGCGTGGACATCTGAACGGGGTGCAACTCCAATCGCTTCATGCTGCTCATTTAAGATGTTCAGTTTTTCTTGTTCCATGAAAACTTGTCCTCCATAAAAAAACCATTTTCCAGATATCAGAAAATGGTTTTTGATTTATTTTTGCTGCTGTTTTTTGAGTTTGACAGAGAAGGCAAACATTTTAAACGCGATATTGATATTATAGGCCGCAAACACCATCAGCAAAATGCTGTAAAATGACCACATGTCACCTGGATTTTGAATGGCCATATAGGTGAAAGCAACACCTACGGCAAAATAAATGACGCCCCATACGACAGGGTTTCTCATGAGAAAAAGCCTCCAATAATCATTTGCATTGTTTGAGATTGTTCTTCAATCATTTTTCTTACTGGCTCAATCTGCACAAGAATGACGAGCGAGTTCATCAGCATATGTGCACCGATTGGAACGATGATACGTTTTGTTTTCGCATATAAAAAGGCAAATGTAAAGCCCATTGCGGTATAGAGAAAGAAGTGGTCAAAATCAGAGTGTGCAGCAGCGAAAAATACTGAACTAACAAGTGCCGCAATAAAAAAATTCGACCTTTCATAAATTACACCAAAAACGATTTTTCGGAAAATAATCTCCTCAAGTATCGGTCCAATTAGTGCAATAATAACAACCAGAAAAGGAAAAGCATCCATAATAGATAAGATATTTTGCGTGTTTTCTGACTCACGTCCAATGCCGAATGCATATTGTTCAATCACGCCTGCAATCGATTGTGTGAGAAGCGAAAGAAAGAAACCTCCAATGATCCAGGCGATAGCTACCCCGACTGAAACCGGTGCTTCATTTCGAAGTGAAGCTTTTGGCACAGTCCGAAGAATGAGCAGAATAATGATTAATCCGATACAGAAGCTGATGATTGTCCATGTTCCTGACAATTTAGAGAGCTCTGTTTGTGTCATCGGTGTCTGAATGAATCCTAACCATTTCATGATGAACACATAAGGAATCGCAGAAACCTGCACCAATATATACGTTAAGATGATGTACCAATATTGTTTTTTCAAGTAACGAAAACCCCTTTACTAAAAGAACTAGATTTATTGTAACACAAGTCTTCTTTTTCGATGAAAAGGAAAGAATCTGAGTTGAAAAAAGATCATGAAAGCGTAAAAATTTTTAAAGGTTTTTACTTGAAATTACAGAAGACATTCTTTATTATAATAAATGTGTTAGCACTCACTGGTGATGAGTGCTAAAAAAAGACTACATATAAAAATTGAGGAGGTTGTTTCTTATGTTAAAGCCATTAGGCGATCGCGTAATCATTGAACTCGTTGAATCTGAGGAAAAAACCGCTAGCGGTATTGTGTTACCGGATTCTGCAAAAGAAAAACCGCAAGAAGGTAAAATTGTTGCAGCAGGTTCAGGTCGTGTACTTGAAAGTGGTGAGCGCGTTGCGTTAGAAGTAAACACAGGCGACCGCATTATCTTCTCAAAATATGCAGGCACTGAAGTGAAATATGAAGGCAAAGAATATTTAATCCTTCGTGAGAGCGACATTTTAGCTGTTATTGGTTAATCACATAAAAAAACATTGAGATATATTTCTAAAAAGACTGAGGAGGTTTCGTTATTATGGCAAAAGATATTAAGTTCAGTGAAGAAGCACGTCGCGCGATGTTACGTGGTGTAGATGCACTTGCAGATGCTGTAAAAGTAACTTTAGGACCTAAAGGACGTAACGTGGTTCTTGAGAAAAAATTCGGTTCTCCACTTATCACAAATGATGGTGTAACGATTGCAAAAGAAATCGAATTAGAAGATGCATTTGAAAACATGGGTGCAAAACTTGTGGCTGAAGTTGCAAGCAAAACAAATGACGTAGCTGGTGACGGTACAACTACTGCAACAGTTTTAGCTCAAGCAATGATCCGTGAAGGTCTTAAAAATGTAACAGCTGGTGCAAACCCTGTTGGCGTTCGTAAAGGGATCGAAGAAGCAGTGAAAGTAGCACTTGAAGGCTTGCACGAGATTTCTAAACCAATCGAAGGCAAAGAATCAATTGCTCAAGTTGCGTCTATTTCTGCAGCAGATGAAGAAGTAGGCAGCCTAATCGCTGAAGCAATGGAGCGTGTAGGTAACGACGGCGTTATCACAATCGAAGAATCTAAAGGTTTCACAACTGAGCTTGAAGTGGTTGAAGGAATGCAGTTTGACCGCGGATATGCTTCACCATACATGGTGACTGATTCTGATAAGATGGAAGCGGTTCTTGAAAATCCTTACATCTTAATCACTGATAAAAAGATCACGAACATTCAAGAAATCCTTCCTGTACTTGAGCAAGTTGTACAACAAGGAAAACCATTATTGATCATTGCTGAAGATGTAGAAGGCGAAGCACTTGCAACTCTTGTTGTGAACAAACTTCGTGGTACATTCAACGCAGTGGCAGTCAAAGCACCTGGATTCGGTGACCGTCGTAAAGCAATGCTTGAAGACATCTCTGTTCTAACTGGCGGAGAGTTAATCACAGAAGACCTAGGACTTGACCTGAAATCAACTGAAATCGGTCAGCTTGGCCGCGCGTCTAAAGTTGTTGTGACAAAAGAAAACACAACCATCGTAGAAGGCTCAGGAGATTCTGCTCAAATCGCAGCACGCGTCAACCAAATCCGTGCGCAAGTAGAAGAAACAACTTCTGAATTCGATAAAGAAAAATTACAAGAACGTCTTGCAAAACTAGCTGGCGGCGTCGCTGTCATCAAAGTTGGGGCTGCAACTGAAACAGAACTAAAAGAGCGCAAACTACGCATCGAGGATGCACTGAACTCAACTCGTGCAGCAGTTGAAGAAGGTATCGTATCCGGTGGTGGTACAGCACTTGTGAATGTATACAAAAAAGTCGCTTCAATCGAAGCAGATGGTGACGTTCAAACAGGTGTAAACATCGTTCTACGTTCTCTTGAAGAGCCAATCCGTCAAATCGCTCACAACGCAGGTCTTGAAGGATCAGTCATCGTTGAGCGCTTGAAAAACGAAGAAATTGGCGTAGGCTTCAACGCAGCAACAAACGAATGGGTAAACATGATCGAAAAAGGAATCGTTGACCCAACAAAAGTAACTCGCTCTGCACTTCAAAACGCAGCTTCTGTTGCAGCAATGCTTCTAACAACTGAAGCAGTCGTTGCTGACAAACCAGAAGAAGGCGGCTCAGGCGGCGGAATGCCAGACATGGGCGGCATGGGTGGTATGGGCGGCATGATGTAATCAGGGTTTCAAAACCTTGTTATATCAACGTCTGAAATAATAATATGCTTTTCTTGTCGTCGTATTTGTCCTTGTGTTATTAAACACAAGGCAACCTGTGACAAATAAGCTAACTATAGAAGAAGGCCTTTCATCAGTTTGCAAAACTGTTGGGAGGCCTTTTCTTCCATATTAACAGTCATATGAGCTTAGATATTCCTCATAGTATGACTAACCTTGTTGATTAAATGGAACCTTGGAACGGGGAAAATCCGTCTTTATGCTGCAATTGCAAGGACTATAATAGAGAAAGGTTACTCTCTAAGTTTTTAAACCACTGGTTAGTTGCTACACAACCTATAGTAATAGGAGCTTTTAAATCTCAGGAAGATATTTTTAGGTATATTAAAGGAATTGATCTTCTAGTGCTGATGATGTTGGCTCAGAGGCAATCGATGGGAATGGCAAAAAATAGTGACTGTAGAGAGAGTGAAGGAGAGTTTTCAATTTGTAGAAAGTTTAAAGCTTAGCAAGAAAAGAGTAAACCCTAAAGGTCTACTCTTTCATGTTTAATCATCTTATGATTAGCAATCTTCTGCTTTGCTATGATGAAGAGGTGGTGGAATTAACCATCCTTTTTCTTTGTTAAGTCTAAGGACTTTTGCTCCAAGTGCTGTCTTTTGAACATGAAACTGTCCAAACATCATAGCTATGTCTTCTCGAATGGATTGCCCCATAATTGTGCTACACGATACTAAGCCTGCCGCAATGTTCGCCGAAAGACCAGCGGCTATTTCTGGATCTTGAAAACGTGCCCCTACTGGAATATCGTCTATACAAGCTTTAGGTCGTTCAGGAGGTGTTGGAGGTAAGCCAATTCCATTTTCTTTTAATAAAGTTTCAATTTCTTTGATTTCTTGTTGCCCACCCTGAATAGCTTCTTCAAGTAATTTTTGTAAGTCTTCGTCACCTGCATGGTTTAAGTGAGTTTGATAACCAGCAACTAAACCTTTAGCTACCATCAAGTAAGACCATGTACCAAACACTTCACCATAGTGCATAGGTTCATCCGTTGGATTTCCACTTAAAATTCCCATTGTCATCCTCCCTAATTGTAAAATATTCATTAAGCGACCTTCCTTTCTTGACGATTGGTCACCTTTTTATAGTTCCTAAATTAAACAATTATATTCATCATTTTAATGATGGTTGTTAAAGGTAAAAATTCTAATTTGAATCTATGTGGACTCTACGAATAATGGTTAATAAAACTGGAGAGATTATGTTATAAAAAGAGGCGGCTGCATAAAGGGAAATTATCTTCTAGCAACGAATATATATGATAATAATTTGAAATCTCTTCAATATCTTTTTTCTGTTACTTTCAACTCGGTAAGCACAAAACATGCTCAAAGACGCTCAGAATGGCATGTAGTGGCATATTATGAGGCTCTCTTCTTCTTTTTCCCATTGCCTAACCACCTTCGTTCGCGATGATCAAAGATCGTTATTTTCTGTAACGATTACCACTATTAAAGAAACGAGTGAAATAAAGAAAATGAAAAAAACACTTTCTCAATGAAGGTGTTTTTTTATTGTGTTTACAACAAAAATAAACTATACTGTTGTTATGTTTTATGTTGTAAATGCAACAAAAGGAGTCGTGATAAATGAGAGAGATTTTGCGAGAGATTGGCGTCATCGCTCGGGCGCTTGATTCTATAAGTAATATTGAATTTAAAGAGTACGATTTAACGAAGGGGCAGTATTTGTATCTTGTGCGTATCTGTGAAGAGCCTGGCATCATTCAGGAAAAGCTGGCGGAAATGATCAAGGTGGATCGAACAACGGCTGCTCGTGCTATCAAAAAATTAGAACTGCATGGTTTTATTGAGAAGAAAGATGATCGAGTGAATAAAAAAATCAAAAAGCTGTTTCCCACTGATAAAGGGGAAGCGGTATATCCAATGATCAAACGAGAAAATGATTATTCGAATCAAGTAGCGCTGGATGGATTTTCTGAAGAGGAAGCAGAACAGATATATGAGTATCTTCTAAGGGTGAGAAAAAATATCGAAAAAGATTGGGATTATGTGAAAAAAGGAAATAAGAGACGCTACTAAATGATAAGGAGTGATGACTTCAATGACCGTCACTTTTATTCCATGTAATGAACAGCATATAGAAGAGCTGCAAAAAGTCGGTATCGACACATTTATAGAAACCTTTCAGAATCAAAACAAAGCGGAACATATCGATGCTTACGTAAAGACAGCCTTTCATCCGAAACAGCTGTTAAAAGAATTACATCATCCATCTTCACAGTTCTATTTTGTTCAAGTGAATGGCGAAGTTGCTGGTTATTTGAAGGTCAATATGGATGATGCGCAGTCAGAAGAGATGGGAAGTGAAGCGTTAGAGATTGAAAGAATTTATATTAAGCAGTCCTTTCAAAAACAAGGATTAGGCCGATATTTAATCAATCAAGCCTTTGAGATCGCGAAGAAATATCATAAACGTGATGTTTGGCTTGGGGTGTGGGAGCACAACAAAGCGGCCATCGCATTTTATCAAAAGCTAGGGTTTGTTCAAACAGGAGTGCATGCATTCCTTATGGGGGACGAAGAGCAAATGGATCTCATTATGACCAAAACACTGAGCTGATCTAAAAGGGGGAAGAGAACATGCATGTTCCATCATTTTTTCAAATGAAAGATATGGAGAAAATCAAATCATTTATTCAATCAAATTCATTTGCAACAGTTGTGACCACAACGGATGAAAAACCCATTGCGACACATATTCCAGTGAGTTTTCATCAAGTTGAAGATTCGTATGTGATTACAGGGCATATGGCGATTGGAAATCCACAGTGGAAAAGGTTTGAAGAAAATGAGAAGGTGCTCGTCATCTTTCAAGGACCGCATGCCTATATATCCTCTTCATGGTATGAAAAAGAAGCCGTACCGACATGGAATTATCAGGCTGTCCATGTATATGGAAAGGCTGTGCTGTTAGAAAAAGGGGAACTGGTAAAAGAATTAACCACGATGCTGGAAACATACGAAAGCCACAGAGAACAGCCTGTTTTATGGGATACATTGTCTGATGAACTGTTAGAGAAACAAATGAAAGGGATTGTGGGCTTTAAAATCATCATTGATGAAGTTCAGGCTGCTTTTAAACTAAGCCAAAATCGCCATGAAAGGGATTATGCTCACATCATTGAAAAGTTGGAAGCAGAGGGTGACCTGGAAATGGCTGAGGCGATGAAGAGAGAGTAAAGGATGTATGAGAAAAGCACTCTTATGATCAAGAGTGCTTTTTTTTGTTTTGAGAGAAATGAGATATCTTGGCTTATAATGTCACATTTTCTTTAAAATTACATAAAAAAATCCACTATTTCCATAAAAAATCAGATCAATTCCTTATAATAAAGGTATCTGAGAATGGGGAGTGAGTCGAGATGGACCAAAACTTGCTGCAAATGAATCAAGTGAGATCAGAGGATGAATTAGCGGTTGTTAATATATCTTCTACAGAAATTGGGGCGCTGTCAAAGGAAGCGGCTGAGCGGATTTTACAAACGAAGGATACGGATGATATTCATTTACTGATGTATGTCCCGATTGAAAAGAAAGCAGATTTGATTTGGTTGATTGAAAGTGTTGGACAGGCGTTAGAAGATGAGGATGACGATAACGTTGCACTTGAATTGGCTGATTTGCTCTATTTCTTTGTCATTCCATTTTATAAGGAGTATATTTTGAGGGAACATCATTTGTATGAGTGTATAGATGATTTGTTGGTACGAATAGCATCAAGGACTCACTCAGATATTCACACACTAGTCGATGCGATGAGAGACGATTTGACTGAATAAACATGAAAAAAGGCTTGTAGAGAAGTCCTCTACAAGCTTTTTTCATCGTAAAAAACCATAAATTATTGGGCTCTTTCCCAGGTGATCTTTGTTTCATTTGTTTTTTTCTTTCCTTTTGCCAGTACTTTGCCGTTTTCTTGTTTTACGGTGATGTTTAGGTCGTAAAAGGAATAGAGGGCGCCAAGGCTGTCATTTTCTGGTTTGTGCAGGTTGTTTTCTTTTTCAGTTGATGCCCCAATGGCCAGCGTCTTGGCAAAGTTTAAACCGATGACTTCAGCGTAATCACTATTGGTATCAGGTGAAGCGGTTACGTTTAAAGAAATGACTTTTTTCTTTTGATCAACGGTGATGGCTGTGTCTTTCACGAGCTTAGACTGCTCCATGACTTCTTTCGTTTCATTTTGAATGCGGTCATTAATCGTTGGAAGTGCCTTAGATTCTGTTTTTTGTTCTTTCGTCGTATTCGAGCAAGCTGCTAGTATGAAGAGGCTTGCAACTAGGCTCATGAAAACAAGTAGACTTTTTCTCACGTTCGTTCTCCTTTTTTCTGCGAAGTATGTATGCTTATGTTACCACGAATCCTTGTTTTGATTAAAAGAGAAGTGTTGATAAGCTGTGAACAATAAAAAGCACCCAAAATAGGGCGCTTTTTTCTTATTGTGCTGAAAGGCTTGTACTTAATGGAACAGAAGAAATGACGGTGAATTTAGGAGCCGCAGCACCAGACTCTAAATTTTTACGTAAAAGCGATGATTTGATTGTTCCATCCCATTTTTTATAGACACTTCCTGAAGTATTCGCACGAAGCTGTACATTCGAGAAACTTGCTTGTGAGTAGCTGTTTGTTCCATTATCTTGGACGCCGTGAACCATTTTGACGACATCGAGGTTTTTCAGACGACTAGGGTTGAAAACAGGCTGCTTATAGCGCAATTTCCCATTGACGTATAGTGACACTGTGCCATCACCATTGTTGATGAGCTTTAAGTTGACACGTGCACCATCCGTAATGCTCTTATCGTACTCACTGTTCCAGTATTGACTGCCGCCTTGTGAGCCGCTGCCAAGAAAGACCTTATAGCCAGAAGACGTTTTTGAAATACCGCTCTCTACAACGGCAGAGCCGAGACCGAGGTACCAGTCCGCATAGCCATTTTTAATAGTGGCTGTTTTCGGCAGCACAATATCAGCAGAGATACCTGACCATTTGGCTTCATCCGTTTGTGTCACAATCGCACCGTGACGGGGACCAGCTGCTGAGGCAGGGATACTTGATAGCATCAAAACGAAGGCCAAACTTACACTCAAAACGATGAACCACTTTTTCATAAAAATTCCTCCTTAAATTGGATTCACTTTTATTATATAAAATGAAAGAGAGGGGCTACTTACATTGTTCTGGCCGATTTTGGTATTTTTTGTGAACAAAATCGGTCATTAAGTGGTCAACTTGTATTCGAATTGTAATGTGACTGTAAAATAACTGGGGGCATCTTCATGTATAATAAGTGCAGAAACCAAATACGGAGGATTTTTTAATGAATAAAAAGCTTATCGCGACAATCGTAACAGTAGCTAGTTTATTTTTGGCGTTTAGTTTCTCACATGGAGCAAGTGCAAAAAAAGTAAGCGGCAATATTACTTGGTATAATGGTGTCGGTAAAAAGGGCGCAGATGGAAAAAAACTCGGTCATTGGGATGCAGCAACTAAAATGGGATTTGACGTACCGAAAAAAGGTACAAAACTTAGAGTGACAACAAAAGCGAAACCACATAAAGTGATTACAGTATATAAATATGATGTAGGCAGAATGCCAAACGCTGTATTAGACGTCAGTCCAAAAGCATTCAAAGCACTAGGGTATAAAACAAGTAAAGGTGTCGTAAAAGGGCATTACACTTATTAATACATAGGCATGCAGAGAAGCGGGAAAAGTTCATTTTCTGGCTTCTTTTCTTGTAGAGAGGGTCTGAAAGGCAATGAAAAAATCAACATGGTGGATCATCACGGTCATCGGAGTCGCAGTGATTGCGGCAGTCATTTTCTTCATGATGAAGCCGGGGCAAGAGGCAAAGCATGCAGGAAAAGTGAAAACAAATCAAGATGCAAAAGACGAATTACTCGTTTCATTTACAGATCAACAGTTAAACAATACGTATTACCTGCATGACCGGGCGCTTCATACGGAGAAACTGACAGCATATCCTTCGATTGCTTATGGTTCTACGAAACAGCTTTTATATTACACGTATACGGATGAAGACACGCAAAAAGTGAGTATTCGAGAATTGAATGTGAAAACAGATGAAGAAAAAACGCTGTTTACGAGTGATGATTCCATCGACAGTATGAGGCTGTCTGGGGACGGGAAGCAGTTATATCTCAGGTATAATAAGGATTCTGGGGAACAATTTTATGTCGCTATGTTTGATGTAAACACACACAAAGTGAAGGTATTGTATCCAGAAAAAAGCAAGGATGATACGGTGAGTTCTTTTGCTTATGATCCGATGTCAAACCTTCTGGCAATCCAGCATTATTCCTTAAAAGAAGATTACAAGAAAACCGATGAAGCGAATGAACAGGGAAGAGACCCTGAACCCACGACCATGAAGATCACCCTTCAAACAGGTGCGAAGGGGAAGCGTATTACACGTATCTCGCAAACGATCAATGATATTTCATTTTCACCAGATCATAAGACATTGATTTATACAGAAGTGAAGGTGCGAAACGAAAAAGAAGTATCCTCTATTAAAATGCTTGATGTAGAAACAGGAAAACAGGCGACACTCGTTAAGAACAGTGAGGATGTGCATATTTTAAGTGCCGCACAGCCGCAATTTTCTACGGACGGATCTTCTGTTTATTTCTTAGGTGTTGCTAAAAACGCAAAGGAATTAAAGGATGACACCGGACGAAAAGCAAAGGTAAGAACGATATTTGAATACAATATCAAGAAGAAAACAGTGGAAGCCGCTTGGGAGAAGGATGGCGGAATTGTTAACAATTTCACTGTCAATCGATAAAGGGTACGTTCAGTTATTTGATATAACTGGACGTTTTTTTATTTTGCCGCTTGAAATGATGGTGAAATTGAGGAATTCATGGAAGGGAAAGCAATTTTTAAGCAGGAAACGTGTGGTATTTTCGTATTTTGCTTATGTGACAGAGGAAAAGAAAGAGAGTAATATGAGTGTACATAAAAAACGAGAGGACAGATGACTTCTCGTTTTCACTGATTTATTTGGTGTTATTGTCTAATAAATTTTGAAAGATAAACAGGGCATTAATGGAGTGAGGGAATCCAGCAACTTTTGTACAGTGCTTAATAATCTCCATGATCTCTATGACAGAAAGTCCGATATGTAATGCTTGTTCAAAATGAGTCTTTAATTCTTCATCACAATCGCCTTTTGTAATGAGGGCAGATAATGTACTGATGGCCTTTTGTTTTTCATCTAAAATGAAGTGGTTGAATTCTTTTTGTTCACCGAGTTCAATTGTTAGCTGTTCAATATTTGACCAAATGCTCTCGTTTTCCTGAATTGAAAGCTTTTCTATGTTACCTGCCGCTGTTTCTTGTGTGACCTGGCAAGTCTCTTTTTCTTCATTCAAATTGAACTCCTCCGTTTTTTATCGCAATTTTCCATTTGTTCGTTCATTGTGGCTTATGTGCCTTTTGATAGATGCAATGGGTATATAGTAGTATTATCGGTTTGCTGCGTCAACATTTTAAGTGTTGAATGCTCAAAGAAACCATTCATGCGATTTATTATTCCATTTTGAAAGGGCTAATGAATGGATGTCCGTTAGCCCTTTGGTGTATCAGAAGTTTTATACAAGTTTCTACGCATTTACGGGAAGAGTGGTTTCATTTTTATTAAATGATATCCATCGGCCTCATCATGTCATAATCTTCATGCTCTAAAATATGACAATGCCACACATATCGGCCGCTGTATGGAACAAATCGAGCAACGATCCGAATGACTTCACCAGCATGCGCCTGAATGGTGTCCTTGTAGCCTTGTTCATGTAAAGGAGGCGCTTCGTTTGGTCCTGTATACACGATTTCTCCTGTCGATTGATAGACTTCTGTATCAAATGGTCTTCTGTCTAAAACCCTAAATTGAACAAGGTGCAAATGAATAGGGTGTGTGCCCCTGGTTGGATTGACGATGGACCAAACCTCTAGACTGCCAAGACGAGGATTTTCGGTGACAGGGTCATTCCAAAATTGATTATCCAACAATAGGATAGGGCGGCCGTATTTATCCTGCGTTCCGCTAAGTGTGAGTGTACGCTCTCTATCAGCTTGACTTGGCCGAAGCGTTGGCAGCGGTTTGAAAATCGGACGTAATGTTTTAGGTACTCTCCCTTTTAGCGGACGTGTGACTTTGAATTGCATAATGTTCGCATCTGTTTCAGGATTCACATCCTGTCCGCAGCCGGCTGTATTTTTGAGAGTGATCGTTTTGTTTTCGTAAGCTGAAAAGTCGATGATGACATCGAAACGTTCAGCAGGTGCGATGCTAAAGGATTGATGGCGAACAGGTCTTGGCAAAAAGCCCCCATCGGAACCAATTTGCAAGATTGTGGCGTCGTTATCTAGATGCAGCTCGTAAGTTCTAGTATTGGACGCATTTAAGATACGAAAGCGGTATTTTCGCGGCTCTACTTCTAAATAAGGCCATACTTTTCCATTGACTAAAATCGTTTCTCCACAAAAAAAGGGCACGATGGATGGGTCTGGTAGGTCACTGTCTTCTGGCGTGTCGTTTGGTCTGCTAGGATAAAACAGTGAGCCATCCTCCTGAAACGTACGGTCCATGATCATCAAAGGAATGTCATAGTCATCTTTCGGCAGCTCTAAGGACTTTTCAAACGCATCAGAGATCAAATAAAACCCAGCTAAGCCGGCGTACACATTTAATCGTGTCAATGCCATCGCATGATCGTGATACCACAATGTGCAGGCTTGCTGATGATTTGGGTATACGTATACCTCTCGTTCAAAGAAGGGGCCGGTTGCTTCAAAGTCTCGTGAAAACCAAGCCTCTGGATAGCCGTCACTGCTTGCTGGTGTGACGCCGCCATGTAAATGAACGACGGTTTTGACTTCTGGTTCGTCATGATGGCCTTCGTGAATGGTGTGATCGACCGGCAGAAAATGCTTAAGTGGCAATTTGTTCATCCATTTCACTTTGACCTTTTCATTTCGATTCGCTTGAATGGTTGGACCAGGCAAGCTGCCATTATAGGTCCATAGCTTGGTTGGGGGCAGGTCTCTATGAACTTTTAGGAATACCTCCTCCATAGCAATTTCATAATACGTTTGTCTTGGGTTCTTTTTGACGGGCTTCGCGACTTCTGGAATTGGAAGCTCGTCAACAAATTTTTCTAGGTTCATGTCGTCTAATCCTCACTTATAATCCAATTTGATACAGTATAAGTGCGGACATGAAAATAGGTGAATAAAATAAAAAAACCCGCTTTTCAGCGGGAGCATTACGGGTGTTTATTTTCAAGCGCTGCATTTGCAGGCACTTTTTTATTCGGTTTAAAGACGAAATAAGCGGCAAGCACACCGAAGGTAATGATACTTGTCAAAATGAGCTGTGGTCTCATTGATTCGATAAACAGCATCGATGCCAAGATGGCGCAAATGACCAAAATGGTAAAGTACGTGAGATATGGGAACAGCCACATTTTGATTTTGAGCTGCTCTGGATTTTCTTTTTCGATTTTACGGCGCATTCTTAATTGTGAAACAGCAATGACCAAGTAGACAAGAAGGGCAATGGCGCCGGATGCATTGACTAAGAACAAAAAGATGGTTTCAGGATAAAAGTAGTTCATCATGACGGCAATGTAGGAAAAGAAGGTGCCTGCGACTGTAGCCGCTACAGGAACACCACGTTTGCTGATTTTCATAAAGCGTTTCGGTGCTTCGCCTCTTTCCGCTAATGAATAAAGCATTCTGGACGTTGTGTACAAACCGGAGTTTAAGCAAGATAGAACGGCTGTTAAAACAATGACGTTCATGACTTGAGCTGCTGATGGGACGCCGATGTATTCTAATACCGCAACGAACGGGCTTGTTAAAATACTCGCTGAATTCCATGGAAGCAAGGTCACAACGACAGCGATGGATCCGACATAGAACACGATGATACGCCATACAACTGAGCGGGTAGCTGTTGTCACAGACTTGACTGGGTCTGCTGATTCTCCGGCTGCTATTGCCACAATCTCGGTTCCCATGAAGGAAAAGATGACGACGACAATTCCGAGTAAAACAGAGCTGAATCCATTTGGAAGGAAACCACCGTTCCCCGTTAAATTTGCAAGTCCTGCAGTATGATGACCGCCAAAACCAAAGATAAATGCAAAACCGATGAGTAGAAAGAGAATAATGCTGACGACTTTTATTAATGAGAACCAGTATTCAAATTCGCCAAAAGATTTAACAGAAAAGATATTCGTTAATGTTAAGAGGATAGTGAGGATAAGACTTGTGAGCCAAACAGGTGCATCTCCATACCAATACTGAATAATGGCAGCACCGGCAATGGCTTCGATGGCGATGACGATGACCCAGAAGAACCAGTAAAGCCAGCCAATTGTAAACCCGGCCCAAGGACCGATGGCATCACTCGCATATTGTGAGAAGGAACCGCTTGTCGGATAGGCGCATGCCATTTCTCCAAGCATTCTCATAATAAAGATCACCAGAAGTCCGGCAAAAGAATAGGAAAGAATGGCTCCAGGCCCTGCAGAATGAATGACAGCGCCGCTACCAACAAATAGCCCTGCGCCAATAACCCCAGCAATGGAGATCATTGAAATATGTCTTGTTTTCAGATTTTTTTGAAGACCGTTTGTCATGTTGGACATGTCTTTACCTCCAAACATTTCTCTTCATAGAGAAATTGTTTTTAGAATATTTTAAATTTTATCATACTGAATTATCATTCAGCATTGGACAGGTTATCAAACTGACATTTCAAACCTCTTAACATGATGTTAAAAAGTATAAAGGATTTGAGAGATTATGTTCCCTCTTTTTCCTCTGTTCATTCTTAAAAATAGCATAAGATAGGATGGGGAGAAGTTGTCTCTCAAAATAAAATTATTCTGACAATTTTCTAGAAAGAGTGATATTGCCAGATGTTCATCACAGAGTGAATTGGAAAAAGGTTGATGGGAGTAGGTCTTGAGGTCAATTGACCTTATAAAAATAAGTTTACTTAGGTCAACACATTTCTATGTATCCTATTTTGCTGACACAAGCGAATCATGTTGCTGTAGACCCACACGGGCTTTGCTTTGTAAGATAAATAATAGAAAAGTGATGTGTGAGGAGGCGCGGTTCGACATGGAGCGCTATAACGAATTAAGACAAGGTGAAACAGGTGCTTGGGTCAGCATCATTGCCTATGTGATCTTATCAGCGGTGAAACTTCTAATTGGGTATGTGTTTCATTCAGAGGCTCTTTCGGCAGATGGATTGAATAATACGACGGATATTATTGCATCCCTTGCTGTGTTGATTGGGCTGCGTATTTCTCAAAAGCCGCCTGATGAAGATCATCCATACGGTCATTTTCGAGCAGAGAATATTGCGTCTCTTGTGGCGTCCTTTATTATGATGCTTGTTGGACTTCAGGTTCTGCTGAGTGCGGGCCGGTCGCTCTTCTCATCTGAGCATCAAACGCCCGATATGATCGCAGCTTGGACGGCAGCAGGAAGTGCTGTGGTGATGTACGGCGTGTATATTTACAACCGCAATCTGTCCAAACGGATCAATAGCCAGGCTCTTCATGCAGCAGCAGCTGATAATAAATCAGATGCGTATGTGAGTATTGGAACATTTGTAGGGATTATCGCCTCTCAATTTCAGCTGGCATGGATTGATACGCTTGCAGCGTTTGTCATTGGCCTCATTATTTGTAAAACGGCGTGGGAGATTTTCAGAGATGCTTCTCATTCGTTAACGGACGGTTTTCATATAAAAGATATGTCCAAATATAAAGAGACCATTGAAGCAACACCTGGAGTGGGCGATTTGAAAGATATTAAGGCACGGTATCTCGGAAGTACGGTCCATGTGGATGTAGTAGTGGAGGTCGAGCCGCACTTGAACATTGCAGAAAGCCATGATATTGCAGATGAGATCGAACGTAGAATGAAGAAGGAACATGATATTTTACACTCTCATGTTCATATGGAGCCAGCAGGTGAGACAAAAGAAGAGAAGAAGTCTTTTCCATCGTGAGAAGGCTTCTTTTTTTCTACATGCTGATGTTTTATGCAAATGCGCGTTGTATGGTAAAGTTAGACTATATGAAATTTAACGGAAACGTGATAGGAGGATCAGGATGGCATTTGATGAACCAATGCATTCAGATTTACAAAAAATCGTAGATAACATCAATAAAGTCATGGTTGGGAAAAAAGATATTGCGATATTAAGCCTTGTTGCGATTTTGGCGAAGGGGCATGTGCTACTCGAGGATGTGCCTGGTGTTGGAAAGACGATGATGGTTCGTGCTTTGGCAAAATCGATTGGCTGTGAGTTTAAGCGAATCCAGTTCACTCCTGACCTTTTGCCTTCAGATGTAACAGGTGTGTCGATTTATAATAAAAAGACAAATGAATTTGAATTTAGGCAAGGACCGATTATGGGGGAGATTATTTTGGCTGATGAGATCAACCGGACCTCTCCTAAAACACAGTCGGCATTGCTCGAAGCGATGGAGGAAGGCAGTGTCACAGTGGACGGAGAAACCATGCCGCTTGCGGATCCTTTTTTCGTCATGGCGACGCAGAATCCAGTGGAATATGAAGGGACCTATCCGCTCCCAGAAGCGCAAATGGACCGGTTTTTATTCAAGCTGCAAATGGGGTATCCGACCATGCTGGAGGAGCTGGAGGTGCTCAATTTGCAGGAAAAGCAGTCCCCGATTAATACGCTCCAAGCAGTGATGACAAAGGATCATATCCATGCGTTGCAGCAAGCTGTTCAGACCATTCATGTGGATGCATCCATTAAAGAATATATTGTGGAAATCGCTCAAACGACGCGTCAACATCCATCTGTTTATTTAGGTGTGAGTCCAAGGGGATCGATCGCCCTCATGAAAGCGGCTCAGGCGTATGCACTGTTGAATCAGCGAGATTATGTGATTCCTGATGATGTACAGTATTTGGCGCCATATACATTGCCGCATCGAATGATTTTGACATCAGAAGCGACGTATGAAGGGAAGAAGGCGGAGACACTGCTGCGACAAATGCTTGAGCAAATTGGCGTGCCAGTTCAAAAGTCGATGACTCAATGAAGTCACGTCATCGTTTCGCTGTTTCATTATGGTTACGGGTAATGATGCTCATCATCCTCACTGCGGCAGTCTTTTGTTATGCCATGTTTCAGGGGGGGTTTGTGAGTTGGTTCCTTTTTTATGCATTTTTACCATATACTTTGTATGCTTTGCTGTTTGCGCTCATTCCGCTGCGAGCGACAGCCAAAAGGACATTACAGCAAACCCGCTTGAAGGCGGGAGACGTGCTGTCCGTTGACCTTGAAATCAAGCGGACAAATCCATTTCCATACGTTTACGTCTTGATTGAGGATGATCCGCCGGACACCTTTCATTTACAGGAACAAATTGAAATGAAGCAAATGCTGTTTCCTTGGTTTCGAAAAACGTGGCGTTTTTCCTATCAATTGAACGATGTCATGCGCGGGGAACATCATTTGGCAGCGGTTCGAATCAAAACGGGTGATATGTTTGGTTTTGTGGAGAAAGAAGTGATCATTCTGTTAGAAAAAAAGCTGCTTGTCTATCCGAAAATGCTGGATCTTCAGGTGGAGTCAGCTGAGTCAGCGAATGAAAATGGAGGCAAAGCGGTTCACTCGTGGTTCAATGAACCGACCCATGTGACAACAGGCGTGCGGGAATACCAGCAAGGAGACCGTTTTGCTTGGGTGGACTGGAAGACGACGGCTAGAAGGGATCAGCTGATGACGAAGGAATTTGAACAGAATCAAACAAAGGATCTTGTCGTGTTTGCTGATTTTACAGATGAAGCGGTTTTTGAGACCGTCGTGTCTATTACAGCTTCTGTTCTCCAAACGGCAGTGAAAAAAGGGGTGCCTTCAGGTTTTGTACCTCTAGGAGATCAGCATGCCTTTCGAGTGGATCAAGGAGAACTTCATTTACAGGACATGCTCTATTATTTAACAAGGGTGCAGCATCAACCTTCTCGCGCACAAGAATATAAGGCGTTAGCAGCGAGTGAGTACCAGCACTCTGGAAAATATGTCGTCACGGGTCAGCTGCAAGAAGAGCTTGCTGCGAGCCTGCTTGGAAATCGAAACAGAAAGAACATCACTGTTCTTTTAGTGAAGAGAGCTTTAGATCGATTCACGACAAAAGAAAAACAGCTTGTAGACCGGCTCAAGGCATCTGGAATACGCACGACCCTTTTATTTGAAGACCGGCTGCACGAAAGAACTGTGAGGTGACAAACATTTATGCTGCATACGCATCAGCGGCAAAGCCGTTTTGAGTTGTTCATCTATTATGCTGTAGCATTTCTGCTGCTTTGGGAGTGGCTTCGTCCGCTTCAAGATTTTACAGAGACGAGTCATACGTCTTATTTCATCATTTTTATAGGGCTTACGTGTTTGTTTACATTCTTTCGTTTGAAGTGGTATGTGACGTTTCCTATTTGTACTGGCATGATCTTGCTCGCCTTATATTTGATCTTTTATCAA
The DNA here is from genome assembly GCF_002998555.1 of Bacillus sp. NMCC4. Taxonomy (NCBI): domain Bacteria; kingdom Bacillati; phylum Bacillota; class Bacilli; order Caryophanales; family Bacillaceae; genus Bacillus; species Bacillus sp. NMCC4. The sequence goes on along the minus strand of NZ_PVRA01000005.1, from coordinate 286,700 downwards.
GCAGAGCCAAGCTATCCGGCTGCATTATTTGCTGATATCAAAGATAATATCACCTTCATGAGCACAGGCATGTGGAGTGACATGTACCCCTCCTTCCGCACATTATTGTTTTATATTTTGCTGTGGCTGCTTGTCTACTTGCTTCATTATTGGGTGGTCTATCAGCAGCGTATCTTTTTCTTTTTACTCATGACGATTGTGTATGTCACGATTCTGGATACGTTTACGCCATATGATGCTGCCTTTGCGATCGTTCGCATTATGGTGTTTGGTTTTTGTTTGCTTGGGTTGCTGTATTTCGATCGACTGCGTTCGGCTGAAGGCATCCGGGTGTCACAGAAGGCGCGTCTAAAATGGTTTTTGCCCATGTTGGCGCTCGTTCTTCTATCAGCGGCACTCGGCGCTTCTTTGCCAAAGTCTGATCCGAAATGGCCTGATCCTGTCCCGTTTTTTAAGGCGGTGACGAATCAAGATAACGCAGCCGGGCAGAATAAGGTGGGATATAGTGCAGATGATTCGGCGCTTGGCGGACCGTTTAGTGAGGACCGCACACCGGTCTTTAAATGGAGCGGAAAGGAGCCGTCTTACTTTCGTGTCGAAACAAAAAGCATCTACACAGGAAAGGGCTGGGAGGATGCCTCAAATGATACAAAGCCTACTCGGCTAAAGGACGATGATGTGCCAAATCGTTGGTTTACCGAGCGTGTAAAAACAGAGGTGCACGAAACGAGAGTCGATATGGAATCTGACTATCGATTTAATCATGCCGTCTATCCAATTGGGACGATCACACTGATGCCAATGGAAAATATTCCGCTGCAAATGATGGGGAAAACGGAAAAAATTGTCCCATCCAGTCAAAATCCGCCGAAAAATTTAGGGAACTACCAAGTCACCTTCTTATCTCCTACATTTATCCTTGAGGATTTGCAGAGGATTAAAGTGCCAACAAAGAAGCAGGTAAATCAGGAGGTTGGCCGTGAATACTTGCAGCTTCCTTCCTCATTGCCAGAGCGTGTGAAGACGCTGGCAAACAGCTTAACGGAAACGAAGGATAATATGTATGATAAAGCCAAAGCGATCGAGGATTATTTAGGATCTGCGAAGTTTTCATATGAAACGCAAAATGTCGCTGTGCCTGGTCGTAATGAAGATTATGTAGACCAATTTTTATTTGATACGATGGTCGGCTACTGTGATAACTTTTCATCCTCTATGATTGTGATGCTTCGTTCGATCGGGATTCCGGCGAGATGGGTGAAAGGGTATACGTCAGGTCAGTTATATGAAACACAGATGGATGGAAACAATGTGTATGAAGTGACCAATAACAATGCGCATTCATGGGTAGAGGTTTATTTTCCAAACAGAGGCTGGGTCACCTTCGAACCGACAAAAGGATTTACGAACCCAGAGACATTTACGAATGAAGCCGTTTCAAGCGATCAAACGGATGATCAAAAGAAAGAAGATCAGCCTAGCTCTGATGCACGCGAAGATCAGCCGGCAGAACAGCCGCAGCAGCAGGAGACAGAGCAGCCGGCAGAACCAAAGAAACAAACAGCACAAGCAAAGCCAAGTATGGTGCATGTTGGTTCGATCTTGGGATTTGCGGCAGGATCTATGGTCCTTCTAGGGTTGATGAGCTGGCTACTTTATCGATTCAGAGCAAGATGGCTGCCATTCTTTATTGTGAGAAAGGTGAAACGTCTGCCAGAGGAGGAAGCATTCTTCTATGCGTATGCTGCTCTATTAAAGCAGCTGAAGCGCAGGGGAATTGAGAAAAAACCTGGCATGACGCTAAGAGAATTCGCTTCATTGATCGATGACAAGCATGGAGATCATCGCATGTCAGAGCTGACGCAGTTCTATGAGCGGGCACTCTATCGACGAGAGGATGCGTCGGTGCTTTGGCGGCAATCGGCAAAGTTATGGGAAAATTTAATAAACAGGAGATAGTCTTGACCCCGTACCTTCCTGTTGTTAGAATAGGTGAATATTAAAACCTTCTAAAATACATGAAATTGAAGCGTTCGGATGTGAGTCTGGGCGCTTCAAAAGCGTGATTCACACTGAGAGCAGGTTTTCTCCTCTCATTTTTTCTGTGCGTTTATAAAAAACTATATTGGACATAGAGGTGACACCATGACAAATTTAGTAAATGAAATGATTTTGGTTCTAGATTTCGGCAGTCAGTACAATCAGTTGATCACACGCCGTATTCGTGAATTTGGTGTGTACAGTGAGCTTCATCCGCACACTTTAACTGCTGAAGAAATTAAAGAAATGGCGCCTAAAGGAATTATTCTTTCTGGCGGACCAAACAGTGTTTATGATGAAGGATCTTTCCGCTGTGATGAAAAGATTTTTGATCTAGACATTCCGGTTCTAGGCATTTGCTACGGCATGCAGCTCATGACTCACTATTTAGGCGGGAAAGTAGAAGCGGCAAGCCAGCGTGAATATGGAAAAGCAGATATCCACATTAATGGAACGCCTGCTTTATTCAAAGATCTTCCGACTGATCAAGTCGTTTGGATGAGCCATGGTGACCTCGTTGTTGAAGTACCAGAAGGCTTTACAGTTGATGCAACAAGTGCACATTGTCCAAACTCAGCGATGAGCTTAGCTGAGAAGAATTTCTATGGTGTTCAGTTCCACCCAGAGGTTCGTCACTCTGAGTACGGAAATGACCTATTGAAAAACTTTGTCTTTGGCGTGTGTGACTGCGATGGCAAATGGTCAATGGAGAACTTCATTGAAATCGAAATGCAGAAAATCCGTGAAACAGTAGGCGACAAACAAGTATTGTGCGCATTAAGCGGCGGTGTGGATTCATCTGTTGTGGCGGTATTGATCCACAAAGCCATCGGCGATCAGCTGACATGTATTTTCGTTGACCACGGTCTTCTTCGCAAAGGCGAAGCAGAAGGGGTTATGAAGACATTTAGCGAAGGTTTCAACATGAACGTGATTAAAGTAGATGCGAAAGATCGTTTCTTAAATAAGCTAAAAGGTGTATCTGATCCTGAGCAAAAACGTAAAATCATCGGTAACGAATTCATCTATGTATTCGATGATGAATCGGACAAGCTAAAAGGAATCGACTACTTAGCACAAGGAACGCTTTACACAGATATCATTGAGAGCGGAACAGCAACGGCACAAACAATCAAATCTCACCACAACGTAGGCGGTCTTCCAGAAGACATGCAGTTCGAATTGATTGAGCCTTTGAATACGCTATTCAAGGATGAAGTCCGTGCCCTAGGTTCAGAGCTAGGCATTCCTGACGACATCGTCTGGAGACAGCCATTCCCAGGTCCAGGACTAGGTATCCGTGTACTAGGTGAAATTTCTGAAGAAAAACTAGAAATCGTCCGTGAATCGGATGCGATTCTACGCGAAGAAATTGCCAACTTCGGTCTTGAGCGCGATATCTGGCAATACTTCACGGTTCTCCCAGACATCCGCAGCGTAGGTGTCATGGGTGACGCAAGAACATATGACTACACAATCGGCATCCGTGCTGTTACATCTATTGATGGTATGACGAGTGATTGGGCAAGAATCCCTTGGGACGTGCTTGAAAAGATCTCAACTCGTATCGTGAATGAAGTGAAGCATATTAACCGTGTGGTGTATGATATTACGAGTAAGCCGCCTGCTACGATTGAGTGGGAATAGTTATAATAGAGCTAGAAACCTTTGTGTATCAAGGGTTTTTAGCTCTTTTTTATTTTTAACTGCACTTTTTCCTTCCATTTTAATGTGTTCATTCATCATTCCATCCCTTACACACATCAATCCATTGTGAATAACCGGAGTATTTTTCTAATTGTTTTATTGTTAGTTCAATAGCACTGTTACTGCTCCCGCAGGCTGGATAGACTGTCTCAAAACGTTTTAGTGACATATCTAAATAAACAGAAACGCCATTCTTTATAGCAAAAGGACATACTCCGCCAATTTCATGGCCGACCAAGTCAACGACCTCATTAGGAGAAAGCATTTTAGCTTTTGTTTTAAAATATTCCTTGAATTTTTTGTTATCAACTTTTGCATCGCCAGAGGTAACAACTAAAATAGCTTGTCCATTTACTAGAAAGGAGAGTGTTTTTGCGATTCTTTCAGGTTCGCAGCCCAATGCAGAAGCAGCCAAGTCTACGGTTGCACTAGATACTGAAAATTCTTGAATTCGAGTATCCATATCATATTGTTTAAAATAATCTTTTACTTTTTTGATTGACATGATGATTTCTCCTTTTTATTAGTATTGATTTTACATTTTCTCGATTTTAAAATTGTACTTTTAAGATAAGCGTCATTCATTCTGCTCATTCTAAAGCAATCTTTTCTTTTTCAAAGTAACAAGTACAGTCTCTCCAAGTGCTAATACAATAGAGTCATGATTATCATTATCTATTATTTAAACGATATTGATGTGGTGTTAGGTGATACTTTCTCTTAAATAAACGAATGAAATGCTCTACATTCTGATAACCAACGGCTGCCGCAATATCATCTATTTGTAAATGGCTACCAGTGATCATTTCGCAGGCTTTTTCCAATCTTATTTCTTGTCGAATCTCACTAAATGATTTGCCAAGCTTATGAGCTATATATTTAGACAGATAAGATTGTGAAAGGTTAAATTCCTCTGCCATCTCCTGAATTGTTATATGCTCACAACATTGCTGAATATATTGGAGCATTTGAATAATACGTATATCACTATATTGTTTGACCTGATTTACGTTTATATGACTTGGTTTGAATCTTAATAAGAGACATAATAATATCTCAAACAAATTATTCATAATCAACTGGTATCCAGGAAACCGATTGTAATTTTCTGTAAATAGTTGAAGAGAGCAGTCTAGCAAATTTTTATCCAAGCGACTATGGAAAATAAGAATATTTTTATTTTCTTTTATATACAATGCATTCAAAAAGAACTCTGAAATGACATTATTTCCTTTTAACATTTTAAAAAACACTTTTTGAAAAGTACTTTTACGGATCATGATTTGGATTGCGATTGTATTCTCCATTACAATTGGCTTGTGTGTTGTGTACGGTGGAATAAAGGCAATATCTCCTGATTGTAAAGCCATTTTTTTATCTTCCACTTCTACATACATTTCATTTTCCAGAACATAGATCATCTCAAAGAAATCATGGATAGCCGACAATTGAGGCATAAAACGGCTATACTTTCTCACTTCGATATCATTCTCCTGACCTAACCACATGGTATCCTCTTTTTCAAATTCATTCTGCCCTTTTAGCAAAAATTCTTCTATATATATTTGCTTATGCATGAAATTGTTTTTATCATAATCCTTCAAAAATAATTGCAACGATTGATTGTCATGCTTTTTCTGTTGGTATTGTTGATAAAAGATTTCTTGCTCGTTATATTCTCTTAAATATTGCATCGCTTCATGTTTTTCAAGTTTATCTTTTTCCATCTACATCCAAACCTCTAGTCTATTTACTGCAACCACCAGGGCCTTCACTGTTGCTTCTATAATATCTTTATCAATTCCAGCACCCCAATGCATTTTTCCTTGATATGAAATTCCAATCTGTGCACAGGCTTTTGCTTGAGAATCCTTGCCCAAAGAATTCTGTTCATAGACTTCCAAAACATACTCGAGATGAAAATATGCTTTTAACGCATTACTGATAGCATCTAAACTTCCAGTCCCAGTTCCTTGTATTTCAATTTGTTGATCATCTCTCAGCAGAGTTAAGGTGACTTCCTGCTTCTCTCCTTTATTGAATTGATAATCAAGCAGCTGGAAATGAGGGTGAAAATCAACATACTGCTTTTCAAAAATATGATATATTTCTTCGACAGACAATTCCCTATTTGTCTGATCAGATACTTTCTTCGCTTCATATCCCATGGCTTCATTCATTTTATAAGGAAGTTGAATGCCATAATTTGTTTCTAGTATATAGCCTATGCCGCCTTTTCCAGACTGGCTATTGATTCGAATCACATCCGTTTGATAATTCCTCCCCAAGTCAACTGGATCTACTGGGATATACGGAACGTCCCATTTATCAACATGATTTTCCTTTCTATATTTCATACCTTTAGATATAGCATCTTGATGTGACCCAGAGAATGCGGTGAATACCATTTCGCCAGAATATGGCTGTCTCTCATGAACAGTAATTTTGGTTAGTTTTTCATATTTTTTACGAATAGCTTCTAGGTGATTGAAATTCAATTTTGGATCATAACCTTGTGAGTACATATTCATCGCCAAGGTAATCAAGTCTACGTTCCCTGTACGTTCACCGATACCAAATAATGTACCTTCGACTCTTTCTGCGCCAGCTAGCACGCCAAATTCTGCATCACTCACCCCAGAGCCACGGTCATTATGAGGATGAACAGATAATGTCACACTGTCTCGGTAAGACAGATTTTTGTGTATATACTCAATCTGACTTGCAAAGATATGAGGCATTGAATATTCAACTGTTGTCGGAATATTGATGATCGCTTTATGATTTGGTGTCGGTTTCCAAATATCTAAAACACTCTTACAAATATCTAATGCATAATCAACTTCTGTTCCTGGAAAGCTTTCAGGACTATATTGAAAATAAATATCGCTTTCTGTTTTTTCGGCCAGTTCTTTTACTAAAATAGCTCCATCAATTGCAATTTGTTTAATTTCATCTTTTGATTTCTTAAATACTTGTCTGCGCTGCGCTTCTGAAGTCGAATTATATAAATGAACAATAGCTTTCGGTACCCCCTTAATTGCCTCGAAGGTTCGACGGATAATATGCTCTCTCGCTTGCGTGATAACCATAATCGTTACATCGTCTGGAATCATATTATGATCAATCAGTGTCCGTAATAGTCTAAACTCCGTATCAGAAGCAGCTGGAAATGCGATTTCAATTTCTTTAAAACCTATCTCTACTAGTAACTGAAACATTTCCAATTTTTCTTCTAAGTTCATAGGAATAGGTAATGCTTGATTTCCATCCCGTAAATCCACACTGCACCATATCGGAGCACTTTCTAATGTTTCTTTCTTTACCCAATCATAAGTAAGGTTCGGTGGCAAAAAGTATTTCTTTTCGTATTTTTTGTGGTTAAACATCATCGATTCCTCCTGTAATTGGAATATAAAAAAAGCCTATCATCTCCAAGATTGAACTTGGAGACGAAAGACTTCTTCTTACGCGGTACCACCCCTGTTTCATGATAACCATACATTATCATGCCCTTATTCGGATACAGATTGTTATATCTTATATCCTTCCCATATAACGGTGGGGTGCCGACCTTAACTACATCAATACTTTTCATTTCACTAAGGCTACTCTAAGGTGAGTTCCCTACCTTTTTGTTATTGCTTCTCATCAACCAGCAACTTTCTGAAAACATTTCGGCAAGTACTATTCCTTATCATCGCATTCTAATTTTTCTGATTTTTTCTATTATACCAAGTCTACAAAAAAGAGATAGTGATAGGGGTATCTTTTTCAATTGATTTTTTTTGTCCTATGGGTGTCTTATCTTCATTCTCAATTTTATTTTCTTTGAGCCCTTAACCATTCTATTTTTGTCATTTTGTTCTTATGAGGGATTAAAAATAAACAATCTTGTATTTATTCTACAATCATCCAGTTCCTATCTTTCTCTAAAGTCAAATCATACTGTGAGAATTGTGTCGCTTTGGTTGTCTCATCTAAATATTTTACTGTGACCCATATTTTTATTTGATTCTCTTTTTCTTAAAATACAGGATTGATTCATTCAGAAAAGGTATATGCTTGATTAATTAATGGCAAGGTATGATCTTTTACATAAAGTAGTGTCATAGGATACGATACACAATCGGCATCCGTGCCGTTACATCTATTGATGGTATGATGAGTGACTTGGGCAAGAATCCCTTGGGACGTACGTGCTTGAAAAGATATCAACTCGTATCGTCAATGATGTGAAGCATATTAATCGCGTGGTGTATGATATTACGAGTAAGCCGCCTGCCACGATAAAATGGGAGTAGGACGGATAACTTCATTTGAACTGGGAACGTGATTTATAAGGGATTAACCTTTTGAACATACAGTTCCCTACCAAAAAACCCTACCAGAAAATTTTGGTAGGGTTTTTTCATTATGAGCAATCCTTTGATATAAAAGTCTTTTTCACATTCTAATGAACTACTTTTGATTTAATGTGGTATCCCCGTCATATTCACCAAATAAAAATCCAAGGCCCAAAATATAGGTGAGTGAATTAACAGCGAACAATAAAATTGCACCAATCTTTTTCATGGCAATCAACCTCCTCCTTACAGCAGTTAAAATCATGAATTCTTCTTTCTGCTAGCCTTCAAAATTTAAATTCACTGGTTCATCCTCTAAATTATCTACAGTATTTTGTTCTGTCACTGGCACACTTTCATCTACAATTTTAAAACTAAGTTCGTCCATCCAAATTTGACCTGGACCTTGTAGTAAAATGCCAAACGCAATGACTTCACTTTTTACTGGAACATCTAGTACTACACTAAAATGATTCCATCCATTTGTTCCTGTGATAGGACGGTTCATCATATTGTCAAATGCAAGAACTTCACCTGAAGAGTGGTCAATCCTCATCCATAAACCAGCTGAGCCTTTCACATCTTCGCTTTTGACAAAAGCAGAAAATTGAAGACGTTCCCCTCTGTAACGCTCAGACTTAATTTGCTGCATCAATGTCGCGAAACCACGAGCTTTTTCATCCTTTGATTTCAGATAAGCGGAGTAAGTACCATTGTGTACAATTCTGTTATCCAAACCTGTATCATAGTCAGATGGGGTGTCCCCTGTCATAATCCAGCCAGTAGGTGTGTTCTGATTATCAGCCATAATTGTTTCCTCCTCATCAATCACATTCCTTAATAATTTCCGATAACGTGCGGGTGACATGTCATATATCTTCTTAAAGGCTCTAGTGAAGGATTCCTGTGAACTAAAACGATACTGCAATGCGATGTCAATCGCCCTTTGGTCCGTATGAATTAAATCCTTCGCCGCTTGGGTCATTCGACGTTCCCTAATATAATCAACAACTGACTTCTTAATCACTTTTTTGAACATACGGTGAAAGTGAAACCTAGAATAACCAGCGTGTTTCGCTAGAGTTTGAAGCGGTAATTCATCTTTCAGATGCTGTTCAATATAATTTAATGTTTTTTGAATCGTTTTCTCATGTTCTTGATAGGACAACCGAGCACCTCCTTGCCTTACGAGTTTAGTATAGCGGAAATGTTCTTTAGGAAACTTGACTTTTTGTGCTATGTTGCAATTTTAGAATGGACCTTCTAGCCCTAGGTTCAGGACTGGGTATCCGTGTACTGGGGGAAATTTCTGAAGAAAAACAAGAAATCGTCCGAGGAATCTGATGCGATTCTACGCGAAGAAATTGCCAGCTTCGGCCTTGAGATCGACAGCTGGTAATACTATACTTTTTTTACAGACTTCTGCTAAGCAGGGGAATTTATGGGTGCCACAAGAACATATGGCTACAAATTGGCTTCCGTGCTGTTAAACCTATTGATGATATGACGAGTGACTGGCCCTTGGGACTTGCTTGAAAAAATTTCAACTCGTATTGTGAGTGAAGTGAAGCATTAACCGTGGGGTATATAATATTACGAGTAAGAACTTCTGCTAAAATTCAGTGTGGGTAATAAATAGAAAAAGCGCGGAGCTCTTATTTTAAAGAATTTCTCCGAGCTTATTTAGTGATACCAGCTTTGATACTTTATTAATTAATAGGGAAATTTGAGATAAAAAGTTCTTTACCAATATTATCGTTTTTCTTTGAGTGAACTGTATATTTCCATGATTCCTGATTTATAAAAGTATTCTCATATGTATATATTTTTCTTGTTTCATAAGAATCATCAATAGTTAAAAGATATTTATGAGTTGTATTCTTTAGAGTTTCTGCTAATCTTAGATGGTCTTCATGAGTCATCTTACTAGTGTATAAACTATTTCCTTTTTTATAATAAGGAGGATCAATTACTAATAAAACATTTTCCCCTGGAAGTTTAATTATCTCTTCAAAATCTAAGTTTGTAATAGAGACCGATTTAAGTCTTTCACTCATTTTTTTTATTTTGCTACATAATCTTTCAGCATTCCATCTACAATCTATTGTATATTTAGATTTTTGTTCTATTCCACCCAAAGGGTTAGCAGAATATATACCTGAATAATTTGTTCGGTTAAAGAAAAGAAAATCAAAAGCAATATCCAAGTCACTAGTAGATTGAGTAGAGTTAAATCGCTTCTCAAGCCAAAGTTCTATAGTCGGTTGTGTATTAAGAATTTTTTCACATAATAAATCAGGATAGTCCTTTATCGTAGTTAAAAATGCATATACATTGTAATCTTTATCATTCAAAATATTTTTATCTACAATATGTTTGCCTAAGAAAATTGATCCACCCCCTACAAAAGGCTCTCTATATTCAATATGAGGAGTTTTAAAATATTTCACAAATTTACTTAAGACTTTACTCTTTGCACCAGGATATCTTAAAGGAGACAGGTTGTTTTTGATTCCGTAGAAATCTTTATAAATATTGTATTCATTTAAATTTAAAACTTCCAAAATAATGTCGTCTAAGTTTTGATCAGGTTGTTTATCATAGGCTCTAATTATTCTTTTAACATATTTATCGATTGTAAATGAATTGTTTGTATTAGTATAGTGTACATCAAATTTAGAGTATTCATTTTCTAAATGAGAGGTAATGACAGCTTTTAAATCTTTAAAGTTCATTATAACCCCCATAATTATATTATTATTATATAAAGTTCTATAACATACTAACACAGAAATAAAGACTTGGCCAGAGATGAAAATGAGTTTAAAATGTATTTAAAAGGCTTATTTAGAAAGTGAAGGAATAATTGCGATGGTAAAAAAAATGAGTGTTAAAAAATATAGAAAATTAATCAATTTTGATATGAATTTGAGTAATGAAGTAAATTTAATTTCTGGTGGAAATGGTACTTGTAAATCTTCCTTACTATATTTAATAAGTAATAGTTATAAAAAGGTAGTGCAATCAAATAAAACAACAGAAATAAAGAATTGTTTAAAAATTATACAGCAATTGAACAATAAATTTAATCCTAAAATTGAAAATTTAACTAAAGGTGATAAGACTCATAATGATCCAGCTAGAAATGTTAATGGGAATATTTTGGAGGTTGAGTACTTTGATGATTCAATCTTAAATTTTCGTAAACATATATCTGGGCAAGGAAGTGAAAGTTATAGATATGCTATTAAGCCTAACTATGCTAGTGGTTCTGGAGAAAGATTACCTGAGCTGCCAATAATATATCTTGGATTGAGCCGTTTAATTACATTTGGAGAATTAGAACATCATAATGAACCTGAGTTTCCTAAAGAGTTAGAAGAATCCTTAACAATAGAACAGAAAGAGATGCTAAGAGATTTAATTGATAGTAATAGTTCAAGGCCACTATTTAAAGCTATAAATAAAAATCTGCCAAATAATTATATAGATATAATAAATAATATATATAAAGATTTTACGAATATTAAAATTGATACTTCAGAAAAATTCACTTCGATAGGTGAACAAAAGATTAGACCTGAATTTACTACAGAAGTTGAAGGGATTGATTCAAATACAATATCTTCTGGAGAAGATAACTTATATATAATTATAACAGCTTTAGTTTCTCTAAGGTTTTATTTTGAATGTTTGGTTGAAACAACTAATGAAATAGAGAGTATATTATTAATAGATGAATTGGATGCTACGTTACACCCTTTTTATCAAGAGAAGTTATATAAATTACTAGCTGATTATTCTTTAAATTATAAAATTCAAGTTGTTGCAACTACACACAGTATAGATTTATTAGAAGTAGCACTTGAACAAAACCAGTCTGTAGTGTATTTGATAGATAATCTGACAAGGGTTGAAAAGTTAGAGAATCCTACAGGTGAAAAGTTGGATATAGATTTAATTAGAAATTTCCTTAAACAACGAAGGTATCAGGATGATTTCACAAAAAAAATAGCCATATTTAGTGAAGATTATGAAGCTAGATTATTAATTAGATATACTTTAGATTACATTAAAACTCTAGGAGAAGAAGGAGCCAAATTTGAACGTGCAGATTCCTTTTTACATTTTGTTGAAATGAATATTGGTGCTGAGAATTTGCGGAATATGTTTAATGATTCATATCTAATAAATAATTTAGTAAATGCATTTTGTATTCTAGATGGGGATCAATCAAAAAAGTGGTCTAAAAAAATTATTACTTTACCAGGTGGTTCAAACCCAGAAGAATTGATATTCAACTATTTAGAGAAGCTTGTGTATCAAGATAAATATAATAAATTTTGGATGCAACCAGCAATTATACAAAAGGCCATACAAAAACAATATGTATTAGAAAGAATTGTAAATAAAAGAGAGCAAATAGAATCCGATATAGCAAAAATGCGTAGAGAAGGACAGTCAACATCTGGAGTTAGAAGAGAAAAGTATAAAAAACTATTTATAGAACATGAATTTTTTTTATTAGAAGTTTATAAGTATTGGTTAAAAGATAGTAGTAACCAAAAAGAAATTGATGAGTTTATAAAAGGATTTGCAACCATGTTTAATAGTTTAAGGAAGGTTTCAGGAATTACTCGAGATTTGATACTTCCAAGTTCAATTCCTAGAGAACTTTCTTTAGTATGATAAAATAGAGGATACTTAATTTATTGGGTATCCTCTATATTTATAAGTTGATTATCCGAAAGTTGAAGATTTTTGACCTACTATGAGGGGTTATTTAATAAGGGTCAAAGTGAATACGCTAAGAGTAGTTTTATGTCCGTTGGTTTGTGTGGTTACTTTTATCATTCTAAAACTAAAAGCTTTTTCGATTAATGAAAAAAACATAGACCGTTCGAGAATAATTTTTTAAGAAGTTTTCTTGTGGGCTGTTTTTTCATAATTATTTTTTTAATTTAGTAATATTTTCGGTTTTTCTATATGTAATCGTAATCTCTCTTCAAAATCGAATACATATACACATCATCAAACCCATTCTGACCAAGATCATACTCCCTCAATAAACCCTCTCTTACAAAATCAAAGTTCTCCAACAATTGAACAGAAGACTTATTAGCTGGATCAATGATGGCTTCAATCCGGTTCAGGTTCATCTCCTGAAATCCATATCGTAACACCGCAGCAATCGCTTCCTTCATGATGCCTTTTCTCCAATGATCGTGATGTAATTCATAGCCAATTTCGGTGCGGCAGTGCTGTTTTTCTAGATTGAGAAATCCGCAGCTGCCGATGATGGCTGGATTGTCTTTTAGAGAAATGCCCCAGCGGATGCCTGTTTGTTCTTTGAAGATATTGTCATACCACTTGATTTCTCCTTTTGTGTCCTCGATGGTTTCATGTGCATCAATGCCCATGTATCGGCACACTGTTTCATTGGATAAATAGATATGCATATCCTCAGCGTCTTCGATCGTTGCTTTTTTTAAGATCAATCTTTCGGTATGTATTGTTGGAAATGTTTGCGGAAAGGTGATTTTGCTCATTTGATTATCCTCCATGCGATGTCTTTTGTTCTGTACATGCCTTACAATAAAAAACCCCTTCATTTCTCAGCCAAGCCTTCACTTCTGTCATACCTCTTCTCTTAGGATAGACCAGCTTGACGTACACTTCTTCGTTTCCTTCTATCTTTTTCTGACAGCCAGCACACGAGGGTTCTTCGAATCGAAACAATCAATATCCTCCTTTTTGTAGATATTTCTTCCATTATATCAAAAGTTCAATACGATCTTTGCGACCTATTCTTCACTTTCTCTATTTTTATCCGACATATGCTAAGTAAAAGAAATTTTCGTTTGTTGAAACCGTTTGAGAGAAAGCTTGCTCTAACAGGTGTAGGAGGTTGAGTGAGATGAAGCAAGTGCGTCTAATTAAAAAAGCACAAAAAGGGAATGTTCCGGCATTTGAGAAATTAATGCTGATGTATCAAGAGCGTTTATATAAAACGGCTTTTCTCTACACAAGAAATAAAGAGGATTCGTTAGATGCTGTTCAGGAGACGGTATTTAAAGCGTTTAAGCATCTATCTGGCTTGAAAGAACCAGCTTATTTTTCTAGCTGGCTGACTCTGATTTTGATTCATACGATTTTTGCTATGAAGAAAAAGCAGCAAGATGTTGTTCCGTTTGAGCAGCAGCACGAAAGCGTTGAGCGTCATGATTTTTTGGAAGACAAGCTAGATTTAAAACATGCACTTGATGTGTTAGACGAGCAATACCAGATTGTGATTCAGCTATTTTATTTTCAAGATTATTCGATTTCAATGATTTCTCAGCAGATGGGTATGCCTGAAGGAACGGTCAAAACTCATTTGTATCGCGCAAGAAAGTTATTAAAGCAAACGTTGGAAAAGGAGGAGAGTGTCGATGGAACGAAAAGAAATGAAAAAGCTCTATGATGAGATTGAAGTACCAATGGTTGAAGTAACCTCAGCGATTCGTCAAGCCATTGGAGATGTGAAAGCGGAAAAGAAAAGACGTTGGTTCAAATGGAATTGGAGAACGCCAATCTACTCTGTCATCGTACTTATCGTCCTTTACTTTTCATCAGGCTTCCTTTTTCCTTCTCTTAATACAGCAATGGCACGTGTCCCGATTATTGGGCAGTTTTATATGATGTTTCACGATAAAATAGGAATGTCTCTTTTTCAGAGTGATATGGTGAAGCATGTTAATGAGGGGGCTGAATCAAGAGGGGTTACTGTGAAAGTAAACAGTGTATACTATGATGCCGGGCGGCTTGTTTATACGTTTACGGTGGAGAATTTCCATACAAAAGAAGAATTTGTATCGTTCAGAGTGAATGCAGAAAAAATCGATGGAAACTTCCAACTGAATTATGATAAAACAGAATTGAAAAATTAAAAGATGGCCGCTATGTTGGACAGACGGAAGTCTATACAAATGGACAAACGATCAAACAAGGTCAGCAAGTGCCACTTGTCATTTCGAAGATAGGGGATATTGTAGGGAATTGGCGCTTCAAGTTACCTGTGGTCAAGCAAAAAACCACTTTATTATCGGGACAAAAAGACGTGTCTATTTTAGATGGGCGTTATCAAATAAGGAATGTAAAGGTAGAAAATGGAGTGAAAGGCTCTGCTATTCAATATGCCATTGATTATAATGGTTTTGCCAAAGATGATAGAGTCAGTATAGATGGAATGAAGGATAATTTAGGAAATGAGTATCAGCTTGAGATTGGAACCGTTTTAAGAAAAAAACAACTCACTCCTGACAAAACTAGAAAAGATCATTTGACGATTTTAAATCAGCCGATCAATTCAAAGGCGACTGAATTGACATTTTACACAGATGTGAGAAACGAACGAGAAGACAGCAAAATCATTCCTCTCCAGACAAAGCTGCCTGTTCAGTTCAAAACAAAGCATCATGGCATCGGAATCAAAATCAATAAAATAGAGCAAAAAGACCGTTCTGTGATCGTTGATTATCAATTTACTGGAGTAGATCAAAAAGAATTAGATCAGGATTTGATGGAGAATATAGGTGAATTCATTGGATTAGGCGATGTTGAAAAGATGAAATCATGGCCCGATCCACAAGCAGACTATGAAAGCGGATATTACTTGAAGGGGAACCATGCGAAGGTGACGAATTTAAAGACAGCTTCCATGCAATCCACCTTTGAATTTGATGATAAGAATCTAGAGACTTTATCATTAAACCATTTTTCTTTTAAAGAATATGGGCTTTACCTTGATTTGTCAGAACTGAATATGTTGGCGCCACAGAAAGCGATAAAGGTAACCATTCCAGTCAAAAAAGAAACATCAAAAGCTAGTCAATAAATAAAAGAGCGAACATGGTTATACATGTTCGCTTTTTGTCTGCTTTTGGACCAGCCGATTACGATGGAACGAGTACCGAATCAACATGAATGCAACAAAACTGGCTAAACCGCCAATCCAGCTTAAGTTCGTGACATTTGTATATTGAATCATCACACCGCCGATTGACGATCCGAGCATCATGCCAATATTCATAATCGCTGTATTAAAGCTCAGCACGGTTTCTGATGCTTGGGGTTTAAGGGAGATCAGATAAAATTGCTTCGCTGGTGTTGTTGTCCATGTAGCAATGCCCCAAATGGCGAGTGTAATCAAGACCCAGATAGCGGAGAATTGCGTAAAGAAGAGTGTAAATAAAGACAACATCTGGATCATGATGCTGATCGAGATGGTTCGGTTTGGTCCCCATTGATCGACGGCGAAGCCGCCAAAGCGTGAGCCAATAAAAGCAGAAATGCCTAAGACGAGCAAGGCAATACTTGTCATTTCAAGTGAAAAGCCGGCGGTCTGTCGTAATAAAGGAGAGATATAAGCAAAGACCATCGTGTAGCCTAAGATCCAAAAGACGGTCGTGGCTAAGCCGCTGATCACCCTCCGGTCTTGAAGGAGGTGTAATTGCTGCTTCAATGGCAGATGTGAATGTCCCTCCATACGTGGCAGTAATTGATAAAGCAGGACCAAGGGACAAGCAGTACCTAGTGCAATGATGAGAAAAATATAGTGCCAATCCACATGACCTGATAAAAATGTGCCAATAGGGACACCAAGTACGAGTGAAATGGTAAAACCAGTAATGACCGTTGCCATCGCGCTTCCCTTTTTTTCTGGAGGGGCGATCTGCGCTGCATAATTCGTGGCGACGACAATATATAAGCCGCCACTCATCGCCATGATAATTCGGGATAGCAGGAGCAGCACAAAGTGATGGCTAAAAAAGGCGACCACATTGCCTAAAATAAACACAAAAATCGCCGATAACAGAACCTTTTTTCGGTTCAATTTCGATGTTGCCATCACTAAAAAGAGAGCACCTACTGCATAAAAGAGAGAGTAAACGGTAATAAGCTGCCCGGCAGCAGGAATGGAGATATTTAGATCAACAGAAATAATATCTAGAATGCCTGATACGACGAATTCTGACGTGCCTGTGACGAATGAACCGACAGCTAAAAGAATAATCAATAGCTGATGTGATGTGTTTTTCATTTTTGAACCCTTCCTTCAATTTGATACGTTGTATTTAGTTTAAATTCCGTGCTAACATAAGTAAAATTGATGTTTTTCATGAAGGAGATGAGTGAATACTCATGAGCTTTGTTCGCTTTGATATTATTGCAAAAGTGGTCGAGCTTGGCAGTTTTACCGCAGCAGCTGAAGCATTAAATATGACGCAGTCCGCGGTCAGTCATGCGGTGGCAAGTTTAGAAACGGAGTGGGATGTGTCTTTATTCATTCGTGATCGAAAAAAGGGCATCATGCTGACAGATATCGGTCAAACGCTTCTCCCGCATATTAGAGAAGTGTTAAATAGGGTGGAGAAGATCCAGCAGGAGATTGCGTTAACGAAAAATATCGAAACGGGCTTGATTCGTATCGGAACATTTGCCAGTGCATCAGCTTGTTTATTGCCTAAGCTGCTTGTGAGCTATCAGAAAAAGCATCCGAAAATCGAATTTAAATTTTATGAGGGGACGTATGAAGAAATATTGGAGTGGCTGGACTCTGGCATCATTGATGTTGGATTTGTTGTGAAAGGCTATGCGGATGAAGCCTTTGACTTGTTGCCGCTGATCAAAGATGAGATGGTGGTCGCCTATCATCCAAATCATCGATTCCACCAGCAGCCCATTGTAGACATAACAGATTTGGCGGATGAACCATTTATTATGCCGACTGGCATGTATCAATCACATGTAGAGGATATATTTTCTGAGGCTCAATTGAAGCCAGCTACTTTATTTGAAGTACACGATTGTACGACCATTGCTCGTATGGTCGGAGAAGGGCTTGGTGTCACGATAGGTCCTGAGCTGTTTTTAAAAACGCAGCAGCTTGTGCACATTCGAAAGTTGAATGTCTCTCATCACCGCGAGGTTGCGCTCGCCTGTCCGTCTCTCTCCCAAGCTTCACCAGCTGTGAAAGAGTTTTTCCATGTAGCCGCAGCGGTTTTTGCAAAAGAGAAGGATTTGGAGAAGGGTGTATAAAGAACTAGATGTGATTTTCCAAATTCGTGTAATAAGACGAATGAAGCGGACATTTCTTTGAAAATTGTTCGCTTTTTGTATTGTGTTTTAAAAATGAAGTTGGTACAATAGACACAGAAATCAAATAGATAGAAGTCGTATAATCGCGGGGATATGGCCCGCAAGTTTCTACCAAGCTACCGTAAATGGCTTGACTACGTCAATTCACACTCGTTTGATATAAATCATGCATTGTTCTTGTTTTATGTCACGGTCTGAATTCACACTTGTAGTCAAGCGTCCCAAAACTGTTGGGGCGTTTTTTATTTGACTTGTGAATGGGACAGACTAAAGCAAAAGGACATGAAGGGAGTCAGTTGGCTTTGAAACAGTTTTTTCAGTTTGATGAGTTAGGAACGAATTACCGCAGAGAAATCATCGGTGGTTTAACCACATTTTTGTCGATGGCTTACATTTTGTTTGTCAATCCGATCACACTTGCTTTAGTGTCTGTACCGGATTTTCCAGATAAATTACGAATTGATCAGGGCGCTGTCTTTACAGCGACGGCGTTAGCCTCTGCCGCAGGGTGTATTCTGATGGGGTTGATTGCCAGGTATCCGATTGCAATTGCACCAGGTATGGGTTTGAATGCCTTCTTCGCCTTCTCGGTTGTTCTTGGCATGGGCATCACATGGGAAGCAGCACTTTCTGGTGTGTTTGTTTCAGGATTGATCTTTGTTGCCCTTTCTTTAACAGGTTTCCGTGAAAAAATCATCAATGCCATTCCGGCTGAGCTGAAGCTGGCGGTTGGTGCGGGTATTGGTTTGTTCATTACGTTTGTCGGTCTGCAAGGCTCTGGCATTATCGCCAATAATGATAATACGCTCGTTTCGATTGGAAACATTCACAGTGGTCCTGTCTTATTAACGGTGTTTGGTATCGTTGTGACCGTCATTTTAATGGTTCTTCGAGTGAATGCAGGTGTCTTCATCGGGATGCTTGTGACAGCTATTGCAGGAATGATCGTTGGTCTTGTACCAGTACCGACGCAAATTGTGGGAAGTATTCCAAGCTTATCTCCAACCTTTGGACAAGCCTTGATTCATTTGCCAGAAATCTTCTCGATTCAAATGCTTGTCGTGATTTTAACGTTCTTATTCGTTGGGTTCTTTGATACAGCAGGAACGCTTGTGGCTGTTGCAACCCAAGCTGGTTTAATGAAAAATAATGAGCTGCCGCGTGCAGGAAGAGCACTTCTGGCGGATTCATCTTCAATCGTTGTAGGTTCTGTCCTTGGAACATCCACAACGACATCTTATGTTGAATCCAGCTCAGGTGTAGCTGCTGGTGCGCGTTCTGGATTTGCAGCTGTCGTAACAGGTATTTTCTTCTTGCTTGCGATGTTCTTCTCGCCGCTATTATCCGTCGTTACATCGAATGTGACAGCACCTGCTTTAATCATTGTCGGTGCACTGATGGTCGCTCCGCTAGCGAAGATTGCCTGGGATCGTTTTGAAATTGCCGTACCAGCCTTCTTAACGATGATTATGATGCCACTCACATACAGTATTGCAACAGGGATTGCGGTTGGCTTTATTTTCTACCCGATTACGATGATCTTTAAAGGGAAAGCCAAAGAAGTACATCCGATTATGTACGGATTGTTTGTGATCTTTATTCTTTACTTTGCTTTCTTAAATCATTAATTGTTGACAAAGGGTTAAAATGATCTTTATTTTAACCCTTTGTCTTCTTTTTTCAGTGTGATAGAAAACCTTTGCAGTCTAGGAAGGACGAGCACTGACGCGGAGCGAATTTGACATTCGTGAGCACCAACGCGCAGGACTGACAAAGAATGCGAGGGTTTGTCTACACGCTGAAGCAGCAGCTCATGGAAGCTGCTGTTTTTTTGTTTTGTCTAATTTTCTTACCATTTTAAAACCTCTGCTGCCCTTTATCCGTCTATTCGTATGAACGTCAAGGAATCTTGACTGAACAGAGAGACTCCGCTACTTTAATAGGAGTCATCGGAACAGGACATTCGTATGAGCCTGTTTGGATTGTGCTGGATAGGAGTTGATATGAATGTTAGAAAAAGATCAAGAGCAAAGTACATCAGACTTAAAAAATGAAGAGCCATCAATAGATCAAGAAACGAGGCAATCCCGCCTCAGCAGAAGTGCCGCAAAACGTGGAAGAACCTCGAAAGCAAAAGCAGCAGCGGCTGATGAGCGTTCTGCCATTCAGCGTATGCTGCAAGGTGTAGGAGGCGCGTTTAAGCGCTATGGCTCATATGGACTTGAGATGTTAAAATCACCGAGCCGGGCCATCAATCAAGCGGAAACATTACGGATGAAGTACGCCTGGATTTCGATTGTGTTATTCAGCGTGTTTTTTGCTTTAGGCAACTATGTTCAATTAAAGGCGTCAAAGACCCGCTTATTAGGCTTTGGCATTCATTATTCTTTTGGCGACGCCTTTTTGAAGGTAGCGGTCTTTACATTCATTGTGTTGACATTGATGGTGCTTACCGTCTGGCTGCTCGGAAAGTACATGCTAAAAGGAAACATATCACTGAAAGAAGTGATCATGAAGTTTGGCGCTGCGCTTGTGCCGGTTTTAGTTTTATCCATCCTTTGGCTTGTATTTGCCATGCTGAATATTCCATATGTGACCGTCATATTATCCGTGATGATGTTTGTCGGCCTTCAGTTGATTGCGGTCGTGCTCTTTCGCTCGATTCAATCGGAGCATGATGCCGAACGTGGAGATTTGATGTATGCGGGCTGGATCTTTTTATTGGTGGAGCTTGTCATCATTGCACTACTCTGGAGCATTGTCGGAGAGTATTTGATTCCATCACTTGTTCCTGTTCGATTTGGATAAACACACTGAAAGCCTCCTTTTTTGAAAAAGGAGGTTTTCATGTTGAGAAGAGGAAAAAACGGGTAAACTCTTGGTAACAAAGACCACCTTTGTTGTCGAAAGATATATGTGTTTTTCTCGCGCAAATTTGATTGTATCAAGGTATGTTCTCTAGTAGAATATGGGGTGCTTTATTTGATTTTTAGTGCAGGGGGTTCGAATCGTGCTTCAACAACTTTTATCCAATGCGTTCACCATGGTTTTGATCATTTTAGTGATTAATATTGTCTATGTTTCTTTTTCCACTATGCGTTTGATTTTAACAATGAAAGGCAGACGGTACGCAGCTGCTTTTGCTGGTACGATTGAAATGCTTATTTATGTCATTGGGTTAAGTATCGTACTTGATAACTTAGATCAGATACAAAATGTCATTGCGTATGCGCTAGGTTATGGGATGGGAATCATTGTCGGGATGAAAATTGAAGAGAAGCTGGCACTTGGCTACACAACTGTTAACGTGATCACAAAAGAATTGGATGTCGATCTCCCAAGACAATTGAGAGAAAAAGGATATGGTGTCACCAGCTGGGTAGCAGGCGGTCTTGAAGGAGACCGGACAGCATTGCAAATTTTAACACCGAGAAAATATGAACTGCAATTATATGAAACGATTAAAACGCTGGATTCAAAGGCGTTTATCATTTCGTATGAGCCCAAATCGATTCACGGCGGCTTCTGGGTGAAGGCTGTGAAGAAAAGGAGAATTAAAGAATGACCGCAAAACCAAAGAAGAAGAAATTCTATGTGGAAGACAACATGTCGATCGATCAAGTGTTGTCCCAGATGGCAGCGGAAGGCTACTCGCCTGTCCGACGAATGGAGGAGCCGATTTTTCAGGAAAAGAAGGAAAATGGGTCGATTCAGATCATTCCGATTGGGAAAAAAATCGTATTTGAAGGAAAAATAGTCTAAATCCGAACATTAAAACGACGACTTCATAGATTGTTCGATAAATCCGTTGACATCATGAACATCCGTTGTTAAGATAAACATGAAATCAAAACACGAGCCTCATATAATCTTGGGAATATGGCCCATAAGTTTCTACCCAGTTACCGTAAATGACTGGACTATGCAGGATAGTGAACAAAACTGACATGGCGTTTCAAAAGCGAACAGCGCTTACCATGGCCCGGTTTGTGTTGCTTCCTAACAATGCAATGCAAATCGGGCCTTTTTGTTCGGCGTTTGACAAGCTGCTTAGGTTTGGGAAGCGTGTCAAACGATACAAAATCGAATATCAGCTTAAAGGTGGGGACAAAATGAAGCCGCTTGTAGGTGTCATCATGGGAAGTACATCTGATTGGGAAACAATGAAAAATGCGTGCGATATCTTAGAGGAATTAGACATTCCGTATGAAAAACAGGTGGTATCCGCACATCGGACACCTGACTTGATGTTTGAATATGCGACAGAAGCAAGAGGTAAAGGACTAAAAGTCATCATTGCCGGTGCTGGAGGCGCAGCACATTTACCGGGGATGGTCGCAGCGAAAACGACACTGCCGGTCATTGGTGTGCCCGTACAATCAAAAGCACTAAATGGGCTGGATTCCTTATTATCCATCGTTCAAATGCCAGGCGGTGTACCGGTTGCTACAGTGGCGATTGGCAAAGCCGGTGCAACAAATGCAGGGCTTCTTGCCGCGCAAATGATTTCAGCATTTGATGAAACAATCGCTGCTCGCCTTGAAGAAAGAAGAGAGCAAACAAAACAGACTGTACTAGAAAGCAGTGATCAGCTTGGCTAAGCAGACCATTTTTCCAAACGCAACCATCGGTATTATCGGCGGAGGACAGCTTGGCAGATATATGGCCGTCAGCGCAAAGCAAATGGGATACCGGGCAGCTGTGTTAGATCCAGTCGCACAATCTCCTTGTGGACAGGTTGCTGATACAGAAATCACAGCTGCATATAGTGACCTCGAAGCGATTCGACAGCTGGCAGAAATCAGCGATGTCGTGACATATGAATTTGAAAATATTGATTATGATGCACTTAATCAATTGAAGGAAGAAGCCAATTTACCGCAAGGAAGTGAACTTCTTCTTTTAACTCAAAATCGTGAAACGGAGAAAAAAGGGATTGTAGACGCAGGCTGTGAAGTCGCGCCTTATCGCATCATTCATGATGAAAAAGAGCTGGAAGACGCAGTGGCCGTGCTTGGTTTGCCAGCCGTTCTGAAAACGTGCAGAGGCGGCTACGACGGAAAAGGGCAGTATGTGATCAAGGAAAAAGGACAGCTTCACGAAGCATCTGAATTGCTCACACATGGAACTTGTATTTTAGAAAGCTGGGTCCCATTTCAAATGGAGCTCTCGGTGATCGTCACTCGTTCTATTCATGGGGAGATTGCGGTATTCCCAGTCGCTGAGAACATTCATAAGCATAACATTTTGTTCCAAAGCATTGTGCCTGCAAGGGTAGAGGAACGTATTCAGGAGAAGGCAAAAGAGCTGGCAACGACACTGGCTGAAAAGCTGGGGCTAGTCGGTACACTTGCTGTAGAACTGTTCCTGACAAACGAGGGAGAGCTGCTCGTCAATGAACTGGCGCCTCGCCCGCATAATTCTGGTCATTATACGCTCGATTTATGTGAGACGAGTCAGTTTGAACAGCACGTTCGCGCGATATGTGGTTTGCCGCTTGGCGGTACAGCCCTTTTCTCAGAGGGCATGATGGTGAACTTATTAGGCGATGAAGTGGACATCCCAACAGAGCATCCTGAGCTTCTCAAAGAAGCGAAGCTTTATCTATATGGAAAGCATGAAGTAAAAGCCGGCCGCAAAATGGGGCATATGACATTTATGAAACAGCTTGATGATGAATGGATGACAAACATCACAAAGATATGGACTGAAAGAGATGGAGGAAACGGGAAATGATCGAACGTTACGCACGACCAGAAATGTCAGCAATCTGGACAGAGGAAAACAAATTTAATGCATGGCTTGAAGTAGAAATTCTCGCTTGTGAAGCTTGGGCAGAGCTTGGTGTTATTCCGAAAGAAGACGTTGTGACCATGCGCAAAAATGCAAGCTTTGATATTGATCGTATTCTAGAGATTGAACAAGACACGCGCCATGACGTGGTAGCCTTTACGCGTGCTGTATCTGAATCTCTAGGAGAAGAAAGAAAGTGGGTTCATTACGGGTTAACATCTACAGACGTAGTGGATACGGCGCTTTCATATCTATTAAAACAGGCGAACGATATCTTGCTCAAGGACATTGAGAGATTTGTTGACATCCTAAAAGAAAAAGCAAAAGAGCACAAATATACCGTCATGATGGGCCGTACACACGGTGTACACGCTGAACCGACAACATTTGGCCTGAAGCTTGGTCTTTGGTACGAAGAAATGAAGCGTAACCTAGAACGTTTTAAACAAGCAAAAGCTGGCATCGAATACGGCAAAATTTCTGGTGCTGTTGGCACATATGCGAACATCGACCCGTTTGTTGAGCAATATGTATGTGAGAAGCTTGGCATCAAAGCTGCACCAATTTCAACCCAAACCTTGCAGCGTGATCGTCATGCAGATTACATGGCTACTCTTGCACTCGTCGCAACAAGCATTGAGAAATTTGCTGTTGAAATTCGTGGACTTCAAAAGAGTGAAACACGTGAAGTAGAAGAGTTCTTCGCAAAAGGACAAAAAGGATCATCAGCGATGCCGCATAAACGGAACCCAATCGGCTCTGAAAATATGACGGGAATTGCCCGCGTCATCCGTGGATATATGCTGACAGCTTATGAAAATGTACCGCTTTGGCATGAGCGTGATATTTCTCATTCCTCTGCTGAGCGCATCATTTTACCAGATGCAACGATTGCACTGAACTATATGCTGAACCGTTTCTCAAACATCGTAAAGAACTTGACGGTCTTCCCTGAGAACATGAAACGCAACATGGACCGCACACTTGGCTTGATTTACTCACAGCGCGTTCTTCTTGCATTAATCGATACAGGCATGGCACGTGAAGAGGCATATGATACGGTTCAGCCAAAGGCAATGGAAGCGTGGGAAAAGCAAGTGCCATTCCGTTCATTAGTAGAAGCGGAGGAAAAAATCACATCACGCTTAACACCTGAACAAATCGCTGACTGCTTCGATTACAACTATCACTTGAAAAATGTCGATATGATTTTCGAACGTCTAGGTCTTGCGTAAGAAATGGGCCGCCTGCTCGTCAGGCACCCAATCCTGAAAATTGCCAACATTCAAATTAGGAGGCCAACCTGAATGACTGTGAAACAAGAACTTCTCTACGAAGGCAAAGCGAAAAAAATCTATCGGACCGATGACGAGCATATTTTATATGTCGAATATAAAGACTCAGCGACAGCATTTAACGGCGAAAAGAAAGCTGAAATTGAAGGCAAAGGCAGACTGAATAACGAAATTTCGAGCTTAATCTTTCAAATGCTGCATGAGAAAGGGATCAACAATCACTTTGTGAAACGACTCTCTGACACAGAACAGCTCATTCAAAAGGTGCAGATTGTTCCGCTTGAAGTAGTAGTACGAAATGTGGTGGCAGGCAGTATGTCAAAGCGCCTTGGCATTCCAGAGGGAACAAAACTGGATACACCATTGATCGAGTTTTACTACAAGGATGATGCACTCGGCGATCCGCTCATTACAGAAGATCATATTCACATTTTACATGCAGCGACACCAGAACAGGTCGAGGAAATGAAACAGATCACAAGACAAGTGAATGAAGAGTTAAAGCAAATCTTCTCAGACTGCCATGTAAATTTAATTGATTTCAAGCTTGAATTCGGAATAGATCACGAGAATCGTATTTTGCTAGCTGATGAGATTTCACCTGATACGTGCAGGCTTTGGGACAAAGATACAAACGAAAAGCTTGATAAAGACGTGTTCAGACGAAACCTGGGCGGCTTAACGAATGCATACGAAGAAATTTTCAAAAGACTTGGAGGCCATAAACATGTATAAAGTGAAAATTTTTGTCAGCTTAAAAGAGAGCGTTCTTGATCCACAAGGAAGTGCCGTGCAGCACGCCTTGCACAGCATGTCTTATCAGGAAGTAAAGGATGTCCGTATCGGGAAATACATGGAGCTTGTCATTGAAAAATCAGATCGTGATTTAGACACAGTCGTCAAAGAAATGTGTGAAAAATTAC
Source organism: Bacillus sp. NMCC4 (assembly GCF_002998555.1). Lineage (NCBI taxonomy): Bacteria > Bacillati > Bacillota > Bacilli > Caryophanales > Bacillaceae > Bacillus > Bacillus sp. NMCC4. The sequence continues at coordinate 260,456 of NZ_PVRA01000005.1, read as the reverse complement.
TGGCCAACACGGTGATTGAAGATTACCGCTATGAGGTGGAGGAGGTTGTCGCACAGTGAAGTTTGCAGTGATCGTCTTGCCTGGCTCTAACTGTGATATCGATATGTACCATGCGATTCAAGATGAGTTAGGCGAACAAGTTGAATATGTATGGCACGACGAAACGAGTCTAGACGGATTTGACGGTGTACTCGTACCAGGCGGTTTCTCTTATGGGGATTACTTAAGATGTGGTGCGATTGCTCGCTTCTCAAACATCATGCCGGCGGTGAAAAAAGCAGCTGCGGAAGGAAAGCCTGTTCTTGGTGTTTGTAACGGGTTCCAAATTCTTCAGGAGCTTGGCATTCTTCCAGGTGCGATGAGACGAAATAAAGACTTGAAATTTATCTGTCGTCCAGTTGAACTCATTGTAGAGAACAACGAAACGCAATTTACTAGCGGCTATCAAAAAGGCGAATCCATTACAATTCCTGTAGCGCACGGTGAAGGCAACTTCTACTGTGATGAAGACACTTTAGCGAAGCTCATTCAAAATGGCCAAATCGCTTTCACTTACGGAGACGATATTAACGGCAGTGTCAATCGAATTGCAGGTATAACGAATGAAGAGGGCAATGTACTCGGCATGATGCCGCACCCTGAGCGCGCGGTTGATTCATTACTAGGCAGCGCAGACGGACTTAAATTGTTTCAATCTATCGTGAAAAATTGGAGGGACACTCATGTCACTACTGCTTGAACCAAGTCACAAGCAAATTAAAGAAGAGAAATTGTATCAGCAAATGGGATTGAGTGATGAAGAATTCGCTTTAATTGAATCCATTATTGGCAGGCTGCCAAACTACACAGAAACGGGTATTTTTTCTGTCATGTGGTCAGAGCATTGCAGTTATAAAAACTCAAAGCCTGTTTTAAGCAAATTCCCGACAAAAGGAGAGCATGTTCTTCAAGGTCCTGGGGAAGGCGCTGGAATCGTTGATATTGGAGACAACCAAGCGGTTGTATTTAAAATCGAATCACATAACCATCCATCTGCAATTGAACCGTATCAAGGAGCAGCTACAGGTGTCGGCGGAATTATCCGTGATGTATTCTCCATGGGTGCGCGTCCAATTGCTGTATTAAACTCTCTTCGTTTTGGTGAACTGACTTCACCGCGCGTGAAGTACTTGTTTGAAGAAGTAGTGGCAGGGATCGCAGGCTATGGAAACTGTATCGGAATTCCAACAGTCGGCGGAGAGGTTCATTTTGATCAAAGCTATGAAGGCAATCCGCTCGTAAATGCGATGTGTGTTGGATTAATCAACCATGAGGACATCAAAAAAGGGCAGGCCAAAGGTGTCGGCAACACGGTGATGTACGTTGGTGCTAAAACGGGACGTGACGGTATTCACGGTGCAACATTTGCGTCTGAAGAATTTTCTGATGAATCAGAAGAAAAACGTTCAGCGGTTCAAGTCGGCGATCCGTTCATGGAAAAGCTGCTGCTTGAAGCGTGCCTTGAAGTCATCAAAAACGATGCGCTCGTTGGTATTCAAGATATGGGAGCGGCTGGCTTAACAAGCTCAAGCGCGGAAATGGCGAGTAAAGCAGGTTCTGGAATCGAGATGAATCTAGATCTCATTCCGCAGCGTGAAACAGGTATGTCGGCATACGAAATGATGCTGTCTGAATCGCAGGAAAGAATGCTGCTGGTCATTGAAAAAGGCCGCGAACAAGAAATCATTGATATTTTCGAAAAATACGATCTTGAAGCGGTATCAGTCGGTCATGTGACAGACGATAAAATGCTTCGTTTACTCCATCAAGGTGAAGTCGTATGTGAGCTTCCTGTTGACGCTCTTGCAGAAGAAGCGCCGGTTTATCACAAGCCATCAAGTGAGCCTGCATACTATCGTGAGTTTTTAGAAACAAAAGTTGAAGCTCCAGCCATCACAGATGCAGCCGAAACGTTAAAGCAGCTCCTTCAGCAGCCAACAATTGCAAGTAAAGAATGGGTTTATGATCAATACGACTACATGGTTCGGACAAATACGGTTGTTGCACCAGGCTCTGATGCGGGCGTACTAAGAATCCGCGGAACGAAAAAAGCCCTAGCGATGACAACAGATTGTAACGCACGTTATCTCTACCTTGATCCAGAGGTTGGCGGGAAAATCGCCGTCGCTGAAGCAGCACGTAACATTATCTGCTCAGGCGCGCGTCCGCTAGCAGTGACAGATAACCTGAACTTCGGTAACCCGGAGAAACCAGAAATTTTCTGGCAAATAGAAAAGTCAGCTGACGGTATTAGCGAAGCATGCCGCACGCTAAGCACACCGGTTATCGGTGGGAACGTCTCTTTATATAACGAATCAAATGGAACAGCGATTTACCCAACACCAGTCATTGGGATGGTTGGTTTGGTTGAAGATACTGCTCATATTACGACTCAATCGTTCCAGCAGGCTGACGATGTGATTTTCGTCATTGGTGAGACGAAGGAAGAATTCGCAGGCAGCGAGCTTCAAAAGATGACAGAAGGCCGTATTTACGGAAAAGCACCAGACATTGATTTGGATGTAGAGCTCACGCGTCAAGAAGCCCTTCTAGCCGCGATTCAAAACGGTCTCGTTCAATCAGCACACGATGTATCTGAAGGCGGACTTGGTGTAGCACTTGCTGAAAGTACATTTGGAACAGACGGTCTTGGCGCTGATATCCAAATCGATTTAAACAGCGAAGCTTCCTTATTCAGTGAAACACAGTCACGCTTTGTTGTCACAGTCAGACCAGAGCACCGCGAAGCGTTTGCTGCGGCGGTCAAAGATGCGAAAGAAGTCGGAACGGTTACAAATGATGGTATATTTACTGTCAAAAATCAAGAAGGACAACAATGGATTCATGCAGCGGTCAACGAGCTTGAACGTGCATGGAAAGGAGCGATCCCATGCTTGCTGAAATCAGAGGCTTAAATGAAGAGTGTGGTGTCTTTGGGGTTTGGGGACACGAAGAAGCCCCGCAAATCACATATTACGGATTGCATAGCCTTCAGCACCGAGGACAAGAAGGTGCGGGAATCATTGCAACAGATGGTGAGAACCTGACGTCACACAAAGGCCTTGGACTGATTACGGAAGTCTTTCAAAACGGTGAGCTAAAGGATTTGAAAGGAAAAGGGGCGATCGGACACGTTCGGTATGCGACAGCAGGCGGAGGCGGCTTTGAAAATGTGCAGCCCCTCTTCTTCCGCTCGCAAAACAACGGCAGTCTTGCCCTTGCTCATAATGGAAACTTAGTGAATGCAACGCAGTTAAAGCAGCAGCTAGAGAACCAAGGGAGCATTTTCCAGACCTCTTCTGATACCGAAGTGCTGGCTCATTTAATTAAGCGCAGCGGGCATATGGAATTGAAGGAACAGATCAAAAATGCGTTGTCTATGCTTAAGGGAGCATATGCTTTCTTAATTATGACGGAAACAGAAATGATCGTGGCCCTTGATCCGAACGGCTTACGCCCACTTTCACTTGGTATGCTTGGGGATGCTTATGTTGTCGCTTCTGAAACATGTGCATTTGATGTTGTCGGTGCCACGTATTTACGTGATGTGGAGCCTGGCGAAATGCTGATCATTAATGATGAAGGCTTGAAATCTGAGCGCTTCTCGATGAACATTAACCGCAGCATGTGCAGCATGGAATATATTTATTTCTCTAGACCTGACAGCAATATCAACGGCATCAATGTGCATAGTGCGAGAAAGAATCTAGGCAAAAAGCTTGCCGAAGAAGCGCATGTCGAAGCAGATGTTGTGACAGGTGTACCAGATTCCAGTATTTCTGCAGCGATTGGATATGCCGAAGCAACAGGTATTCCGTATGAGCTCGGTTTGATTAAAAACCGTTATGTTGGCCGGACGTTTATCCAGCCGTCTCAAGCATTGCGTGAGCAGGGCGTACGGATGAAGCTGTCTGCTGTACGCGGGGTTGTCGAAGGAAAGCGTGTCGTGATGGTGGATGATTCCATCGTACGCGGTACAACGAGCCGCAGAATTGTCACGATGCTAAGAGAAGCGGGTGCGACGGAAGTCCATGTACGCATTAGTTCACCGCCAATCGCACACCCATGTTTTTATGGAATTGATACATCCACACACGAAGAGCTGATTGCTTCTTCTCATTCAGTGGAAGAAATTAGACAGGAAATCGGTGCAGACTCCATTGCATTTTTATCTGTAGACGGTTTAATGGACGGGATTGGCAGGAAGTATGATGATCCGCAGCGCGGTCAGTGTTTAGCATGCTTTACTGGGAAATACCCGACTGAAATTTATGAAGATACGGTTCTTCCGCATGTGAAGGAAACGGTCCTGACGAAATAATCGAATAAAGGAGCAGCAGTCAAGATGAGTTGATATGCTGCTCTTTCATTCTGCCGAAAATACATGGAAAGCAGCAGCTAAAAGGAGTGAATGGGATGTCAGAAGCATATAAAAACGCCGGTGTCGACATCGAAGCAGGGTACGAAGCCGTCAAACGAATGAAAACACACGTTGAACGTACAAAACGAGCAGGTGTCATGGGCGCTCTAGGTGGATTTGGCGGTATGTTTGATCTATCTGAGCTGCCATACAAAAAGCCCGTTCTTGTTTCAGGAACAGATGGTGTCGGAACGAAATTAAAGCTTGCCTTTTTAATGGATAAACACGATACGATCGGCGTCGATGCCGTGGCCATGTGTGTCAACGATGTGCTTGCACAAGGGGCAGAACCGCTCTTTTTCTTAGATTACTTAGCCGTTGGAAAAGCAGATCCGCTAAAAATTGAATCCATTGTCAAAGGGGTGGCTGACGGCTGTGAGCAGTCTGGTTCAGCACTTGTCGGCGGTGAGACAGCCGAAATGCCGGGTCTTTACACAGAAGAAGAATATGATATTGCTGGTTTTTCGGTAGGTGTCGTTGAAAAGAATGAAATCGTGACAGGAGACAGCATCAAAGAGGGACATTTGCTCATTGGACTGAGCTCAAGCGGAATTCATAGCAATGGCTACTCTCTCGTTCGTAAAGTTTTGCTGGAAGACGCTGGTCTTGATCTGCACCAAACGTATGAATCTTTTACAAGACCGCTTGGAGAAGAGCTTCTTGAACCGACAAAAATTTATGTGAAGCCCGTTCTCAAACAAGTGAAAGCCGGCAAAGTTGACGGCATGGCACATGTGACAGGCGGTGGCTTTATCGAGAATTTACCACGTATGCTGCCTGAAGGTCTTGGCGTTGAGATTGATAACGGCTCATGGCCAGTACCACCCATTTTCTCCTTTATTCAAGAAAAGGGTCAGTTGAAGGCAGAAGAGATGTTCAACGTGTTTAATATGGGCATTGGCTTTGTCTTAGCTGTAAAAGAGGACGATCTTGTGGATGTGATTAGTGAACTTGAACAAGATGGAGAGAAAGCATTTCTCATCGGTCGTGTTCAAAAAGGAGAAGGTGTCACATTCGGCGGTGGAAGCCTCTCATGAAGAAGTTTGCGATCTTCGCCTCTGGAAGCGGGACAAACTTTCAAGCCATTATAGATACGTTAAAAGAAGAACAGTGGCAGGCAGAGGCCGCCATTGTGATTTGTGATAAACCGGGTGCGAAGGTGCTGGAGCGTGCTGAGAAAGAGGGCATTGCCTCCTTTGCTTTTACCCCGAAGGCTTTTCCGAATAAAGCCGCTTTTGAACAAACGATCATCGAACAGCTTAGGCTTCATGAAGTAGAATGGGTTTTCCTTGCTGGGTATATGAGACTGATCGGTCCGACATTACTTGAAGCGTATAGAGGGAAAATCGTGAATATTCACCCATCTTTGCTCCCAGCCTTCCCAGGTCTTGATGCCATCGGACAAGCCTATCAAGCAGGTGTCAAAGTGGCAGGCATCACTGTCCATTTTGTCGATGAAGGGATGGATACAGGTCCGATTATTGATCAAGCCGCGATTTATATTGAACAAGGCGAAGAGCTTGCATCGATTGAAAAAAGAATGCATGAACTAGAACACACACTATATCCAAAAGTGATCAAATCACTTTTAGAATTATCTTAATGAGGTGACGAAGGCATGACGATCAAACGCGCATTAATCAGTGTTTCCGATAAAACGAATCTAGTACCTTTTGTGAAAGAATTAACAGAACTTGGTGTTGAAGTGATTTCAACTGGAGGTACACATAAGCTTCTTCAAGAGAATGGCATTGATGTCATTGGGATTTCTGAAGTCACTGGATTCCCTGAAATCATGGACGGACGACTCAAAACACTTCACCCAAACATTCATGGTGGATTATTGGCAGTGAGAGAAAACGATGAGCATATGGCACAGATTGAAAAGCATGGCATTCAGCCGATTGATCTTGTTGTCGTGAATCTCTATCCTTTCAAAGAGACGATCTCAAAAGACGATGTAACGTATGAAGAAGCAATTGAAAACATTGATATTGGCGGACCGGGAATGCTTCGTGCGGCATCGAAAAACCACCAAGACGTCACAGTGATTGTCGATCCTCGTGATTATGGTACAGTCGTTCAGCAAATCAAAGAAGGCGGCGTGTCACTTGAGAAAAAACGTGAGCTTGCGGCGAAGGTATTCCGTCATACAGCTGCTTACGATGCCCTCATTGCGGATTATTTAACGAACTATGTTGGCGAAACGGAGCCAGAGCAGTTCACCGTCACGTTTGAGAAAAAACAATCCCTTCGTTATGGAGAAAACCCGCACCAAGCGGCGACTTTCTATGAAAATGCTCTTCCAAGCAAAGGCTCTTTGGCTACTGCAACGCAATTACATGGAAAAGAACTTTCTTATAACAATATCAAAGATGCAGATGCAGCTCTTCAAATCGTACGTGAATTTACGGAGCCAGCGGCTGTGGCTGTAAAACATATGAATCCGTGCGGCGTTGGTACAGGAGAAACGATTGCTGAAGCCTTTGACCGTGCATTCAAAGCAGATGAAACCTCTATTTTTGGCGGCATTGTGGCGCTTAACCGTGAAGTAGACAAACAAACGGCTGACGTGCTGCATACGATTTTCTTAGAAATCGTCATCGCCCCATCTTTTAGCCAAGAAGCACTTGACGTGTTAACAGCGAAAAAGAATCTTCGTCTATTAACACTAGATGTAGAAGCGAATCTTGAGAAAAAAGAAAAGCAGCTGACAAGTGTCCATGGCGGACTGCTCGTGCAGGATATTGACACGTACGGCTTAGAGGAAGCAACCATCTCTATTCCAACGAAAAGAGAACCAACAGAAGACGAATGGAAAGATTTAAAGCTTGCATGGAAAGTCGTCAAGCATGTGAAATCAAATGCCATTGTCCTCGCGAAGGATCAAATGACAGCAGGTATCGGCGCTGGTCAGATGAACCGTGTGGGCTCAGCGAACATTGCGATTGAACAAGCAGGTGAAAAAGCGAAAGGAAGCGCACTAGGCTCTGATGCATTCTTCCCAATGGGCGATACAGTGGAAGCTGCTGCGAAGGCAGGCGTCACAGCGATCATTCAACCAGGCGGTTCCATTCGTGATGAAGAATCGATTCAAAAGGCAGATGAATACGGCATCGCCATGGTCTTCACTGGCGTTAGACATTTCAAACATTAAGGGGATGACAGTGTGAACGTATTAATTATCGGCAGAGGCGGAAGAGAGCATACCATCGCATGGAAAGTGAAGCAAAGTGAACTTGTCAGCCAAGTATTTGTCGCACCCGGCAATGATGGAATGACAGATGCTGCGAAGCTTGTACCAATCGATGAAGGTAATCATGAGGCATTAATTCGTTTTGCAAAAGATAATGAAATCGGCTTAACAATTGTCGGTCCAGAGGTTCCTTTAATTGCAGGTGTGGTGGATGCATTTGAAGAGGCAGGTCTAAAGGTATTTGGACCAAATGCAAAAGCTGCGGTGATTGAGGGCTCAAAGGAATTTGCAAAAGACTTAATGAAAAACTATGATATCCCGACCGCCGCTTACGCTACCTTCACATCGTTTGAAGAAGCGAAGGCTTATGTGGAAGAAAAGGGTGCGCCGATTGTCATTAAAGCAGACGGTCTTGCAGCAGGAAAAGGCGTGACAGTCGCTATGACACTTGAAGAGGCGATCAACTGTCTGCACGACTTTTTGGAAGATGAAAAGTTTGGCGATGCAAGTGCATCTGTCGTCATCGAGGAATTTTTAACAGGCGAGGAATTTTCACTGATGGCCTTTGTCAATGGAGAAAAGGTGTACCCAATGGTGATCGCGCAGGATCACAAACGGGCATTTGAAGATGACAAAGGACCGAATACCGGCGGGATGGGGGCTTATTCGCCAGTTCCGCAAATTTCAGAAGAAGTCGTCCAAAAAGCGGTGGAAGATGTCGTCAAACCGGCGGCTCGCGCAATGGTGCAGGAAGAGCGTCCGTTTACAGGCATTTTATATGCAGGCTTAATGCTGACACCAGAAGGCTCAAAGGTCATTGAATTCAATGCACGCTTTGGCGATCCTGAAACGCAGGTGGTTCTCCCTCGTCTTGAATCAGATCTAGTTCAAGTCTTCCTCGACATTCTGGACGGAAAAGATGTGGACTTACAGTGGAAAGACACTGCGGCTGTCAGTGTAGTCCTAGCATCAGAGGGATACCCAGAGGACTACGCAAAAGGCACACCGATTGGTGCTTTGCAAACGAGTGTGTCTGATGTCGTGACCTTCCACGCAGGAACAAAAAAAGAAAACGATCAATTTGTCACAAATGGCGGCCGTGTAGTTAATGTAACCGCATTTGACGATACATTTGAAGCGGCAAGATCAAGAGTGTATGAAGCGGTTGAAGAAATCACTCAACCAGGTCTATTTTACCGCCGTGACATTGGCGCCCGTGCACTGAAGGCTGCGGGGAAATCCGTTTAATTAAAACACCTTTCTATCTGATGAGATGGAAAGGTGTTTTTTGTTCATGAGAAGGGATGCCGATCGAATATGAAGAAGTAGTATGGGATCACGAGTTGATGAGGAGGCAGTATGGTCATTCAAGGAATCATTCTATTTGCAATCGTATTACTTATTTTATTTGTCGTGTTCTCAAATCTCATCATGAATGAAGCAAGAAAGCAAAACAAAGTCAAAAAGAGATCAGCCATGATGTATATGAGCATGTCTATATTGGTGAGTATGGCGATTGTCTCATCCATTTGGAAGTTCTTTATTAACTGATTCATAAGAGAGGAATGAGTATATGGTGCAATTGAAGAAACTTGCAAACGAGCGTTTTTCTGCCTTGATCTGTATTGATTCATTTAATGAGCGAATCCGTTTAGATGATTATAGCGGCAGGGTGCGAGATGTCATTCAATCAGTTCTTCAGGAGGCCTCAGACTGCAAGGTTTCTAAGGTCATTGTGAAAGTAAGACGTGAGCATGTACCTCTTTTTTTAGAAAAAGGCTTTCGGCTTGAAGGGGTGTTTTCTCATTATTTCCTCGGAAGTGATGCGTACGGCATGTCGCTTTTTCTCACTGAGGATCGAATGAACAGTTCGTATTGGCTGGAGGAAGATAAGATCGTCGCATCCATTCAAGCGAAGGAGATGAAAAAAGACCAAGGCACGTGGCAGGATGAGTATGTGATGAGGAAAGCCGATCCGAAGGATATTCACAAGCTGGCAAAGCTCTATGATACGGTCTTTGAAACGTATCCTACGCCAATGAACGAGCCAGATTATATCCAAAAGGTAATGGCGGAAGGGACTGTCTTTTATGTTGTTGAACATGACGGACACATTGTGAGTGCAGCATCCGCTGAAATCAATGCGTTATATGGCCATGCGGAATTAACAGATTGTGCGACCCTTCCATCATACAGAAAACTAGGATTCATGCATCATTTGATTCTAGCACTTGAAAAAGAACTCCAGTCGATGCATATCTATGTCTTTTATTCTCTTGCACGTGCACTGTCCTATGGGATGAATCAAGTGTTTTATCAGCTCGGGTATACGTATACCGGGCGCTTCCAAAACAACTGCTATATTTTTGACAAAATTGAAGATATGAATCTATGGGTCAAAACGCCGAATGAATCATGAAATGGTTCTCATCTGATCTAGCAGACCAGATAGACGGTACGCCATGATACTGAGCTGCAGCTTCATCCGATCATCAGTGGATTTGAGGCTGCAGCCTGTTCTTGTTTCAATTTGTTTCAGCCGGTAGCTTAATGTATGTCTATGAATAAACAATTCTCCCGCAGATTTTTGAATATTTTCATTGTGTGCCAAATACACTTCGAGTGTATGGATCAGGTCAGCCCCTTGTTTTTTCGTATAAAGCAAAGGACTTAACAGCTCCACGTAAAAATCATGCAAATTCATACCTGCTTCATTCATTTCAAGAAGCATGCCATATAAGCCGAGTTTTTGATAATGAATGATGCTTTCGTCTGTTTTTAAAAGCGGAAGAAGCCTTGCTGCATACTGCGCTTCCTTCGCGCTTTTTGCAAAGAGACTGATCTGGTCATAGGCTCTCCCGATGCCAATGACAATCGGATGGACGGGAAAAAAATACGACCAAGTGCTCCGGCACTCCTCTGCTGCGCGATACCACTCCGCTTCTTGAAACGCTTTTTTTCCTGCGGGTGTCAGGACAAAAATGGAATCGAGCCTTGCCTTTAGTAAAAAGGGAATATGTCTGCGTTCAAATATCGACGTGAGTAATTGAGAGAGGCGCTGCATCATTTGATGATCGAGCTGTGTGTGCTGATGCTGAAATTGAAAGTAGATGACCACCTGCTCATCGCTCATATCATATTGCAGCTTTGTTGCTTGTTCGACCACGTAGCTTTCTTCTGTATATTGCTGCTGCAAAATATCATCTAACAAATGTCCCTGCATTTGGTTTTCTGTATCTTGAATGGCCTTTTGCTTCAGCCATTCAATCGCATACACTGCCCCGGCATGCTCGATGGCAATCGCATCTAGATGATGCCACGCTTCCTTTTTCTTTAAAGACACAATAAACCCGAAAATATCCCCCATCGCAATCACCGGACATGCGGCGAGGACAAATGCTCCGCACGTGTCATAGACGAGCCGCCCTTTTTCCTCTGCCTGCTTGAGAAGGGGCATGGTTTCAATTGGTTCATGATCTGTCAGAAAGCCAAAAGCAGGAGAGTACGTCACTTCATCTTTGATGAGATGAGCCGCTGTTTGATGTAAAAAGACATCGAGAACGACAATATTCGCTGCAGTGAGATGTGCCAGTTCCTCTGTAATTTGCGTCACATTTTTATTCCTTACATTTAATTGGGTCAGTCTTTGATGAATCGCCGATGAATATTTAAGCTGATGAAGCTGACTGCTCACGATTTGTTCTAAGACGGCTTTTGTAATGTCCGAGAAATTGATGTGCGGCGGAATTTCGATGAGCGGAATGCCGCTATTTTTCGCCGCTTGAATGAGTGATGTTGGAATTTCCGTTAAGTATACGCCTTTATAAATGGCAATGGCTGAAAGCCTGTGAGATTGAATCAATTCCTCAAGCCGGGCGCGTCTTTCTTGATTGTCTGCAAGTCCAAAGCCTGTTGTGACGAGTAATTCCCCTTCGGAAAGCCTCGAGGTGTCCTCGATAATTTCCACGATGGTCACCCACTGTATGAGGCGGTCCAGTCCATTTTCTCCAGCAAGTAGCTTTGTTCCCTTCATGATATCGAGCGAGAGTGCATCTTTGACGAGAATCGCCATAGACTCATGACCTCCTTTTGAACACTCTTATACACGATGTATAAAAAATGCGTGTGAAATTCGGGCATGTGGCGAATGGAGGATGACTGCCCTCTTGATTAAGCTAATCTTATAACAAGTATACAAAATTTTCTTGCGATTCATGAAAAAAGAAAGATGCAGCTGCTGACAAGAGAGGGAGGAATGGCAAAGTGGAGACCCGGGATTACTTAATCAAACCGATGTTGAATCAGCATTATCCTGTGGCTGTGAAAGGAGAGGGGATTTATTTATATGATCGGGACGGGAAAAAATATTTAGACGGCTCTTCGGGGGCTGTCACGGCAAGTATTGGACATGGCATACGTGAGATCATTGATGCCATGACAGAGCAAGCGGAAAAAGTGAGCTTTACGTACAGATCGCAATTCACAAATGAACCAGCAGAAGAACTTGCCTATGAATTGAGTACGCTTTGCCCAGGTAACCTGAACTGGTCTTTTTTTGTCGGAAGCGGATCAGAGGCAACGGAAACTGCTATGAAAATTGCTATTCAGCATTGGCAGGAGCAGGGGAAGGCTGAGAAAAATCACATTATCTCAAGATGGATGAGTTATCACGGCATCACACTCGGTGCGCTGTCGATGTCAGGACATATTGCAAGGAGAGAGCGCTTTGAACCATTGCTCGAAAAGCACCCGGTGCTGTCTCCGCCATATAGCTATCGTTCATGGCTGCCAAAGGAAGAGGTCAAGCAGGTCGAATGGTATGTCCAGGAATTTAAAACCGTCATTCAGCGTATAGGAAAAGAGAGGATTGCCGCTTTTATTGCAGAGCCGATTGTTGGAGCATCGGGAGCGGCGCTTGTACCGCCAGACGGATATTTTGAAGCGATGAAGCGTGTCTGTGAGGAAAACGATATTTTAATGATTGCAGACGAAGTCATGACAGGCTTTGGACGAACTGGGAAAATGTTTGCGATGGAACATTGGGGCGTCGTACCAGATATTATGGTTCTCGGCAAAGGCATGAGTGCCGGCTATTCACCGATTGCGGCAGCCGTCTCAGCAGATCATGTTATCGCACCGATTCTGAGCGGTTCAGGTTCTGTGATGGCAGGTCACACCTATAGCGGCAATCCGCTTTCAGCAGCCGTCTCACTAGCCGTCATACGATATATGAAAAAACATCAGCTTCCTGAACGAGCGGATCTGTCTGGCCGATATTTAATGAATGCTTTAAAGGATTTGCAAACAAACCATTTCATCATAGGAGATGTGAGAGGAAAGGGACTGCTCATTGGCATTGAGTTTGTCGCAGACCGCTTATCGAAAACACCATTTCCTGCCCATGCTCAAATGACGCATTTAGTCGTTGAGACGGCCAAGCAAAATGGCTTGCTCGTTTACCCAGCAAGCGCTGGTGAGGATGGAGTGGGAGGTGCAGCGGTCATGATTGCACCGCCGCTTTCCATCACGCAGCAGGAGATGGATGAACTCATTCAATTATTTGAGCAGACAATCACGCAGGTCGAACAAGAAGTCATCAACCGAGGGTTTTTCCCATCTGCGATGTAGGGAGGAAAGATGATGAACAAAACAGCGAATGTTGATGAAGTGATCACGCATTTTAGGGACGGCATGACCATCATGTTTGGCGGGTTTGGCGGCGTAGGGTCCCCGCCATCATTGATCGACGCCATCCTAGAAGCCAATATTAAAGATCTGACATTGATCGGAAACGATGCAGGCTTCCCGCAAATAGGTGTTGGCCGGCTGATCACAGAAGGAAGAGTCAAGAAGATCATTGCTTCTCATATTGGCTCAAATCCAAAAGCCGGACAGAAAATGCAGGCAGGTACACTAGACGTTCATTTTTACCCGCAAGGCATTCTAGCAGAAAAAATTCGAGCAGGCGGGATGGGCTTGGCAGGCATTGTGACAGATGTCGGCATGGATAGCCTCAATCTCGATGAGAAGCAGCTCGTTCCGCTAAACGGGAACACATATATCCTTGAGCCTGCGCTAACAGCGGATATTGCCATTGTGAATGCCCTCAAAGCAGACGAAGCAGGAAATCTGATTTTTGATAAAAGTGCACGGAATACAAACCCGATTGTGGCGATGGCAGGAGACTGGACCATTGCGGAAGTGGAAGAGATTGTGCCTGTGGGCAGTCTTCATCCAGAAGAAATCGTGACACCAGGGGTATTTGTGAACCAGATCGTGCAATCAAAAGGAGTGAACTGGACATGGGCATGGGAGACATCGATTTAAGACACCGCATAGCCAAACGCGCGGCGCAGGAAATTGAAGATGGTATGATCGTCAATCTAGGGATCGGCATCCCGACACTTGCAGCTGAATACATCCCAGCGCATTACAGGGTGTGGCTGCATGCAGAAAACGGCATTATGGGGGCAGGAGCCTCACCAGCACAAGGAGAAGAAAATCCGAATTTGTGCAATGCAGGCGGTTTTCCCATTACATTAACAAAAGGCGGTTCATACATGGACAGCACGACAGCTTTTGGCATCATTCGAAAAGGCATGCTGGATATGACCATTTTAGGTGCACTTGAAGTAAGCAGTCAGGGTGATCTTGCGAATTGGATTGTGCCGGGCAAACGAGTACCGGGGATGGGCGGAGCGATTGAGCTTGCGCAAAAGGCGAAAAAGGTTGTGGTGGTGATGAGCCACCTTGATAAACACGGTGAGTCAAAGGTGAAATCTGCCTGTACACTGCCCTTAACCGCTAAGTCTTGTGTGGATCTGATTATTACGGATATGGCAGTCATTGAGGTCAAATCACAGCTGCTCATTTTACGTGAAGTCATGCCGCCGTTTCAGCCGGAAGATGTCATAAGGGCGACAGAGGCCCCATTAATTTTAGCGCCTGATGTCAAATCTGTTGTGTAGAAAGGATGACTGACTTGCAGCCAATTACACGGATCAGAAGCTGGATGAGAGAGCACCAAGATGAAGCGATTGCGCTTCTTCAGCAAATGGTGCAATGTGAAAGCACCCAAGGGAATGAACAAGATGTGCAGCAAATTGTAGCAAATAAGCTTTCCGCAATTGGTTTTGATGTAGATGTATGGGACATTGGCGGAGAAGACCTGCTGGAACATCCGTATTTCTATTCCCCGAGGCGTTCCTTTAAAGGAAGTCCCAATGTCGCCGGACGATTGAAGGGGAAAGGCGGCGGCAAATCCATTTTATTAAATGGGCACGTGGATGTTGTTCCAGCAGGAGATACGAAACAATGGACATATCCGCCCTACAGCGGGCATATCATAAACGGGAGACTTTATGGACGCGGGGCAACAGATATGAAAGGCGGAAATGTTTCTTTACTCTTCGCACTAGAGGCACTGCATGCGCTTCAGATTCCGCTGAAAGGAGATGTTGTGTTTCATAGTGTCGTCGAAGAAGAAAGCGGCGGTGCAGGCACCCTTGCAGCCATACTGAGAGGGTATACAGCAGATGCGGCCATCATTCCAGAACCAAGTCATATGAAAATCTTTCCGATTCAGCAGGGATCTAAGTGGTTCAGACTGTATATTAAAGGAAGGGCAGCTCATGGCGGAACAAGATATCACGGTGTTTCCGCTATTGAAAAGAGTATGATCGTTCTTACGCATATAGCGGCACTTGAAGAAGAACGAAATCAGCGCATCACCGAGCCGTTATTTCAGCATATCCCAATTCCGATCCCCATCAACATGGGGAAAATTCAAGGCGGTGATTGGCCGTCCTCTGTAGCAGATCTGGTCACAATGGAGGGCAGACTTGGAGTGATGCCAGGTGAGACGGTTGAGCAGGCAGAGAAGGAATTAGAAAATTGGATGACGGGACTTGGGGAAAAGGATGAATGGTTCAAAGATCATCCTGTCGAGGTCGAATGGTTTGGGGCAAGATGGCTTCCAGGCTCAATCGATACGGATCATCCACTTTTATGTCTATTGAAGGAACAATATGAAGCAGTCAAGAAGGAGCCGCCAAAGATCGAAGCCGCTCCTTGGGGAACAGACGGCGGATTACTGTCACAGGCGGCAGGTATTCCGATCATCGTGTTTGGACCTGGAACAACGGAGCTTGCCCATTTTCCGAATGAATCTATCGACATTGAGCATGTGATTGAAGCAGCAGAAATTATCGCAGGTACGATGGTGGAATGGTGTGAAGCAGCGGAGTGATGAAAGAGGCGGAAAATAATTACAAAAAAAGAAGGCTGTCTCACTCAGCCTTCTCTTTATGTGTGTCCTGCTGCTCACACATATACGTCACTGGACAAAAACGAAGAATGCCAGATGCCAGTTTCACCCCGCCGCACATGATGCTGAAAAGCAGCATTTTACTCCATGGTTTTCTAGCATATAAAGAACCAGCCACAGTACATATTGTCATTCCGCAGGCAATTCGAATGAGCGCTTCCATTAAGCCGAGATTAGGTTTCATTGAAGGTGAATCTCCTTTTTTAAATATTTTAAGTGTGATTTCAAGAAATTGTAACGTTTCATTAATGCGTAACGTGGTTCGTTATGTTACGATAGTGCTAATACAAATGAAGGAGAGTATGTGAATGTCCGAACGTACTTTTAATTGGAGAAACAATGACATCCGCACACAAATCGATGTAGTCGACTCAAAAATAGTTCCAACACTCCTTTTAATGAATGGACTCGTGCTAAACCCATTTTTGAAACAATGGGTGAAGGCAAATATTTGGATACATGATGATCGAATTGTTTATGTCGGAGCAGAGCTTCCTCAAAATAAATCAGCTAAACGTGTGATTGATTGTGAAGGGAAATACATTGTGCCTGGGTATATAGAGCCTCACGCGCATCCGTTCCATATTTATAATCCCCAATCACTTGCAGAATATGTGTCTCAATTTGGCACAACAACGATGGTCAGCGATAACTTATTTCTTCTTTTGCAGAGCAATGAAAAGAAAGCGCTTTCCACTCTGTGTGAATTAAAACAGCAGCCATTTCAGTATTTCTGGTGGTCTAGATACGATCTTCAGACTGAAGTCAGATATGAAGATGAGATGCTTCCTATCAACTATCGCAAGGAATGGATTGATCATCCTGATGTCCTTCAAGGCGGCGAATTAACAAGCTGGCCAAGATTGATGGACGGTGATGATCTCATTTTATATTGCATGCAAGAAACGAAGAAGCAGAGAAAACGAATTGAAGGGCATTTCCCCGGAGCTTCCGAGAAAACGCTAACAAAAATGAAGCTGTTTGGCGCGGACAGCGATCATGAAGCGATGAATGCGGACGATGTGCTAAAACGCTTGTCCCTTGGCTACCATGTCTCACTTCGTCATTCTTCCATCCGCCCAGATTTAGTGAACATTTTAAGAGAACTGCACGAGCGTGATTTTAGACACTATGATCACTTTTTCTATACAACAGACGGAGCTGCGCCTCATTTTTATGAGGAAGGTATGATTAATCGTTTGATTTCAATTGCCCTTGAAGAAGGCGTGCCTATCATTGATGCGTATAATATGGCGACATTTAACATTGCAAAATACTATCAAATTGATGACCTATTAGGTGTTGTCGGTCCCGGCCGGCTGGCTTCTTTGAATATTTTAGATGATCCGATGAACCCAAATCCTGAAACGGTGATATCTAAAGGGGTTATTCTCAAATTGGATGGCGAGAACCAGCATCAATTTCAAGAAACTAAATGGAAAAATGGCGGGCTTGTTCCATTAGATTTATGCTATGATCTGACGATGAGTGATTTGCAATTTTCCATGCCGCTAGGTGTCAAAATGAGAAATGCTGTCATCATGGAGCCTTATACAGTGGAAATTGATAACTCGGTGAACCAGCTGTCCTGTGACCATGATCAAAGTTTCTTTAGCTTGATTGACCGAAAAGGCGAGTGGCGTGTGAATACGATGCTCAAAGGTTTCGCAAACAAAGTGCAAGGCTTTGTCAGCTCATTTTCGCTCACGGGTGACATTTTAGTGATTGGGAAAAATAAAGAGGACATGATGCTGGCACATAAGAGAATGAAAGAAATCGGCGGGGGGATCGTCCTCACAGAGAACGGGAAAATTTTGCACGAAATCCCGCTGCAATTATCAGGCTGTG
Source organism: Bacillus sp. NMCC4 (assembly GCF_002998555.1). NCBI lineage: Bacteria > Bacillati > Bacillota > Bacilli > Caryophanales > Bacillaceae > Bacillus > Bacillus sp. NMCC4. The sequence goes on along the minus strand of NZ_PVRA01000005.1, from coordinate 242,627 downwards.
CATCGGCTGAACCGTTTGAGACTGTTCTTCAGCAGATACAAACATTACGCGAGCTGCTCATTGAGCGAGGCTATCCATTTGATTGCCCAATTGATACACTTGTCTTTTTCCAAAGTACACATTTGCCGTATATTCGAGTGACACCAAGAGGAATATTTGATGTCATGAAAAAAACTGTACTCTTTCCGTCTATAATGCGTTAAAATATAACAGAGTGGAGCTGTATCATCTTTGCCACATTTCTGACAGCTGTTATAGGGCAGAAGTGAGCAATGGATCTCTTCGCTGCCATGTAAGTGAAAATGCTTATGTGGAGTTGTTGAAGCAGAGGGCTTTGACATGACGAGTGAAATGCCCTAATTGAAAAATGAATCTGTCGGTTACGCTGGCCGACCAACATATTTTGAATAATTGAGCGAGGCGGGGCGCATGTTTGTGGTCTCGCCGAGCTTTCCGCACAACCTGTATTTTAGGGCATACCTAATCAAGCAGAAGTGATTCTGATATCGAAAGCAAACAAGTTTGTCAGATTGTCGTACAAGGAAAATGACAGAACTTGTCGAATTTGTATACGATAAAGAAGCTTCGGCTTACGAAAGAACTGACGGCATTTCCAGCGTAGAACCAAACCTGTCATGATTCGTTCAAAGCTCATTGCTGAGGTTGAAAAAAATTAGTCAGGAAAGATACCGCTTTTCTTCATAGAATGTCGTGCGAAGCGGTGTGCCAATAGTAAAGGAGAAGATGTATAAAGATGCAAATTGATAAATTAAGGGGCAAAAGCTTAGATCAGTTATTCAACTCCATCTTATCCCTTAAAGACCTGGAAGAATGCTATCGATTCTTTGATGATTTGTGTACCATCAATGAAATCCAATCTTTATCACAGCGTCTTGAAGTAGCGCGTATGCTTCGCGAGGGGAACACGTATCATAAAATTGAGACGGAAACAGGTGCGAGCACTGCAACCATCTCACGTGTCAAACGCTGCTTGAACTACGGAAATGATGCCTATACGATGGCACTTGACCGCGTAGCAGAACAGCAGGCAAATGACGAAACTAAATAAAACAGCTTTCACTGTAAACAATCCTTTTCAACAAGAATGGAGTTGTTTACAGTTTTTTTATGGAGAGCGCTGAAAAGACAAGCAAGGACTGGCTGAATCAAGCGGTCCTGTTTTTTATTTTAGCTCGCCTATAACCTCACGCATCCTCCATCTCCTATCATTTGTCTAAGTTCTTTATACGCGATTGAGCCAAAATGTCAACGAAAAAAAGGTGCGAAAACGCACCTTTTCTCAAACTAGACAGATGGCTGTGTCCCTGAAAACATCGGCACTTCACTTGTCTGGCCATTTTCTTGTCTGTAGATAATATGTTTTTCATTAAAATGAATGGGAGATTCAATTCCAGCGGCTGCGGATAAGTTAAACAAACCTTCTCTTAGAGAAAGGATATAATTGCAGACTCGGTATTTCTTTTCTTCAATTGATAAACCCTTTTGCAGCTTTGGATCCGTTGTGGCGACCCCGACTGGGCATTTATTCGTGTGGCACACTTGTGCGCGAATGCATCCGACTGAAAACATGAGTCCCCGTGCGATATTTACAAAGTCAGCACCCATGGAAAGGGCAATCGCAATTTTATCAGGTGAGAGAAGTTTGCCGGAAGCAAAGAGTTTTACCTGATCTCTGACACCGTATTCTTTCAATATTTGATGAACCATTGGGAGCGCCGTGAAAATGGGCAGCCCTGCGGAATCTGCCAATTCATGAAAGGATGCACCAGTGCCGCCTTCTCCGCCATCCACTGTAATGAAATCAGGATGCTTTCCGCTTTTTTTCATATACGCTGCAAGCTCTTCAATGTTTTCTTTATGTCCGACAACAAGCTTGATGCCAACAGGCTTTCCGCCTATACTTCGCAGCTGTTCAATGAAATCAAACATATCAGGAATGGAGTGGAACATCTCAAATCGGTTTGGGCTGTCAATGGATTGATGGGGCGGCAATTTACGGATATTCGCAATTTCTTCGGTGACCTTTTCGCCGTCAATATGACCGCCGCGTGTTTTTGCTCCTTGTGCCAGCTTCAGCTCAAAGGCTTTGACTTCCTCGTGCTCACTTTTTTTCTTAAATTCTTCAAAGGAGAAAGCACCATCCTCTGTTCTCACGCCAAATAGACCGGGCCCAATCTGGCAAATGATATCGGCTCCGCCTTTGAGGTGATATGGGGAAAGCCCGCCTTCACCTGTGTTCATCCACGTACCGCCAGCCATTTTTAATCCAGAGGATAGTGCTGTAATGGCCCTGTCGCCTAAAGATCCGTAGCTCATGGCAGACTGTCCAATCAGGCCTTTTACACGGAAAGGCTTTTGACATGTGTGTTCGCCAATCACTTGTACATCGTCTTGATGGAGATAGTAAGGTTTTGCTTCGACCTCTTTGGTATGTTCACTTCTTCGCAGTAAATTGTCTTGATCAATCTGATACACTTTTGTATGGATTTTTTCAGATTGATCGATGCGTAATTCATCTCGCTGCTTTGGAAATAGGACGTTGCGAATGTAGTAACCAGGCTTGTCAAAATCACGTTTTGATCCAAAGCCCATCGTCCGGCTTTTGTACTTCCCAGACATGACAGCTTGCTCATATTCTCTTCTTGAGAAAGGAAGCTCCTCCCGATCATTCAGAAAAAGATATTGGCGCAGCTCAGGTCCTATTTTTTCAAAAATAAACCGCAGCTTTCCAATGACCGGATAATTTCGCAGGACAGAATGCTCTTCCTGTTTTTCATCTCGCATCCAAATCCAGATGAATAAAATGATTGGTAAGATGAAACAAATCACTAATAGTGCGCCAATGACAATGAAAGTTGTTGTCACGAAGATCCCCTCTTTTCTCTATCATTGCTGTTGTTATTCCACTTTTCATTGAAAGAGAAACCACTTCAACAGATTGTGACGTTTAGAAATAAAAAGGCGGGGTAACTTACAAATAAGATCATAAGGGGAGGGAACATACATGAATAAGCGTCCAAATGCGTATGTACTTGCAGGATTAGGGGTTGGTGGTGCTGTGTTATTAGCGGTAAAAAATAAACAGCATCTCAAAAAATGGGCAAGCATGTTCCGCTCAGATGAAAAGATTCCTGAAAAAGCCGGACACCCTGATCCATTAGATATTCAAGACAACAAGATGGTCGATGAAGGGGCCATGACATCCGTCCATTATTTCAATGAAGTGAGACAATAGTTTGGAAAAACCGTTTTGACCATTCAAAACGGTTTTTTCTTGTCTTTCTTTTGATGTTATATCGAAGAGGATCGACAATCGTAAAACCGATCAGCCCTTTGTGATCAGGCGTCGAGAATTGAAATTCAATGCCCGATAAATGATAGGTTGAGAGAACTTCCTGATCCGTAAAACGTAACGAAAGCTCGTCCTCATAAACGGGTGCATGCTTCAGAACCTCTGCTTCTTCTGCAAATAACTCCAGACCAGCCACTCGGCCCTCTTTATCAATATCTGCATTCACACATTCATTTACGTCTAATTCAATGGTTTCTTTGATTGTCCCGATTCTAGGCGGGATGAGATCAATGTATCCGATGTCGATCGTTTGATCATATGTGATGGTTCTTTTCAAATCATTCACCTGCTTATTAGATAGTAAAATGTTCCTTTATTGTATAATATCATGTGATGAGACGAAGCAGCTCGCATTTCAGTTCAGTATTAATATATTTATCTCCCTCAGTCCTCTTGAAGTGGATCTTTTCACATAGTCTCCATTAGCCTCATTTAGAGTTAAAATCGTCCATTTTCAAAAGAATGAAACTTTTAGCTGAAGGAGGTTACCCATTTTTTGCGGTCACTGATTTTGTTATAATATTTAAATGGAATGAAACGAATGGAGGAACGTTTTTCATGTATGATGTTACCGAGTGGAAGCATGTCTTTAAACTCGATCCAAATAAAGAAATATCCGATGAACAGCTGGAGGCGATTTGTGAATCTGGTACGGATGCCATATTAATTGGCGGCAGTGACAATGTGACAGAGGACAATGTGCTCCAATTGATGTCAAAGGTCCGCCGATTTCTTGTGCCATGTGTGCTCGAAATCTCAACACATGAGATGATTGTGCCGGGCTTCGATCTGTATTTCATCCCGACCGTCTTAAACAGCTCTCATCCTGATTGGATTGTTGGGCTTCATAAGGACGCGATGAAGGAATTCGGTGATTTGATGTCAATGGAAGAGATCGTGCCTGAAGGCTATGTTATTTTAAATGAAGAGTGTAAAGCGGCCAAGCTCACAGAGGCAAATACAGCGCTGGACATCGATGACGTAAGGGCATATGCAAGAGTGGCAGAGCATTTGATGAAGCTGCCCATTTTTTATCTAGAATACAGCGGAACGCTTGGAGATATAGAGCTTGTGAAAGAAACAAAAGCAGTGCTTCATGAAACGGTCCTTTTTTATGGCGGGGGCATTGAAAACGCAAAGCAGGCAGAAGATTTTGCGCAGCATGCGGACGTGGTTGTTGTAGGAAACGTCATTTATGACAATTTCAAAGAAGCATTAAAGACAGTGGGCGCAGTCAAAAAGTCATCATAGTCAAACAAGACGAAACGGGTTAAAATAGAACATAAGTTCGAATTGGCGGTGAATGGAATGAATGAAATATCGAATCATCTATTAGAAGGGCTGAATGACGCGCAGAAAGAAGCGGTCAAAGCAACAGATGGACCTTTATTATTGATGGCAGGAGCAGGAAGCGGAAAGACACGGGTGCTCACACATCGAATTGCCTACTTAATGGCCGAAAAGCATGTGGCTCCGTGGAACATTTTAGCGATTACGTTTACAAATAAGGCAGCACGTGAAATGCGTGAGCGTGTCCAAGCCATTTTAGGGCCTGGTGCGGATGACATTTGGATCTCTACGTTCCACAGCATGTGTGTGCGCATTTTACGACGCGATATTGACCGTATTGGTGTGAATCGCAACTTCTCTATATTAGACACATCTGATCAGCTTTCAGTCATAAAAAATATTCTAAAAGAACGAAATATCGATCCTAAAAAGTTTGATCCACGCAGCATTTTAGGTTCAATCAGCAGTGCAAAAAACGAACTCATAGACGCAGAGGAATACGCCAAAACAGCTGGTGATTTCTATGATCAAGTGGTCAGCGACGTCTACACAGATTATCAAAAACGGTTACTCAAAAACCAATCACTCGATTTTGATGATTTAATTATGATGACGATTCGTCTGTTTGAGCGCATCCCTGAAGTATTAGAACACTATCAGCGGAAATTCCAATACATTCATGTCGATGAGTATCAGGATACGAACAGAGCACAGTACATGCTTGTGAAACTGCTCGCTCAGCGTTTTCAAAATATATGTGTGGTGGGTGACTCGGATCAGTCCATTTACCGCTGGCGCGGAGCGGATATTACAAACATTCTCTCCTTTGAAAAAGATTATCCGTCCAGTGAAGTGATTCTGCTTGAGCAAAATTACAGATCGACTAAACGTATTCTGCATGCCGCAAATACAGTCATCCAAAACAATGCGAACCGTAAGCCGAAAAATCTTTGGACAGAAAATGATGAAGGAGCGAAGATAGCCTATTACCGTGCAGATAATGAATTCGGTGAAGGTCAATTTGTCGCTGGAAAGATTCATCAGCTTCATCAGAGCGGTAAGCGTAAATTATCCGATTTTGCGATTCTTTATCGAACCAATGCCCAGTCTCGTGTCATAGAGGAAACATTATTGAAGTCAAACATTCAATACAACATTGTCGGCGGCACGAAGTTCTATGACAGAAAAGAGATCAAGGACATTTTGGCTTACTTACGCCTAGTAGCTAACCCAGATGACGACATTAGCTTTGCACGTATTGTCAACGTACCAAAGCGTGGAATCGGTGCAACATCTGTTGATAAAATCGCAGCATATGCGGAGATGAATGACCTGTCTATGTTTGAAGCGCTTGGTCAGGTAGATTTCATTGGACTCAGTGCAAGGGCAGCCAATGCGCTTGATGAGTTCAAACAGCTCATTGATCAAATGACGAACATGCAGGATTATTTATCTGTCACAGAATTAACAGAAGAAATCCTAGAGAAAACAGGCTATCGTGAAGCACTGAAGGTTGAAAAAACGATTGAAGCACAAAGCCGTCTAGAAAATATTGACGAGTTTCTCTCCGTGACTAAGAACTTTGAAGAACAAAATGAAGACAAGTCTCTCGTGACTTTCCTGACAGATCTCGCCCTCGTCGCAGACATTGATAAGCTGGATGAGAATGAGGAAGAAGATCAGGATGCCGTCATCTTAATGACTCTTCATGCTGCAAAAGGTCTAGAATTCCCTGTTGTTTTCTTAATGGGCATGGAGGAAGGTGTTTTCCCGCACAGCCGTTCATTAATGGAAGATGCAGAGATGGAAGAAGAGCGCCGCCTTGCCTATGTAGGCATCACACGGGCGGAAGAAGAGCTCTATTTATCAAGTGCCAAGATGAGAACACTCTTCGGCCGGACAAACATGAACCTTGAATCAAGATTCATTCGAGAAATACCAGCCGATTTATTGGACAACCTAAATGAGAAGAAAGAAACGAAAACACCGTTTGGCCAAACAAGAGAAAGACCGCAAAGACGGGGACCTGTCTCACGTCCGCAAACTCAAACCATTCAAAACACAGGCGGCGGAAGTATTGGCTGGGCTGTGGGTGATAAAGCGGCTCATAAAAAATGGGGCGTTGGAACGGTTGTGAGTGTAAAAGGCAGTGGAGACAGCACAGAGCTTGATATTGCCTTCCCAAGCCCTACAGGCATTAAGCGTCTTCTCGCAGCATTTGCGCCAATTGAGAAGCAATAAACCGATAGCACTTATAAAACGGATGAATTGAAAGGAAGAAGCAGATGGATAAAGAAGCAGCGAAACGCCGGATCGAGGAACTGCACCAGATTTTGAACCAATACAACTACGAATATCATACACTTGATCGTCCAAGTGTTCCTGACGCTGAATATGATGCGCGGATGCGTGAGCTGATCTCTTTAGAGGAAGAGCACCCTGATTTAAAAGCAGCGGACTCCCCTTCACAAAGAGTAGGAGGCGCTGTGTTAGACGCCTTCCAAAAAGTGCGTCACGGCACACCGATGCTCAGCCTCGGGAATGCGTTTAATGAACAGGACCTTCTTGATTTTGACCGACGGGTTCGTCAAGCAGTTGGTGACGATGTCGCATACAATGTCGAGCTGAAAATTGACGGACTCGCTGTTTCTCTCCGTTATGAAAACGGTGTGTTTGTCCGAGGTGCCACGCGTGGAGATGGGACAACGGGTGAGGATATTACTGAAAACCTCAAAACCATTCGTTCCATCCCGCTCAAAATCAAACGTCCTCTGTCGATTGAAGTGAGAGGCGAGGCATTTATGCCAAAACCTTCTTTTGAAGCATTAAATGAAAAAAGATTACAAAACGAAGAAGAGCCGTTTGCGAACCCGCGTAATGCGGCTGCAGGCTCGCTTCGTCAGCTTGATACGAAAATTGCGGCGAAACGAAACCTTGATATCTTCGTCTACAGTATAGCGGAGCTTGATGAAATCGGTGTTGAATCGCAAAGCGAGGGACTTGATCTTCTCGACGAACTTGGCTTTAAAACGAACAAAGAAAGACGGATGTGCCACACGATTGAAGAAGTGATCGACCTCATTGAAACATTGAAAACGAAGCGTGCCGATTTTTCATATGAAATCGATGGAATTGTCATCAAAGTCGATTCGTTAGCTCAGCAGGAAGAGCTCGGCTTTACAGCAAAAAGTCCCCGCTGGGCGGTTGCGTACAAGTTTCCGGCTGAAGAGGTCGTGACAAAGCTGCTTGATATTGAACTAAGTGTAGGGCGTACAGGCGTCATCACACCAACGGCGATTCTTGAACCTGTCAAAGTAGCAGGGACGACAGTGCAGCGTGCTTCTCTTCATAATGAAGATTTGATCAAAGAAAAGGATATTCGCCTTTTTGATCAAGTGATTGTGAAAAAAGCGGGCGATATTATTCCGGAAGTCGCAGGCGTACTGATCGATCAGCGTACAGGAGAAGAAAAGCCGTTTCACATGCCGACTGAATGCCCAGAGTGTCATAGTGAGCTGGTGAGAATTGAAGGCGAAGTGGCTTTGCGTTGCATCAATCCAGAATGCCCTGCTCAAATACGTGAGGGACTCATTCACTTTGTTTCCCGTAATGCAATGAACATTGATGGGCTTGGCGAGCGGGTCATTACACAGCTTTTCCAAGAACAGCTTGTCTCTCGTGTGTCCGATCTTTACCGATTAACGAAAGAAGAGCTCATTCAGCTTGAGCGAATGGGCGAAAAATCTGTCGACAATTTACTGCGTTCGATTGAGCAATCGAAAGAAAACTCTCTAGAGCGTTTACTATTTGGACTCGGTATTCGATTTATTGGCTCTAAAGCGGCAAAGACCTTGTCGATGCATTTCGGCGACATCGATCAATTAAAGCAAGCGACGAAAGAACAATTACTCGAAGTCGACGAAATCGGTGAAAAAATGGCTGATGCCGTCGTCACGTACTTTGAGAAAGAAGAAATACTCAACCTGCTAAATGAACTAAAAGAGCTAGGGGTCAATATGACCTACACAGGGCCAAAGCCGGTGAAGGCAGAAGAAAGTGATTCCTATTTTGCAGGCAAAACCATTGTGCTGACAGGGAAATTAGAAGAAATGGCCCGAAACGATGCAAAAGCAGCGATCGAAGCATTAGGCGGCAAACTGGCAGGTAGTGTGAGTAAAAAAACAGATTTAGTCATTGCCGGAGAAGCAGCGGGAAGTAAGCTGACAAAGGCAGAAGAACTCAATATTGAAATTTGGGACGAAGCTAAAATGCTCGAGGAGCTAAAGAAATAAGAGGAGTGTTTTCTATTGAAAAAGTTGTTATTGCTGCTGACAATGCTCACACTGGTATTGTCAGCGTGTGCACCTTTTGGGGGAAAGGAAGAAGAAGAGGTCACACAAAAAACGGATGAAACGAAGGAAACAGCCATCATCCCGATGTACAATATCTCTGACTCCTATTACAAAATGGTGCTGCCGTTTAAACAAGGGGCTGCGCGAGGATTAACAGCAGAGCGTCTCAACACACGCCTGGACATCGATGAATTTGAAACAGGACTTATGCGCCTTGCAACAGAATCATTTAATACAAACGACTATCTTTTCCAAGAAGGACAGCATTTAGATGAGGACACCGTTCTCAACTGGCTGGCGCGCAAAAAAACAGGCAGTGATCTGAAAAAGGCAGAAAAAGAAGATAAAGACTTTAAGAATCTCGGCTTAAACCCAGCTCTTCCAAGCTCAGGTTCAACAAAGTCTAAAAATGAAAATAGTCCAATTTACTTAGCTTCGATGCTAGAACATAATTACTTAATTCGAAAAGATAAAAACAGCTTACAGCTTGGCGGAGTTGTCATTGGTCTTGCACTGAACTCTGTTTATTATTACCGTGAAAATATCGGTGATCCGCAGCAAGAGGTGACGATCGATTCATCGAAAAATTCAAAGAAACTATTGTCGGAAGGCGAAAAAATTGCTGAACAAGTGATCAAACGAATTCGTCAAATGGATGGGCTGCAAAAAGTGCCTGTCATGATTGCCCTTTATAAGCAAGCACCAAAATCATCTATCGTTCCAGGAAACTTTATCGCCAAAACGGATGTGAAAGCAGGCTCAGCTGATATCGGTAATTGGGATACGATCAAAGAGGAGAATGTCTTCTTCCCTTCAGATAATGCGAAAGGCAACTACAAAGATGATTCCGAGCGATTTGACCGCTTCAAAACAAAAGTCGAAGACTACTTCCCGAATTATACTGGTGTCGTAGGAAAAGGCTTTTACAAAAACGGCAACCTGCAAAAAATGAAAGTCGAAATTCCAATGCAGTTCTACGGAAAAACGGAAGTTGTAGCCTTCACGCAATATTTAACAGGTGAAGTCATGGATTACTATAAGAGTACCAATATCGAAATTAACATCACATCTTCTGATCAACAAGAAGCCCTGATCACGAAAAATGCTGAAGACAAAGAACCAACTGTTCATATATATGACTAAATAAAAACCGCCTTTTGGCGGTTTTTTAAATTAGGTAAAATGTATCAAGTTATGAAAATATTGTTATAAAAAGTAGAAGTGTAGAAAATAATGTATTATTATGGGTGATAATGAAGAGAAAATGGAGATCAATATGAAAAACAAATCATTTTACTTTTTATTAGGGGGACAATCCCTAGCTAATTTTGGGGATTCGTTATATGTCCTCGTTCTGACCATCCTGACATATCAATTAACAAATTCTACACTGATTGCTTCAATGGTGGCTGTTTCGCAGTTTGTTGGACAAGCCCTTGGAGCGGTACTCATTCCTTTCTTTATGTATCAATTTAAGCTGAAAAGACTCATTATCTATTTGCAAATGTGTCAAATTGCTTTCTTCGGTTGCTTGATTTTCATTTATATTCTACAACTATCAACTTTTACTATTCCTTTCTTTTTTATCATTGTATTTTTCCTGTCTTTGATAGATGGAGGAACCATTCCTGTTCGAAATTCGATGATCCCGCGTTTAGTAGAAAAGAACTTTTTACTAAAAGCCAATAGTTATATCTTAACTTCTGATCAAATTGTTCTTTTACTAGGCTGGCTTTTAGGAGGGCTGTTTATTGGCATTCTTGGACCGCAGTTTCTCCTATTGACGACACTTGTTTTATACAGTTTGTCGCTCATATCTATGCTCTTTATGATTGATACTGGGGCTGCAGCTAAACAAGAGCAACAGTCTGAATCATTTACTACAAGGGTCTTTTCAGGGTGGAAGCTCATGTATGAAAAGCCAACTATTCGAACATTAACGGTTTTAGAAATGCTATCCATGAGCGGTAGAAGTATCTGGACTGGAGCCATTATCCTTGTGTATGTCACAGAAGTCTTACACCAGCCTGAAACATGGTGGGGCTTTATTAACGCAAGCTATTTTGGCGGAACCATTCTAGGCGGCCTGCTCGTGCTGCGGTTCGCAAAGCATGTGGAACAGCGTTTGTTTGATCACATTTTTTACAGTTCGGTGATCGTAGCTGTGCTAACCCTTTGCTTAGGATTGAATCATTCAGCATGGATGAGTTTGTTGTTTGTCTTTTTATTAGGGCCAGCTTTTCAGCTTCGCAGCATTTCTATTCGTACCTATGTACAAGATACACTGAGTGAAATTGAATTGCCCAAAATACTGTCAGCTCAACATACACTATCAACTTTTATATACGGAATGTCCATCCTTGTTATGAGCACCATGACCGATCTCTTTGGGGCAAGAGTCGTCTTTTTTATAAACGTTGCTCTGTTTACTGTGTCGGCTTTCCTAGCGTCTAGATTAAAAAATGAACAAATTTAGACATTTTATCTCAATTATTTACAAAAATACCGTTATATGATTTAATATGTTCGTAGAAATGTTAACTATATGAAAAGTAGAGGTGGCGTAATTGACTAGTAGTTTAGTATATTGGCCATTAACACATCCGCAGCGGCGCGTGATGAACATGGAAACATTTTATCCAGAAACACCGATCAATCATATTGGCGGTATCATTTTCGTCAATGGGCCGTTGCAGCTTGATAAACTGAAGCAGGCCATTGCATCTTGTATCATGATGACAGAATCTCTTCGTCTCAAGCTAGTAGAGAAAGATGGTGAGACGCTTCAATACGTTGATCCAAACGCCGATAATCCAATTCCTGCCTATGAGTTTTCCACACATGAAGACATGCTAGAATGGGCCGAAAAAGCCTTCAAAACACCATTTCAATTAACAGAAACCCCTCTCGCCGAATTTGCTGTATTAAAAGTCGGTGAACAACAATCCGGTTATTTCATCAAATGCCATCATACAGTAGCAGATGGATGGTCGATGAAAGTAATCATCGATAAAATTAGCCAGCTTTACACTGCTCTTACCCAAAGCTCCTCTATCGAACAAGAAGCAGACAATCATTCTGTATTTATTGATAAAGAATCAAAATATATGAACTCCCCAAGATTTAAAAAAGATCAGCAATTTTGGAAAGAAACATTATCTGATGTGTCTGATAGTTATTTGGTACAGGGAACTGACCAAATCAAAGGCCATCGGCACAGCCATTACTTTGATCGACAACTCTCAGAACGAATCTATGAATTTATAGATACCCATCATTGTTCAATCAACTCTTTATTTACTTTAGGACTCTTCGTTTACTTGCATAAAAGATACCAGCAAAAAGATTTTATTATTGGGACGCCAGTTCTCAATCGTTCCGGACAAAAGGAAAAAGCCACGTCCGGTATGACCGTCAGTACAATGCCATATCGAATGAAGATCGATCCTCATCTATCTTTGTTAGAAAGTCTGACAGACGTTCAAAAAAGCTATAAGGCTTACTTTCTGCATCAGCGTTATCCCTATGATGCACTTGTCAAAGATTTAGAGCTTGCCAAAGCAGGATATGATCAGCTTTTTCAAATCTATATCAACTCCTACAGCACAAATATGGTGCAGGAGATGGAAGGATACAAAGTTGAATACATAGAGCTTTACAATGGCTTCCAGCCATATGGCTTACAAGTTGCTGTGAAAGAATGGGATGAAAAAGGGCAAATCGAACTTCAATATGACTACAAGATCTCAGATTACAGCAATGAAGACATCGACTTTCTACACGAAAGAATGCTTCTCTTTGTCGAAACCATACTCGCTCAGCCAAAGCAGCTGTTAAAAGACGTACTTCTCATGACAGAAGATGAGGAACATCGAGAGCTATATCAATGGAACGACACGGGCGTACTATTTCCACAGAAACAAAAAATCCATGAATTGATCACAGACATGTCAAAGTCTTCTCCTGATCGAATCGCGCTTCAGGACGGATCTCATATCATGACATACGGTGAACTTGAGAGAAAAACCAATCAAATGGCGCATTTTCTACAAACACATGGCTTACAGAGACATGACTTAGTTGCAGTATGTATGAATCATTCACCAGAACTTATTGTGCTGCTGCTGGGGATTTTAAAGGCTGGAGGTGCATATGTTCCGATTGATCCTGAGTATCCGCAGGAACGCATTCAGTTTATTTTGGATGACAGCCAGGCAAAACTGTTTTTCACAGATCACGCATCTGCATACCATTTTAATGGCGGTACGTACAATATCTACAACGTGTGGGATCAGTTGGCTCAGTATGATGCGGAACATCCATTCATTGGGGATGCTGAAGACGTCGCATATATGATTTATACGTCTGGCTCTACAGGACAGCCAAAGGGAGTCATGATTGAGCACAGAAGCTTAGTAAACTATATTATGTCTGCCAAAACACATTATACTGATTCACCAGATGATCATTTTGCCTTGTATTCATCCATTGCATTTGATTTAACTGTGACATCCATTTATACGCCATTGGTCATTGGCAGTACAGTGGTGATCTATCGTCAAGAGGATCAGCCAGGCTTTTTATTAGAACATATTTTGTTTGATCAAAAAGCAAAAGTCATCAAGCTGACACCAGCTCATATGGCACTGTTAACAGATGCTGCACTTTCTCAATCAGTTGTGAAACGGATGATTGTGGGCGGGGAACAATTATCGACCGCTTTGGCCAAAAGAATCACAGAGGCAAGTGATGGAAGGATATCCATCTTTAATGAATATGGACCAACTGAAGCAACCGTCGGCTGTATGATTCATCAATTCCATCAAGATGATGGGGGGACATCGGTGTCAATTGGTGTGCCAATGCCAAATACAGAGATTTACCTTTTAGATGAGAATCAGCAAGCCGTGCTTCCTGGGACAGTAGGAGAAATCTATATTTCAGGTGCGGGTGTTGGCAGAGGGTATTGGCAAAGACCTGATTTGCAAGAATCGCGCTTTCTGCCCAATCCGTTTGTAAACGATCGCCGCATGTATCGAACAGGTGATATAGCCAAACGAGCAAATGATGGAAAGATTGATTACATTGGCAGGATTGATCATCAAATCAAGCTGCGAGGCTACCGGATTGAGCTGGGAGAAATTGAACTTGCACTTATGGCACTTGAAGAAGTTGATAAAGCAGCTGTCATTGATCTAACCGATGAATCTGGAGAAAAACAGCTGGCTGCTTATATTGAATTGAAAGAAAAAGAGCTGACGTCCTTTTTACTTAGAAAGAAATTATCAGATCAGCTTCCAGCTTATATGGTACCTGCCTATTTTGTTTTACTAGATGAGCTTCCGCTTACTCAAAATGGGAAAATCAATCGGACAGCACTGCCTGATCCATTGTTGTCTCAAGTGGAAACAGCCGTTGAATGGTCCAAGGAAACAGCGGACATTGAAGAGATCATAGTAGATACAGCAAAAGACATCTTAGGGCATGAAACGATCGAACCGGCTGATCATTTTTATCAGCTTGGCGGTGACTCCATTAAGGCGATTCAATTTATTGCGAAGTTAAAAGACAAAGGACTCTATTTAAAAACCAAAGATCTTTTTACGTATCCCATTTTTAGAGAAATGGCACAAGTCGTTCAGCAGGAACCTGTCTTACATATTTCACAAGAGCAGGCTGCGGGCGATGTGAAATCGATCCCAATTATCGAATGGTTCTGGTCCCAGCGATTAAAAGATGAACATTTTTGGCATCAATCCATCATTGTTCATTCAAAGAAAAAGATGGATGAAAAAATCGTGCAGGATGCTTTCAAAGAGCTCGTCATTCATCACGACGGACTAAGGTTAAAAGTACATGAGGCAACAAACACGCTTCATTATGATGAAGACATTCAGGGTATTCCGCTGATGATCCACGATTTTACGGCATTGTCAGAAGAGAATGTGGAAGAAGCGCTACAAGAAGTAGGGTGTCAGGTCAAGCAAAGAACTCATCTTTATCAAGGACCATTGATTCAGGCAGCGCTTTGTCAAACTGCTTTTCAATCACATCTCATTTTTGCCGCCCATCATCTTTTAGCTGATGGTATGTCATGGCAAATTCTTGTGGAGGACTTGATTCAATTATTGCATGCAGAGAAGGTCACAGCTGAAGTGCTTCCGCCTAAAACCCATTCCTATCAAACATTTACAGAGCGGGTGAACGAGTATGCAGTATCAGAGGAGGTAAAAGAGTCGCTCAGCTATTGGCAAAAAGCGGTGCAGGATATTCAGCCTCTGTATCCAGTTTCTTCAAATGAGGGATATGTCAGAGACGAAGTCAAATTAACCAAGGCATTATCAGTGGAGCTCACGGATCAATTGATCAATCAAGCGAATAAAGCGTATCAAACGCAGCCTCACGAACTGTTAATTTCAGCCTTGACGCAAGCCTGTTATCAGCAAACGAATCAAAAGAGGATTTCTTTGGAATTAGAAGGTCATGGCAGGGATGCTGTGGAGGAAGATATTGATGTATCTAGAACGTTCGGCTGGTTCACCACCATGTACCCTGTGAATGTTCATGTGTCTGAATCTCTCTCAGATCACATACGGGCTGTCAAAGAAACGATACGTGAAGTGCCAAATAAAGGTGCAGACTATGGATTGCTCTCACTCATCAATAGGCAGCTTCCTGATCATTCAGCGCCGCAATTACGCTTTAACTATCTAGGTGAAATTGATCAGGTGCTTAAACAATCATCTGATTATGAGATGACTTACTTTACATCGGGGATTGATTCGTCATTGGATAATCCATTAACAACCGTCATCGATATGGTCGCTACCATCAAAGGCGGTCAGCTGATCTTCCATCTTTCTTTCAGCGAAAAACAGCTGCGTGAAACAGACATGACGCAGCTATTGCAAGCGGTAGAGCAGCAAATTGAGCGTCTTGTACAGCATTGCTTAGAGAAAGAAGGAATCGAATTTACACCGTCTGATTTTGAAACAGTGGATATGTCTCTTGAAGAAATGGATTCATTATTTACATGAGGAAAAATCAGTATGTTATCTATCTTTCATTTTTATTAGCGATCTTATGGATAAGCAGCTTTGCTGGGGGAATACATGCAAAAGCAGTGATTTCATCTAAAGCCATTGATCAAGTGATAGAGGAACAGATGGAGCTTGGACGCATTCCAGGCATGTCCGTTGTGGTTGTGAAAAAGGACGAAGTGGTGTACCAAAAAGGTTTTGGTTATGCGGATCGAAAGAAAAAGGAGCAAGTGACAGCCAGTACTTTCTTTGAAATTGGTTCTACATCAAAGGCGTTTACCGCCCTTGCTATTGTGGAGTTAGAGAAGCAAGGAAAACTTCATATAAAAGATCCAGTGAGCAGCTATATTCCAGGTTTTTTTCCAACATACCATGGAAAGCCTCAGCGTTTGACGGTGGAGCAATTAATGCATCACACAAGCGGCATTCCCTTTCAAACCATTGCGCTTATCCAGCCTGATCATGCAAAGGATGCATTGAAAAAAACAGTTGATCAGCTGAAATCAATCGAGCTTAATCGTAAGCCAGGCAGCTCCTTTGAATATGCCACCATCAACTATGATGTCCTTGGTCTCATCATTGAAAATGTAACAGGAACGTCGTATGAGGCTTATATGAAAGAGCTGTTTAAAAGGCATCATCTTGACCAAACGGAGGCTGGGCTAAAACGCATGAAGTCCGGTGTTGTCTCAGAAGGATTTAAACTGCAATTCCTTGCTCCGCATGCTTATGAAGCACCAGAATATCGAGGCAACACCCCTGCAGGCTATATTGTGATGAATAGTCAGGATGTGGGGACTTGGCTGCAATATCAATTGACCGATTCAACTTGGTCTCGTTTTGTAAAAAATCATGATCATTTAACTGTGAATGTCCCAGAAGAAGGGAAGCATGTCTATTACAATGCCGGCTGGTATATAGAAAAGGCGCATGGGCAGGTGGACTCGCTTTTTCATGCAGGCTCTAACCCAAACTATTCATCATTTTTTCTGATCCAGCCAAAAGAAGATATTGCTATCGGAGTGTTAGCAAATATGAATAGCAGCTACACCGAGCAAACGGCACGTCTTATTGCCAATACGATCGCGGGTACAAATGAAGAAGCAGAGTCATCAATAGATCCATTTCAGCTCATTGATCAATTGAGTTTAGCAGGGACATGTCTTTTTATTTTGCTGCAAATGGTGTCTATCGTTCGTTTTATCAAGTGGAGGAAGCGTGTAAGAAACGGCGCTTTAGTTCGCAGGGACATGTCACTTGGCGTCTGGCTGAAAAGCATCGGCTGGGTGCTGCTGCTAATTGGGATATTGCTCCTGCCAATGATTCTTTCGCAACTAGCCTTTAATGGGCTGCCTTGGAAAATGACTTTTGTATGGGGACCTTCCTCTCTCATTGAATTAGCGATTTCTTATTATTTGTTTTTCATTTGGTTTTGTACGATTGGTTTCATCAAAGGATTTATGGTGACATCTACTGCTGGAAAGAGAGGAAAAAAAGATGACCGTCAAACAGATTTCGGGCATTCATCCTTATAATGATTTGTTTTATCGAAGCTGTTTCTTCAATTGCTTTTTTCCAATTGTGAAGCTGCATGATCAAGAAGTCGCTCCATACTTATTAAATGATCAATTTGCCTATGGGCTTTCAGAGGACGGCTTCCTGCAGATTGACTGGATGTCGGCACACGATCCAGAAAAGATTATGAATTTACAAGGCATTCAAGTTGAAAAAATGACGTATTGTGTCAATCTCATTGAAAAGGTCAAACAAGATGTGATGCGGGACCGCCCCGTCATTGTGTGGGTAGACCCTTACGTTCAGAGAGGCAGAAAAGAGTATTTGACAACCCATAGCCGTCATTCAATTTTAATTACGGGTTTCGATGAAAATCAGCAAACCTTTCAAGTATTAGAGAATCGGCATTTAGATAATTTGTCTTATGAGCATCAAGTGCTGTCATTTAAAGATGTACAGAAAGGGTATGACACCTTTCATGATCATTTTCAGCCGAATGATCAATTTCATTCTTATGCGTCCTTCTACTTTGAACCGGACAAGCTCTCGACTGAATTATTTGATCAAAAAACGACTTATTTCCTGAGAAATATGCATGGTCAGATAGACGTAATCGAAAAAGGAATCACAGCTCTTGAAACATTTTATGAGCAGTATCCGCAATTGGATGATATCGAGAAGCTCGTGGCGTCTTTCAATCAGATCATCAATACGAAGAAAGTGGAGCTGTATCGGCTGAATCTCATCAAAGGCGATCTACCTGAGCTGGTGGAATGGATGGAACGTATTGTATCAGAATGGGAGAAAGCGAGGCATCAGGCAGCAAAACTCCTTTTTTCAGGTGAGATGTCTAGTAGGTACCAAGCCAATATCAAAGCTTCTTTAGAACAAATCATCGTTGATGAAAAAGACTGGCTGGAAGCGTTGGCAATCAAATGCAAAAGGGAGTGTGGCGTGTCGTGAAGTTATTTTGCTTACCGTACGCAGGTGGGGCAAGTACCGTATTCAGTACGTGGAAATCTTATATAGACCAGTCGATAGAAATTCATGCCCTTGAACTCCCTGGGCACGGGACAAGAATGACAGAGCCTGTTCTAACCGATTTACAGCAGGTCGCAGATGATCTTTATGTACAAGCGTCCTCCTCTTTAAAAGAAGGAGAGCCCTATGCCATTTTCGGTCATAGCATGGGAGCCGTCCTTGCGTATGAATTACAAAAAAGAATGAAAACAAGGTTAAACAAAGAGCCTGTCCATGTCTTTTATTCTGGGCGCTTTCCACCACATATTCCAGAAAAGAAAGTCTATCATCAACTGTCAGATTCCAAACTAAAAGAGGCGATCATTGCGATGGGAGGCGTTCCTGAGGAACTTGCCGATAACCATGCAGTGCTTGATTTCTTTCTGCCGATTTTAAGAGCAGACTTTCAGCTTTTGGAGACCTATCTGTGTGATGAAGTCGTTCCAGCTGCTTGTCCAATTTCTATTTTTTATGGTACACGTGATTTGCCTTCTGTGCTGTTCGATTTAGACGATTGGGATCAATATACAAGCGAAGATTGTGCGTTTTTTGAATTCGATGGAGATCACTTTTTTATTCATTCATTAACAAATGAAGTCGTAGAAAAAATCAATGTCATTTTAAAGCGAATTGGAGTGTTGGAGAAATGAACACGAAGCACGTAGGTGTGATTGGAGCAGGTGTGATGGGGGCTGATATGGCATTAGACCTTTCAGCAAATGGCTATCAAGTCACATTAGTTGATGTCACAGAAGAAAAACTAAATGAAGCGCTGGAAAAAATCAAGAAGACCTATCAACTGGTTCAATTTGTGAGAAAGAAGAAAATCTCATTGTCTTTAGAAGATGTATTGTCTCAAATCCAGCTGTCAACTTCACTTGAAGGCTTACATGACGCGCATATCGTCATTGAAAATGTGACGGAAGATTGGGAGATTAAAAAACCCATTTATGAAGAGCTGCGAGATATTTGTGCGAAAGAAACCATCTATTTTGTAAACACGAGCTGTATTTCGATTACAAAGGTAGGGTCCCTTATGCATCACCCTGAGAAGGTCATTGGGGCGCACTTTATGAACCCTGTTCCTCTTAAAGCGTTGGTTGAAGTGATTAGAGGAAAAGCAACTTCTGATGACACAGTTGAAACCGCAAAAGGTTTCTTGAAATCGTTTGATAAAACACCTGTTGTGGTGCATGATTTTCCGGGATTTGTTTCCAACCGTGTGCTTATGCTGACAATCAACGAAGCGATTTGGGCGGTGCAAGATCAAGTCGCCACGCCAGCGGATGTCGATAAAATTTTCCGCGGAGGTTTCGGCCATAAAATGGGACCACTTGCGACAGGGGACTTAATTGGACTTGATACGATTTTGAATTCATTGCTTGTTTTATACGAGAGCTACAAAGATCCGAAGTTCCGTCCATGTCCTCTACTTGTCAAAATGGTCGACGCAGGCGAGTACGGCAAAAAATCAGGTAAAGGCTTTTTCCAATATGACATGTGAGAGGAGAAAAACAAATGGCTAAGCAAATCAAGTGTGTTGTCTGGGATTTAGATCATACATTATGGGATGGAATTTTACTTGAATCAGATGAAGTGATGTTAAAGCCTTCGATGAAGGAAGTGCTAACAGAATTAGATGAGCGCGGTATCCTTCTTTCTATTGCAAGCCGGAATGATGAAGCAGCCGTGAGGGAAAAGCTCTCCGCCTTTGGGATCGAGCATTTCTTTCTCTATCCAGAGATTCATTGGAATGCCAAATCTAGTTCTTTAGAGAGAATCAGCGAGCGCCTAAATATTCATAAAGATACCATTCTCTTTATTGATGATCAGCCATTTGAACGAGAGGAAGTGAAGGCTGTTCATCCAGAGATTACGTGCTGGGATGCAGTGGATTATATGTCATTACTCACTGATGATCGGCTGCGTCCAGTCTTTATCACAGAAGATGCCAGACGACGCAGAAGAATGTATTTAGAAGCGGACCAAAGGCAGCAGGAAGAAGAGAAATATGAAGGGCCGCCTGAGAAATTCTTGGCGTCTTTACATATGAAATTCGTGATTTCAGAAGCAGGAGAACAAGACCTCCAGCGAGCTGAAGAACTGACCGTCCGTACCAATCAATTAAATGCGAGCGGGAAAACCTATGATTATGAAGAACTTGATTTCTTCCGTCAATCAGATTCTCACTTGCTGCTTGTCTGTGAACTTGAAGATAAATTCGGTTCCTATGGAAAAATTGGACTCTCATTAATAGAAGAAACAGGCGACACCTGGCATGTCAAACTGCTGCTTATGTCTTGCCGCGTCATGTCTCGTGGTGTCGGGACCATTTTACTCACAACGATTTTGCAAGAAGCGAAAAAGCGAGGAAAGCGGCTTGTGGCTGACTTTAAACAAACCGACCGAAACCGCATGATGTATATCACATACAAGTTTGCGAATTTCAAAGAAATCGAGAAGGGGGAGGATGGCTATATCTTGTTTGAAAATGATTTAAGCATGATTCAGCCTTTCCCAGAATACGTAGATGTCAATATTGAATTAAATCAGAAAGATCCAGCCAAACAATAAAAAAGCGAAAAGCGAGGAGATTAAATCATGAACCTACACGAACAAGTAAGAGCCTATATCGAGCAAAACCTAGTGGTATTTGATGAGGAAATTGAGCTTGGAAGTGATGATCATATTTTTGAACAAGGCTTTGTCAATTCTCTATTTGCGATGAAACTAGTGAACTATATCGAACATGATTTTCACTTCCAATTAGATAACGAAGACCTCGACATTGCTCATTTTAGTACGGTCAATCGCATTGTCGCCTTAATTGAGAGAAAACAACAGGGGGCCGCTCTTCATGAAAACAGCTGAACAAACGATCGATGCCATTGAAGAAATACGACAGTATTGCAATGAACATATCCGTCCGTTTGCCAATGAATTCGATGAGACGGAACATTTACCAGAGTCGCTCATTCGAGATATGGCGAAAAGAGGCTACTTGGCAGCAGGTATCCCGTCTTCCTATCAAGGGCTGGGGCTTGATCCAATAGCATATGGACAGTTCACGGAACAAGTGGGAAAAGCTTGCTGTAATGTACGGACATTATTGACAGTGAATTCACTTGTAGGAGAAGCCATTCTTCGTTATGGAACAGAAGACCAAAAACAAGGCTGGCTTGTTGAATTAGCTAAAGGAGAAAAAATCGGTGCCTTTGCTTTGTCAGAGCCGAATATTGGTTCAGATGCCAATCATGTTGAAACAAGCTATCAAAAAGAAGGACAATCCTATGTATTAAATGGGAAGAAAAAGTGGATTTCCTTTGGAGCGATTGCAGATTTCTTTATTGTGATTGCAAGAGACGGTGAACAAGTCACGGCATTCCTTGTCGATCGAGATCAGCCGGGTGTAGAGATTGAGAGAATTACAGGAATGATGGCCAATCGAGCATCATATTTAGCGGAAATCACTCTAGATCATGTCCAGGTGCATGAAGACTGTGTCTTAGGACCTGTTGGGGGTGGATTTAACCACGTGGTGTCACTCGCATTAGATCATGGAAGATACAGTGTCGCTTGGGCAGGGCTTGCCATCGCACAAGAAGCCGTTGATTCTCTTGTCACGTATTCACGTAAAAGAACACAGTTTAATGAAAAATTGTACAAGCATCAAATGATCAAAGGCATGATCGGAGATGCGGTTACCCAACTCCATGCAGCGAGAGCCTTATGCCTAAAGGCTGGAGAAATGAGAGAAGCGAATCACCCTGATGCGATCACAGAAACATCCATTGCAAAATATTTCACCTCTAAAATCGCCGTTGACATTACAAATACAAATGTCCAAATCCATGGCGGAAGTGGATTTAGCCGGGAAAACTCAGCTTCAAGACTATATCGTGAAGCGAAGGTGCTTGAAATTATTGAAGGAACTTCGCAAATTCAGCAGCAGGTTATTGCTAACTATGGTTTACGCCATTATTTCGTGAAACATTCTTAGAGAGAAAGGAGATGATCCCATGGCTTTACAGCCGCAGAAGCTGGATAAACAGAACATTGAAAATATGTTAGGTATCACTACGATCCAAGAGGGACTGCTGTTTCATCATTTAATGGAACCGAACGGAACGGCTTATTTTGAACAACTGCTGATCGAAATAGACGGACCGATAGATCGAGACATTTTTGAACAATCATGGACGAATGTCACCAAACAGCATGAAATGCTTAGAACATTGTTCAGATGGCAGGAACTCGCAAGACCAGTACAAATTGTGCTGAAGCAGCACCAGCCAGACATTCGATATCGTGATTTGACACAAGCTAAGGAGCCTCTTCATGTGCTGAAAGAGGAGGTGACGGCACAGAACCGAGAAGAACGCTTTGATCTGCAGGAAGTCCCATTTCGCCTGACGTTATGTGAAGTGAATGATGAAGTCAGCTGGGTTCTCATTAGCTTCCATCACATTTTATTGGACGGATGGAGCCTTGGGATTGTATTAAGCGATTGGATGAGTGCATATGAGCGCTTATCGAATGGGGACAAACCTCTTCTTGAACAAAGACCGTCCTACCAATCATTTGTCAAATGGCAGCAGAAAAGCCTTCAACAGACAGAAGCACAAGCCGCCTATTGGAAAAATGTTTTCAATGGCTGGAGTTATGCAGAACTGCTTCCGAAGTCAAGCGGCGCATATGAAAATTCAGAAGTTTTTCATCAATATGAACATCAAGTGGATACTTCCATTGCGGAGAGCCTGAGCAAATTCACGAATCAATATGACGTGACGCTCGCATCTGTGATGTATACGCTGTGGGGAGTTTTGCTATCTAAGTATGCCAACCAAGATGATATTGTCTTTGGGACAACAGTATCAGGGAGAAATGCGGATGTTCCACATATTGAAAAGATGACAGGGCTGTTCATTAATACATTGCCGCTGCGGGTCTCATTCGAACAAGAGCGGCCGATTCTTGAACAGATGCAGGAAGTGAGTCGTGAGATAGCTGTAAGAAATGAATATGAACATACACCGCTATCTGATTTAAAGAAATATGCAGGAATGACGGCAGAGCAATCGTTATTTGATTCAATCGTCGTCATTGAAAACTATCCACTAGATCAAATGCTCACGAAAAACGATCAGCCTATTCGTATTCGTGGATTTGAGATGACTGAGCAGACAGAATTCGATCTCACGCTTAGTGTCCAGGCGTTTGATGATCAGCTGCACTTTTCATTGGTGTATAACCCCGTCAGCTTTTCAGCTGAACAAATCGAAAAGTGGTGTCAGCATTTTCTTCATCTCCTGTCTGATGCCTGTGCTCATCCGCACAAATCTGCTGCTCAGCTACAGCTGCTATCAGAAGAAGAGAAAGAAAAGCAATTAGCGGTCTTCCGGCAGTATGGCGGGGCAACATCTAGCAATGAACCAACGGTGATTGACCTTTTTGAAGCACAAGTGGAACGAACGCCAGCGGCAGCCGCAGTTGAGTTTGGCGATACGACGGTTACATATGAACAACTCAATAAGAGAGTGAACCAGCTCGCACATTATTTACAAAACAAAGGAGTCAAACAGGAGCAGCGTGTCGGCATTTTAGCAGAGCATTCCATTGAAATGGTGATAGCATGCTTAGCGATCTTAAAAGCTGGCGGTGCATACGTGCCGATTGATCCTGAATACCCGCAGGAACGAATAGAATATCTATTAGAAGACAGCGGAGTAGAATGGCTCTTAACTCATCCAATTAAAGGGCTCACCTATGCCTATCATGGAGAAAAAATTGATATCACACAGCCGGATCTATACACCGGACCATCAGACAACTTGGCAGAAGCCATCACCTCAGACCAAACAGCCTACTGCATTTATACATCAGGTACGACCGGAAGACCTAAAGGTGTACTCATTCATCATCTTGGCTTAGCCAACTACATTGATTGGGCGAAGCAAGTATATGTTCGAGGAGAAACAAGGCATTTTGCTTTGTATACTTCACTGTCCTTTGACCTGACGGTTACTTCTATTTTCACGCCGCTCATTTCAGGAAATACCATCATGATTTACCACCATGAAAACCGGCAGCTGCTTGTCGAAGACATCATAAAAGATAATCGCGTACATGTGATGAAACTGACACCATCTCATTTACAGTTTATTAAGCATTTGTCTTTCCCAGACAGCCAAATGAAATGTTTCATTTTAGGCGGAGAACAGCTGGAAACATCTCTAGCGAAATCCATTCAGCAGTCCTTCCCGCAGCCAATTGAAATTGTGAATGAATATGGACCAACTGAAACGGTGGTTGGCTGCATGATTCATCGATATGACCAGGATTTTGATCAAGACGTGTATGTACCGATTGGAAAGCCTGCACAGCATACAGATATTCTTCTTTTTGACAGACATATGAATCTCATGCCGGAAGGAACCGTCGGTGAATTATATATTGGCGGGAAAGGTGTCGCAAAAGGGTATTTGAATCGACCGGAACTCACCGAAGAAAGGTTTGTCGATCACCCTTTCCAGCCAGGTGAAAAAATTTATAAAACAGGTGATGCAGCCCGCATTCTGCCTAATGGGCTCATTCAATTTTTAGGTCGAAATGATGATCAAGTGAAGCTGAGAGGCTATCGTATTGAAACAGGTGAAATTGAATTTTGGCTGAATGAACAGCCAGGTATGAAAGCAGCAGCTGTTGTTGTAAAGCCAGATGCTTCTGGTACACCATGTTTGGCCGCATATGTTGTCACGACAGCCAGACTTGATCAAGCTGCAATGAAACAAGCGTTGGCTGATCAGCTGCCGGATTATATGATCCCAACTCACTTTGTTCAATTGGATGATATGCCCCTGACTGCCAATGGCAAACTAGATAAACGGGCATTACCTGCTTTGAAACAGGCGCAGCAAACGAATAAGCAGGCGGGCGCTGCCCATCTTTCTGATACTGAGAAAGTCATTCAAGACATCTGGAAAAAAGTCCTCGGCTTAGATGAGGTAAGTGTTCATGACAAATTCTTTGACATTGGCGGGCATTCACTCAACTTAATCCACGTCAATCAACAGCTCGCTAAGCAATTGAATCAAAGCATTCCAATGGTCGAAATGTTCCGCCGTCCAACGATTAGAGAGCTTGCCGCATATTTAAGCGGCGATTCAGAGCAGGTAGCGGCAGGCACGCAGCCTGTGAAACAAAAGACAAGAAAAGCCAATGAGCCGATTGCCATTATTGGAATGGCTGGTAAATTCCCTGGTGCGAAAAATGTTGAGGCATTTTGGCGAAATTTGAAGAATGGAGAAGAATCAATTTCCTTCTTTTCCGATGAAGAACTGCTTGAAGCTGGTATTGACCGTCAGACCTTCGAACGATCCGATTATGTGAGGGCAAAAGGTGTAATTGATGGACCTGATTTATTTGACGCATCCTTCTTCGGCTATTCGCCAGGTCAGGCAGAAATGATGGATCCTCAAATACGCCTCCTGCATGAGTACGCATATAAGGCGCTGGAAGATGCGGGGTATGTGCAGGAAGATTATACGGGTAAAGTTGGGTTGTTTACTGGGTCCACATCGAATTTTCAATGGATTCAGCGTTTTGCAGCTTCCCTTGATAGCAGTATGTCAGAGCTGTTTGAAGTGGGTTCACTCAATGATACGTACACCGTAAGTACAAGAATTGCCCATAAATTGAATTTGAAAGGACCGGCGCTCACGCTGCAAACCGCTTGTTCGACTTCTTTGGTCGCTTTGCATTTGGCCTGTCAATCCATTGCAAATGGTGATTCAGATGTAGCACTTGCGGGAGGTGTGTCGATCCTGCACCCAGTGAAATCAGGCTACGTTTATCAGCAGAACATGGTGAAATCAAGCGATGGCCATTGCCGCGCCTTTGATGATCAAGCAGATGGAACGGTTGGCGGAGATGGTGTTGGTCTTGTTGCTTTAAAAGCACTGAGTGAAGCCATAGAAGATGGTGACCATATTTATGCGGTCATTAAGGGCTCTGCTATTAACAATGATGGTGATCAAAAGGTTGGTTTCAATGCTCCAAGCGTTGAAGGACAGACACGTGTCATTCAGGATGCCTTACATCAAGCAGATGTTTCACCAGATACGATTGAATATGTAGAAACACATGGAACTGGAACATCACTTGGTGATCCGATTGAAATAGAGGCGCTCACAAAGGCTTTCGACACAGAGAAAAAACAATTTTGCCGTATTGGGTCTGTCAAAACCAATATTGGACATTTGGATGCAGCGGCAGGAGCAGCTGGCTTGATCAAAGCTGTGCTTTCGCTTCAGCATCACACATTTGTACCTAGTCTTCACTTCAAAAAAGCCAATGAAAACATTGCATTTGAGCATAGCCCTTTCTTTGTAAACACTGAGCTGACTGACTGGAAGCAGCCAGCTTCACATTTGCGGCGGGCTGGGGTGAGCTCATTTGGAATGGGTGGAACCAATGCACATGTCATATTAGAAGAAGCACCACAAAGAGATCGTCAGCAAATGCCTCGTTCTGCTGAGCTGCTTGTTCTTTCAGCAAAGAGCAAAACGAGCTTGGAACGAATGAAAGACAAACTCGTAAACCAAATAGAAAACACGCCTTCTATCAATTTGGCAGACGCAGCTTATACTCTGCAAACAGGAAGACAGTTCTTTGGTTTCCGTCAGGCATTTGTTGCGGCAAGCAGAGAAGATGCTTTGCGAGTATTAACAGAAAAGCAAGGCAAGGGCATTGGAAAGCTCATGCATTCGCATGTGGAGCAACAAAAGATTATTTTTATGTTTTCTGGACAAGGCAATCAATATCTCAATATGGGATTAGATTTGTACCGGGAAGAGCCTTACTTTAAGAAGCAAATGGATGCTTGTTTTCAAGCATATGAAGAAGCAACGGGGCGAAGTCTTGCCCGTATTCTTTACCCATTAGCGGCTGAAACAGAAAAGGCGCGTGAAAAATTAGCAAGTACTCAATATGCACAGCCGGCCATTTTTGCCATTGAATATGCCTTATCCATGCTCTTCATTGAATGGGGCATTCGTCCTGATGCAATGATCGGCTATAGCTTTGGCGAATTAACGGCGGCCGCTATATCAGGGCTATTCAGCTTAAAGGACGCAATGTCCATGGTCGCCTATCGTGCGAATGCGATGCAATCGTCACCAGCTGGCGTCATGATGAGTGTTCCATTACCTGAGGCAGAGCTAAAACCGATGCTTCCAAAAAATATTTCTCTCGCGGTTGTCAATGATTCATCATGTATCGTGTCAGGTCTAGAAGAGGCGATAAGTGAATTTGAACAAGAGCTGAAAAGCAACAGATTGATGTGTATGCGGTTAGGTGGAACCATTGCTGCCCACTCACATGTCATGAAGGAGGCAGCGGAGCAATTCGGAGAAAAATTAAAGCATATGAAAGCCAAAACACTTCGTATTCCATTTATTTCGAATTTGTCAGGAGATTGGATGACAGATACGAGTGCGAAAGATATGTCTTATTGGAAAAGGCATATGACCGATACAGTTCGCTTTGCTGAAGGCATCACAAATATTTTACAAGAGGACAATATTCAATTAATTGAGATTGGACCAGGACAAGATTTAAGCGTGATGGTCAACAGGTCATTGAACGGCCTGAATCAGCATGTATGTCATGTGTTAAGACATGCAAAACAAGATGTGACGGATACTGAATTTTTACTTGGGCAGATCGGACGTCTATGGACAAACGGATTATCTATTGATTGGGACAGGTTCCATCTAAACCGTCAGCCGCGGAAAATGCCGCTGCCAACGTATGCGTTTGATCAAACCTCCTATTGGTATGATGCAGCAGATCGTGTGAAACAAGAAAAACCAAAGCAGTCTGGACGAAAGCAGCAAATGGATGAATGGTTCTATACCCCTCATTGGGAAGCGGATCTTTTACCTTGCATGCCATCAGAAGATACATCTGGCGGAGCCTTGCTTTTGTTTGCAGAGCCATCTGCTTTCGGAGAGAAGATTGCGGCTGAGCTCCTGACGAAACGGAACGAGTTCGTAGTGGTTCGTAAAGGAAATGAATTTACGAAGCATGACGAAAAAAGCTATACCATTCGGTCACATGAGCCATCTGATTATGAAAGGCTCATATCAAATCTGGCAGATGACGAAATGAACGTGTCAGAAGTTTGTCATCTATGGGGGCTTTCAGAACGACAGCCATCTCACACGGAAGAAGAATGGGTGAAGCAAACGCAGCAAGATGCTTATTACTCCTTGCTTTATATCGGCCAGGCATTGAAAAAATATGTTTTGGACCAAAAGGTATCGATTACCGTTCTTTCCTCATTGACATATGCCGTTGGCGGTGAACCTGTACTTTATCCTGAAAAAGCGATCCATCTAGGACCTGCCATGGTTATATCACAAGAAACACCGAACTTCCGTTACCGCATTCTTGATATTGATCGCCCGGTGGAAAATGGGGTTCAAGAAAAGCGATTGCTGAAGCAAATAAGCGATGAGCTAGATCGAGCGTATGGACAGCTTCTCACGGTCTATCGACGAAATAAGCGATATGTGAAAAAGTATGCGAAAGGTTCAGTTCCCGAAACAGGACATGCTCATTTGGCTAAAAAAGATGGTGTATACATTTTAATTGGCGGACTTGGGTTTATTGGATTGAATATCGCCCAGACTTTGGCTGAGCAAACGAAGGGAACCTTAATCTTAACGAGCAGGTCTGGACTCCCTGATAGAAGCAAGTGGCAAGAATGGCTGTCTACGCATGATGATCAGGATCCAACAAAGAAAAAAATACAAAAGGTAATGGCACTGGAAGAGACAGGCGCAGACGTTCTCATTCAGAAAGTAGACGTTCGTCACAAGGAAGATATCCAGCAATTGATCAACACAGTGGATGCGTCATATGGACAGATCGACGGTGTGATCTATGCAGCTGGAGTGACAGGCGACCAATCTTTCCAGGTGATGGAGCAAACAGATGTCACATTTTCAGAGCCGCATTTTGAAGCGAAGATGAATGGTGTGCTTCATCTTGATGCCGCCTTAGGTGATCGATCCCTTGATTTCTGTTTTGTACTGTCATCTTTGTCACCGATCTTGGGCGGACTCGGTTTTACAGCCTATACAGCTGTGAATCATTTCATCGATGCGTACGTGTATGAACGCAATCTGCGTTCAGAAACACAGTGGTCTGTCATTAGCTTTGACGGCTGGGAATTCGAGCAGGGGAAGCAGCTCGATCTTCCAATCGGAGATGATGTCACCGAAACGTTAATTACAGAAAAAGAAGGAAGAATGATCTTTGAACGATTGCTTTCACTGGATCAAGTGGAACAAATGGTTATTTCGACAACATCTTTACATGATCGTATTCACAGATATGTAGACCGTTTATCCCGTGAGGAAGAGAGCGGCGAAGAGCATGTACAAGATGGAAACTTGTATTCTCGGCCAGCGCTTTCAACGAATTATGCGGCACCTGAAACAGAGCTGGAGAAGGAATTAAGTCAACATTGGCAAGCATTCTTTAAGATTGATGAAATTGGCATAGATGATCATTTCTTTGAAATGGGTGGAGATTCTCTTAAGGCGATTACCTTCATTGGCATCATTCATCGTGCATTTAGTGTAGAGCTGACACTGCCACAATTTTTCCAAATACCTACGATACGATTAATGGCAGCATATATCGACCAAGCAGATACTGCTGCTTATCATGCGATTGAAAAAGCCGAAGTGAAGGAGCATTATCCTCTGTCGTCTGCGCAAAAACGGTTGTATCTCATGCAGCAAATGGATGTAAACAGCACAGGATACAACGAGTTTAAAGCGGGACGAATCAAAGGAAAACTCGATATCAGCAGGTTGGAATGGGCATTTCAGCAGCTCATTAAGAGACACGAAAGTTTGCGGACAGCGTTTGTACTAGAGAATGGCGTCCCTTATCAAAAGATTGAAGAAGAGGTACCATTTGCAGTCACATTGTTTGACCTCACAAAGGGATCGACACAAGGATCTGAGGAAGATCAAAAACAAGTGATTGAACAATTTTTGACTGCCTTTACGTTAAGTGAGGCTCCATTGATGAGAGTCGGTGTGATGAAGCTGGCAGAAGAGGAATTCGTGCTCATGCTGGACATGCACCACATTATCTCAGACGGTCTTTCTCAAGATATTTTGGTCAACGACTTTATGCAGTTATATGACGGCAGGACGCTTGAGCCTCTCGCTCTGCAATATAAAGATTTTTCAGAATGGCAAAATGACATGCTTGCGTCTGAAGCACTGAAAGAATCGAGTGATTACTGGAAAAACCGGTTAGAGGGTGCCCCGCTACTTGATCTGCCAACAGATTTCGATCGGCCAGAGGTGAGACAATTCCGCGGCGGACATTATACATTCCGTATAGAAGAAGCGGAGCTGAACGCGTTTAAGCAAATGATTTTAAAAGAAGACGCCACTCTGTTTATGGGTCTGTTAAGTGTGTATCAGATTTTGCTTCATAAATTAAGCGGACAATCAGATATCACGGTCGGGGTTCCGGTAGCAGGCAGAAAACAAGAGGAGCTGCAGCAAGTCATCGGTATCTTTGTCAATATGCTGCCACTTCGTTTATATCCTAAAGCAGAGCTGACGTACCAGCAATTCCTTCAGGATGTGAAGGCACATGTCATCGGCGATTTCGGACATCAAGAATATCAATATGAACAAATGGTTCAAGACCTCCAGTTAAGCCGGAGTGTCAGCCGGAATCTATTGTTTGATGCTGTGTTCGCTTTGCAAAATATGAATCAGCCAGAACTGAAGGTAGGCGGTTTAACCTTTAGTGATTATCCGTATGAGACAGGAACGTCGCGCTTTGATTTACTCTGGATTGCGTATGAGCAGGAAGACGGTCTTTCTTCAACGATTGAATATAATACTGAGCTATTCAGTGAGGAAACCATTCAGCGGATTGCAGGCTTGCTGAAAGACATCATGCGGGCTGTTTCAGCAGATGCGATGAGAATAGAAGAGATCGAACTGACTTCTTCATTCAAGCAATTAGACGACGTATCTCTTTTCGAATTAGATGACTTAAAAATATAAGTAAAGAGGTGAATGGAAGAGTGATTGAACATGATGATTTTCAACTGAAAGCAGCGGCGAAGGAAAGGGCGTTAGAAAGAGTCTACTGGACATCTGTCTTATCAGGTGTACAACTGGATGGCCGGATCCCTCATACGGTTTCACAAGCCCATTCTGCTGCAATGAACCGATCGCTTCATTCGTCCTTCCCTGTGGCTATGAACCATTCGTTAAAGCAATTATGTGGAGATTCTGATTTGCGCCTGTTTATCGTGCTGACCACAGCTGCTTTTGGCTTGCTTCAACGTTATAGCGGAAAAACTGAGTTGATGGTGACTGTTCCTACAATGGAACAGTCTGCCAATCAATCAGCCATTAATCATATGCTGCCGCTTAAGGCAGAGATTGAGCCTCATATGAGCTTTAGCGCAGGGCTAGAGGCAGTGAAACAATCGTTTCAGGAGGCAGTGCGTCATCAAAACTATCCTGTTCATATTTTAATGGATGAGCTTTGGCATTCAGTAGGAGAAGACAAGAGGCGTGTCAATCTGGCATGTGCGTTTGAGACATTGCATGGGCATGCTGACCGAGAGCAGCTGCATGCAGATGTGCTCATTGTTTGGAAGAAAGAACAAGATCACCTTCATGCTGAAGTTCACTGGGATGCTTCCATTTATGACGATCAAATGATGGAGCAGTTCTCCAGACATTTCATGACACTCACAGAGCAATGTCTCAAAACTCCTGAACAAGCGATGAGCACACACTCATTTTTATCTGATATGGAGAAAAGTCAGCTGTTTGATTCGTTTCAAGGAGAGTCGCTCGCTTATCCAGTGGATCGTGATATTGTGTCGTTATTTCAAGAACAAGTCCAATTGCATCCAGCACGAACGGCCGTTATGTTTGGCACAACCTCCTATACATATGAAGAGGTTGATGATTTATCGGATCGCATTGCGCTTAGACTGTCTCAAAGTGAGATGACACGTGAGACTCCAGTTGGTCTCAGAATGAACCGGTCTGCTGAACTGGTCATTGCCATTCTTGGCATCTTAAAGGCTGGCTATGCTTATTTACCGATTGATGTCCATCTGCCGATCGAAAGAATTCGGTATATGCTCAAAAACAGCGGCGCTGCAGCTATTGTCTCGGATGCAGACGGACATGAAGGGTTGGATGTCGAGGTTCATGTTATTCAAGACATGCTTCAAGAATCGCCAATAAAAGAGAATCTGACTTGGTCTATTTCGCCTTCGGATATGGCGTATGTCCTGTATACATCAGGAACGACAGGGCATCCAAAAGGGGTCGTTATTGAACATCGTCATGTCATTAATTTGGTATATGGAATGAAAACGCGCTTTTTTGATCTGCTCCCTGATCCTTTGCAAGTAGGGATGCTGGCTTCACACATTTTTGATGCGTCTGTTCAAACATTGTTCCCGGCATTGCTCCTCGGGCATACGCTGCATATTGCCAAAGATGAAGTCCGTATGGATGGGCATGCGTTATGGTCGTTTTACCAAGAAAACCACATTCAGCTGTCAGATGTGACCCCTTCTCACTTAAAGCTGATGAACAAGGCAGCAGCGCAATCGAAACAAGACCTGCCTGCTCTGAACATGCTGCTGGTGGGCGGAGAGGTGTTCACAAAAGAGCTGATGGATCAATTTTTACAGCATGTATCAGGTGAAAAACCGATCATGATTAATGCGTATGGGCCGACTGAATGTACGGTTCAGTCATCATCCTTTTTGATTCCCCATGACTGGGACGAGCAGGTCATTCCTATTGGGCAGCCGATGCCGAATGAGCATATTTTCATATGTGACGCGCAAGGGGAGCCAGTTCCGATTGGCGTCTTTGGCGAACTATATATAGCAGGCGATGGTGTAGGTCGTGGGTACATCAATCACCCTGATCTGAGCAAGGAGAAATTTATCAAAAAACCAGAGCTGAGCAGCGGGATGTTATACGGTACGGGAGACCTTGCAAGATGGCGGTTTGATGGGTTGATAGAATTTGCTAAAAGAAACGATGGCCAAGTGAAAATCAGAGGATATCGAATTGAGCTCGAGGAGATCCGCAGAGCCATTCTTGATGACCCGCATATGCAAGGACTGATTCAAGATGTCATTGTCATTCCTAAGGAAACGAAGGATCAGGACCAATACATTTGCGCATATATGATGGCAAAACAAGCGATAGATCAGCGTGCGCTTCGTCAGTCTTTAAGTGAAAGGTTACCAGGTTATATGGTGCCGAGGCATGTCATTCAAATAGAACAATTTCCTTTGAATCTATCAGGGAAATTGGATATCCAAGCACTGCCGAATCCAGAAGATCAAGTGGCAGGCAATCAAGAGCCGTTGACCATTCAAGCACATAATGAAACAGAGCAGAAGCTTGTTCGCATTTTCGCATCTATTTTACAAGTCCCTGCTGCGCAGATTCGTATAGATGAACCGTTTTTCGATTTAGGCGGGAACTCTTTTAATATCGTTGAGCTGTCCAATAAAGTGAAAGAGGAATTTCAGCAGGAGCTGACAGTGATGGAGCTGTTCCAATATACAACTGTTTCGCAAATAGCCGCTCAATTGAGAAACAAAGTCTCAGGGCAAGAGAAACAGATCGAAAATGATGGAGAAAATGAAGCGGATGACTTAGAAAGTGCCGCTCAACTGTTAGGCGGGATGATAGATGAGTAAGTTCACAGGATTAGAGGTTGCAGTGGTTGGGATGGCCTGCCGTTTTCCGGGAGCAAAGAATATTCATCACTTTTGGGACAACCTTGCAAATGGAAGAGAGTCCATTACGTTCTTTTCGAAGGAAGAGCTGCTTGAGGCAGGGGTTGAGAAAGAAGCATTAGACCATGAGCAATATGTACGTGCTAAAGGAGCAGTCGATCAGCATGATCACTTTGATGCAGATTTCTTTGGTTATTCACAGCGTGAAGCAGAAGTAATGGACCCGCAAATCCGCATGTTTCATGAGGTGGCATGGGAATCCCTTGAAGATGCAGGCTATAACCCTGAAACCTATCAGGAACCGATTGGTTTATTTGGAGCTGCTTCTGCTAATTTATATTGGCAAGCTGCTTCCATGCTGATGAGAACGAATCACTCATCTGAACAATTTGCGGCTGTTCAGTTAACAGATAAAGATTTCATGAACACAAAGGTATCCTACAAATTGAATTTGAAGGGACCGAGCGTAGCTGTTGATACAGCTTGTTCCTCCTCTTTGACTGCCATTCATATGGCGGCGCGCGCCCTGATTACCGGAGAATGTAAAATGGCACTCGCAGGCGGCGTCACCATTACGACCCCTCACAAAAAAGGATACATGTATCAAGAGGGCATGATCATGTCGCCAGATGGGCACTGCCGGGCTTTTGATGAACAGGCAGAAGGAACCGTTGGCGGCGAGGGCTGCGGTGTTGTTGTGCTCAAATCATTAAAGCAGGCTCTAAAGGATAAGGACCATATCTATGGCGTGATTAAAGGTTCAGCCTATAACAATGACGGCGGGCGGAAGGTTGGGTACACAGCACCAAGTATAGAAGGACAAAGCGAAGTCATTAAAAAGGCACTCAACATCAGTCGTGTAGAAGCTGAGAGTATATCTTATATTGAAGCACATGGCACAGGTACGACTCTTGGAGATCCAGTTGAAATTGAGTCACTAAAGCAAGCTTTTCAAACGGATAAAAAACAGTTTTGTGCGATTGGGTCTGTGAAAACCAATATTGGTCATCTTGACTCAGCCGCAGGGATTGCAGGTTTTATCAAGACAACGCTTAGTCTGTACCATCAGATGCTGCCGCCTAGCCTTCATTATAAAAAACCGAATCCGAAAATTGATTTTGAATCAAGCCCATTTTATGTAAATACAACACCTGTACCATGGACGAAATCAGAGCAGCCGCTGCGTGCCGGGGTCAGTTCATTTGGAGTCGGCGGAACGAATGTACATCTGATCATGGAAGAGGCACCCGCCGCCGACAAACCGTCAGTAGAAAGAGATCATGAGCTAATGGTGATTTCGGCAAGATCGAAGCAGGCGGTTCAAAAGTCTGCTGAACAAATGACATCTTATTTAAAAGAACATAAGCATGTCACACTATCCGATGCTGCATTTACCCTGCAAGAGGGACGAAAGCATTTTCCTTATCGACAAGCTTTTCTTGCAGGTCCGGGCCGCACATTCCAGTCAGCCGGCCAGCCGCAAAAGGCCTTTCAACAGCCTGCGATCGTTTGGATGTTTTCTGGTCAAGGTGCTCAGTATGTGAATATGGGCAAGGATTTATATGAGAAAGACCCTGAATTTAAACAAACGCTTCAGAAATGTTTTGCCATCATTTTATCGTTATCAGGTGTTGAGATCGAGAACGTGTTATATCCAACAACCGAAGAAGAGTTCATAGAAGCAGAACAACTCATGCAGCAAACATCATATACACAAATCATCTTGTTTAGTTTTGAGTATGCGCTCGCATCGAAGCTGATGGGACTAGGCATACGTCCGCATTATTTCATTGGTCATAGTATTGGAGAAATCACAGCTGCCTGCGTGGCCGGTATGATCAACCTTGAAGATGCCATCCGGATCGTTTTAAAAAGAGGCAGTTTGATGCAAAAAATGCCTCCAGGTGAAATGGCCGGTGTGTCACTCCCTGCCGAAGAGATTAAACATGATCTTCCAGAAGGTGTCGAGCTTTCTGCAGTGAATAGCTCACAATTATCCGTTGTTTCCGGTCCTTCAGAACGGTTACAGATTTATCTCGAACAAGCTGAAAAAAGAGGAGCTTCTGTCCAAAAGCTGAAAACCTCTCACGCCTTTCATACGAGTATGATGGCTGAAGCGTCCGAACAGTTTAAGAACGTTCTCTCGGAGATCACCTACCAGCAGGGCGAGATTCCGATCCTTTCGAATGTGACAGGGAGCTGGTTAACAAATGAACAAGCCGCATCACCTGATTACTGGGCATCTCATATCAGGCAGCCTGTTTTATTTAGTCAAGGAGTAGAGACGTTACTTGGACTTGGAGAAGTGGTTTTCATTGAAGTGGGGCCAGGTCATACGTTAACTCAATTTGTGAGACGACATGATGACTATGATGTGAACAAAGCAGCGGCTGTTTCATTGGTGAGACATCCAAAAGAACAAGCTGCTGATGATGAATATATGAAAAAGGCTATAGGGAAGCTGTGGAGTTTTGGAGTGGAACCGAATTGGAGCGCTGTCAGAAAAGAAAAGGCCCCATATCGAGTGTCAATGCCAACATATCCATTCGAGCATCAAATATTCCCCTCTCCGCAGTTTAAAGCGGATCAGCTGATGACCGCTTTAGCGCCATCAGAAAAGGGGGAGAAACTCTCAGCTGATTTTCAAGACTGGTTTTACATTCCGGTATGGGAACGCTCTGCACCTGTACTAAAAGAGCAGCATCATCAAGGGAAGCGTATCTTGGTTTTTGAGAAAAATGGTCATATTGGCGCTTATTTGAAAGAACGGCATGCAGAGGTTGTCAGCGTCTGTCAAAGTGATCATACGATCAAAGAAAATGACCAGTTGATGAAGGCTGACGTTCATATGCTGTCACATTTAGAGTGGGTGATGGCTGAACTGCAGCAATCTGAATTTATACCGGAAGAGATCATCTGGATGCATGATGAACTAACAGAAGATACAGGTGATCAGCCAAACTACTTATCTGTGCTCGATCTCGTCAGGCTGATCAGCCAGTATCATAACACAGCCATCCTTCTTCATCTTGTGACAAACCAAGCGCATGATGTAATCGGGATGGAGAAGGTCAATCCTCTTCAAGCAACATGTACTGGGCTGGCTCTGACCATTCCTCAAGAATATCAGCATATTGCGTGTCAGCACATTGATTTATGTCAGGAAACAAAGGCGGACTGGCCGCTATTTCTTTCATACGAGGTTGCAATGCACGATCAAGATGCGGTCGTGGCGTATCGCGTGAACAGCAGGTGGATTCGAAAGGCTTCAAGCACCCCTTTAAACAAAGAGGAATCGTCCAAGCAGCCTTTCAGGACTCATGGCGTTTACCTCATGACCGGCGGTATGGGGGGCATTGGCTTCACATTAGCTAAACATTTAGCAGAAACGTATCAAGCGAAACTTGTGTTCATGAGCCGATTACAAATACGTAAACGCTCTGCATGGCATGAGCTGCGTGATGCAGATGGGAAAGAAGCTGAGACCGTGAAAAAGCTGATGACTCTTGAAGAGTTAGGAGCTGATGTACAAGTTGTACACGGTGATGTGTCAGATCAAGATGCTGTGCAGAAAGCGGTCCAGCTGGCTCATACGTCATTTGGTGATTTACATGGTGTCATTCATGCGGCAGGAGAGGCAGATGGGAAGATCATCCAAGCAAGAACAGCAGACGATGAAATTCGCATGTGTCAGGCAAAAATCAACGGGACCTATGTGCTGGATGAAGCACTCAAGGATGAAACGCTCGACTTCTTTTTACTTTGTTCATCCCTAGTGTCCTTTCTTGGAGCGGCTGGACAAGTGGCTTATGCGGCTTCCAATGCTTTTATGGACAGCTTTGCTCATGCGAAGAGGCAGGAAGGAAAGCCAGTGATTTCTTTAAACTGGGATCGATGGGAAAAAGTCGGTATGGCACACGACTCAGCATTAGCGGCCAAAGTCAATGACATGATGACGCTCGAGGAGCAGCCGGGAATTTTACCAGAAGAAGGAATCAAGGCCTTTCAGGAAGTGCTGCGTCTAGATTATCCGCAAATTCTTGTTTCCGTTCGAGACATGGGTGAGAGAATGAAACATCGCTTAACACCTATGCAGCAGGAAGAAGAGCCGTCTCAAGAAATATCGCAGGTCATAGATGATCGTCTAGAAGCATCATTGAGTGATGTACTCAGCTCCTTTTTTCATCATGAACCGGATGTGAATGAGAACTTCTTTGAAATGGGTGCGACATCCCTTGATTTGCTGCAGATGAGCGGTCATATCAAATCAATTTATGGTATAGAGGTTCCGGTAGTCATGATGTATAGCCACCCGACCATCGCGTCATTGGCTGCCGAACTGAAAAAGATACATGGGGTAAAGGAAGAAAAGCAAGCTGTCACTGAATCATCTAATCTCCGTAAACAGGCGATGGCAGATGGGAAAAACCGCCGTAAACAGAGATTAAAACGAAAATAGATGGGAGAAATGCAGCGTATGTCTGATCAAGAGCAATGGACCGAATCTGGACTTGAAATTGCAGTCGTAGGATTAGCAGGTACGTTTCCCGGAGCACCGAATGTGCAAACGTTTTGGGAAAATGTATCGCAAGGGAAAGAATCCGTTACGTTTTTCACTGATGAAGAATTAAAGGCAGCGGGTGTAGATGAGACGCTGCTAAAGCGTTCTGATTATGTGAAGGCAAAACCATTTTTACAAAATGCATCATCATTTGATGCAGACTTTTTTGGCTACTCTCCGCGAGAGGCATCCATTATGGACCCGCAAATTCGATTGATGCATGAATGCACATGGCATGCGCTAGAGGACGCAGGCTATGAGCCTGAGCAATACGAAGGATTAATTGGTCTTTATGCCGGGGCATCTAGCAATCTATCGTGGATGGGGCAGCATATGTCGTC
Organism: Bacillus sp. NMCC4; assembly: GCF_002998555.1. NCBI lineage: Bacteria > Bacillati > Bacillota > Bacilli > Caryophanales > Bacillaceae > Bacillus > Bacillus sp. NMCC4. The sequence goes on along the minus strand of NZ_PVRA01000005.1, from coordinate 203,297 downwards.
ACTTGAAAAGAACGAAGATGTATTTCAAATCATGCATCTCAATGACCCGTCCTTTGCTTCTCGGATTGCTTATAAATTAAATCTAAAAGGTCCAAGCGTATCGGTACAAACGGCTTGCTCCACGTCGCTAGTTGCTATCCATATGGCCTGCCAAGGATTAATTGGCGGTGAATGTGACCTTGCGTTAGCAGGAGGTGTCACACTCCATCAGCCGCAAATCACAGGCTATCAATACCAAGAAGGAATGATTTACTCTCCTGATGGCCATTGCCGTCCGTTTGATGAAAAAGCAAAAGGAACCATTTTTGGTGAAGGTGCAGGCGTGGTTGCGCTAAAACGATTGAAAGATGCGATAGAAGACGGAGATTTTATTTATGCCGTCGTAAAAGGATCTGCAACGAACAATGATGGAAGCAATAAAGTCGGCTATACAGCCCCAAGTGTGAGTGGACAGGCAAGTGTCATTGAATCTGCGTTAGAAATGGCTGAGACAGAACCAGAGACGATTTCTTATATCGAAGCACATGGAACGGGTACGCCTGTTGGAGATCCGATTGAGATTGAGGCGCTTACCCGTGCTTTTCAAACAGATCAACAAGGCTTTTGCCGGATTGGATCAGTCAAAGCCAATATTGGGCATTTAGATGCCGCAAGCGGCGTGGCTGGTTTTATCAAAACAGTCATGATGCTGCATCATCGTCAATTTGCCCCGATGCCGCACTTTGACAAGCCGAATCACCGTATTCCGTTTGATCAAACGCCATTTTATGTTGGGACAGACAAAGAGGAGTGGAAGACGTCTCATTTGCCAAGGAGAGCTGGAGTCAGCGCTTTTGGTATAGGGGGAGCAAATGCCCATGTCATCTTAGAAGAGGCGAAGCCGAGAAAAGCAAACGGCACGGCCTCGTCCAAAGAATTAATTGTGCTTTCAGCTAGATCAACGCATGATATGAAGAACATGACAAAAAACTTGAAGGAATATGTCTCCTCACATCATGAACTCTCACTTGGCCAAGCAGCTTACACCTTACAAAGTGGAAGAAAAGCCTTCAAATATCGAAAAACGTTTGTCTGTTCGTCGCGGGATGAATTATTAGAGCAACTGCAAGTGCAAGATACAGCAGGGAGAGAAAGTCTTCTTTATAAACGGATCAGCATGAGGCTGACGGGGTATCATGAGTCAGGTTTACGTGATTACATCAAGCTGTATGAGAAAGATCATTCTTTCAAAACAGAAGTGGATCGATTAATGAGCCTCGTCCAATCTGCGGTACCTATCAAAAAAGACGAGCTGTTCCATTCCAAACAAAGCAGACAATCAGAAGTGGCTATGCTGATCATGACATCGGCTTTTGTCAACGAGCTAAGGTCACTCGGAATTGAACCAGATGGTTGGATTGGAGAAGGCAGCGGAGTCTGGACAGCTTTATATGCAGCAGGCGGGCTTGAGCTAAGAGACGCAGCATCAATTGTGTACGACCTTCATGACACCGAGACGGTTAATCAAAGGCTGGTTTCCCTGCCTCAGAGAACACTCCAACAGCCTGTTTACATGCAGCAAACCGGGGAGGAACTAACCACTTTCCACCCATCGTCTGCAAAGCGTTTTCTTGATATGGATCAGCCTGTAAAATCGCCTTTGATTGAGCAAGAATCAACAGCCTTGATCATTGATCTTTCAATAAAACAAAGCATTGTGGTTGAAAAGGGAGCAGAAAAATCAACTGAACCACTTGATGGAGACATTCTTCAAATCGCCGGTGTTCTTTGGGAAATGGGGGTCGGCTTATCCTTTCCTTTAACAGAGGAGAAGAACAGGCAGCGCATTCCGCTACCTGGGTATCCATTTCATAAAACCGATTTTTCTGCACAAACAAATACGATGGCAGCCATTGAGCCACAAAAGCCGCAGGATGTAAAGCGTGTTTTTACTTCGCTCGCTTCTTTACAAAAAGATATTCACGACATTGTTCAAACTCATTTTGGATTTGATCAAATGGATGATGAATCGCCATTTTTTGAATTTGGTGCGACATCACTTGATATATCTCAGCTTGCAGCGAAAATATCTGAGCGAATGGATCAACAAATTGACACTGTTCAATTGTATCGGTTTGCTACAGTGGCAAGCCTTGCTGAATATTTGTTTGAAGAACAGATGGAACGTGATCAAACATCTGCTTCTCTCCCAATAAAGAACACGTCCCAGGAGCATACGGATATTGCGATTGTCGGAATGGCAGGAAGATTCCCAGGGGCTTCGTCGCTAGAAGACTTTTGGCAGCGTCTTGTGAAAGGCGAGGAAATGATTCACTTTTTCACAGAAGAAGAACTCAAGAAAGCAGGGCTGGATGCGTCTGTTTATCAGCATCCGAATTTCATTGGAGCAAAAGGCCGTTTACAAGAGATCGAAGGCTTTGATGCAGACTTCTTCAACTATTCTGCTAGAGAGGCAGAGCTCATGGATCCGCAGTTCAGGCTCTTGCATGAATGTGCTTGGGAAGCGCTGGAGGATGCTGGCTGTGACCCTGATCGAATGGCAGGGAAAATTGGTGTTTATACAGGAACGAGTCCAAATCATGAGTGGCTGACGCGCTTTGCACATCAAATGGAAGCAACCGAGCAATTCAGCGCAATGCTGTTAAATGATCGTGAATTCTTTAGTACGCAGCTTTCTTATAAATTGAATTTACACGGGCCTAGCGTGACCATGCAGACAGCTTGTTCGACCTCACTTGTCAACATTGGCATGGCCTGTCAAGCATTATTAAATCAAGAATGTGATGCAGCACTGGCTGGCGGTGTGACGGTCAGTTCTCCAGAAAATATCGGCTACATCTATCAAGATGGGATGATTCAATCAAAAGATGGACATTGCCGTCCGTTTGACCAAGAGGCGAGCGGAACCATTTTCGGAGATGGAGCGGGGATTGTTCTGCTAAAACGTTATGAAGATGCGATGAGAGACGGCAACCCGATTCATGCGGTCATCAAAGGGGTTGGTGTGAACAATGATGGCAGCCGAAAAGCTGGTTTTACCGCTCCGAGTGTGGAAGGACAGGCAGAGGTTTTAAAAGAAACGTATGAAAAATCAGGTATCGATCCCGCATCCATTGGTTATGTAGAAGCACATGGTACGGGGACAAAAATGGGAGATCCAATTGAGGTATCTGCCCTTAGTCAAGTGTTCAAAGGGACAGATCCGCTGACGATTCCGATCGGTTCTGTGAAAAGTAATGTCGGCCACTTAAATAGTGCGGCAGGGATTGCAGGTCTGTTTAAAGCCATTTTGGCCCTCCAGCATAAAACGATCCCGCCAACCATTCATTATGAATCACCCAATCAGGAGATCCCTTTCAAAGATACACCGTTTTATGTGAATCAAAAGGCGTTGTATTGGAAGGAAGCAGATGGCCCGAGAAGAGCGGGGGTTAGCTCTTTCGGTATCGGTGGAACGAACGCCCATATGATCATAGAAGAGGGCATACAGGCGAAGCAAAAACCAGCTTCTAACCAAAAGCAGCTGCTCGTCTTATCAGCAAAAACGGATACTGCTTTAGCGAAAATGACAGAGCAATTAAAGGAGTATGTGATCCAGCACCCTCAAGTTCCGCTTGAAGATATTGCTTATACATTGCGGTATGGCAGAAAGCAATTTCCATACCGAAAAGCCATCGTGCTCGCGTCTGCTGATGAATGGATGCAGCAGAAACAGCTTGAAACGAGTGTGTTCCGAAGCAAAAAATGGCGTAAAGCGACCTTTATGTTTTCGGGTCAAGGCGCTCAGTATACTGGTATGATGCGCGGATTATACGATGCAGAGCCAGTGTTCAAATGGGAAGTAGATAGATGCTTTAAATATGTAATGGAAACGGAGCAAGTTGATTTAAAGGGCATTGTTTTTTCCAAGAATGAAACGAACGAAGACATCACAAAAACGTCAAATGCTCAGCCGCTTCTCTTTATATTTGAGTATGCATTAGCCAAATTGCTTCAGCATAGCGGTGTTGAGCCAGAATCAATGATTGGACACAGTATCGGCGAATACGTTGCCGCTTGCTTGTCAGGGGTCTTTTCTCTGGAGTCTGCATTAACACTCGTGATGGCAAGAGGAAGATTGATGCAAGACATGGAAAAAGGCGCCATGCTTAGTGTGCAATTACCCGAGGCAGAGCTGACTTCGATGATTGATGAATCGCTTTCTGTTGCTGCTGTCAATGCAAAAGACCTTTGTGTCGTTTCTGGAAGAGAAGAGCATATCGCCGCATTTGAAAAGAAACTGCAAGACAAAGGAATTGTCACAAGACAGCTCCATACTTCTCATGCCTTTCATTCCTATATGATGGAGCCGATGCTTGAGGCGTTTCAACAATTCGTAGAGAAAGTAGAATTGCATGAGCCGACGATTCCGTTTATATCGAATGTGACAGGCACTTGGGCGACAAGTGAAGAGGTGATGACAGCATCTTATTGGACGAACCACCTGCGTGGAACCGTTCGTTTTCATGAAGGTCTATCTCAGCTGTTAACCGATGAAGTACGAGCGCTCATTGAAGTTGGACCTGGAAACAGCTTGACGGCATTAGCGAAACGTCATGATAACAAAGAGTCTCATCATGATGTTCTGAATATGGTGAGGCATGCAAGAGAACAAGCTGATGACCATGCATATTTCTTAAAAAGAATAGGAGAGCTATGGGCAGGCGGCTTCGAGGTCAAAGCGCAGCAACATCCAACTCAAGAGGAACGTCAGCTCGTATCGCTGCCGACCTATCCATTCGAACGGAAACGATATTGGATTGAAGCAGGAAAGCCGGTTTCTCCGCAGCTATCCGCTCCTAAGGAAACGAAGAAGAAAGAGATGGAAGAATGGTTCTACCTGCCTTCATGGGAGCAGCAGCCGCTAAAACCTGTTTTCGAAAAAGAAACAGAAGAACAAACGTGGCTCATTTTCAGGGAACAGGATGCTTTTCATGAACTGTTTACCCATTCATTTAAGCAACAAGGTATCAAGGTCATTTCTGTCACAAAGGGTGAAGCTTATCAAGAGCAAGATCAGTCGTTTACGATCAATCCGGCAGAAGGCCAGCACTACCGTAACATGCTAGATTCATTGTCTAATAGAGGTGTCAATATCCATCGGATTCTGCATTTATGGGAAGCTGCGAAAGAAGATGACAACTCGAATCGTCAATCCGCTTTTCAGGCGCACATTGAAAAAGGCTATTACAGCTTAATTTTCTTATCTCAAGCGATTGCTGCCCAAAAAAATATTCGAGAATGCCGTCTGTTTACGATCACTAGCGGAATTCAGCCAGTCACAGGCAATGAGACGATATGTGCAGAGAAAAGTGCAATGCTTGGACCGTGTAAAGTGATTTCACAGGAATACCATCATATCAAATGCTGGAATATCGATGTGGAAGATGTGCCAGAAGTCATGTCTTGGAAGGAACAAGTACTTGTCGATCTTATTGTGCAGGAAATCATGCAGCCTGGAAAGGACCAGCTTGTGGCGTATCGCAATCGTCAACGCTGGGTGCAGAGCTACAAACGTTTGCCGCTGCAAAAAGAAGATGGACTTCCGAAGATGATCAGGCCAAATGGTGTGTATCTGATCACAGGAGGTTTAGGCGGCATCGGATTTGTTCTATCAAAGATGCTGGCGAAGGAAGGAAATGTACATCTTTATTTAACTGGAAGAACGGCATTGCCGCCGAGAGATGAATGGGCGTCATACGTTCACCAAGTAAATGCCGATGAAGCGCAGCGTACGAGAATTGAGAAGGTGCTTGAGCTCGAACGATTAGGTGCAACAGTAGAAGCGGTGCAGGCGAATGCAGGAGATCTGGATCAGATGAAACGTGTATTTGATGCCATTCGCAAAAAGCATGGCGGCGTTCATGGTGTATTCCATGCGGCAGGATTACCAGGAAGTACATCCTTCCGTGCAATCAAAGATATCCCTTCTACACTGGCGCAGGGAGAGGATCAATTCCAATCAAAGGTGAAAGGGCTCGATGTGCTAGAGCAGCTGCTGGAACAAGAACAAGCAGATTTTTGTCTTCTCTTTTCTTCCATTAGTGCATTGCTTGGGGGCTTAGGATTCTCCGCTTACTCAGCGGCTAACTTATATATGGATGCATTTGCAGCTAGACTTAATCAACATAGTCAAACCCCGTGGATGTGTGTGAACTGGGATGCGTGGAATTTCTGGGGTGAGCTAGAATCCACAATTGGTGAATCGATAAATGAGCTTGCGATATTACCAGAAGAGGGTGCTGAGCTGTTCCAGTATGTTCTGTCTAACCGGCAGAATCGACACATGCTCGTGTCCACAGGAAATCTTGAAGAACGAATGGATCAATGGCTGTCACTAGAGCCGAAGGCAGCAGCGAATGAGGATTCATATGAGGTGTCTAAGCACGAAAGACCAGAGCTGGGCAATCCATATGTGGCTCCTCGAAATGAAACTGAAAAAGCGATCTGTCAAGTTTGGCAGGATTTTATGGGCATGGAACAAGTGGGCATTCACGACAATTTCTTTGATCTCGGCGCAAGCTCGCTGGATATTGTTCAAGTCACCAATCGGTTAAATCAAGCACTTCAAACAAATGAAGCGGTTGTGACCTTGTTTACGTACCCATCTGTTGCTGAGCTTGCGAAATATATCCAGCCTTCTGAGGACTCGCAGGAAGAAGCGATGGAAGAAGAACTAGCCGTCGTCACTTCAGGTGATCGAAGAGCTCGTTTTAAACAGCAACGGAATAAAAGATTGAGAGGCGGAATCGAGAATGAATGATACAACGAATCACTATCATGGCGCAGAAATTGCTGTTATCGGTCTTGCAGGTCGTTTTCCAGGGGCCAAAAATGTAGAAGAGTACTGGGAGAATCTGAAAAAGGGAAAAGAAACCATCTCTTTTTTTACAGAGGAAGAATTACGGCGTGAAGGTACAGATGAAGCCTTATTGAAAAACCCCCGTTTTGTTAAAGCAAAAGGGATGCTAGATGATGTTGATTTATTTGATGCGGATTTCTTTGACTATACACCAAAGGAAGCGGCTATGATGGATCCGCAGTTCAGACTGTTTCATGAATGTGTGTGGACGGCGCTTGAAGACGCTGGGTACGATCCGTTTGAATATAAAGGGCAAATTGGTCTTTATACAGGTGCAGGAATCAATACAGAATGGGTCATGAGAGCACTTCAAGGGGCGGCTCAAGGTGAGGATTCGAAAACACTGGAAGCTGCCGTTCTGAATATGCGTGATTATTTAGCGACGATGATTTCATATAAATTAAATCTGAAGGGACCGAGTATGGTGGTGCAAACCGCCTGCTCGACCTCAATGGTGTCGATTCATTTAGCCGTTCAGGCTTTATTAAGCGGCGACTGTCATATGGCTGTTGCAGGCGGCGTGTCCATTCGCCTGCCGCAAAAATCGGGCTATCTTTATCAAGAAGGCATGATCCATTCATCTGACGGACATTGCCGCGTCTTTGATAACAAGGCCGATGGAACCGTTTTTGGTGATGGTGCAGGAGCCGTTATTTTAAAAAATTTAGAGGATGCCATTGAAGACGGCGATCACATTTATGCTGTCATTAAAGGATCATCTATTAATAATGACGGAAATAGAAAAGTAGGATATACAGCGCCGAGTACGAAAGGTCAAGTATCAGCGATTAAAACAGCACTTCGAATGGCTGAGGTGGAACCTGAAACCATTTCGTACATTGAAGCACATGGAACCGGAACAACCCTCGGAGATCCGATCGAAATTGAAGCGCTCAAGCAAGCGTTTGATACAGATAAAAAAGGCTTTTGCCGCATTGGTTCTGTCAAATCAAATGTTGGTCATTTGAATGATGCGTCAGGTGTCGCCGGCTTTATTAAAACCGTTTTAAGCTTAAAGCATCAAGTGATTCCGCCGACGATTCATTTTGAAACGCCGAATGAAAAAATTGAATTTGCCAATTCGCCTTTCGTTGTAAACACAGACTTGACGCCATGGAGCAAGCATGAATCTCCTCGCCGTGCAGGTGTAAGCTCATTTGGGATTGGTGGAACAAATGCTCATGTCATTTTAGAAGAAGCACCTGCTACACGTGTCGCCGCAGATAGCCCTGAGGATAGTGAACTCCTTTTATTATCTGCCAAAACACCAGCAGCTCTTGAGAAAATGACCGATCGCCTTGCGGACTATTTACTTCAGCATCAGCAGCATGTTCGTCTAAGTGACGTTGCCTATACGCTGCAAACAGGGCGCCATCATTTCCCGCATAAACGTGTCATTCTTGGAAGTAACACGGCTGACATGTTACAGGCGCTGAATCAAAGGTCAAAAGAGGTGGTCAAGACGGCAAGCTCCCAAACATCGAGCCGGCCAGTCGTCTTTCTTTTCCCAGGTCAAGGATCTCAGTATGTAGACATGGGGCGTCAGCTTTATGACAAATATCCAGTCTTTAAGGAAGCGCTGGATCAATGCTTGAATCAATTCAAACAGCATATCTCAGTTGACCCATTCAGCATTTTATTCTCAACAGAAGCAAGTGATGATCCTCAGCTGATCAACCAAACAGAATATACGCAGCCGCTTCTGTTTAGTGTGGAATACGCTTTGGCTAAATTGCTGATTCATTTTGGCGTCAAACCGCAGGCACTGATCGGCCACAGTATTGGAGAATACACAGCTGCTGCCGTATCTGGTTTACTATCTGTTGAAGATGCCGTAGATCTTGTGTCTTATCGCGGACAGCTCATTAGCAAGCTTTCAAAAGGCTCTATGCTGAGCGTTCCTTTGAGTGTACAGAACGTGCTGCCATATTTAACAGATGATCTTTCACTTGCAGCAGTAAATGGTCCTGAGTTATGTGTAGTGTCAGGGGAGACCGCAGCCATTGATGCACTTGCTGAGAAGCTGGAGGCTGCTGGACATGGGTGTAGAAAGCTTCACACCTCTCATGCCTTCCATTCTAAAATGATGGATGACATCCTGCCATCATTCAAAGAAAAGGTAGCTGAGTATCAATTGAATGCACCGTCTATCCCGTATATTTCTAACGTCACAGGTACGTGGATTGACCATGAAACAGTGCAAGACCCGGCATATTGGGCTGATCACTTGCGGCAAGCGGTCCGTTTCCGTGATGGAGCGGAGACATTATTAACGGAGCTTGATCCTATTTTCGTTGAAGTCGGGCCGGGGAATACGTTAAGTGCCTTTATTCGCCAAGCCTCAAAGGAACACCATCAGCAGCCGATTCCATTGATGCGTCACCCGAAAGAAGAGGCAGCAGACGACCGCTACCTGCTGGGCAGGCTTGGTGACATCTGGCTTCAAGGGGTGCCGGTTGACTGGACAAAATGGCGAAATCAGACATCAAATCAAAAAGTATCCTTGCCGACCTATCCTTTTGAACGACAAAGATATTGGATTGAAAAGGTAGATACATCCGCATTATCTTCATCCTCAGGTGTGCAAATGGTGGTGCCGAAGGAAAACAAGGCACAGGGAATAGAAAAAAACAATCAAGTCCATTCCGCCGCAGCGAATGATATTGAGGCAACGTTACAGCGGATGTGGAAAGACATTTTAGGAATTGAAAAGGTGGAAAGAGACGACCACTTCTTTGAGCTTGGCGGACATTCGTTAAATGCGACCGGTCTGATTTCTCAAATTCACAAAGAGTTTGGTGTAGAACTTACGCTCACAGACATGTTCAACAATCCGACGATTGAAAAGCTCCAAGCATTCATCGAAAAGGCAGAGAAGCATCAATATTTCAAGATTGAACCAGTGGAAAAGAAAGACACGTATCCATTATCTGCTGCTCAAAGACGGACATTCCTCATTCATCAGCGTATTGGTCAAGTGACCTCATATAACATGCCGATGGCACTAAGATGTAAAGGTGAAATTGACGTCGAGCGCTTTGAGCAGACCTTCAAGCAATTAATTGATCGTCATGAAACATTGCGAACGACCTTTGAATTAAAAGATGGAGAACCGGTTCAGCGGGTCCATGATGATTTCCACTTTGCTGTTGAAATGACAGAGGCTGATGAAGAAGGATTAGAAGCACAAATCGATGAATTCATTCGTCCATTTGACTTAAAGGCTGCACCATTGATCCGTGTGCGTTTTGTGAAAATCGCAGCACATGATCATCTCTTATTAGTCGATATGCATAATATTGTGGCGGATGGAGCGAGCATGAACATCTTTATTAAAGAATTTACTGAGCTCTATCGAGGGGAAACCTTGCCGGAACTGACCGTTCAATATAAAGATTATGCAGAATGGCAAGACAAATATTTCCGTAGCGAGATGTTTCAAAAGCAGCAGGATTATTGGAAGCAGCAAATTGGCTCAAATGTGCCAACTTTGACAATGCCATATGATTTTGAACGGAAGGAACAATCCTTCTTAGGAAGAGCGATTAAATTTAATATTGAACCGCACATCGTTGAGAAAATTGAACAGCTCGCTGAACGGTATCAACTGACAAATAACGTCATCTTGTTCCAACTCTATGGGCTGCTGCTCTCACGTTATGCGGATCAGGAGGAATTGATTGTCGGTTCACTTGTGGCTGGACGACGTCATGCAGATATCGAGCATACAATTGGCATGTTTACGAACTTCCTGCCAATTAAACTAGACATGGTACAAGAAGCAACCTTTACAGAGCAATTGGCTCAGACAAAGCAAGTGCTGCTTGATGCGTATGACCATCAAGAGTACCCATTTGACCAAATGGTTGAGCATCTGAATCCAAAAACAAGACCGCATCGCAATCCATTCTTTGATACGATGCTCATTTATCATAATGAGTACGATCCGAATATTAAAATTGAAGCCGATGGACTGACATTTGAAACACATGAGTTTGCAAAGGGAATTTCCAAACTCGATATGAAAATGGATGTTGTCAGAGAGGTAACGGGCGAGTTAAAGTGCGTGCTTCAATACAATCTGGCTCTGTTTAAACATGAGACGATGCAAGCTTTCGTCAACCACTTCCAGCACTTGGTCGAACAGGCTGTTCAAACACCTGATCAACTGCTCAAGGATTTCGCTGTTCTTTCACAGGAAGAAGAACAAGCAGCAAAAGAGAAAAGGGAGCGCGCAGAGGAAAAAGCACCGCTCGTACTGACAGTCAGCTCGACATTTACAGCAGATCCAGTCGCACCTTATATTCAGTACTGGACCAAGCAGTTTGATGTGCAGCTTGATGTTCAATTTGCACCGTATGGGCAGGTATATCAGGAATTACTAAATGAGCGCAGCCTTATTTCACAGAAGAAAAACGGTGCGAATCTTCTGCTCATTCGTTTAGAGGATATCACTGGTCCCGCTCATCTCTCACTGGAAGAAAAGAAAAAACTGGCTTCAGAGCATGCTGAAGAACTTGCAAACGTTCTGAAATCAAAAACGAAACATAACCTATATTTTGTTGGGATTCTGCCGATAAGTGCTGCTCTTAAAGACACCCTGCAAGACGTGGAACAAGAGTGGATTGCTCAGTTATCTGAGATAGGCGGTGTTCAGTTGATCGACTGTCGTCAGCTTGCACAGCAATATCAGATGGATGACATCTTTGATGAAAAAGGAGAGCAAGCAGCACACCTCCCATTCACTGAAGTCTTTTGTGGAGCCATCGGTACAAAAGTCGCGCGAGAGATCATTGCATGGCAAGGTGCACCATTTAAGGTAGCGGCCATTGACTGTGATCATACGCTTTGGAGAGGTGTCGTTTCAGAAGACGGTGTGGAAGGCATCGACATTACGCCAGAACATCAAATGCTTCAGCGCTTTTTAAAACAAAAGCAGCAAGAGGGGCTCCTGCTTGTCTTGAGCAGCAGGAACAATGAAGAAGATGTGTGGCGCGTGTTTGAAAACCACCCAGATATGATCTTGCAAAAAGACGATATCGTCGACTGGCGGATCAATTGGGAAAGTAAACCGGCACATCTAAAAGAGATGGCAGATTCTCTGAACCTTTCATTATCTCAGTTTATTTTCTTAGACGATGATCCAGCTCAGTGCTTGCGTATGAATGAAGAGCTGCCTGAAGTGATGACGCTGCTGTTACCTGCCAATGAAAAAGCGATTCCATTATTCGCCCAGCATGCTTGGGCATTCGACCGCTATGATGTCACAGATGAAGATAGAGGGCGAACAACGAGCTACAAGGCTGAAAAGGCTCGTCAAAAAGAGAAAGCAGAATCGCCGTCAATGAAGCAATTTTTACAAGATTTGAATTTGAACATGAGTGTAACAGAGTGGGGAGAAGAGCACCTTGCCCGCGTGGCGCAAATGAGCAGCCGTATTAACCAATTCCGCTTAAATGAGCAGCGCTTTGATGAACAGCAGCTGAGAGAGCGGATGGAAAATGAGCATGTCCAGGGCTGGGTCATTGAAGCAGCGGATCGCTTCAGTCATGAAGGGATTGTAGGGGCTATCTTGGCTCATCATGCAGACGGCACCTTGAAAATTGATGCATGGATGCTAAGCTGCCGTGCTCTAGGGAAAGGGATTGAGCAAAAATGTCTGACATGGCTTGCTGAATACAGCCGTCTGCACCAGCTTTCTTCCATTGAATTTACGTTTGCATCGACTGGACGTAATGAGCTGTTCAAGTCATTTATGAAAGAGCACCAGATGCAGGAGGTTGAGGAGCAGCAAACATATCGTATACAAGTGGAAGAAATTGATTCACTGAGCAATCACATTCAGATCGTCGACCACCTGTCACCTCGTCAGCACTCGACTGAAGAAATAGAGGATCGAAGGGTGGAGGCAGCAAGTCATTCAGCTTCTAAAGGTTATACATGGGAAACGGTTCAACCAGATCAAACGCTGCACAGCGGTTATGTAAAAGCCCTTAAGGTACATGATCAAGAAGGTCTTCGTGCATTATTAAAGACGGAACTGACACAAGATCATGGACTTTACGCACAGCCAACCAATGAACGTGAGGCATTGCTTTTTGATATTTGGTGTGACATTCTTCATGTGGAAAAAGTAGGAATTGACAACGACTTTTTCGATTTAGGAGGAAATTCTTTACTTGCTGTCAAAATGGAAGTAGAGATTGAAAAGAAGGGTTGGTATGTTGATGATTTGAATTTTGCTGAAAAACACACCATTCGAGAATTAGCAAAATATATGAAGAGGGAGAATCAGCATGCATAAAGATGTAAAAGCCATATATGAAGAATCAAAAATTTTAGATGAGGCCACTCATTTATACGGGGTCCAGCGAAGTGACATCCACTTTATCGCAGATGCAGAAAACTATGTGTATGAACTTAAAAAAGACGGAGAGTCTTTCATTTTAAAAATTACCCATACCATCCGCAGATCACCTGATTATATTTTAGGTGAAATGGAATGGCTCCATCACTTAGCGAAGGGCGGACTTTCGGTTGCGAAACCAATTGCTTCATTAAATGGCCGTGATATCGAGCAAGTAGACGATGGGCAAGGCGGTTCATTTTTGCTTCGAGTCTATGAAAAAGCATCAGGCCATAAAGTGGAAGAGGCAGACTGGAACGATGAATTATTTTATGCCCTTGGACAGTACACAGGGCGCATGCATAAACTGACAAAAAGCTATCAGCTGTCAGACCCACGTTATAAAAGACAAGAGTGGGATGAAGAGGAGCAGCTTAAACTGCGTAAGTATGTCCCAGCCGATCAGACTCTTGTGTTTGAACAAGCGGATCGGTTGATGGAAAAGCTGGCAAAGCTTCCGAAAAATCAGGATACGTACGGATTGGTTCATGCGGATCTTCATCACGGAAACTTCCACTGGGATCAAGGGAAAATTACGACCTTTGATTTCGATGATATTGGGTACAACTGGTTTATGAATGACATTAGCATTTTGCTATACAATGTGTTGTGGTACCCAGTGATTCCATACGAAGACAAAGCTGCTTTTGCAGGAAACTTTATGAAGCAATTCCTTAAAGGCTATCGTGAAGAGAATGAGCTTGGGGATGAGTGGCTTGCCTACATTCCTGACTTCCTTCGCTTACGTCACGTGCTGATCTATGGCTTGCTACATCAAGCATTTGATTTGGCTACCATCGGAGATGAAGAGAAGGCCATGCTCGCTGGCTTCCGCTCCGACATTGAGCAAGCAGCACCGATTACGACGTTTGACTTTACAAAGCTAAGTCAATCTTAAAAATGAAAATCCCCGCCTATGTGATGAGGCGGGGATTGTTTTTTATGGGCGATAGGTGGACGGTGATTCAATGATATGAAACAGGTTCTTTCCTTGCTTTGTATTATCGATCCAGCCTTGAAATGCTGCTTTACCAGGTCCATATGCATAGACAGGGACATCCTCACCTGTATGGGCAAAGGTTGTCCAGCCTGAGAAAGAACGCTGATCAAAGATATGTTGAATGCTGAGTTGGATCGTACTGGCCTTCCCTGATTGTGCCGCTTTCTCTACCTGTGAGATTTCCTCTTTTGTGAGCGCGAAATCAATATTGGTGTGAAGGACATCACGTACAGATTGACCTCCTGCGATTTTCTTTGCCATATACACAGGCGTTTTCTTAGCAGCTAGAATGGGTGCTGGGTCCCATTTATAGCCGGTCTCACTTGTCATACCATCTGCGCCAAAGGAAAATCCTCCAGTCGCATGATCTGCTGTGATGACGACGAGGGTTTCTTGATCCTTTTTAGCGAATTGAAGAGCCGCATGAACTGCTTTCTCAAAATCCTCCATCTCACTCATTGCGCCGACCACATCATTTTCATGTCCAGCAGAATCAATGGTACTGCCTTCAAGCAGCATGAAAAATCCATGCAGGTTGTCTTGATTTAATTGGGTTAATGCTGCCTGCGTCATGTCTTTTAAAGTAGGCACATGCTTTGGGCGATCAATGGCTCGATCCAGCTCGTCCTCCTGGAATAAGCCGAGCATTTTCGAAGATGATTGAGAGGTTAAATCATCTTTTGATCGTAGAATGGAATACCCGCTCTTCTTAAATTCTTGCACAAGATTACGGTCTTTTCGATCAAAATATTGCATTCCGCCACCTAGAAGGATATCAACTTTGTGCTCTCCGCCTATTTTCTCATCAAAAAAGTGGTCTGCAATTTGTTCTTTGTTTTTTCGGGAGACGTTATGTGTGCCAAAAGCGGCAGGTGTTGCATCGGTGATGTCAGATGAGACAACAAAGGCTGTTTTCATTTGTGCTTCCTTTGCTGCTTCAACGACACTTCTAAGAGGTTCTTTTTCTTGGTTGACGGCGATGGCATCATTGTATGTCTTTTTCCCAGTCGCCATGGCCGTGGCTGCGGCTGCTGAGTCGGTAATATTATCTCGAGGATCATCTGGATGTGTGGTCTGCATCCCGACTAAATACGGGTCCCAGACGGTTTGTGCTTTTGTAGAACCAAGCTTTTCCTGCTTGAATGTGCGGTAGGCTTTGATCACGGGCATCCCCATTCCATCGCCAACGATAAAAATAATATTTTTTGGTGTTTTCGTTTGTTTCTTGTCTGCCGCATTTGTTGATACGGGAGTGACATCATGTGAGGTTAATAGAACAGCTAATACGAGTACCGCTAGAATCCCACTCATAAGAAAAATACGATTTTTACGATCCATAGAACCCATGAAAAATCTCCTTTTATCATTTATTTCATAATTTGTATTTTATTTGAATGAAGGCGATGGTTCAACCCTTTTCCCATAAAAAAAGGCGATGAGACTTTTATCTCACCACCTTTTATACCTTATCACACTTCACGCCAACGACGCCTTCTAGATCTTTAATATCAAAGTACACATCGGTTGTATAGCGATCTTTATGCACGCGTACGCGTACTTCCATAATCGGGTAGTTCTTTTCTGTTAAATCATCAATTCGAACAGAATGAATGCGAATATTGAGGGCTTTCATTTCTTTTAAAATATCCGTCATGCGGTTTCGATCAGAAAGAGACATTCTGATGCGGATTTCTTTTTCCTGTAAGCGAATCGGCCCGATCCGCTGGAAGAGCCATGGTAGAAATTCGACACTGATCAGAATAAAGAAAAGACTGAGGAAGGCTTCTTTATAAAATCCTGCACCTGTTGCAACCCCAAGTCCTGCTGCTCCCCAGATCATCGCAGAAGTCGTGAGACCTGAGATGACATCATTGCTTTTTCGCAGAATCACACCTGCTCCAATAAAACCAACACCAGATATAATTTGCGCCGGTAACCTGAGTGGGTCCATTTGAAGCTTAGAGACTCGAGGGAAATTGTAGGCTGCATCAATGCTGATGATGGTTAATACGCAGGAGCTGACAGCAATGACAATACACGTTTTTAAGCCGAGGGGCTTTTTCTTCAGCTCTCGTTCAAGCCCGATAATCAAACCGATTAAGGTGGCCACGGCTAATTTTAAGACCGTATCCCATTCAATTGTCCAAAACATGCGTATCGCTCCTTCACTTCATGTACGTTTCACATCATGTATATGATCTTCTCACAGCCCATATGGCTGCACAACTCTTATTTTATTCAGAATCGGAAGAAAGAAAAGCTTTTTATTTTTAAAAAGAGAGTCATCCGCATAAGGCAGATGACCCTTCATGTTCTTTATTTTGTTTCTTCTTCAAGATGATTTTCCATTTTAGTAAACAGCTGTTTTGATGCTTTTGTCGGCTTACTGGTCATTAAGCTCACAATAATGGCAGCTAAACCACTTAACGTAAAGCCAGGAATCATTTCATAAATACCGGTTGCATGGTTAAGGCCTGTCGTGATCCATGTGAGAACCACAACCGCACCAACAATCATCCCAACTAGGGCACCATGATGATTCATTCGCTTCCAGTATAGGCAAAGTAAGATGACTGGACCGAATGAAGAACCAAATCCAGCCCACGCATAACCGACAAGATCAAGAATGGTATCACTTGGGTTAAGTGAAAGACAAAGGGCAATCACAGCGACAACTAGTACAGACATACGGCCAATCATCACGAGCTCTTTATCAGATGCTTTTTTTCTAAAGAACGTTCTGTATAAATCCTCTGTCATCGCACTTGCTGTGACAAGCAGCTGAGACGAAATTGAACTCATAATCGCCGCTAAAATGGCAGAAAGTAAAAATCCAGTGATATATGGATGGAACAACACTTTAGAAAAGACGATAAAGATGGTTTCTGGGTCAGCAAGGTTCATACCCGTTTCATGAACATAGGCAACACCAACTAAACCGACAGATAGTGAACCAATTACTGAAATAATCATCCAGCTCATTCCGATGCGGCGTGCTGGTTTTAAGTCTTTGACGGACGTAATCGCCATAAAGCGCACGATAATATGCGGTTGTCCAAAGTAACCTAGTCCCCAAGCGAGGAAGGATATAATGCCAATGACGCTCGTTCCTCTAAAAATATCAAGCAATTTAGGGTCAATCTGTTGAATATCTTGGAATGTGGCAACAGGTCCACCTAATTGTGTAAAGGCAACGATCGGCACGAGCACTAATGCTAAAAACATGATAGCTCCTTGGACAAAGTCCGTTAAGCTCACTGCCAGGAATCCACCAAACAATGTATACAAAATAACAATACTTGACGTCAAAATCAGTCCAAACATGTAGTGTGCACCGAATGCTGACTCAAATAAACGTCCGCCTGATACCATCCCAGACGATGTATACAGTGTAAAGAAAATTAAAATGATGACGGCTGATACAGCTTTTAATAAAGAAGATGATCCTTTGAATCGTTTATCAAAGAAATCAGGAATCGTAATGGCATCATCAGCAATCTCTGTATAAGAACGTAAACGAGGTGCAAGAATGAGATAGTTCAAGTAAGCACCGACGATGAGACCAATCGCAAGCCAGGTTGTCGATAAACCTGTTTTATACATTTCACCTGGTACACCCATCAGCATCCAGCCGCTCATATCCGCAGCACCTGCTGAAAGAGCTGTAACAAATGGACCAAGTCCGCGTCCACCAAGCATATAATCATTTAAATCATGTGTTTTCCTGAATGCATACCAACCGATGGCAAGCATCCCGATAAAATAAATAGATAAGGAAATTGTAACTTCAATACTCATTTTGTGTTCTCACCTTTTTCGTATTAATTTGACATCACCTCAATCAAAATATACAGAAGTGTCAGGGCTGGTTTTTTGATTGAATGCCCTGCTCACTGCTATGGTTACTTAACCTAACAGAGTATTCCCAAGTGATCAACCTTCTTAAACCTCCACATTTTGAAGAAAAAATAGACAGATCGATGATGAGAATCAGTTTGTATGCGCTTACAAAGGTGAGTAAAAGTAAAAATTTTCTGAAAATAAAAGGTGATCTGTATGAATATTTTCTTTATCAGTTGGATGACAATGATGCTTCGAGAGAAAAGGCCTCTTGCCGCGCCTGCGTAAAGTTGCTTTAGAACAGTAAAATTTGATATGATAAAGTGTATATGACTTATGATCATGACCACGAACACGTATCATTTTTGGAGGTGAACCTGCATGTCTAGAATTTCAATAGAAGAAGTAAAGCACGTGGCGCATTTGGCACGGCTTGCAATCACAGAAGAAGAAGCTGAAATGTTTACTGAACAGCTTGATAGCATCATTTCATTTGCAGAGCAGTTAAACGAGGTAGATACGGAAAACGTTGAACCAACAACACACGTATTAAAAATGAAAAACGTCATGAGAGAAGATGTTCCGAATAAAGGTCTTTCCATTGAGGCAGTCATCAAAAACGCGCCTGATCATAAAGACGGCTATATTCGTGTGCCATCAATTTTGGACTAAAGGAGGCCTGAGACATGTCATTGTTTGATCACAAAATTTCTGAATTAAAAGAGCTTTTACATAAAAAGGAATTGTCTGTTTCTGATTTAGTGGACGAGTCTTATAAACGAATCAATGAAGTAGACGGGAAAGTACAAGCATTCCTTGCACTGGACGAAGAGAAAGCTCGTGCGTATGCAAAGGAATTGGACGAGGCAGTTGGTGAAAAGGACGAGCTTGGTCTATTGTTCGGTATGCCAATCGGTGTGAAAGATAACATCGTCACAAAGGATTTACGTACAACAGCATCTAGTAAAATACTGCAAAACTTTGACCCTATTTATGATGCAACGGTTGTCAATCGTCTGAGAGATGCGGAAGCAGTCACAATCGGTAAATTAAATATGGACGAATTTGCGATGGGATCTTCTACAGAGAACTCAGGCTACAAAGCAACGAAAAACCCGTGGAATTTAAACACTGTTCCAGGTGGATCAAGTGGTGGCTCAGCAGCTTCTGTTGCAGCAGGTGAAGTACCATTCTCACTTGGATCAGATACAGGCGGTTCGATTCGCCAGCCGGCATCATTCTGCGGAGTTGTGGGACTGAAGCCGACATATGGCCGTGTATCTAGATACGGTTTAATTGCATTTGCTTCTTCATTAGATCAAATTGGGCCGATTACGCGTAACGTAGAGGACAACGCATACGTACTTCAAGCGATTGCTGGCGTCGATCAAATGGACGCAACGAGCGCAAATGTCGACGTCCCAGATTTTCTTTCTTCATTAACTGGAGACATCAAAGGCATGAAAATTGCAGTGCCAAAAGAATACCTTGGAGAAGGTGTTGGCGAGGAAGCAAAAGAGTCTGTTCTCAAAGCGTTAAAAGTATTAGAAGGACTTGGTGCAACATGGGAAGAAGTGTCTCTGCCGCATTCTAAATATGCGCTTGCGACTTACTACTTACTGTCTTCTTCAGAAGCATCCGCGAACCTTGCGCGCTTTGACGGCATCCGCTATGGCTACCGTACAGATAATGCAGACAACCTGATTGATTTATATAAAAATACACGTTCTGAAGGCTTTGGTAACGAAGTGAAACGCCGCATCATGCTTGGGACATTCGCTCTTAGCTCAGGATATTATGATGCATACTATAAGAAGGCGCAAAAAGTCCGTACATTGATCAAAAAAGACTTCGAAGATGTTTTTGAAAAGTATGATGTCATTGTAGGGCCAACAACGCCAACTCCTGCATTTAACATTGGAGAAAAGACAAGCGATCCACTGACTATGTACGCGAACGATATTTTAACGATCCCTGTGAACCTTGCAGGCGTTCCAGGAATCAGTGTGCCTTGTGGATTTGCAAATGGTCTTCCGTTAGGACTGCAAATCATTGGCAAGCACTTTGATGAAGGAACGGTTTACCGCGTGGCTCACGCTTTCGAGCAAGCAACAGATCATCATAAAGCAAAACCTGAACTGTAAGGGGTGAATCAGAATGAACTTTGAAACGGTAATTGGACTTGAAGTCCACGTTGAGCTAAAAACACAATCGAAAATTTTCTCCAGCTCGCCGACACCTTTTGGTGCAGCTGCCAACACGCAAACAAGTGTCATCGACCTTGGATATCCTGGCGTACTGCCTGTATTGAACAAAGAAGCGGTAAACTTTGCGATGAAAGCGGCCATGGCGCTGAACTGTGAGATCGCAACAGATACAAAATTTGACCGTAAAAACTACTTCTATCCTGATAACCCAAAGGCGTATCAAATTTCTCAATTTGATAAACCAATCGGTGAAAACGGCTGGATTGAAATTGAAGTAGAAGGCAAAACAAAACGAATCGGTATTACGCGTCTCCATTTGGAAGAGGATGCAGGTAAACTGACGCACACAGGCGACGGATATTCACTAGTCGATTTCAACCGACAAGGCACACCGCTTGTTGAAATCGTATCTGAGCCAGACATTCGGACACCAGAAGAAGCGTATGCGTACTTAGAAAAACTAAAATCCATTATTCAATATACAGGCGTTTCTGACTGTAAGATGGAAGAAGGCTCACTTCGCTGTGATGCCAATATTTCACTTCGTCCGATCGGCCGTGAAGAGTTTGGAACGAAAACAGAGCTCAAGAACTTGAACTCGTTTGCTTTCGTACAAAAAGGTCTTGAATTCGAAGAGAAACGCCAAGAGCAAGTATTGCTATCTGGCGGCTTGATCGAACAGGAAACTCGCCGCTATGACGAAGCGTCTAAAAAGACGATCCTTATGCGTGTCAAAGAGGGCTCAGATGATTACCGCTACTTCCCAGAACCAGATTTGGTGGAGCTGTACATTGATGACGAGTGGAAAGAACGCGTAAGAGCATCCATTCCAGAGCTTCCAGACGAGCGCCGCAAACGCTACATCGATGAGCTTGGACTTCCTGCATATGATGCCATGGTGCTGACGCTGACAAAAGAAATGTCTGATTTCTTTGAAGCAACCATTTCAGAAGGTGCAGAAGCGAAGCAAGCTTCAAACTGGCTGATGGGTGAAGTATCTGCCTACTTAAACTCTGCTCAAAAAGAGCTGGAAGATACAAAGCTAACGCCGCAAGGGCTGGCTGGAATGATCCAACTCATTGAAAAAGGAACGATTTCCTCTAAGATTGCCAAAAAGGTATTCAAAGAGCTCATTGAAAATGGAGGAGACGCAGAAACAATCGTCAAAGAAAAAGGACTTGTCCAAATTTCTGACGAAGGTGCACTGCTCAAACTTGTCACAGAAGCACTTGATAACAACCCGCAATCCATCGAAGACTTTAAAAATGGAAAAGACCGCGCGATTGGCTTCTTAGTCGGACAAATCATGAAAGCATCGAAGGGACAAGCAAACCCGCCGATGGTCAACAAGATTCTCCTAGAAGAAATCAAAAAACGCTAAATAGCAAAAACCGCCTCATGAGAAGAGGCGGTCAGATTGTAGAGAAACTCATGTTTTTCTATAATCTTTTTTATTTTCAGCGTCTGTATGATGAATGAAATTTAATGAAAAAGGCCTCCCACACACCTAGCCTAGCTTCGCTAGGTGTGTGGCAATCTTCTTCATGTTCTGGCACGCAGCTGTGAGGAGAACTTGCTCACTCACATTTTGTTTTCCCCTCAACCGGCAGTAGCGAAGCCCATGCAGTTGTTTTGAATCTGCAAAGCTTCGCTCTATTTTTTCTTTTCTTTTTTTATATAGCTCTTTTCCAGAGGCAGACAGACGATGTTGTCTGATCTTTTCTTTGTGTTCCTCCCATACATGTCTTGAGATCACTTTTTGATGATTTTTCGATCTTGTACAGCTCTCAAGGAAAGGACACGATACGCATTTTTTAGGCTCTGATTTGTAGAACCTATAACCTTTTCGATCAGTTGTTGTATATAATAGCTTCTCACCATTTGGGCATATGTAATGATCAGGTTCAGAATCATACTGAAATTTCCACTTCTCAAATAATCCTCTTGTTGGATGAAAGCGTCTATGGGCAATGACACCAAAAATTTGTCGATCAGATAAACCTTTACAGATTGGCGTTGTTAAATAACCAGAATCAAGGGCAACAGCTTCTACTTGAAAACCAAATCGTACGATTTGGTGATCCAATCGATCAAGATATGGAACAGAATCATGGACATTTCCAGGAGTGACATGAGCATCAGTGATGATATTGTACTTCATATCTGTTGTACGGTGGTCTAGGTAGAAAAAACCTTCAGGCTTGTTTTCACGATAAAGATAGCCACTTTCAGGATCAGTCGTACTTTGACGAATGTTTTTTTCCGTTTTCACCTCCTCTTTTTCCTTTAAAGGCTTTTTTCCGTGTACCTCTCGATCTTCTTGGACGGCTTCATCTAATTCTTTCATATAGTTCTGAGTATCTTGTTCGATCGTTTTTCTCGTATATTTATGTTTATTTGCATTCGCTTTAAGATGGGTTGAATCAGTAAAAAGGACGCGCCCTCCAACCATATCGTGATTGATGGCTTGAAGCACAATCTCATCAAAAATATCTTGAAAAATCGTTGTATCTTTAAATCGAGTACGACGATTCCAACTAATGGTCGAGTGATGGGGAACGGGGTCATTGATGTTCAAACCTAAAAACCATCGATACGCCATGTTATAGTAAATTTCTTTTTCAAGTTGTCTTTCAGACCGGATACCATATAGGTATCCGATAAACATCATTTTGAACAAAATGAGTGGATCGAGAGAAGGACGACCTTTATTCTCACTATAATATGGTTTTACTTTGTCTATGATAAATGAAAAATCAATGTACTGATCAATTTTACGAAGCAGGTGATCCTCTTCGACCAGTTGATCTAGCAATACAAATTCGGCTTCGTGCTGAGAAGAATTTCTAGTGTGGAACATGAGAAAAACACCTTCCTTAAGTGGGTTTTTCTCTATTATAAAATGAGGAGATGGAAAGTTTAAGGGAAAAATAAAGCTGTCGAGATTTTCTCGACAGCCTGACCGCCTCATGAGAAGAGGCGGTTTTTTTGCTTGAAAGGACAGGGTCTTATCATAGATTCAGACCACCGCCGTATATCAATTCGGAGATTCTTTTCTTATAATGAAGTATAAGCGAAAGTGCACATTCGAAGGGGGATAAAGGTGAATTAACCGGAAAAACAGCACGTAATATTATTGAAGAAACAGCTTCAATTGTTCCACTACTTTTAAGACAGCAGGGTCCTCACACTTTTCTAAATTCGTCAGCATCCCTTGAATGACTGGCTTACGAGGCTCAGCTTTCACCAGTTCTTCTTCAATGACTTCAATGGATACAAGGGTATCATCAGAAAGCAGATGCTCAAGCTTTAACAAACGAAGCTCCTCTTGAAGGGAAGCAGCACTCGGCGCTTCATCGTCCCAAATGGTCTGCTTCAGGATCGGTTTCGTCTGAGAACGAAGCAAGCCTTGGACCAAATCATCGAATCGTTCGAGTATAAAGGAAGAAAGCTCATCAAATGATAATTGCATCTGATCTTGTAAAAGCAGGACCTGCACATACGATTGAATGATTCCTTGAATCATGACTGACAGGTCAGTTATATATGGTTCGATCTCCTGTCCATAAGTGGTCAAGATGGAAATTTGAATTTCATCATTCATTTGCTTTTTCACTGTTTTTGAATACTTTTTAATTTGCTGGTTTTCTGGAATAATGTTCTCGCTGAGGATCAAAATGATAAAATCCTTGTTCTCAGCAAAATGCTGAAACTGTTCAGCGATTTGTTTCTGGAAGATCTTTCTCGGCGCGAGATGCTGATTCTCTTTTCGAATCGTTTCAATACTTTGCATAGAAGTGTCGATATAATATTCAAAGGCTCGATTGAAAAGCTGTTCTTTTGATTTGAAATGTAAATAAAATGCGCCTTTTGATATTCCGCACTCATCTGCAATTTCCTGAATGGTCGTAGAAGAAAAACCCTTTTTCGCAAACAACTGGATGCTTGCTTTAATGATTTTTTCTTTTTTTTCGTTCATGAAATAAGGCCCCTTCAGCTTTAGAATGTTACGTCAAACGCAAGTGAAATGGTTGACGGCATTGTATATCACCGTTTATTATGATATAGAATGACCAGTCAGTCAATACATAAAGGAAAATGGAGGACATAATGAATTCGATCATCAATTTTGTATTAAAGAATAAGTTCGCTGTATGGCTCATGACGATTATCGTAACAGTTGCTGGTCTATATGCCGGATTGAATATGAAACAAGAATCAATCCCGAATATCAACACTCCAGTCATTACGGTTTCTACAACGTATCCTGGCGCAACGCCGGACGAAGTATCAGATAAGGTGACCGACCCAATTGAGAAGTCTATTCAAAACCTCAACGGAGTCAATGTGGTCACATCCAATTCATTTGAAAATGCCTCATCTATTCAAGTCGAGTACGACTATAACAAAGACATGGATGAAGCAAAGAAGGAAATTGAAGATGCGATTAGCAATATCAATTTTCCGGAAAATGCAGAAAAACCAAAAATTGCACGCTTTAGCATCAACGCGATTCCAATCTTAGCACTCAGCGTCTCTGGTGATAAAGAATCACTAGAAGACCTTACACAGAAAGTAGAAAACGACCTTGTTCCTTCTCTTGAAGGATTAAACGGTGTCTCTTCTGTCGAAGCTTCAGGACAGCAAATCAAAGAAGTAGAATTTTCTTTTAAACAAAAGAAATTGAAAGAATACGGTTTAGATGAAGAAACCGTCCAAAACATGATCAAAGGCTCTGATGTCAACGTACCATTAGGTCTATACACATTTGGCAACAAACAAAAATCAGTTGTCGTGGACGGCAATATTTTAAGCGTCAAAGATTTGAAAAACATGCGAATCCCTGTCACACCAAGTGCAAGCGGCGGTGCGGGAAGCGCTGGAGCTGGGGCACCTTCCAGCGGCTCTGAAAACCCAGGTGCGCAAGGTGCAGAGCAGCAGGCTGGAAATGCTAGTCAGCAGCAAGCAGCAGCTCAGCAGCAAACTGGTGGAGGAGCAGCAAGCGGTCAATCTGTAGAGCTGCCGACAATCAAGCTTTCTAAAATTGCGGATATTAAAGTAGTAAAAGATGCAGAATCGATCTCTAGAACGAATGGAAAAGACAGCATCGGTCTGCAAATTGTCAAAGGCTCTGATGCCAATACCGTGAGTGTGGCAGAAGAAGTGACAAAAGAGCTTGAGAAATTCAAAAAAGACAACAAAGGAATCAAAGTAAGCACGACATATGATCAAGCAGAGCCGATTAAAGAGTCTGTCAGCACAATGCTAAACAAGGCAATCATCGGAGCAATCTTTGCGATCATTATCATTATGTTGTTCCTTCGAGATATCAAATCAACATTAATTTCGGTCATCTCCATTCCGTTATCTCTGTTGATTGCTGTTTTATTATTAAATCAGCTTGATATTACATTAAATATCATGACACTTGGTGCCATGACCGTCGCCATTGGACGTGTGGTCGATGACTCGATTGTGGTCATAGAAAATATCTATCGACGAATGGCGTTAAAGGATGAACCGTTAAAAGGCAAAGCACTCGTCAGAGAAGCCACAAAAGAAATGTTTATCCCGATCATGTCTTCGACAATTGTGACCATTGCGGTATTCTTACCGTTAGCATTAGTAGGTGGAATGATTGGTGAACTATTCATCCCATTTGCCCTAACGATTGTGTTTGCTTTACTTGCTTCACTGCTTGTCGCCATTACGATTGTTCCAATGATGGCACACAGTCTATTTAAAAAGGACCTGTACGGCACAGCGAAAAAAGTAAAAGAGCATAAACCAAGCAAGCTTGCTGGCGGTTATAGACGTGTACTCAATTGGACACTGAACCATAAATGGATCACATCAGGAATTGCCATTCTTATGCTCGTCGGAAGCTTATTCTTAGCACCACTTGTCGGTGTCAGCTTCTTACCACAGCAAGCAGATAAGACGGCGATGGTAACATATACACCTGAACCTGGACAAACGAGAGAACAAGCAATCGATGAAACGAAAAAAGCAGAAGAATACTTGATCAAACGTGACCATGTCAATACTGTTCAATATTCACTAGGTTCTTCAAATGCGCTTACAGCAAGTGTAGGCGGCAACTCGAACGGTGCGTTATTCTTCGTACAATATGATGAAGACACGCCAAACTTTGATAAAGAAAAAGATAAAGTGGTCAAAGCCCTGCAAGACAAAACGTCTAAAGGGGAATGGAAATCACAAGACTTCTCATCTGCTGGCGCAAGCAATACAGTAACGTACTATGTCTACGGTGACAAAGTAAGCGATATTGAAGGCACAGTAAAAGATGTCGAGAACATCTTAAAAGATGAGAAAAACTTAAAAAATGTCAGCACAAGCTTATCTGAGAAATACGATGAATATACGTTTAATGCAGATCAAGAAAAACTGGCGAAGCTGGGTCTAACTGCTTCACAAATCGCTCAAGCGATTGCTCCTCAAAATAGTGAAACAACACTGACGAAAGTCACAGAGGACGGCAAAGAACTTGATGTGAAGCTTCAAACCGAAAAAGACGAATATAAGAGCAAAAAAGATTTGGAAAATAAAAAGATCACAACACCAACAGGACAAGAAGTCCGGATTGGTGATGTCGTAAAAGTAAAAGATGGTACGACAGCAAATACGGTGACAAAACGTGATGGAAAAATCTACGCAGAAGTGTCTGGTGACATGACAACAGACAACGTCTCAAGTGTGACACAGGATGTTCAGAAGAAAGTCGACAAGCTTGATGTGAAGTCTGGCGTAACGATTGACACAGGCGGCGTAAGTGCGGATATTGAGGAATCCTTTACACAGCTTGGACTTGCAATGCTTGCAGCGATTGCCATTGTGTACCTCGTTCTCGTCATCACATTTGGCGGAGGTCTTGCACCATTTGCGATTCTGTTCTCCCTTCCATTTACGATTATTGGCGCACTCGTTGGATTGTTTTTAGCAAAAGAAACCATCAGCTTAAACGCCATGATTGGATTGCTCATGCTGATCGGGATCGTTGTGACAAATGCCATTGTGCTGATTGACCGCGTCATTCATAAAGAAAAAGAAGGTCTTTCAACAAGAGAAGCTTTACTTGAAGCAGGTACAATAAGATTACGTCCAATCTTAATGACTGCACTTGCGACGATCGGTGCACTGCTGCCACTCGCATTAGGATTTGAAGGCGGAAGCCAGATCGTATCAAAAGGACTTGGCGTGACCGTGATCGGCGGTTTAACAAGTTCTACACTTCTCACATTGGTCATCGTCCCAATCGTGTATGAAATTTTAAGCAAGTTCAGACGTAAGAAAAAGTACGCTGAAGAAGAATAAGAGGGAGCCCCGCTCATTGGCGGGGCTTTCAGCGTGTAGACAAACCCTCATTCCTTGTCAGTCCTGTGCTCCGGTGCTCGTCCTTCCTAGACTTCAAAGGTTTTCTATCACGCTGAAAAAAGACAAAGGACTAGAATAAAGATCATTTTAGCCCTTTGTCAATAATCTGGAATCCCCGCTCATTGGCGGGGATTTTTTATGTTGAAATCTGACAAACAGCTTTTCTCATGAGCTCTTCAAATGCTTGGAAAAAGGCATCACGATCGACATGGTCAATCACTTGTATTGACTTTCCATCTGGATGTTCTTCTGTACGTCCTTGCTTTGGCGTCTCGGTATAAACGATCGCGCCCACTTCCTTTGAACGGGTAAATGATGAAGAAGCAAGTGTCATCGTTGTCAGCACGTCCCATAGGTAATAGGTCGAATTCGTTTCATGATGAATGAGCGGTGGACAAAAGGCGTAGCACTGACCAATAAAATCAATTCCAATGTGAGAACGAAGGGAAGCCCAGCGCTGACGCACATCAAGTGTAAGCGGAACTTGATTCGTGCTTTCAAGTGCGACCATTTCAATAGGAAAGCGTTCCTTGAAGACAGTGCTGACAGCATAAGGATCCCAAAATGCATTCCATTCTGCTGTCCCATCATGCTCGGGTTCCTCAACATTGCCTTTTTCAAGAAACGTACCGCCCATCCACACCAATTTTTCAATTTTATTAGAGATTGAAGGATCTTCTTCTAAGGCGCGAGCAAGGTCTGTGAGCGGACCTGTAAAGAGCAGCGTGACAGGTTCTGCTGCCTTTTTAACGGTTTCGATTAAATGAAGGTGTGCTGGAAGCTTGGACACTTTTGTATCTACAATGCCTTTCTCGTTTAGAATAGGTAAGGCATCTACATAAAAAGCATGCATGCGCCACTCTTTCGGAAAAGGATTGACGCCTCTAGAATTTGAAGCAGCGATTTCAATTTCATAGGGGCTAAATCGATCAATGATTTTTTGAGACGCACTGAGAGCAGGCTCTAAATAACAATCAGCAGGAATCACAGACGTCCCGATCACTTTCAGATGTTCCATTTGAAGGAGAAGAAATAACGAGACGAGGTCATCAACACCGCCATCATGATTAAAATAGACAGGCTTTTTCATCGCATACCATCCTTTAGAGCGTTTTCTTTTATCTTATCAGAATGCTTTCTTGTTGAGTGAAATGTGACAGGAGATTTCTCATATTAGCTGGTTGTTCTGTTGCCATTTTCAAATCTCATAGTATAATTAAAGGTTGTTAGTGGTGAAAATAGATTGCATAATGAATATAGGATGATGATGAATGAAACGTGCTCGAATTATATACAATCCGACATCTGGGCGTGAACTCTTCAAGAAGAATTTGCCGCAGGTTTTGCAAAAATTTGAACAAGCTGGCTATGAAACATCTTGTCATGCAACCACATGTGCAGGAGATGCGACACAAGCAGCTGAAAAAGCTGCACAGAGAGACTTTGATTTAATTGTAGCAGCAGGTGGAGACGGCACGATCAATGAAGTCGTCAACGGACTAGCACCGCTTGAAAAAAGACCAAAACTAGGAATCATTCCAGTTGGAACAACAAATGACTTCGCAAGAGCACTTGGCATTCCACGAGAAGGTGTTTTAAAAGCGACAGATGCCATTATTGATGGTGTAGCGAAGCCGCTTGATATCGGTAAAGTCAACGGCCATTATTTTATTAATATTGCAGGCGGCGGCCGGTTAACAGAGCTCACTTATGAAGTGCCTAGTAAGCTGAAGACAATGCTTGGACAGCTTGCTTATTATTTAAAAGGCATGGAGATGCTTCCTTCTATCCGCCCGACAGAAGTCGAAATTGAATATGACGGCAAATTGTTTCATGGAGAAATCATGCTGTTTCTTGTTTCACTCACAAATTCAGTAGGCGGCTTTGAAAAGCTAGCGCCAGATTCCATTTTAGATGATGGAATGTTTGACCTGATTATTTTAAAGAAGGTCAATTTAGCAGAAGCCATTCGAGTAGTCAGCCTTGCACTGCGAGGCGAGCATATTCATGATAACAATGTCATCTACGCAAAAGCGAATCGCGTGAAGGTAGATGTAAAAGATAAAATGCAATTAAATTTAGATGGCGAATTCGGCGGCATGCTGCCAGGTGAATTTGAAAACCTGTATCGTCATATAGAATTTATAGTGCCAAAAGCAACAGCTGAAAAAATAGGGTAGAGATTGAACTTGGTTCCTTATGGCGCCAAGTTTTTCTTTGCAAATGAGGTGATAAAATTGGTGAAAATGAAACCGCCTGTTGAAAAGAATGAATACTACAATGTAACCTTCGAAGACTTAACGCACGAAGGTGCAGGTGTAGCGAAAATTGAAGGGTTCCCTGTCTTTGTACCGAATGCCCTTCCTGACGAACAAGGGAAAATCAAAGTCACACGTGTCAAAAAAGGATTTGCTTTTGGACGACTCATGGAGCTGACAAAGGAAAGTCAGCACAGGCAAGATGCGCCATGTCCTATCTACAAGCAGTGCGGAGGCTGTCAAATTCAGCATATGAGCTATGAAGGCCAGCTGCTATTTAAACAGAAACAAGTAAAGGACGTTTTAGAGCGGATCGGCAAGCTTGATATGAGCCGTGTAAAAGTTCATCCTGTACTAGGCATGGAAGACCCTTGGAATTACCGAAACAAAGCACAAGTTCCAGTTGGCGAACGGGAAGGCGGACTTGTTGCAGGATTTTATCAGCAGCGTACCCATGAAATCATCGATATGAAAAAATGTTTGATCCAGCAATCAGAAAATGACGAAGTGGTACAGGCGGTAAAAGACATATGCAATGCGTTTGGCATTAAAGCATATAACGAAGAGCGGCACAAAGGGTGGCTGCGTCATGTGATGGTTCGCTACGGTATTGCAACAGGTGAAATGATGGTAGTGTTTGTTACTAGAACGGCTGACTTTCCGCAAAAGCAGCAGGTGATTGAGCAGATTATAGCACGCTTCCCACACGTTCGGTCAATTGTACAAAACGTGAATTCAAAGAAAACAAATGTCATTTTCGGAGACGAAACAACCGTTTTATGGGGAGAAGAATACATTTATGACACGATTGGCGACATCAAATTTGCCATTTCAGCCCGCTCGTTTTATCAAGTGAACCCAGCTCAAACAAAAGTGCTTTACGACAAAGCGCTTGAATATGCAGAGCTGCAAGGTGAAGAAACCGTGATTGATGCGTATTGCGGAATCGGTACGATTTCCTTATTTCTCGCCCAAAAAGCAGGCAGAGTATATGGCGTAGAAATTGTGCCAGAAGCAATTGAAGACGCAAAACGCAACGCTGCCTTAAATGAGATCAATAACGTCGAATTCGCAGTCGGCGAAGCAGAAACCGTCATCCCAAACTGGTACAAAGAAGGCATCAAAGCAGACACCCTCGTCGTCGATCCGCCAAGAAAAGGCTGTGACGAAGCACTGCTTGATACGATTTTAAAGATGAAACCAAACCGCGTTGTTTATGTGTCTTGTAATCCTGGGACGTTAGCTCGTGATTTGCGTATTCTTGAAGATGGCGGGTATGTGACAGAGGAAGTGCAGCCTGTGGATATGTTTCCGCATACCTCACATGTGGAATGTGTGGCGCAACTTATTTTAAAAGAAGGCAACTAACCCGTATGGGGGTTGTCTTCTTTTTTTATAGTAGGGGGATTAACAAAGTTTTAGTTGAAGTTCCCTCAAACTCTTTGTCGGTAACTGCTGGTACTTAATCAGGAAATTAACAGAAAATTCATTTTAAATTTTTGATATAATAGAAATATGAATAAAATGTAAAATTGATAATTAAAAGGATGATGAGAAGGTTTGTTATTAGAATATAAGAAAAGTCAGGTCGTCGATTAGGGGGGAATAATAGTGAGCATTTTAGCATATATAGCAGGAACTTTGATTGTCCCAAACATTGCTGGTTATCTTTTGTCAAAAGGTTTAACAAATCGAGATGAAAAGAGATTAATTAAAGACATAGAAGATACAGTTACTGAATTTAATCGTAAGTTTGATAATACTGAGGTTGATAGTAACTATTTTATAGAATTTCTTGAACAGAGCAAGACTGTTGAAACAATAATACAAAGAGTATTTTATGCATATAACACTACAAAGGAAGATTACCAAGATATATTTAAGAAACTAGCAAAAGAAGCGGTCGAATTTGTCAATATTAAAAAAGATGAATTTAAGCATACACCCATTAAGAAACCAAGCGATTTTGAAGAGTACTTCTCTGAGTTATTTGAAATACTAGTAAATTTTCGAGAATCGTTATTAGATATTAAAGACAAGGCAATTGTATCAATGGTTGTTGAGTCAATTGGTAAATCAGAAGGGGAAATTAACAGAACAATTGAGGAGCTAAGGGCCAATTATTTGTTAGGAATGAATAAACACCTTACGTCTAATGAACAAATCAAGCCTAGGATAGAGGAGTTGAATCACGAATATAAATCAGCTTTTATTCCGTTGGGCAATAGTCTTATAAAGAGAAAAGAATTTTCTATATGTAGGGAAGCATTAGATTCAGAGAAATCTTTAATAATACATGGAAAGGCTGGAAGAGGGAAAAGTGGATGTACAGAAGATGTTATCAATTATTGTGAAGAAAATGAGATACCATATTTGGCAATTAAATTAGATAAACGAGTTCCCAGTATGACTGCCGAGAAGTGGGGAGAAGATTTAGGATTACCTGCATCAATCACTCATTGTATTCACAGTGTTTCTAAAAATAAAAGGGCAGTAATTATTTTGGATCAGTTGGATGCCCTACGCTGGACTCTGGCGCATTCTAGAGATGCTTTATTAGTATGCTCTCAGATTATTAATCAAATAGAGACATTGAATAATGATAGAGAAAACAAGATATCTATTGTTTTTGTGTGTCGAACTCATGATTTAGAAAACGATAATAATATTAGAGCATTATTTAAAAAAGATGATTCAAAAGAGGACGTTATTCAATGGGATAGGGTTCAGGTTAATGAGTTGGACGAGGAATTAGTTGAGGGTATTGTTGGAAAGCGTTATGAGCAACTAACAAGTAAACTGAAAGAGATACTAAGAATTCCAAGCAATTTATATATTTGGAAACAGCTAGACCCTGGCAAAGTATATGCAGAATGTTCTACCGCAAGCCATTTGATATCAGAATGGTGGGGACAGCTCTCCGAAAAATGTTTTGAGTTTGGATTGAGAGAAGACAATCTAAATCAGATTAAAGATAAGATGGTAACTTTTTTAGAAAAGTCTAGTAGAATATTTATTCCTTTAAGTATATTAAACGAAAATAAATCAACCTTAGAATTTTTATCTTCAAATGCTTTCTTAATAATTCAAGATAGAAAAGTTTCATTCGCTCATCAGTCTATATTAGACTGTTTTTTAGCAGATAAGATGCTTCATAGATATTATGATGGTGAAGATATCGTAGATATAATTGGGGCTAAAGATAAACAAACACCTGGTAAAAGATATCAAGTGCAAATGTTTATGCAAAATTTATTTGAAATTGATAGCCATGATTTTATTACTGTTGGACAAAAAATGTTTGAAGCAAAACAAATCAGGTATTTTGTCAAATTTGTTTTCTTTGAGGTGCTAAATCAGATAGATAAAATAGATGAAAATATACAAAACTTTATAGTGAATAACTGTGAAAATGAAAGTTACGGCAATCACATTATTAATAACGTTATATTCTCAAAGCCCAATTATATTAAGTTACTTAGACAATGTGGCATTTTAGAGAAATGGTTTAACACCCCATCTAAGAAAGATATGGTTATCAATTTCTTTGTAAGTATAAGCCCAAATTTTGAGGCTGAGGATATTACGTTTATTGAAAAATATTCATTTAATTCACAGGAAGACGATAATAAATTCTCTAAATGTTTTTTGCGAGATATAAATCAGGATACGGATGAGTTATTTGAATTAAGAATGAAATTTTATAAGCGATATCCGCGAATGGCTGATAACTATTTTGATTTTAAGTCGATGCTTAAAAATAGTGAATTAAGAACAATACGGCTATTAGCTTTTTTATTGGAAAATAAAATTAAAAGCAAGGGGAAACAAATTTATTATTACGAAGAAACATTTCTCTATGAAGACTCTGAAATTCTAATCAATAATGGAGAAGAGGTTCTTAATTTATTATTACCACTCGTTCCAATAGATAAAGACGTAAGCTTTATTTATAGTGATTGGTCTGGGAAATATATTCATAAAAGAGGGCTAGAAAGGGCTTGTATTCAAATTATAAAGAAAGCGAATGCAGCAATAATTTCTCAACAACCGAAAAAATTTTTTGATCGCTATAAAGAATTCACGGGAAAAGGTAATGATTTATTTAATGAAATTATATTGGATGGATTATTCAGAGTGTCAGAAAGTTATAGCGATGTTGTAATTAATTATTTATGCAGTGATTTAAACAGTAACGTATTCGATAATACAAGTGGCAATGGTGATAAATTACTTCTTGCCAAACAAATATTAGAAAAACATACGAGATACTGTAGTGAGGATATTTTCAATTTATTAGAAGAGAGAGTTCTAAGTTATCTTTCTCCGCAAGCTAAAGACGTATATCGTCGTAGAATTAATTATAATAGAGAAAAAAATGGTCGTACAGTTTATTGGAGTTTTTGGGGTGATTTCCAAAAAGAAATTCTAGAAATTCTTCCCTATAATCGTTTAAGTATTCAAGCAAGGGATTTGCTGCGTGTTTTAAGACGTAAATTCCCTAAAGGGTCAACTTTATATAAATATACAGATGGGCACAGCGGATCGATAAGCTCACCCGTGGCGGGGAAAAAATTAAATAACAAAAAGTGGATAGAGATTTTAACTAATAAAAAACTTATTCAAAAAGATTCTTCCAGATGGATAGAGGTTCCAGAAGGTTTTATTAGTTCTGCTATTGAAGAATTTGCAAGTAGTTTTAGTAAAGCTGTTTCCGAGGAACCTGAAAGAATGATAAATCTAGTTCTTTCAAATAAAGAGAAAGTTCTGGAAGCATACGTAGATTCCTTATTTAGTGGCGTTGCATCTAGTAAGGCATTGGGGGATGTGCCGGTAGAGTTATTGGAAAAAATGATTTTGACCTATCCATATGATTATACCTCATATCGGGCGAACGATATTTGCTCAATCATTAGAGACAGGAAAAACGTAAATTGGTCTCAGGAGATTTTGGATATTCTAAAGGATATTGCGATCAACCATAATAACCCAGAATTAGGAATTGTAAATGTAACTAATAATGAGGATAAAGAAATGCGTAGCTATGCCATGCTACAAAGTAATGCGATTAACTGTGTAAGGGGTAACGCAGCTCAAGCAATAGCTGAGTTATTATGGAATGAAAGAACTTTGTTTAAACAGTTTAAAGATACAATTGAAAGATTGGTATTTGATGAAAATCCGGCAGTGAATTTAGCTAGTTTATTCGCATTATGGCCCGCATATAATATTGATAGGGAGTGGGCATTAGGGATAATATTAATTCAATTTAGTAAAGATTACAGGCTAGCGGGTTTTTATGATACGAAAAATATGTTCTTTTTACTTTATCCTAAATATCGTGAACAAGTACTGAAAACTATTAAAAAATGCTACGAATCCGAAGATAAAGACCTAATTGAAATGGGTGCAAATTGTCTTTCAGAAATGTTTATTCGTAATAATGAATTTTCCGAAATAATTAATAACGTAGATGCAATGAGTGAAGCACAAGCAAAAGTCATACTTCATATGGCTACTAATTATTTTAACAAAGGTGAATTTAATTCAATAGTAAAAGATTTAATACGTAAATTTAAGGCAAGTGCATTAGATCTCGAGATGCCAATTTCACGATTATTTTATGATGATCTCATTGATTTAAAGAGAGATAAGGATTTTCTGATTGAAATAATGAATTCTGGTTTAAACCGTAGAATAGTACATGCTTTTGTTCATTATCTTGAAGAAAAATCAAAATCAATAGTTGATTACAAAGATATTATATTTTCAATGAGTTACCACTTACTTGGAAACGAAGTTGGTAAGTTTGAAGAGATTTGGGGAATAGAAGATGAAATTTCTAAATTGATTATTGGATTATATGACGAAACCTCTAACTCAACTATCCCTGAGATAAAAGATATTGCAAATGAATGTCTTGATATATGGGATTTGATGTTCGAAAAGCAATTTGGTCAAATTAGATCCTTGAGCCAAAAACTAATGGAAAGGTAAGCCGGTTGTTGCATAACCACTTTGTACATCACTTTTACACCTTTAGACCTTTTAAGTAACTAACAGATATCTTTTGTAATCTATATTCGCACATTTATGTTAACTGGATAAATCTATATAAAAATAACCCCCTATCTAGGAAGGGGGTTATTCTTCTATGTTATGATTCTTTTGATCAAGCGCAGAGGATATTATATCAAGTCCGATGTATAAAAAGCTAACAAAGAAAGATAAAATCAATACACCATTTCCCCATATAGAAACTTCAATTTTCTCCAAATTTAGTACATATTTAATCGAGAAGTAAATAAGAGCCCACGAAGCAAAAAATTCTAAAATATAAATCATCCATTTTGGGAGCTGTAACAAAAAAGTGATTCCTTTCCCTATAAATAAAACGATAAATGACCAAAAAATCACAATGATGCTAACTAACAACGAGAAGGTAATCAAAGAGAAAAATGAATCATAAGTGATGTATTCACCGAAAAGAAAATTCACTCCCAATGAGACTAGATAAAGCATAACAGTTGGAAGGGCAATAACGAAACTTAGGGAAAAAAATATTAGTAAAATAAGAAGAACGGCAGCAATAGCGCCAGGGGCTTCATCTACAACGTTTTTCTTTCTGAAAAAAGTATAGAGTATGATAGACACTAAAAGGAGTATTAAAAAAGTCAATGAAATCACGTAAGAAAAAGACATGAATACCTCCATAAAAAAGCGCTATTAGAAACTAATAGCACTTGTTATTTAGATAAGATTAACGATGAACTTTGCCAAAGTTTTAGCAACATCTTTAGGAGCGCCTATTTTAGTAAAAGCTTTTATGAATTGTTTTTCCGTCCACTTTTCCCCTTTATCCATTATATTTGCGATTTTGGCAGAATTCTTTCTGATCCAAGCAGCAGCCTTTGGATTAAAGGGTTTCAATGCTTTTGACAGTAACCATCCACCAGAACGTAAAGCACCTCTGAAAGCTTTATATGACCACGAAACAACACCTTGAGTAGAAACATCTCCATTTGTTGTAGCTTGAGTTGCTAAAGAATTGGATTGGACAGGGCTGGTACTGTTATTTGTCGCGGCTTGTTGTAAAGAAGTTTTATACACCTTCGTATGTAATGGTCCTGTTGATTTAGCCGGCTCTGTTGCAAACGCAGTAGTCGCACCAAGACCGGAAGTTAATAAAGTTGCGCTTAGTAGTATAGGAACAAATTTTTTTCTAAAAGTCATGTTAATTTCGCCTCCGAAAATTTAATGAAGAGGCTGTTTATAATGCTAGAAAAATCTTGTTGTTTAAGCCTCAATTATAAAATACATCTTAAGAAAATCCAGTGAAATATGTCTTAAATCCGTATAGGTCTTTTATATAGGATAATCACTCCTTTCTATATGTATACAAAAATTGTAATATAAACCATATTAAGGATAAATAATATCTTTGTACTGTATTTTTTGTAATGTGATAAATTCGTGTATCTATTTGATTTTTATGGAAATTGCGGTTTCTTTTCGGTGTGGAATTATTCTGAAAATGATAATATATGTCATTATAGGGAATGGCAAGGAAGGGGATGGTAGGAGTGGAGAAAATTCTTTCTTCTCAAGTTGGTATCTTGATAAATGATTGGTATAGATTTATAAGAACATTCAGCGTGCCGGATGCAGAGATTTTAAAAGAACAAGTTGAAAGAGAAATAGAGAACATGGAAGAAGATCAAGATTTACTACTTTATTATCAATTAATGGAGTTTAGGCATCGACTCATGCTTGAGAGTCTTGAGCCTATTAAAATGAATCAACAACGCCCCACTTTACCCAACTTACTCAAAGAAATAGAGAACAAACAACCCCATGTCAAAGGAACGCTTGACTACTATTCAAACTTCTTTAGAGGTATGCACGAATTCCATCACAAAAATTATGTTGCTGCTATAAATTTTTATAAGATTGCTGAAGAACATTTAAAGAATGTACCTGATGATATAGAAAGAGCGGAATTT
Organism: Bacillus sp. NMCC4; assembly: GCF_002998555.1. Taxonomy (NCBI): domain Bacteria; kingdom Bacillati; phylum Bacillota; class Bacilli; order Caryophanales; family Bacillaceae; genus Bacillus; species Bacillus sp. NMCC4. The sequence goes on along the minus strand of NZ_PVRA01000005.1, from coordinate 165,287 downwards.
CATTATAAACTGGCTGATGCTTATTATCGCATTGATCAACATTTCGTATCATTAAACCATTTGGAAAAAGCAAAAGAAATGTATTCAACAAGCGAGTTTTACAAAGCGAAAGTAGTCGGTTGTAATATCAAATTTGGAGCGAATATGTACGACTTATACCGCTTAAATGAGGCAGAATCTTATTATAGGGAAGCCTTGAGTCTGGCACAAGAGCTTAAAGAGGAAACGGCACGGAGAATTATTGGGGTAATACATCATAATATTGGTTTAGTTAAAAGAAGAGCTGGGGAAATTGAAACCGCAGAAAATGAATTTCTAAATTCAATTCAAATTAAAGAACATGCCGAAACGGTTTCGGGAATTAGAACTCTTTATATGTTGTCATGGGTATTCTACGAACAAGATAAAAAAGATAAAGGAAATCAATATTTCACCTATGGCTTAAATAGAGCTAACTTTGCAGACGATCAAGAATATATAGCTAAATTAAAAATCATTTATGCACTTTTTGAAGAATATAATGAATTGGAGGTAAAAGAAAGCCTCGGTTATTTAGAAAGTAAACATCTATGGCAAGATGTTGCAGAGTTATCAGAAAAACTTGCAGATTATCATTATCAAAAAGGGAATTTTGAAATGAATAGAGAATATCTAAAAAAGACCATTAAAGCTCAACAACAAATACTAAAAATGGCGGAGGGTTTATGATGAAAAAGTTATGTATCAGTTTAACAATTTTTTCTGTGTTATTCGCTGCCGGTTGGTCGCTTGATAAAATCATTACTTCTAATACTTATCATGTAACAGAAAAGGCAATTACAATTTAAAAAGCCCCTGCATAGGGCTTTTTTTATTTGAATATCTTTTTTATTAGTTTGCCAGATGCATTACCTGCTGCCCGTCGCATGACACGTTTTCCAGTAGTACCTTTTTGAACGGCGTTTACGTCTTCTCAAATTTTTGATATTTTATAAAGTGCTGATAGCATTTTGTTAATGTTCATTTTATGCTCCTTTTGCGTTGAATCCTTACTAAAGTATATAATGATAAAAATTGCTGAATGACTTTATAGAAGGACATGCCCTTTAAGGCGCTATGTCATGAGAGGAATTGGATGAAAGATGAGTAAAAATTTCTGGCGTGATTTACCGCGGCCATTTTTTATATTAGCACCAATGGAAGAAGTGACAGATGTTGTGTTTCGTCATGTTGTGAGTGAGGCGGCGAGACCTGATGTGTTTTTTACAGAGTTCACGAACAGCGAGAGCTATTGCCATCCGGATGGTATTCAAAGTGTGAAGGGGCGTTTAACCTTTACAGAGGATGAACAGCCGATTGTTGCTCATATTTGGGGAGACAAGCCTGAGAACTTTAGACAAATGAGCATTGGAATGGCGGAGTTAGGATTTCAGGGGCTTGATATTAATATGGGCTGTCCTGTCCCGAATGTCACTCAAAATGGGAAGGGCAGTGGATTGATTCTACGCCCAGATGTTGCGGCAGAGCTGATTCAAGCGGCAAAAGCTGGGGGACTGCCTGTCAGTGTGAAAACAAGACTTGGTTTTACAGAAATCGATGAATGGCGCGATTGGCTTAGACACATTTTGGAGCAAGACATTGTGAACTTATCGATCCATCTTCGTACTAGAAAGGAAATGAGCCAGGTGGATGCGCATTGGGAGCTTATTCCTGAGATTATAAAACTGCGTGATGAAGTAGCACCTGATACTCTTTTGACCATCAATGGTGATATTCCTGATCGTCAAACGGGCTTAAAGCTCGCTGAGCAGTATGGAGTGGACGGAGTGATGATTGGGCGCGGGATTTTCCATAATCCATTTGCCTTTGAAAAAGAACAGAAGGAGCATACGAGTGATGAGCTGCTAGGCCTTTTAAGGTTGCATCTTGATCTACATGATCAATATTCATCACTAGGCTTGCGTCCATTCAAGGCACTGCACCGTTTCTTTAAGATTTATGTGAAAGGATTCAGAGGAGCGAGTTTCCTAAGAAATCAATTAATGAACACATCATCAACAGATGAAGTGCGTGCAATGCTGGATGAATTTGAAGCGAGAAATAAAGAACAATAACGATTGAAAAGAGGAGGAGAAGCCCTTCTCTTTTTTCTATGAATAGGACTATTAAACTAGTCGTCTCAAATGGTAAGATAAGATAGAAATAACAATTGGAGGTATTTTATTTGAAATCATTTTGGGATAAAGACAGAGAAAGTGAAGAGACATTTAAGAAAATCAATGAGAAAGGAATTGCAAAAGCGGAAAAGAAGCTAGGCGTCATCCTGCCTGATACATATAAGAAACTTATTCTTGAACAAAATGGCGGTTATACCTTGCATAATGCTTTTCCAACGGACCAGCCGAATGGATGGGCAGAGGATCATGTGTCATTTGATCATTTAAGAGGAATTGCTAAAAATGAAGGCATTATGGATAGTGATTATTTAATAGAAGAATGGGAATTGCCTGAGGGACTTGTGCTGCTTTGTGGGGATGGTCATACGTGGATTGCATTGGATTACAGAGTAACAAAGGAGCATCCGCCAATTCATTACTTTGATCTAGAATATGAGACGGATTTCAAATTAGCGGATTCGTTTGATGAATTGCTTGCTGGGCATTATACTGCTGAATAACATTGAGCAGTCATCACTTATTTCAGAAAAATATTTTGGTGTTTTTTGAGAGAGACAAAAGTGTCTCTCTTTTTTATGAAGCAAAATGAATTATTTCACCACTTCACCCCAAAACTGTACCTGTTATTTTTAAGTCCTATTATTCAATTGGTTCCTTTTCCACTCACTAAATTTTCTGACGATAATATCTACCACAATGTAAAATGGCAGAAAGCTGGAGTTGTCCACTTTGTTATACAAAGGAAACGGGGTGCTGCTTACATAGATGTTAAACATGGCATTTTGCGCAAGGAGGTTATTCCTCAATGTGGTCATGCTGATAAATTTGATATGTCTCGTTTTCACCAATTGAATGATTTGATCTAAATTCTTCGATTCGCCTGATAAAGAAATGATAAATAAAAGGTCATCCTCACCAAATTCAACGATTCCATCTGTTAAGTCTCGCTTACTTCGTAAAACTTGAGATTTCTTATGCAGTGACCATAACTGTCGTTGTACATCATTGGCCAAATCGAGCTGAGCTGTTCCTGTACCATAAATATAAATATACGGTGCGCGATCAATCAGTTGATTTAATTGATGAAAGTCCAGCTGCTCCATATATTTCCTTGTCTGCTGGATATCTTGATCGAGCAGCTTCATTAAATCTTGTGTTGTTTCTTCAGTATGATTATTCAATTTCACATAAGACTTTAAGTCACTGTAGCCGTCGAAGCCTATTTTCTTGGCAAGCCGATGGATGGATGAGATGGAAGTATGAGCATAATGAGCAAGATCCTGAATTTTCATTGTCTTCATTTCTTCAAGGTGATCGTGAATCGTTTTAATAATGTGCAGATCATTCTTATTTAAATCTTCGAAGTATTCATTTACCAACTTGTCCAATATCATGCGATGTGCCCTCCAACATGAAAATATTTTCTTCCTGTGAAAATATAATCTAATGTTACAACTTGATTTCTAAATACGTCAAACCTATTGGTTTTTGAAAGCGCTACCTTTACAGTGGTCTTATGGATCAAACAAAGGGGTTATGCTTATGAATGCAATCAAGCGATTTGGCAGTGCTATGGTAGTTCCTGTACTTTTATTCGCGTTTTTTGGTATTGTTGTAGGCCTTGCGACTTTATGTAAGAATCCAGCGATTATGGGGGAAATGGCTGCAGAAGATACGATGTGGTATAAGGTTTGGGCACTGATTGAAAGCGGGGGATGGACGATTTTCAATCATATGGAGCTGGCATTTGTGATTGGCTTGCCCATCTCTCTTGCAAAAAAAGCGCAAGCACGTGCTACGCTCGCAGCTTTGATGATTTATCTTGTGTTTAACAATTATATTCATGCTATTTTGACACTTTGGCCGTCCACTTTTGGTGTTGATTTATCGCAAGGTGTCGAGAATGTAGCGGGTGTAAAAGAAATTGCGGGTATACCTACGCTCGATACAAGTATCATTGGTGCGGTTATGATATCTGGAATCGTGATTTGGATCCATAATCGTTTTTATGATCAAAAGCTGCCTGAAATGCTCGGGATTTTCCAGGGGCTTGTATTTGTTGTCATCATCGGATTCTTTGTGATGATTCCTATTGCTTTTATCGTTGCTTTTGTATGGCCCTATGTTCAGCAAGGGATTCAATCTCTCCAAGGGTTCATGTCACAGTCCGGTTATATTGGTGTCTGGCTGTTTCATTTCTTGGAAAGGGTGTTAATTCCAACAGGACTTCACCATTTTATTTATACACCTTTTGAGTTTGGTCCAGCTGCTGTAAATGGGGGGTTAAAACCATATTGGATTGCTCACTTAAATGAATTTGCGACCTCAACTTCCGATTTGAAAGATCTTTATCCATACGGATTTTTACTGCATGGAAATATTAAGATGTTCGGCTGTTTAGGGATAGCTCTAGCGATGTATTTTTCTACCCCGAATGAAAATAGAAAAAAGGTTTTGGCATTGGTGTTACCCGCCACATTAACAGCAATATTTGCCGGAATTACAGAACCACTTGAATTTACATTTCTATTTCTCGCGCCTTATTTATTTGTCATACATGCACTTCTTGGAGCCACCATGGTGACAATCATGAATATGTTTGGTGTTGTCGGAATGATGGGTTCCGGGCTTATTGAGATAGCTGCATTGAACTGGATTCCGCTCTCTTCAAATCATGGAGGAGTTTATCTGCTCCAAGTGATGATTGGATGTCTATTTACAGCATTGTATTTTGTCATATTTAGATGGATGATTGTGAAATTTGATATTCCATTACCAGGACGAAAACATGAGGAGGAGACGAGGCTATTTACAAAACAAGATTATGAGAGTCATAAAAAAGCTCATGATAAAAAAGAAGCGCCCGTTTATGCGTCTGAGTATGAAGAGAAAGCCGTTTATTTCTTAGAAGGCCTTGGCGGTAAAGAAAACATTAAAGATGTGACAAACTGTGCCACGCGTCTGCGTATTACAGTGATTGACCCTAGCTTGGTGAAAGATAGGGAATACTTTACAAAAAATAAACGGGCACACGGAATGGCTAAGAGTGGTCAAAGCATTCAAATCATTGTTGGCTTAAGTGTACCGCAAGTGAGAGAGTCGTTTGAGACAAAACTTTCATTAGATTGAAAAAGGAGCTGGATATCATGAAAAAAACATTTAATATTACCATTGCTGGAGGCGGAAGTACATTTACACCAGGGATCATTTTGATGCTGTTAGACTATCTAGAGGAGTTCCCAATTCATACAATTAAACTCTATGATAATGATGAAGCTAGACAAAAAACGATTGCAGATGCATGTGAGATTATGTTAAAAGAACGAGCACCAGAAGTGCGATTACTGGCAAGCACGGACCCAGAAGAAGCCTTTACTCAAGTCGATTTTGTGATGGCACATATCCGTGTCGGCAAATATGCAATGCGTGAATTAGATGAGAAAATTCCATTGAAGCATGGAGTCGTCGGACAGGAAACATGCGGTCCAGGCGGAATAGCTTATGGAATGCGGTCCATTCCAGGTGTATTAGAACTTGTCGATTATATGGAAAAATACTCACCTGAAGCTTGGATGTTAAACTATTCTAACCCTGCAGCGATAGTAGCAGAGGCAACACGTAAGCTAAGACCGAATGCCAAGATTTTAAATATATGCGATATGCCAATTGGAATCGAAGAATTGATTGCAAAGAATTTAGGCTTAACTTCACGTAAAGAACTAGAAGTAGATTACTATGGTTTGAATCATTTTGGCTGGTGGACAGATATTAGAGATAAAGCAGGAAATAGCTTAATGCCTGAGGTGATTCAGCATGTAAGACAGCATGGTTATGCAACAGATGGAACATCTGAACTAGAACAGCAGAAGAGCTGGAACAGTACGTTAAAAAAGGCTAAAGATATTCAAGCACTTGATCCAAAAACGGTACCGAATACGTATTTGAAATACTATCTATTTCCAGATGAAGAAGTGGCACATTCAAATATAGACTTCACGCGTGCCAATGAAGTGATGGAGGGGCGGGAAGCTTTTGTTTTTAGTGAATGTCAGGCCATCATTGATAAAGGGAGTGCGAAGGAAACAAAACTAACCATCGATGAACACGCTTCCTATATCGTTGATTTAGCAAGAGCCATTGCTTTTAATAAAAAAGAACGGATGCTGATGATTGTAGAGAACAATGGCGCCATCATGAACTTTGACCCAACAGCCATGGTCGAAATTCCTTGTATCGTTGGCAGCAGCGGTCCAGAAAAATTAGTGGTTGGAGAAATTCCTAGATTTCAAAAAAGTCTCATGGAGCAGCAAGTTGGCGTAGAAAAATTAGTAGTAGAAGCAGTTGAAGAAGGTTCCTATCAAAAACTATGGCAGGCCATCACATTATCGAAAACGGTGCCGAGTGCTAAAGTAGCAAAAGATATTTTAGACGACTTAATTGTGGCAAATAAAGCATTTTGGCCAGAGTTAACATAACACGAGGATAAGCAATATGGGCGTTACATCGCTCATATTGCTTATTTGTTTTTTCAACCGATGTATTCCGCTTTTTTTGTGATGGCGACAAAGCGGTTTTCACTGGGTACTAAAAGACCCCCTCACCAAAAAGGGGGGTCACCAATTCCTTACTCTGCACTCTCCTCAATCTCACGGCTATCCTCTGTTTCACCAATATAAATTGGACCGTTTGCGTGGTCGAGTCGGATTGGCCATTCGTATGGAATTTGAAGTCGTTTAGCAATACCTCTCCAGAATTTTGTAGAATCATATTCGAATTCTTGGAAGTCTTTTAATAAGTCTTTGTAAGACGAGCCATCAAATTGAATGAACATGTCTTGAAGGCGCATGAACGCGACATGTCTCACTTCTAATGCTGCCGCAGCTTCCATCTCTTCTTCTGTTGCTTCACCAATGATTGTTCCTGCGGGCGGAAGCATGTCGTATACATTGAATTCCTCTTCTTCTTCTTCGTGTGCTGCATTGTGCTGTTGATCTGACATTTTCTTCACTCCTTCTAATATTCATCAAGCTTTATTCGTGCTTACTTCTATTATCGGAAGGAAATGCGAAATGTGGAATGAAAAAAGAAGCAGATCCACAACACTTGCTTTTTCTTCTTGAATCTTTTATGATCAATTACAGATATAAAAGGTCTATAATAGATAGAAAGGAATGTTCCTATGAAATATTCTAAAGCGACCAACTATGCACTTCATACGATGGTGTTTTTAACTCTTGCGCCGAAGGGGAAAGCAATTGGCGTTGAGCCTCTTGCTAAAATGCAAGACCTTTCATCCACTTATTTATCCAAAATTTTAACAAAGCTTGTGAAGGCAGGATTGATTGAATCAACACCTGGCGCAAAAGGTGGTTACACCATTCTGAAAAAGAAAGAGGACATTTCATTTTTAGACGTCATTCAAGCGGTAGAAGGTCAAACCAATTTATTTCGTTGTTCTTTAGAACATGATTCTTTCATGCCTCATGATGGTTGTTTGATTGAACAAGCCATGCAGGATGTTGAAATGAAAATGCAGGAAACGCTAAGTCAAAAGCGGTTAGTTGATATCGCTAGCCAAATTGAGCAGACAGAAAAAAATCCATTTTTCAAAATGTGATTTTTTTTGAATGAATTATAGATATTAAGAGTCTTTAAAGTCTTGAATAAAAAGGAGAGATTTATATGCTATTAGATTGTGCCATTATTGGAGGCGGACCAGCTGGATTAAGTGCAGCACTTGTTGTGGGGCGGGGCAGAAAACAGGTCATTGTATTCGATGACGAGATGCCAAGAAATCGAGTGACCCAGGAATCACATGGATTTATTACAAACGATGGAATGACACCGTTTGAGATCAGACAAGCGGGAGAGGCAGATATTCAAAACTATCCTCATATCCAAATAAAGCGAAGCAGAATTGTTGAGATACAAAACAATGAGGACAATACGTTACTGACACAAGAGGGAGAAAGATTCGAAGCGAAGAAAATCATATTGGCAACAGGACTTCAGGATATACTGCCAGAGATTAAGGGAATTCATGACGTGTATAGAAAGACGTTGTTTAGCTGTCCTTTCTGCGATGGCTGGGAGCTAAAGGACAAGCCGCTTGCCCTAATTGCTGAGAATCCACGCGCCTTGCATATGGCTAAACTTCTTTCCAATTGGACAAAGGATTTGATCGTGTTTACGAATGGGCAGCAAGTGTTTGCTGAAGAGGATAAGGCACTGCTATCAGCACATTCTATTCAAGTCATTGATGTGCCGATTATGTCAATTCATCATGAGAATGGACAAATGCACTCTCTTCACCTTTCGAATGGGGAAACGGTGAAAAGAGAAGGCGGATTTGTCGCAAGTGAATTCAAGCAGTCAGCTCCATTTGCTGAAAAATTAGGCTGTCAAATGACGAAAAATGCGGGCATTGAAACAGATATTCTTGGACGTACAACCGTCAGCGGTGTCTTTGCATGCGGTGACAATTTAGGCGGCCCTGCTCAGCTTGTACTTGCAGCAGCTGCTGGAAGCCAGGCAGGAATGGGCGTCATCCATGAACTTGTGCAAGAGGAATTTCAACAAAAAACATCTCTATGAAAAGAGATGTTCAGCGATGAGCGGTTTTCCGTTTTGCTAAGACGTGAGCTGCCCATTCAAAAAGTGCGTAGATGACAAAGAAGATAAGGATCCAGCTGCTGGCATCGACCCATACATTGGTGATATGAATGATGTTCGCCTGATCAAGTCCAGTCTGTACCCACATGGTGATCAATGCTGTGAGGAACACTTGTAGAAACCATTTTGATTTTTTCAATTGGTCACACCTCCATCTCTTTCCATCATATAAGAAATGACAGTTTATTTCCAATTGTATTTCCATCAGTTTCAACGGTAAAATAATAAATAAAACCAATGGAAGGACATGAGATGAGCGATCAAACCAATAGTTTTTTTAAAAGTCATTTTCCTGATCTTGTCCTCACACCGTCCCTTTTTTATCAATGGCCTTTTGGGCTTCGCTTTGAAGTGGCAGATTGGTCATTAGGAGAAGAATCAGTTGTATTAGAAAAAGCAGGGGATCGTGCTTTGAAAATTGTCAGATATGCTTTTGATCCAGAAGACGATATTCTGTTTGTCACGGATGTCTATACGCAGCATGAACATGAATTAACGAAGCAAAAGCTCCTAGTTTATCAGAAATATGTCCGCCAGCAAGTACGCAATCGATTACGTCACGAGCTTTTGACCTATGTTAGACCAGAACTAGATGAGCCACTGACATTGGAGAGATTTACCTTAACTTGTCAGCTGCAAGATATCCGATTACGCCCACTTCTACAAGCCATATGCCAGGAGGATTTCTATGCACCGAATCAAATTATGAACGGGAAGCTTGGTTATGAAATTTATCTCATCAATCTCTCGAAACAGATGATTTTCCACTTATATGATGATCGAGGCTGTGATCTCATAGCGTCAGATTCTGAGCGTCTTCGGCCAGTCTATGAGGGCTTACAGCACTGGCTATTAGACTATGATCGTGCTCAGATGGACAGGCTGTTTGCAGTGAAATAAGAAAACCGCACTTTTGACAAGTGCGGTTCTGTTTTATGCTTCTACTTTATTGAAGAATTGTGGTAAATATTCTTTGTGTGCTTCTAGCATCTCATCTAGGATGCTTTTTGCAATCGCATCAGATGGGACTAGCGGGTTGATCGTCATTGCGACAAGGGCTGTGTTGTAATCGCCTGTCACGGCTGCTTCAGCGGCAACACGTTCAAAAGATTTAATTTGAGAAATAAGTCCTTTGACTGCGACAGGCATCTCGCCAACAGCGATTGGTTTAGGACCGTCTTTTGTGATGACACAGTTCAGTTCAACGGCAGAATCATTTGGAATGTCACTGATGGCACCATTGTTGATGGTGTTCACCGGCTGAATGTCGTGCTTGTCGTTATAAATGGATGCAATCAAGTTACAAGCCGCATCACTGTAGTAAGCACCGCCTCGTTTTTCAAGCTGTGGCGGTTTGATATCAAGATCAGGATCTTTGTAAAGCTCGAACAGGTCATTTTCTAGTGCACGAACGACTTCTGCACGAGTTCCTTCATTCTCTGCTGCTTTCTTTTCTTCAGCCAGCATATCACTTGTTTTGTAGTAGTAGCGGTGATATGGACATGGAATGACGCCAAGCCCTTTTAAGAAATCTGCATTCCACGGAATGGCTTGAATGTTGTTCATCGACATGCTGGAGTTTGGATCTGCCATGTCTTCGATGACTTGATCCATGATGCTTTTGCCATCTAAGAATACATTGAGTCCAAAGACCATATGGTTTAATCCAGCAAAGCTGACTTCGACTCTGCTTGCGTCTACATCAAGTCCTTTGGCGATTCCCATGCGAATACCGATTGGCACGTTGCATAAGCCAACGACTTTGCGATGGTTTGAATAGCGAAGAACGGCTTCTGTGACCATACCAGCTGGGTTGGTGAAATTCACAAGCCATGCGTCTGGGCACAGTTCTTCAATATCTTTGACAATATCAAGAATGACTGGAATGGTGCGAAGTCCTTTGAATAGACCTCCTGGACCATTCGTTTCTTGACCAATGACATCATATTTTAAAGGAATGCGTTCATCCTTCATACGTGCTTCAAGAAGTCCGACACGGAATTGTGTTGTAACGAAATCAGCGCCCGCAAGCGCTTTCCGGCGATCTAATGTTAAATGAACCTCGATTGGAAGTCCTGCCTTTTTTACCATGCGTTTTGCAAGATTTCCGACGATTTCAAGCTTCTCTTTTCCCGCTTCAATATCGACAAGCCAAAGCTCGCTAATCGGAAATTCATCGTATCGTTTAATAAATCCTTCTACAAGCTCTGGTGTATAGCTTGATCCTCCGCCAATTGTGACAACCTTTAATCCTTTTGCCATGTGCTGCACCTCCGAATAATGTAACGCGCAATGTTATAATAGAGAAAAGCCAATTCTTTTGTCTGTACATCTATAGCTTATCGTGAGAGCATCTAGTGCGTAAATGACTTCAGCGTCTTTAGGCAAGGGTGTCTCATTTAGAGATTTGTTACATAAAAGAAACACATTGTGACATGCTGTTGGAGAAAGGGGAAGTCAGATGTTTTCAAGTGAGGTCATTTCCAGCTTTAATGAACTAGAAAGCGCTTTATACCGATACATCATGGAAAACAGTGAAAAGGTCGTGTATATGAGAATTCGGGATTTAGCAGATGCTGCCCATATTTCCACCTCGTCTGTCCTTCGCTTTTGCCGAAAAGTGAATTGTGAAGGCTTTTCAGAGTTTAAAGTGAAACTCAAAATGTATTTAGAATCAGAGCAAACTCCTACTTTAAAAAGCACACAGCACTTTCTATATGAATTTATTGAACGCACACTGAAAGGGGACTTTGAAGGGAAAATTAAGGAGGCAGCAAGGCTCATTGCCGATGCAAAAAATGTGCTGTTTATCGGAACTGGCAGCTCTGGTATTTTGGCACAGTATGGGGCGAGGTATTTTTCGAGTCTTGAGAAATTTTCATTTTACATCAATGATCCGTTTTTCCCGATGAATATGCAGTATTTAGACAATAGTGTCACCATTGTGCTGTCTGTATCAGGGGAGAACCGTATTACGATTGATCATATTTCGAAGTTAAAAAGAGAAGGAAGCAAAATCATTAGTATTACAAACAATCAGCACTGTACGATTTCGCGCATTTCCGATTTAAATATTGCTTATTACGTGACAGACGAACGGGTTCACAGAGCCAATATTACGACACAGACGCCAGTTGTGTATATTTTAGAAGCGATGGCTCGTGACATGTTCGCGATGTTAAAGAAAAAGTAAAAGAGCCGCTGCATGAATCAGCCGCTCTTTTTTTTCTGTCTCATAAAAGCGAGGATGGCAATCCCCGAACAGATGAGCACAAACAAACCGCCTAGCAAATACACAGTCCTCGCTCCGAATGCATCTGCAATCAATCCAACAAAGAAAATAGATAAACCGACAGATACAGAAGAAAGGACGTAATGAGCCGAGTACACCTTTGATAAATCTCGGACGGGCGTTTCCGTTTGAAGAATGGTTTGCTGCGAAACATCTCGAATTTGATAAGCAGGCCCCATCAAAATGCAAAGCAGCAAAGCAAGCCACGGCAGGCTATTCAGTGAAAAGACAATAGTCAGCACTGCATAAATGAATGAACCAGCTGCCATAAAGAGAAGAAGCTGCTTTTGAATCAACCGGCTTATCCACGCAGCCAAGAGCCCGCCTAGAATGGCGCCTGTATAATAAGCGGCGTTGATAAAACCCCACCATTCCTCACTTTCGTTTAAATCATGGGTGACAAAGGCAAGGGTAATCGCCCCGATCCACATAGCGCCCGCCATATTTTCACAAACATCCATAAAGGTCAGAGTGCGAATCGTTTTATTTGTCCAAATAATCGCCCAGCCATCCTTGAAACTGTTCATCTTATTTGCTTTTCGAACCGTGTCTTCTTGCTTGAGAAGAGGAAAAACAGGGATGAAAAACAAATAAGACAACACAATCATGAAACAAGTAATCCACATTAAATAAAAAGGACCAATCAACAGGACGAGCATTCCAGTAAACGAATAACCGGCGATTTGCACCGTTTGATGAAAAATGGAGGCTGTACTGTTCGCTTTCACAAGCTGATTTGCTGGCACAAGCATCGGCATGATGGCCTGTAATAAAGGACTAATGACTCCACCTGTGATGGAAATGAGAATAAGCGCACCAAACAGCCAGACCATATGCTGCTGAAAGAAATGAAATTGGGATGTAAACACGATGAGCATCACAAGACGTAAAAGCGGGACCCATTTCAACAGCCGGCCCGCTTGAAAGTGATCTGCCAAAACAGGAGAGATGAGCCCAGCTAATAGCTGGCATAATGTTCTTATTAGCGGAAATAAAGCCGCATACGCAACAGATTGTGTATCTTGATAGATCACAAACGTGATCGTCATCACAAATAGAATATCACTTAGCATGAGAAGGCTTTTACTGCCTGTATAATACCAAAACTTGTTTCCCATATCCAACCGGCTCCTTTTCAAAAACAAGTTCAGTATAGCATGGTGATGAAGGACCTAGAGGCTTTTCATTGAAAAATACATCTTAAGGATGAGAGGATTGTGATAAGCTAAATGAAAGACATCGCAAGGAAAGGGGTTCAAATCAATGAAAGTACTACCGGCACATGAATTCTTGAATCAGCACAGCATCCCATATGAGATCAAAGCATTTTCTTCCGAAACAGAGAAGGGAGCAGCAAATGTAGCAGCAGCCCTTGGTTTTCGTGAAAGACAAATGATCAAAACATTGATTTTTGAAACAGGGGAAGGGGAGCAGCTGCTTGTGATGGTTGGCGCAGACCAGCATATTAAGTCAGGGAAACTAAAGAAAGCGGCCGGCTCTCGTAATATTAAAATGGCATCACCAGAGAAGGTTCTGGAAGTGACGGGCTACCGAATTGGCTCGATACCGCCATTTTGCTGGCAGCCAGAAGGCTTCCGCACCATCATCGAAGCTTCGTTATTAGAGGAAGAGGTATTAGGCGTTGGAGCAGGCGAATGGGGAAATGAAATCCTCATCACACCAGAACAATTAGTGAAAGCCTCAAAGGCTGTACCGTATGACATTGTTCAACCAGCCGAATAGAAAAAAAGTGCCTGTTTCTTATGCAGGCACTTTTTTAATTTGCAGCAGGCGCCTTAAATGGACCGATATCTTTCATTTGCAGAAAGGCATCCACTGTTCTATTTTCTTCAAGATCATTCGCCCGTTTGCAGATAACAACGGGTCTGACGATTTCTATGCCTTCGATATATACGCGCCCAATCTCTTTCCGCTTGAGACTGCCTTGAACCGCATCACGGGGAACAAGTGTGATCCCATAGCCAGCTTTGATCATTTGAATCGCTTCATGAACACCGCTGAATTGTAAATCAACAGTCGGTTTTTTAATTCCTTTCGAGGTGAAAAGGGAAAAGAGCTTATCTCTTGTGGAGCTGCCTTCTTCACGCATTAAAAAAGGCTCCAGGCTCAGGCGCTCTAGCGGGACGGTTTTTCCGTTTAACGGATGGTCTGCTGGCACAATAAAATCATAGCTTAAATTCGTCAAATGGGAGGTAACGATCTCCTCATGATCCAAATCTTCAATTACAGCGATGGCCACATCTGATTCATATTGAAGCAGGCTGTCTATCACTTGAGCGGAGTTTCCGCTTTTTAATTCAATTTCTGTCTGTGGTGAAGACGATTTAAAAGCAGCGAGCCAATCAGGCAGTAAAAAGTTGAGTGGTACGTAGGTAGAAGCGATGCGGAGGCGTCCCTTTTTCCCGTTTTGTAATAGTGTGATCTGATATTCTACTTCCTTTTCAGCCTCGAACACTTGCCGGGCATAAGGATACAGCATCTTTCCCATTTCTGTGAGCGCAATTCCTCGGCCGTTTCGTTTAAAAAGGCGAAAACCGATCTCTCGTTCAATGCTTCTAAGCTGAGCCGTCACAGCTGGCTGTGTCAAAGATAGTGCGTCTGCTGTTTGTGTGACGCTTTTAGTCTCTGCGACCTTTGCAAAAATCCGAAGGGCATGTAAATTCAACTTTGCACCACCTATCAATTATTTTAATGGTTTAATCAAAAACATTCATTAGATTTATTATAAAGCATCCCTTATCGTAAAGATAGCGAAGGGGGAAGGGAAAATGGATCATCGTCAAAAGCAAGTTGTGTCAATATCGCTCATCACAGCATTTGCACTTATTGGGGATTCAATGCTCTATATTGTTCTTCCAGTCTATTGGAAAGAGATTGGTTTATCATCTATTTGGGAGGTCGGGTTACTGCTGTCCATCAACCGATTCATTCGCATTCCGCTAGCGCCTGTCGTTTGGTGGCTCTATCGCTATATCCCAATGAAGACCGGTGTATTAATGGCGATTTTGATCGCGTCAGTGACCACGGCATTATATGGGATGAGTGGTTTTTGGCTGCTGCTGATCTGCCGCTGCGCATGGGGGCTTGCTTGGACGTTACTCCGTATGAGCGGGATGAGGGTTTTGGCTGAAATGGACGAAGGCTCACAAGGACATTTGACGGGTCTTTATAATGGGCTTTACCGGCTTGGCAGTTTATTTGGTATGTTATTTGGCGGGATTTTCGCCAGCTTGTTCGGCTTCCAGTCCATGACGCTTGTCTTTGGTTTACTCACATTGATAGGGTGCGTTTTTTATGTATCTTTGGATGAAATTGAAAAGAGAGAAGGCACGCAGATGTATCATGGCATCAAACAGAAGTGGTTTGCACGAGATGTTGTAAAAGTACTGATAACAGGCATGCTGGTCGCACTTATTATACAAGGTTTATTCGCATCCACGCTGAGTCATGTCATTGAAGCAAAGATCGATCAGGATGAATTTGCTCTATTTGGCTTTGTCATCGGAGCTTCGGCTTTAAGCGGTGTCATTCAAGCAATCAGGTGGGGGTGGGAACCATTTGTCGCACCGAGAACAGGCAAATGGTTTGATCGGCTTGTGATGAAGGAACGAATGCTAAGCTGGATGTTTCTTTCATTTGGAGGGCTCAGTTTTCTTGGGGTCATGCTGAAGGTAAGCGGCTGGTTCCTATTGATGCTGCTTTTGATTCAGCTGCTGGCAACGATTGTAACAACGTTCACCGATACACTTGCCTTTCAAAAAGCCTCTGCTCAAACAGATAAGAACCGCTTTCTCGCAAGCTATTCTTTTGTTCAAGATATGGGTGCTGCTTTAGGGCCTTTGTGCGGATATACGTTGATTCAGTTTTTCGGAACAAACAGTGTCTTTTGGCTGATGCTCATCATAAGCTTAATGCTTGTCAGCATGTGGGCAAGAGACGGGCAGCTGCATGTTTCTTCTGGTGCAGTGTAAAAAATGAAGCGTTATATAAAAAAACTGCCTCATGCAGCTGATCGCAGGAGGCAGTCATATTCTCTTATTCTATGTCTGAATCGTAGGCTTTTTGCGTCAGGTGGCTGACCACCTCTTTTAATCCATTTGGTTTATGGAATTCAACAGGTGTGCTTCCTTTTTCGAAGACGATTTGGTCTGCTTCAACGAGCAAGACATATCGATTGTTGACCTTCGCAATATGGATCGAGTGGCCAAAGTCCGCGAGAAGTCCTTTGATTTCAGTTTCACCTAGACGCATTTTCATTGTGATATCAGGGGTTTGTTCCACAATGTGAGAAGCTGCTAGTGTGACCTGTTCTGTATCGAGTGTTTCTCTAATTTCTCGTTTTTCACTCGCTTCCCATATTTCAAGATCCTCTTCGAACTGCTTTAATTCTTCACTTTCATCCTGTAATGTTTCAAATACTTGTTCCTGCACCATATTCATGACCTGTGATTTCATGATTTCAGGCATAGATTCCCCGTATTCGACGAATTTCAGAAAGTCCTCAAAATAACGCGCATGTGAGGATTGGTGAATTTTCACTTCGGCTTCCTCTGTCATGCCCTCTTCTGGCATAAACGGGTATTGAATCGATTTCATGTTTTTTGTTGTAATGGCCATTTCGACTTTTTTGATCAAGGTAGATGTATCAGCGATAGAAGCCACTTTCTGTTCAAAATCGCATTTCATAATAAAGACAAAGGAGTCATCGAAGTACTTTTTAGGGACGGCAGACGCAACTAAAAAAACGCCGCCTCTGACAGCACTTGTATCTAAATACGTGCGAACAAACTGTTCGCTGCATTCATTAAATACTTCTTTTGTATCGGCAAATCTCGTCTGATGAAATAAATTGTAGTTTGGATTTGAATCGAGTTCATGACCGGGTTCGACAATGAATCGGCCAATTTTGGTCGGTACTTGTTCTGATTTAGGGTGTCTGTCCACTTTTCGTTTGACGATTTTTTTTAGCTCACCATCTAAAAAGTCCTTCAGCTCACTTTGTTCAAATTCCTCTTGATCTAATGTTTGATAATGCTTGAACCGTTTATTTGCTTGTTCATCTTTGCCTTCGATTTCTACGACAAAGAATGATAGAAAACGTATCGTAAAATCCATTGATTGGTCACCACTTTTTCTTCTTCGGATATGTTGAGTATAGAAAAAGGAGTGAAAATCGTCAACGAATGGAGAAATATCGTGTCATTATTTCCCGAGAAATGTTTAGTGAAAAACACTTGATAATAATTATCATTCTTGATAGAATGATAAAAGAAAAGAAGGAACCTGCCAGTTCCTTCATCTCAGAAAAACAACTTATTTTGTTTCAAATGTTTCGCAATCAGTTTCGGCATTGCGAGTCACATCAGTCATTGTGTTTTTACCAATTTTAATGGTAGAAGCAGTACAGCTGTTATCAGCCCAAAAACGGCAAGAGTTCACTTCACAAAGTACGTTTTGTGCCATGGGAATTCACCTCCGTGATTCATATTGAGAATGAAGCAAGCTGCCACTTGAATTCATTCCATCTAGTAGTCTCTTTATAAAAAGAGGCTGTTTGTGCTGATGATGCACATGTTTATCATACCATCTACCCTGATAATATACAATTTAAACTTTGAAAGAGCGAGAATACAAATCTCGCTCTTTTTTTATTTGTAAAAATAGTTAAATGCTAGGTGGCACCATCTCTCATTTCGACATATGAATAGAGTAGATTCAAAACCTGATGTCGGACAAAGTCTGAGGGTACATGTACTGATTTTCCGCATAAAGATAAGGTTTTCAATCAAAAATTTTCATAGAGAGATGAGGGGAGAAGATGAAAGCAGTCATTCTCTGCGGAGGAAAGGGAACGAGAATGAGTGAGGTCACACAAGCGCTTCCTAAACCACTTGCTATGATCGGAGATCGGCCTATTCTATGGCATATTATGAAAATCTATCAGTATTACGGAGTAGATGAGTTTATCTTATTGCTTGGATATAAAGGAGAGAAGATCAAAGAATATTTTCTGAACTACGACTGGCGGCATCACAGCATGCAGCTGGATATGGCAACAGGAGAAATGAAGCTTTTAGGAAAGTTAGAGAACTGGAAAATCACCTTTTTAGATACGGGTGAGGAGACGATGACAGGCGGACGGTTAAAGCAGGCACAGGACTACATTGGGGATGAGACATTCATGATGACGTATGGTGATGGACTTGCCAATATCAATATGTTTCATCTGCTGAAGCGTCATCAGGATCTTGGGGCTGCTGCGACTGTCACAGGAATTGAAAAGAAGTCACAGTACGGGACGTTGAAGGTATATAACGGGATGGCACAATCCTTCTCTGAGAAGACAGACAGTATCGGGATGATCAATGGAGGATTTTTTGTGTTGTCTCCAAAGGTATTTGACTATTTGACAGACGATGATCAATGCGTGTTTGAAGCGGAGCCTCTTCAAAATCTGGCGAATGATGGAGAGCTTGCGGTTTATGAACACCACGGATTTTGGACAGCGATCGATACGTATAAGAACCTGAAGGAAATCAATGGCATGTGGACAAATGGAAAACAACCATGGAAGGTTTGGTGACGGCATGAGCGGATTTTGGAATGGGAAAAACGTATTTGTGACTGGATGTACAGGACTATTGGGAAGCTATCTCGTCAAGGAATTGATTGATCAAGGTGCAAACGTAACTGGACTTGTGCGTGATCAGGTGCCTCGATCGAATTTATATCAAGGCAGTCAATTCGAAAAGATGAATGTGGTGCAAGGTGCATTGGAGGATATGCAAACGATTGAACGTGCGTTAGGAGAATACGAAATTGATACTGTCTTCCATTTGGCGGCGCAGGCCATTGTTGGGGTCGCAAATAGACACCCTGTTTCTACATTTGAAGCCAATATTTTAGGGACATGGAATGTACTGGAGGCTTGCAGAAGACAGCCGCTGATTAAACGAGTCATCGTTGCATCAAGTGACAAAGCATACGGCGATCAGGAGCAGCTTCCATACGATGAAGATATGCCGTTAAATGGGAAACATCCGTATGATGTATCGAAGAGCTGTGCAGATTTAATTTCTCACACGTATTACAACACATATGGTCTTCCGGTTTGTATTACACGCTGCGGCAATTTATACGGGGGCGGGGATTTAAATTTCAACAGAATCATTCCGCAAACCATCCAGCTTGTGCTAGAAGGAAAGGCACCTGAAATTAGAAGTGATGGGACATTTATTCGTGATTATTTCTACATTGAAGATGCGGTCAAGGCTTATTTGCTGCTAGCTGAGAAGATGGAGGAAAAAGGGCTCGCTGGAGAAGCTTTTAATTTTAGTAATGAAATTCAGCTGACGGTGCTTGAGCTCGTGGATAAGATTTTAAAGGCAATGGGCAGTGAACTGAAGCCGCGTATTTTAAACCAAGGAACGCATGAGATTAAGCATCAATATTTGTCGGCAGAAAAGGCGAGAAAGCTGCTTGATTGGAAGCCTGACTATTCCATTGATGAAGGTTTAGAGAAGACGATTGAATGGTACCGCGAATTCTTTCAAAAATAGAGGTGTAAGTAGATGAACAGCATATATTGTACGGTTCTATCAAGTGGAAGACTTTATCAAGCCATTGCGTTTTTCTTATCATTGAAGCAAGTAGAAGATGATGCTGTCATCAAGACGTTATGTATGGATGATGCTGCATTTGATCTGCTTCATCAAATGAATTTTCCTCATGTCGATCTTGTTCATGTACGGGAGCTCGAAACGCCGGAGCTGCTGGAGAAAAAAGAGGAACGGGATGCCTCGGAATATTGCTGGACATTAAAGCCGATTTGGATTGAGTGGTTATTTGAACAGGAGCAGGCAGAGGGCGTAACCTATCTTGATGCGGATTTATTTTTTTATGAGAGCCCGAAAGCGATTTTTCAACATCAGCCGGATGCCTCTGTTTTACTCTCGAGAGGGGATATTGTGATTCCGAGCTTCGATCCTGAGGAAGTGAAGATGCTTCAGAAGCTTTTAGGACGATATAACTCAGGCTTCCTGTATTTTAAAGGAGATGAAGCCGGCCGGAAATGCCTCAGCTGGTGGAAAGAAGAATGCTTGAAGGAATGCAAAAATGCGCCGGGAGAAGGCAAGTTTGGCGATCAAGGATATTTGGATCATATGCCGAAGCTGTTTGAAAAAGTGGAAGATATTCAAACAAAAGGCGTGAATATTGGTCATTGGAACTATGGGCAGCATTCTTATCGGGAAGAGAATGGACGTATTTTGCTGGACGATGGGCATCCGCTCATTTGCTATCATTTCAGCGGCTTTCGCATCGTGAGCAAGGATGAGATGCAGCAAATTCATGAAAAAGGGAGAAATGATCTGCCGTTTTTCCAAGAAGCCTATCGAAACGTGCTGCGCCATGTGATTGAATCTGTTGAGAAGGTCGATCCGCTGTTTAACGGCTATGCCAAATTGGAGGGGGATGACGCATGAATGAGAAGCCAAAGGTAAGCGTCATTATTCCAAGCTATAATGCCAAAGAGCGTTTAGAAGGGAGTCTTTTTTCCTTAACGCTTCAGGATACGGATATTCCATTTGAGGTGATTGTCGCTGATAATGGGTCAACGGACGGCACGATGGAAATGCTTGAGAACATTGAGGTGAATTTCCCGTTTAAAAAGGTACGTATTCCTGTCAATCAAGGGATTGCCAAGGGTCGCAATCATGCCATTCGCGAGGCGGAGGGAGACCTGCTGATATTCCATGACAGCGATATGCTGGCAGAGCCGCAATTTATTCAAAAGCATGCGGAGGCACATGCTGTTCATGAGGACCTTGTGATTTGTGGTGTATGCTGGAAGCGGATTTATCGTTATTTTTACGAAGCATTTGATCAGGATCATATCAATCGGTTGAAAAAGCAAGGCTTGTATAAGCGGAAAATGAAAGATAAAACGCCTCTTTTATCAATGAAGGAAGTTGAAAATGGTGGATTTCTAGAGAAAAGCTTCGATTTGCAGTCTGAGTTTATTGATATTCTCAAAGACATTTTGCGCACGTATAACTATGATTTAGGCTCTTATGAGCTGCCGTGGCGATTTTTTATTACGAATAACTCCTCTGTCAAACGTAAGCATGTCATGGCACTCGGGATGTTTGATGAAAATATCGTTCGGTACGGGTTTGAGGATTATGATTTAGGAATTCGTCTGCATCAGCTTGGTCTCTCGTTTGAATTGCGAGAGGATATCATGAGTGTGCATCAGGAGCATCCAAGTAATTTAACGTCATTTGATGACATCAAATATAACATTTTGTATATGTGCGAGAAGTACAACAATATTGATGCCATTGATGTCCATTTGGCTTTCTCTGGTCCATTTTCTCACACCGTCACAAATGACATTGTGAAAGAGGTCCGGCAGCTGCGTGAAAATCCGGCATTCGATGGTCTGCTTTCTTATTTTTTAGAGCTGCTTCATTTGATCACAGAGCGGAATGTAGGCATCAAACGCGATAAAAAAGATCAGCTGACAGCAAAGCATGTCCCTTTGAAAAAGCTGTCAGAAGCAGCGCAGCTTGCACGGCAGGAATATGGCTGCACAGTGCTTGTAGAAGCCATTCAAGGGCTGACGAAAGAGCTATTACGCGTTGATTTGTTTCAAGTGGATGTGTTATAGATGGCATCTTATCATTTTACAACCATTGTGTCGAATACCCATATTTTTAAGCTTTTGGCGCTGATTCATTCGCTTGAACAAACCGCCCATTCATTCAAGCTGTCGGTTTTATGTGCGGACCCATTGGCTTACAAGGTGTTAAGTGAATTCCCTCATCCGCACGTTCAATATGAACAGCTTGAAGACATTGAAGATGACACGCTGCGAAAGGCAAAAGATGATCGGACGTTCCATGAGTATTGCTGGACGTTAAAGCCTGCTTTTCTGCTCAAAATCCTTGAGTCCTCAGAAGCGGATTATCTCGCCCATTTGGATACGGATTTGTATTTTTATCATGATCCAGAGGCGGTATTTGCAGAGAATCCACTCGCTCATTTATTTTTGACGGATCATATGAATTCCAAGCGGTTCTATCACTTTTATGAGTTGTCTGGCCGCTTTAATACTGGATTTGTCGGCTGCCGCAACACAGACGTTGCCAAACAGGCGGTCACACAATGGAAGGAAAACTGTCTTGCACACTGTACAGTAGAAATGGATACAGAAAATAAGACGTATGGAGATCAGCGGTATGTTGAAAGATGGATCGATGATTTTGAAGGGGTCCATGTGGTGACATCTAAAGGAGCCAATGCCGCCATTTGGAATATTGAAAACTACAAGTTTTCAGTTGTGAAAGGGGATATGTATCTCGACGAATATCCACTCTTGTTCTATCATTTTTCTGCCTTTACGATCATTGATGAGAATACCTTTAATCTTAATTGGTATTACTATATGACAGAACAAAATCTAGTGGATCATCTATATATTCCGTATGCCGATTTGGTTCATCAAAAAATTAAACAGGTGCAAAAGGTCTTTCCAGAATTTCAGCAAGGGTTTATTGCAAAGAAGCACGTTCCTGACACGCATTTTTATGAGATATGAAAAAACCGCTCAATAACTGAGCGGTTTTCTCCTTTTTATGATTCATTCCATTTGGAGATGGTTTGATCGCTAGGTAGTAAGAAGGCCAGGATGCCTAATATCGGTAAAAAGGCGACTCCGATCATGGTAGGCGTTAAACCGAAGGCATCAATGAATGAGCCTAGAGCGACTGATCCAATTGCACCCATACCAAACGCAAGCCCAACAGTTAAACCAGACATTGTGCCAATTTTCCCGGGAAATAGTTCTTGAGCATAAACGACTGTGACAGAGAAGCTTGATGTCAGAATGACCCCAATTAGTCCAAGTAAAACATAAGCAAAAACAGGTCCGGCAAATGGCAGCAGCAGGGCAAGTGGAAAGGATGCCAATAAGGAAATTAAAATCACGGTTTTCTTGCCGAAGCGGTCTGCAAGCGGCCCGCCTAAAAATGTCCCTATTGCACCTAGAATGAGAAATAAGAAAATATAAGTCTGTGATTCTTTAATCGTCAATCCATATTGTTCAATCGCATAAAACGCATAGAAATTCGATATCGCATTCCCATACCAAGAGCGGGCAAAGATGAGAAAGACGATAATGCCAAGTGCTGTGAGTGCTGACTTACGATGAATATCAGATCTTGCAGCTTTTGCTGGAGCCTTTTTCGCTTGAGCTCGAATGGTTTGAAGTCTTCCTGCGTACCATCTTGAAATATAAAGAAGGAAACCGACAGCAATCATTCCAACAATCGTAAACCAAGCCACGCCTGGCTGACCGAGAGGGACGAGCATTAATGCAGCGATCAGCGGAGCAAAGGCTTGACCTGTATTTCCGCCTACTTGATAGATGGACTGTGCAAGTCCTCGTCTTGGACCAGCTGCCATGTTGGCAACACGAGAGCCCTCTGGATGGAAAATTGCAGAGCCGAGTCCGATAAAGACAACGCAAAGCAAAATGGTGGCAAAGGAAGGCGCAAACGCAAGCCCGAATATACCGACAGCACTAGAAAATAAAGCAATCGGGAGTGCATAAGGCATCGGCCGTTTATCTGTATACCACCCAATAGCGGGCTGCATGACGGAGGAGACCATATTTAATGTAAAGGCAATCAGCCCTAATTGTGTAAAGGTCAGCCCCATTGAGCGTTCTAAAATAGGGAACATCGCAGGAATAACGGCTTGCAATGTGTCGTTCAGCATATGGCAAATGCCAATAATCAATAAAATGGGGTAAACCGTTGATCCGGTGACAGAATTTTGAGGTTTATCCTTTGTACGAGCAGCAATAGCCAATGAGACTTCCTCCTTTCATTCAACTGTTTTCTATTTTGCATTCTTCTCATTTTATTCATAAGGTGAACTATAAAACAATAGCAAATTGTCATGATTTAGAAAAAAGAGACACAAGTGCTTGTGTCTCTAAAGGGTTATTGATAAAAAGATGCGATCACAGGCTTCATTTTTTGAATGACGAGTCCGCTTCCGCCGCGGTTTTTCACACCTTCAATCATGCCGACGAGGACGTAATCTTCTTTTTTAGGATTAAATGCAAGTAAAAATCCATTTTCAGAACCGTCTGTTGCCCCTTGTTTGCTCTTCAGCTCTGCCGTTCCTGTTTTAGCGGCAATATCAGCTCCTTCAATTTGTAAGGAGTGAGCTGTACCGTTTGGACTGGTCACGACCTGAGTCAGCGCGTCTTTCACTGAGTTTGCCGAGTCTTCTTTGATGATTTGTTTTGGTGATGCTGTTTTTTCATCTTGAACGACTCGAGGATAGACAAGCTTGCCTCCTGTTGCAAATGGAGAATAGGCATGTACTTGTTCAATCGGTGACATGAGTAATTCGCCTTGGCCATAGGCAGAGTCAGCAAGTAAGATGTCCGATTGAATGCCATCGTTCGATACTTGTGCTGGTTTCATTGTAAATGGCATGTGCAAATCTTCGCCAAACCCAAATGCTTTTACTTTTTTCTCGTAGGTGTCTTTGCCAATTTCCAGTGCTTCCTGTCCGAAGTAAATATTGTCTGAGTACACGAGGGCATCGACCATATTTACGTTTTCTTTATCGTGAACCCGTGTAATTCGATAATTGCCCCAAGATTGATCCTTTTGCCATTTCAGTCCATGAATGGTGCGTACTTTATTAGGTTTTGTGACACCTGTTTCCAGCCCAATGGCCGCTGTAATGGTTTTGAATGTAGACCCTGGTGCATACCGGCTCGCATACCGGGCTTGGAATGGGAGGTCTGGGTTTTCACTGTATACCTGATATTGCTTAGGTGTGATCCCATTTGTCATGAGATTGACATCGTAGGAAGGGGCGCTGACAAGCGCTAATAGATCCCCCGATGATGGATTCATGATCGTGACGGCCCCTTTTTCACCTTTTAGCTGTTCATAGGTTTTTTTCTGTAAGGAAGCATCAATGGTCAGCTTCACTGTTTTTCCATCTTTTCGATCTGATTTTTGCAATGTTTCTTCAATGCCTGTTTCATCATGGACGATCAGAATGCTTCCGCCATCTTGTCCACGCAGGTTTTTGTCAAACGTAAATTCAAGGCCGGTTTTGCCGATGATTTGATCTGCTTTTAATGCCGGATTTCTTTTGATATCATCTGCATTTGCTTTTCCGACATAGCCGGTGAGGTGGGCGGCGGCTTCGTTATAAGGATAGTAACGCATTTCCTTCGATTGATAGGTGACGCCTTTTACATCCTTTGGAATCGGCTTTTGCTCTAACATTGATTTGAGCGGGACAAACGTGTCGTCTGTGACCCATGCTTGTTTCAGCTGATTGTCAATCAGTTCTTCGTCTATATCAAACGCCTTGCTGATTTTTTTGATATTGCGTTCTTTTTCTTTCCCTGTTCCGAGTTTACCTGGGATGATGCCAAGTGCGTTTCCACCAGTTGTTTCTGCCAGCGTACGCCCTTTTCGGTCTACAATGTTTCCACGGACAGCAGGGTCTGATTTGACTTTGATAGTATCTCCCTTCTCCATTTGCGGGAAGATGAGATTTGGCTTCCAGTCCACTTTCCACTTGTCATCTTCTTCTGAGAGAACGCCCTTGTAAGAAAGCTTGTGCAGCTTGCCAAAAGACGTTTTCATTGTCACATCATAGGAAAATTGATACCCATTTCCTTTGTCCTGTTTTTCGACGTTGAGCTTTGATATGTTCAGATCATAAGCACCAATTCCGTTAAAGATATTGTCATATTTTTCGGCTAGTTGTTTTTTTGAGAAGTCATTGGCTTTCAAAGACGTACTCGTTACCTCATCAGCCAGCTTCGTAAAGTCTTTCTTCTCCAATTGTTTCGTAAAGGATTGAGCCGCTTTTAAAGCCTCTTTTTCTTTTGAGAAAAGAGTATCTTTTAAGAAAAAGAGAGCAGCTGCTATCACGATGATGCTAAGAAGAGGAATAATGAATTTTTTCTGTTTCCAAAATGATTTTCTTTGATCCGTATACAATGAAAACACCTCAATTTTTGATTAGATCTTCTATATTTTACAGTGATTGCACATGATTTGTATAGTTTCTTCTATGAAAATAGACCAAGGCATCATGTCATGGTATTGGAAATGGGAGTAAAATGACAGCTGTTTTTATGAAAGATATCTTCATTTTTTCTTATGATTTAAAGGATTTCTTAAGAGATCATCGAATGTGGAAAATTAGAAAAAATATGACAAGCGCTTTCAATAGGGGGGAATTGTTATCGTTTATAAAAAAGTGAATGTAATTGGACTTATTCTTGGACCGACACTCTTCTTGCTCGTTCTGTTTCTCATACCTGAAGATGAATTGACCTATGCTGCGAGGGTAGTCTTGGGCATTACGGCTTGGACGGCAACATGGTGGGTGACAGAAGCACTGCCCATACCTGCAACATCTTTATTGCCCATCATCCTACTGCCGACACTTGGCGGGCTTTCTATGGAACAGACATCAAGGGCTTATGGAGATCCGATCGTTTTTATGTACATGGGAGGATTTATGATTGCTATTGCCATTGAAAAATGGAACTTACATAGAAGAATGGCCTTACACATTTTGAGGGTGATTGGCACAAGAAGTGATCGCATTGTATTAGGTGTCATGATCGCGACTGCTTTTTTATCTATGTGGATTTCGAATGCAGCGACAGCCCTGATGATGCTCCCAGTGGCACTTGCAGTGATTAAAGAGGTCAAGGCTAATGAAATCTTATCTGGTCCATCTCTTGATCGATTCAGTAAAAGCATCTTATTGTCGGTTGCGTATTCAGCGTCAATTGGTGGTCTAGCAACACTTGTCGGATCTGTGCCAAATGCGGTGTTTGCTGCGATGTCAAAAAAACTGCTAGATCGGGAAATTATGTTTTTTGAATGGTTTTTGTTTGGTTTTCCTGTTGCGATGATTCTGCTCATTCTCTTATTTCTGTATTTGACCAAGGTACAGTTCAAGGTAGAGCACACAGGTGAAATGAGTGTAGCGTTCATTCGAAAGGGATTAGAGAATTTAGGAAAAATGAAACAAGAGGAAAAATGGGTGTTTGTTGTTTTTCTCATGACGGCGTTTTTGTGGATTTTTAAGCTCTTTTTGTTTGGAGGGATCACCGTATCTGATACGTCTATCGCCATTTTCGGTGCCATGCTGTTATTTCTCATTCCAGCAACAAATGGAGAGAGAATATTAGAATGGCAGGATATGAAACAGCTGCCGTGGGGGCTTTTGCTTTTGTTTGGAGGTGGGCTTTCGCTCGCTACGGGCTTTGCAGAAACCAATCTAACGGGATGGATTGGGGAAAATCTACAGCATTTAAATGGGCTTTCGTATATCGTGCTGTTGATCATTTTAACGGGATCGATTTTGTTTATGACTGAAATTATGTCAAATACAGCTGTTGCCAATATGATTATTCCGATTACGGTAGGGCTTGGGCTTGCGATTGGCATGGAGCCATATGGGTTAATGGCTGCGGCTGCTTTGGCTTCTTCATGTGCGTTTATGCTGCCGATCTCCACACCGCCAAACGCCGCTGTCTTTAGTGCGGACGTGCTGAAAATATCTGATATGGTCAGGGCAGGCTTTTGGTTAAATATCATCAGTATTGTGGCGATTGTCCTTGCGGTTTATTTCTGGCTCCCGATTGTGTTTAAAAGCTGAGCGGGTTAAGAAGATGGCTTTGATCGAATCGAGACCGTCGGTGTTTTTGTTTCTTTTGGTTTCGGTGCTGGTGTGGATTTTTTGATGTGAGTGTCCTTTGGCGTGTAATAAGCGTGTTAGATCCAGACTTGGTGGACTCAAATTCAGCCAAAAACAGCGTGATTTAAGCAAAAAAAAGAGACCGGGAAACCCCGTGTCTCTTTTCTAATGTGTTTCATTAAGATGACTTTTTCGTCTTGCATAGGTGAAGTAAACAACGACACCAATGGCCACCCAGATAAGGAAGGCTCTCCAAGTCACCCATGAAAGGGTCGTCGCAAGTGTGATACAAATGACCGCACTGATAATCGGAAGAACAGGCACGAATGGTACTTTAAACGCTGCTTTGACATTCGGGTGCTTTTTCCGTAAAACAATGACGGCAATTGAAATCACCGTAAAGGCAGCAAGTGTACCGATACTCACTAAATTCGCAAGCGTCGATAAATTCACAAAACCTACGATACATGCTGCGACAGCACCTGTCAGCCAAGTGTTGGCAACGGGTGTTTGCGATTTTGGATGAACATTTGAGAAAATTTTTGGCATGAGTCCATCGCGGCTCATCGCAAAGGTTAAGCGAACCTGCGCATAGACCAAGGCAATTAAAACCGTTGTGATCCCAATAATGGCACCGGCTGATATGATACCTGCCACACTATGAAGGCCAACGACTTGAAGAGCAAATGCGACAGGGTCACTGACATTCAGTTTCGTATAGTGAACCATGCCGGTTAAGACAAAGGACACACCGATGTATAAAATGGTACAAACACCGAGCGCCCCGATAATGCCAACCGGCATCGCCTTTTGCGGATTTTTGACTTCTTCAGATGCATTGGCGATCGCATCAAATCCGAGATAAGCAAAAAAGACTGTTGCCGCGCCTGCGATCACTCCTTCAAAGCCCATCGGCATAAAGGGTGTCCAGTTTTCAGGTTTGACGTAAGCAAAGCCTGAAATGATAAAGAGAAGGACGATG
The DNA here is from genome assembly GCF_002998555.1 of Bacillus sp. NMCC4. NCBI lineage: Bacteria > Bacillati > Bacillota > Bacilli > Caryophanales > Bacillaceae > Bacillus > Bacillus sp. NMCC4. Next base: position 136,399 of record NZ_PVRA01000005.1, on the reverse strand, counting down.
GCAATTTTGATTAACACAATGATGTTATTCAGCTTCGTGCTTTCTTTGACGCCTCTTGAGACGATAAAGGTGATGAGTAAAATAATAAGTGCGCCTGGAAGGTTAAAGACGGCACCATCAGCGGCTCCAGGTGCAGCTGATAAAGCCTTCGGTATGTGCAGACCGAATCCACTGAGCAGTGATTGAAAATAGGACGACCATCCACTTGCTACAGCAGAGAGCGCAATGACATATTCAAGCATGAGATCCCAGCCCATTAAGAAGGCGAGAAATTCCCCAAGTGTGGCGTAGGAATACGTATAGACGCTTCCTGACACAGGAATGGACGAGGAGAATTCAGCGTAGCAAAAAGCAGCAAGGGCGCATGCGATCGCAGCCAAAATAAAAGATATAATAATCGCAGGTCCCGCATCCTTTGCTGCCGCAACCCCCGTAATCACAAAGATACCAGTCCCGACCACGCAGCCAATGCCAAGCAAGATTAAATCAAACGTATTTAACGATCGGCTAAGCCGCTTCGTTTGACTTTCAAGCATGAGCTGGTCGAGAGACTTTTTTCGAAATAAAGAACTCATGTTGACCTCCTAATGGATAAATCTTTTCGTAAGACGAATGTTAGTATATGCGTAATTGACAATTTAGTCAATTGGTTGAAAAACGCTTTAAATCACTAAAGTGTTAAACATCACAATCGAATTTGTGCATAAAAAGAGACATCCGCTGGCAGGTGGAAGGCGGATGTGGTGACGGGGGATCTATGTCTGTTCAGCAAATATTTTTTCATTGAACAGCACACTTGGATGAGTGGGGTAATGGGCGGAGGAGGCAAGGTGATGTGTCTTGGCTTTTTCCAAATCGCCGAGCTGATAATAACAATAGCAAAGCTGGAGATGTGGATACCACGTTTTATACTGTGTGAGTGTGAAGGCTGTTTCGTTTTCAGGAGCCTTCAGCGCCTGCTCATACCAAAAGATCGCTGCCTGATGTTTATTTTGTATTTTTAGATGATCCCCGATCCGGCAGCAAAATTCTGGACGGGGCTGATCGTATAAGAAAGAACGTAATAATGAGGATAAAGCCGCTTCCTCGAAGCCTACCGCATAATAGCAGTCGGCTAAATATTGGCATGTGCGAATTTCATCCTCAATCCAGCACTGTTTTGTCGCTAAAAATTCATGATAAAAACGAATCGCCCTGACATGCTGCCTGTTATCTCTTAATTCATTGGCAAAGTAAAAGAGATCACGTGGCGTCATGTCCTCTCCTTTTGCGAGCATGTCTTCATAAATTCGAAGATTGCGCCCGGGCTCACCAGTGGTTGTTTTCTTGCGCTTTTGATGTGTGACGGCTATATCGGCTGGAAAGATGTTGCCATACACTTGAAGAAACTCATGTACGGCCCCGTACCACTGAAAGTTCAAGGCACGCTTCACAAGGCGATTTCTTCTATATTTAAAATTCACCTGACCGTCTTCATCGAATCCCACATGATAAAACATCGAGACGGCGTCCACCGAAGGATCAAGTGTCTCTTTGAGATGAAGAAGTTTTTGACGGTCTTCTTCAAGCAGAACATCGTCAGCATCAAGCCATAAAATATACTCTTTCGTTGCATGTGAGAAAGCGAAATTGCGGGCTTTTGCAAAGTGCTGAACCCATTCGAAATCAAGTACCTGTGCTGAAAAGGAGTGAGCAATCTCCTTCGTACGATCTGTTGATCCTGTATCAACGATGATCATTTCATCTACAATGTCTTGAACAGAGGAAAGGCAATCCGCCAATACTTCCTCTTCATTTTTCACAATCATACATAAGCTAATGGTTACCATCTTTAGATCACCTCTTCATAGTGTATCGAGCAGCAAAAGGAAACATTCTTTTCAGCAGCGGGTTTTTTAAAACTAGTTTTCTGCTACCGGCTGATTTAAAATAAAGGGAGAATCTATGTAAGGGCTGATAAAAATGAGTTTATTGAATGTTGAAGGATTATATAAAACATATGGCGAGAAAACGCTGTTTGATCATATTTCTTTTCATATAGAACCAAGGGAACGCATCGGATTGATTGGACCAAACGGAACAGGAAAGTCAACGCTCCTAAAGGTCATTGCAGGACTTGAATCGTTTGAGGAGGGTGACATCACGAAGGCAGGGACACTTGATATCGAATTTCTTGAGCAAGACCCTGAAATGAGCGGGAATGAAACGATTCTTGATTACATTTTTTCTGGAACGGCACCCATGATTCAAACGATGAAGGCATATGAAAAGGCGCTAGCCGATTTAGAGCATGATCCGCAAAATGAAGCAAAACAAGAAGCGCTCATGCGCATGCAAAATCGAATGGATCAGGAAGACGCATGGGATGCGAACCTGTCAGCAAAAACGATTTTGACAAAGCTTGGTGTCAAAGATGTGAGCCGCTCTGTTCATGCATTATCAGGCGGACAGAAAAAGCGTGTCGCGATTGCTAAAAATTTAATTCAGCCCGCGGGATTGCTGATTTTAGACGAGCCAACCAACCATCTCGATAATGCAACGATTGAATGGCTCGAAGGATATTTGAGTCAATACAGCGGTGCTGTCATTCTGGTGACGCATGATCGTTATTTCCTAAACCGTGTGGCCAACCGAATTTATGAATTGAATCAAGGGCAGCTCTATACGTATAAAGGAAATTATGAAGTCTTTTTAGAAAAAAGAGCCGAACGAGAAGCAGAAGCTCAGGTGAAAGAAACGAAGCGTCAAAACTTACTCAGACGAGAACTTGCATGGCTGAGAAGAGGGGCAAAAGCAAGAACGACGAAGCAAAAAGCTCGCATTGGCAGAGCCGAAGAGCTGATGGATCAAAAAGGGCCTGATGCGAAAGGAGAGCTTGATTTCGCTATCGGCTCGCACCGCCTAGGAAAACAAGTCATAGAGGCAGAAGACTTATCAATTTCATTTGCTGGCCAGACCCTTGTGGAGCGGTTTACAGATTTAGTCGTGCCGGGCGACCGGATTGGATTTATCGGACCGAATGGAGTCGGCAAAACGACTCTTCTTAACTGTCTAGCGGGTAAAATAGAACCGACTACAGGACAATTGACGATTGGACAAACCGTTCGCGTTGGCTATTACACGCAGGATCACAAGGAAATGGATGAAGAACTGACCATCATTGAGTACATCAAGGAAACAGCTGAGATCGTCAAGACATCTGATGGCGCCATCGTGACAGCAGAGCAAATGCTAGAACGGTTCCTATTCCCAAGATCCATGCAGCGGACGTTTATTCGCAAGCTGTCAGGGGGAGAACGCCGCAGATTGTATTTATTGAAAGTCTTAATGGAAGAACCAAATGTTCTCTTTTTAGATGAGCCGACGAACGATCTTGATACGGAGACCCTCAGCATTTTAGAGGATTATTTAGAACAGTTTCCTGGCGTTGTTATGACCGTATCGCATGATCGTTATTTCTTAGACCGAGTGGTTCACCGTCTGCTTGTCTTTGAAGGTAATGGCCGCATTTCACACTTCCAAGGTGCTTACAGCGATTACATGGAGCAAGAAAAAGAGGCGAAGCGGACAGAGACAAAGCCTGCTGAGAAACAAGTAGAAGCGGCGCCTAAAAAGAGAAAAAAACTTTCTTATAAAGACCAGCTTGAATGGGACGGAATTGAAGACCGGATTCAGGCATTAGAGGAAAAACACCAGCAGCTTGAAGCAAGCATTGCGGAGGCAGGCAGTGATTTTGGAAAAATTCAAGAGCTGATGGACGAACAAAAAGCCGTTGCTGAAGAACTAGAACAAGCAATGGACCGCTGGACAGAACTATCGCTGATGATTGAGGAATTAGAGAGTCATGACTAAGAAATAAGAAACCTGTAGAGTTGATCTACAGGTTTTTTTGATAAGAGCATTTCGCATAGGCATCATGCTGATGAATGGATTCCTCATTACGACACTCGACTTGAAAGCCCCTGACCCATGGCTGCTCATATAATTCGATGGCCATTAACCTTGTGAGATCTTCTACAAAGCGTGGATTTTCATAAGCCTCTTCTGTCACTTTCTTTTCATCAGGTCTTTTAAGCACAGGATACAGCGGTGCACTCGCATTGGACTCAATGATATGTAAAAGAGCTGCTTTCATGTCGTTAGGGAATGATGCTTGTTCAAACAACTCTACCTGAATGGAAACAGAGCCGCGCTGATTATGTGCACCGTATTCACTAATTTCTTTAGAACAAGGACATAATGTGGTGACTTGTGCATCGCAGCCAATATGACAGGTCCATCCATCCTTTTCATGAAAATGAATGTCATATGTGATTGTCGCATGCATCAAACCCGATTTCCCGGTGACTGGGCTTTGCTTTTCCATGTACCAAGGGAAGGAAACTTGAACCGAGGCAGATGACTGATTCATCTGACGGGCAAGCGCTGCTGTCAATGCTTTTAAGCTATTCACATCAAGCGGCTTTCCGCTTTCGTAAAACGAGTGCAGCTGTTCAGTGAGACGGCTCATATGAATGCCTTTTTCGTGAGCTCTCAGGGAGGTACTCAGTGCAAAGTCAGCAGAAGTTATTTGGTCCTGCGGTGCCGTTTTAGACAAAATTCGTACAGGATAAGACACGCGGCAGATGCCGACTTGTTCAAGATGAAAATAAAAGTCCTGCTCCGTCTTTTGGGTGTCAGTCATGTTCTCTTTTTGAGAAGGCTTCGTTCCAAGGCTTGGCGGTACAGATCCGAATTGTTGGTGTCGTTCTTTTTTGGGTGGAAAAGAAAACATGAGATCCCTCCTTTAAATCGTAATAATTCCTATTTATTTTGCATCAAAACACGAGAAAAATCAAGAGTGAGAACATTTACGTTTACGTTAAGGTTATAAAGGTGTATAATAAATCATGAATTGATGAGCAGGAGGCACTGGCAATGGAATGGATGAAAATTGATCAAGTGGCGAAAAGAAGCGGACTGACCAAACGGACGATACGTTTCTATGAAGAGATTGGTTTATTATCAGCACCAAAGCGGACAGAGGGCGGTGTCAGACTTTACTCAGAGGACGACATGGAAGAACTAGAGAAAGTGATGCAGGCAAAAGAGGTACTTGGATTTTCTTTACAAGAGCTTCAATCGTTTATGGAAATAGGAAAGCAGCTTGAGCTGAATAAAGAAGGTTACTTGCTGTCGCTTGATCCGAAGGAACGATTAGAGAAGCTGTTAGATATTGAGGCGCAGCTGTCTGTACAGCATCAATTGATTACAAAAAAGCTTGAAACGATTCAATCTTTTAAAAAGGATCTTGAAGCGATGAAAGAAAGAGCGGCTCATGCAATTGAGCAATTACAAAAATAAACACCTCTGCGTGTTTATTTTATTTTGTCAACATTTGAAGGAAAGGTTCTGATGGAATGAAGGAAGAAGAAGTGTTGAAACAGCGTACAAGTCTGCTTAGGCAGCCGAAAGCCGTCTGGGCTGTTGCCTTTGCGTGTGTGATTTCATTTATGGGGATAGGACTTGTGGACCCGATCTTGCCAGCCATTGCATCACAATTAGATGCATCTCCAAGTCAGGTCTCTCTTTTATTTACGAGCTACTTACTTGTGACCGGCTTTGTCATGTTTTTTACCGGCTTTATCTCTAGTCGGATTGGTGCGAAATGGACGTTATTAATAGGACTTATTTTTATTATTGTCTTTTCTGCTTTAGGCGGTACCTCTTCAACGATTAATGAATTAATCGGCTTTAGAGGCGGATGGGGCATTGGGAATGCCTTATTTATTTCAACTGCCCTCTCTGTGATTGTCGGTGTGTCTGTTGGAGGAAGTGCGAAGGCCATTATTTTATACGAGGCTGCACTAGGTCTTGGGATTTCGGTTGGACCGCTGCTTGGCGGAGAGCTTGGGACGATCTCTTGGCGCGGGCCATTCTTTGGCGTTGCGGTGTTAATGCTTGTTGCTCTTTTAGCCATTACGTTTATGCTCCCGCCGATGCAAAAACCTCAGAAAAAGGTGAAATTATTCGAGGCTGTCGGGGCGTTAAAATATAAAGGGCTATTAACGATGGCATCTGCGGCTTTCTTATACAATTTTGGTTTCTTTGTGCTTTTAGCCTATTCGCCATTTGTGCTTCATCTGGATGAGCATGGTCTTGGTTATGTCTTTTTTGGATGGGGACTATTTTTGGCAGTGACATCCGTCTTCTCAGCGCCGGTCATTCATCGCAAACTTGGGACATTGACTTCCCTTGTGGTTCTGTTTGCTTCATTTGCTGTGATTTTATTCGGCATTGGGGTATGGACTTCACATGTTGTAGTCGTCATCTGCGGAATTGTTATTGCTGGGGGCATCCTTGGCATGATCAATACAGTGCTCACGACCGCTGTGATGGGATCGGCGCCGGTTGAACGTTCGATTGCTTCATCCTCTTACAGTGCTGTGCGGTTTATTGGGGGCGCGATTGCTCCTTGGATTGCCGGAGTACTTGCTGAATCTTACACAGCAAGCACCCCTTACTATGTAGGGGCGGCTGTCGTTCTGTTAGGCATGATCATCCTGCTTCTTGGCCGGAAGCATTTGGTCAATATTCAAGCAGGTCATTAAATAGAAAAAAGCCTTATATCTTCTGAACAGATATAAGGCTTTTTTGTCGTTATAATACTTTTGTCGTCCAAGATTCGCAATTCCAAGTTTCAGTGGCTACATCTTGATAAAATTCAGGTTCGTGAGAGATCAATAAGACGCTCCCTTTGTATTCTTTTAATGCGCGTTTTAGTTCTTCTTTTGCATCGACATCCAAGTGATTGGTCGGCTCATCGAGAACAAGTAAGTTGGTTTCTTCGTTGATCAGCTTACAAAGACGGACCTTTGCTTTTTCTCCACCGCTTAAAACAGACACGCGGCTTTCAATATGCTTTGTCGTTAATCCGCATTTTGCAAGAGCGGCTCTGACTTCATATTGCGTGTAAGAAGGGAAGGTACTCCACACCTCTTCAATACAAGTGTTGCTGTTTTGCTCTTTTACTTCTTGCTCAAAGTAGCCAATATGCAGGAATTCTCCGCGTTCCACCTCACCAGAAATTGGCGTGATTTCTCCAAGAAGACTTCGCAGCAATGTCGTTTTTCCGATACCGTTAGCGCCGTATAACGCAATTTTTTGCCCGCGTTCCATTTTCAGATTCAATGGACGAGAGAGCGGTTCATCATAACCAATGACCAAATCTTTTGTTTCAAAAATCAATTTCCCGGAAGTTCGTGCCGGCTTAAAGTGGAATTCAGGCTTTGGCTTTTCTGCTGCGAGTTCAATCATATCCATTTTATCCAGTTTCTTTTGACGGGACATGGCCATATTTCTTGTGCTGACACGTGCTTTGTTTCTTGCAACAAAATCCTTTAATTCAGCGACTTCCTGCTGCTGCCTTTTATAAGCTGCTTCAAGCTGCTGCTTTTTGACTTCGTACACTTGTTTAAATTGATCATAATCACCAACATAGCGCGTGAGCTCTTGATTTTCAACATGATAAATCAAGTTAATGACACTGTTTAAAAACGGAATATCATGTGAAATGAGGATAAACGCATTTTCATATTCCTGTAAATAGCGCTTCAGCCACTCAATATGCTGCTCATCCAAATAGTTGGTTGGCTCATCGAGAAGGAGAATTTCTGGCTTCTCTAACAGCAATTTCGCAAGCAATACTTTTGTACGCTGCCCGCCGCTCAGCTCCGTCACATCACGGTCCAGCCCAAGATCCGTTAACCCAAGACCTCTCGCAATTTCTTCGACCTTGGAATCAATGATATAAAAATCATTGTTTGTGAGCGCATCTTGAATGACGCCAACTTCCTCTAACAGCTTTTCCAGCTCATCAGGATCGGCTTCACCCATTTTGCCGTAAATGTCATTCATCGCTGCTTCCATGGAAAATAAATAGTGGAATGCATCCTGAAGCACTTCGCGGATCGTTCTTCCCTTTTCTAGTACAGTATGCTGATCAAGGTAGCCGACACGGACATTTTTTGCCCATTCGACTTTTCCTGCATCTGGCTCCAGCTTGCCAGTAATAATATTCATAAACGTTGACTTTCCTTCACCGTTGGCGCCAATTAAGCCGACATGCTCGCCTTTTAATAAACGGAAGGAGACTTCGTGAAAAATGGCTCTGTCGCCAAAGCCATGGCTTAAATCTTTAACAGATAATATCATTTTTTACACCTCAAATAGATTCAAAACGGCTAGTGCCTCTCATGATTATATCGAACTGTCCGGCTCGATAAAAGCATCAAAAGAAAAATTGCGTTTCAAAGCTGATTTTGAGATACTAAAGGATAGATTGAATGAGGATAAAGGAGATCGACATGATAGAAAATTGGGCATTTTTGAAAGAAGCAAAGCCATTTATTCAGGAAAACTTTCAAGCGGCTGGCTTCGAAAAACCAACAGCTATACAAGAAAAAACAGCAGAGTGGATTACGGAGAAGCGTGATGTGATCGCAGAATCGCCTACGGGAACGGGGAAGACACTGGCGTATGTGTTGCCGCTTTTAAATAAAATCGATGTGAATATCAAGCACCCGCAAGTCTTAATCTTGGCACCTTCAAGAGAGCTTGTGATGCAAATTTTTGATGTCGTGCAAGAGTTCAAACAAGGATCAGATATCAAAGCGGTCTCCTTGATTGGTGGAGCGAACATCAAAAAGCAGCAGGAAAAACTAAAGAAACACCCGAACATCGTTGTCGCAACACCTGGCCGTGTACAGGAATTAATCAAAATCAAAAAACTGAAAATGCATGAAGTGAAAACGGTCGTGCTAGATGAAGCAGATCAGCTTCTTGTGCCAGAGCATATGAAAACGATCCAATCGATCATTAAATCCACATTAAAAGAAAGACAAATCCTCTGTTTTTCTGCGACGTTAAAAGAGGAAACGGTTCAACTGATTAAACAAATGACGTCTGAACCAGAAGTATTGAAAATTGCCAGAAGTGAGGAAGAAGCGCAGAAAGTAGGACACTATTATCTGTTATGTGATCAGCGTGATAAAGTGAAATTACTGCAAAAGCTATCACGGCTTGAGGACATGCAGGCGCTCGTCTTTGTGCGTGATATTACGAATTTAAGCATTTATGCAGAGAAATTAGCGTATCACCATGTCGACCTTGGTGTGCTTCATAGTGAGGCGAAAAAAGCAGAGCGTGCTATCATCTTAAAGGAATTTGAACAGCGTGAATTTCCGCTTCTCCTTGCAACAGATATCGCAGCAAGAGGCATCGATATTGACGATCTGCCGTACGTAATCCATGCCGACCTGCCAAACGAAGAAGGCTATATCCACCGTTCAGGCAGAACCGGGCGCGCAGGAAAGGAAGGGGCTGTCATCAGCCTAGTCACACCTCAAGAGCATGCAACGCTCAAAAAAATGGCGAAAAAGCTGAATCTTTCGCTTCAGGAAATTGTTTATAAGCAAGGCCAGCTGCATCTTGCCCCCAAGCAGGCATAAAAAAGGACCCTTCCACATGGAGGGGCCTTTTTTATTATGAAATTTTGACAAGCTGTTTTCCGACATTTTCCCCTTTAAATAGTCCAAGGAATGCATCAGGAATGTTGTCAAAGCCTTCAATGATTGTTTCTTTATAAGTCAGTTTGTCTTCTTTTACCCATTGTGCGAGATCTCTTGCAGCCTCTTCAAAACGATCTGAATAGTTGGCAACAATGAAGCCTTGCATCAATGCGCTTGTTTTAATGAGTTTTGTTTGCACACGCGGTCCGATGTCCTCGCTTGCGCTAATGTTATAAGACGAAATTGCGCCGCACACTGGAATACGTGCAAAGCGGTTCAAATGATTCATCACGGCATCAGAAATTTCGCCGCCAACATTGTCAAAATACACATCGACGCCGTTAGGGCACGCCTTTGCTATGGCATCATCTAAATCATTTGTTGTTTTATAATTAATCGTTTCATCAAAGCCTAGTTCTTTTAAATAAGCCAGCTTATCATCAGATCCCGCAATCCCAACGACGTGAGCGCCTTTGATCTTAGCAATTTGTCCCACAACGGAACCAACGGCACCTGCGGCTCCAGAAATGACAACGGTCTCGCCTTCTTTTGGCTGGCCAATCGCAAGAAGTCCGAAATAAGCGGTTTGCCCTGGCATGCCCAAAATTCCTAAATAATAGGACAATGGCGCAATGGATGGATCAATTTTAGTCAGAGATTCAGCTTTGGCTGTAGAATATTCTTGCCAGCCAAGGAATCCAAGAACAAAATCCCCTTTTTCAAATTGAGGCGATTTGGATTCAACGACTTCTCCGACAACACCGCCCTGAATCACTTCATTTAGCTTGAATGGAGGTGTATAGGATTTTGTATCCTGCATTCGTCCTCTCATATAAGGATCTACAGAAACATATTTCGTTTGAATCAAGACTTCGCCATCTTGCGGCACAGGTATATCGACTGTTTCAAAATGAAAAACATCTTTTGTAGGTAATCCTTTTGGACGTTTGGCTAATTGAATTTGCTTTTGTTGACTCATGTCAAATCCTCCCTTTCACTTGCAGCCTAGATTTACATTAACATGATGCTTCTTTTCATTCAAAACATACGGTCTTTTTCAAACACATACAAAAAAGCAGCCGCCATCTCATAGATGAGGACTACTTTTTTGGAAGTCAACAGAGAGGAGCGGCGGCAGACAGCCAAACAGCTGATACACATCCGCATCACGTTCTTTTAACAAATATTCGTTCGCATTTTGCATGGAGGCTTTCATCATATCGCGCGTCACAAAAGGAAAAAGGATATTCAAGTATGAGGACAACAGGTCTTGTGGATCTTGTTCAATCGACTCGATATCTCCAATGTTAATGATGATTGAAAAGAGATAATCAATGGAGATGCGAAAGTGCTGTTCAGCAAACAATGTAAGCGGCTTTGCTTTTGCTTCTTCAGGATTCCACTTCTGAAAAAGCTGTTTCACCAAATCACTGACAACCCAAGCATTAAACTGCTGCTCCGCTGAAAAGTAATACATCAGCTCTACCTCATTTCTAGCCTCCAGTATAAGAATTGTACAACAAAACAGCAGGGATGAATACAATATTTCAGAAAATTTAGTCATTTTTTCGGGCTTTTTGTCAAAAATAAGCCAATAGGCACGGTTAGTACACAATGTAAAATGGATGTGCTCAAGGAAGGTTTAATGACAAAAGTGACGGGTAAAAGATTCGTAAGACGCTAAAGGAGGAATATAAAATGAAACCTGTTGTAAGAGAGTATTCAAATGATGAGACACTTCAAAGAGATGTAGAGCAATTAAAAGCACTCGGTGTAGCCAGAGAGGACATTTATGTTCTGTCCCATGACGATGATCGTACAGAGCGTATTGCTGGAAATGCAGATGCTAATACGATAGGTCAAAGAGAAGTTGGACTTAAACATGCTGTTGGGAACATCTTTAGTAAAAAGGGCGATGAGCTCCGAAATAAAATCCATGAAATTGGTTTCTCTAAAGAAGAAGCTGAGAAATTTGAAGAACATTTAGACGAAGGAAAAGTCCTTCTCTTTGTGACAGACCATGAAAAAGTGAAAACTTGGGCATAAACGCCAACTGAAAAAAGCCTCTTACTTTCGTAAGGGGCTTTTTTTCATGCCGATATCTCTGAAGGAGAGAACATATCTTTTTTACTATAATAAGAAAAAACAGCAGATTGGAATAAACAGTAAATCATCTAATTGAAAATACAGATATACCAAAGAAAATGATCGGAAATGAGAAAAGAATAGTAAAAATTTCACAAAAATCCATTCGGGAAATAATCATTGTATCTTTCGATTTTGTTTCAAAATGTAATAAAAATCTTGTGTAATTTAGTAGATAAATTTCTTAGTTCTATTGGTTTATGTTGTATTTTTGTGTAGAAATAAGTGTTTTGAGGTCAAAAAACCACGAAAAATACCTGTATTTTCAATTGGAAAATTCATTTTAATGTTTAGGAAATAATTTGTTGACAAAATAATCTAAAAACAATATATTTGGCTTATTCCAGTCATTGTGGAAGTAGTTGTTAAATATCTGATGAGTTTATTCAAGGCACATTCTAGTGAGAGGTGGTGTCATAAAACCAAGGTACAAGCGCTTTTAAGAGAAAAAGCTTGATTGGAATATTTCTACTAAAACATAAGAAAACGGTCTTTTACAATGGTAGCCGATCTAAACAGTAGATTGACCTTTCTACTATGATCACTTTGCAAGAGATATTCAAAAGACGTTATGTTCTTGTTTAAGAGAGAAAGCGGTTTCAATAAAGGCTGTGAGTTGATCGAACGGTGAAGGAGGTGAACTCATATGAAAAAAAGAGACAATAAGCTGAGGCGCTGCAGCTCTCAAATGGCTGCATATGAGGATGCATGCTGAAAAAGAAGAGTGAACATGTGGGATGCTTCTCTCCTTTTTCAGAAAACAGATTTTCCTAAAAAATCCATCTTTCATTTTAACATAAGGTTTTTGGCTTGAAAATGACCTTTGCCCGAAAAGCCGATTTTGAATAGAAGGAGGTCCTGTGATGAAAAAAGCTTTATACCATGAAGACAGTGGGTTGTATCTAGAAAAAATGCGTATGGCATTTCAAGAACATTATGAGAAAAGAACAGATATGTGGTCTACTGATCCATCCTTAACAGATGCAGCCGTGATGTCATTAAAGGCATGGCATTCACGGGAAAAGAATGCACTTGCTTCTGTGCTCGATATCGGGTGCGGGAACGGCCGGGCACTTGAACATTTAAGGGGGCTTTCTGCATATGTCGGTATCGACCTGTATGAGCATGAGGAGTGGGAAGGATTACAGAAAAGAGAAACGGTTCCTGTCCATTTTGTTCATCAAGATTTTATGTCCTGGTCGATGGATCAGGGACGCGGGATGCAGTTTGATTTAATTTTAGATCATGGCTGCTTTCATCACCAGCATCCTGATGATCATGAGCGTTATTTAAAACAGGTTTCCTCTTTGCTTCATGAAGGCGGCGTCTTCTCACTTGTTGTATGGGGAGAAGAGTGGAGAACAGGGTTAATCGGAGAAGATGGCCGTTTCCACTTTTCATTTTCAGACTCTCAGCTTGGAGAAAGAATTTGTTCATCAGGTCTGGAGCTTGTATCGATTACACCATTAAAAGCAAAGGCCGGCATTAGCCAGCATCATGTCATTGCCGTCAAAATCTAGTACAAAGGTGATCACTCAAACCTAGCAGAGGTGTTCATTCTAATAAAGAGCATGCATCATGTAAGAATCGAAAGGCGTTAACATCGTATGAACCAAGATTTCTGCTCCTTTGTACTGGACAAGACCTAGATTGAAACATCGCAAGAAGAGCTGGGAACGAAGACATTCTAGCGAAAATCAGGGTCTGAACGATGAGAGGCATCGCACATCTATATTCTTCTTTTTAGGCATGAGTGCCGTTTGAAATGAGCACACATGTTAAGTAAGGGAGTGCGGACACATATTCATCACTCCATCACTGCGCTATGAGAGTCGATTTGGGTGCAGCGATGAATAGGGGGGAGACAAATGAACAAGTTTGTAGATGAATTACAATCAATGATTCATCATTTTACCTTTCAAGAAAAAAACTATTTGCTCGTGGGGCCAGTGAACCTGCCGATCTCCATTCAACATGAAGAAGTGCCATTTAAATGGTATGCCTTCGCACCTGTTGAAGGGGAGACAAAACCAACGATCGAATCTATTGTCCAAATGAGTACCGCGCAGCAAACCTTTTCCTCTTGTCTCTTATTTGGCGACTTTGAAAATGAGGTGCCGCCGCTAGTGCGAATTCATAGTGTCTGCCAAACAGGGGATGTGTTTGGGTCACTGAAATGTGACTGCGGTCCACAGCTTGCGTTATCGCTGAAGAAAATCACCGATTACGGTAAAGGCATGCTCGTATATATGGCCAATCAAGAAGGGCGGTCAATTGGGCTGATGGCGAAAGCATTGACGTATAAATTACAGGAAATGAAGCTGGATACTTTTGAAGCCAACCGCCTGATTGGCTGCGGAGATGATGACCGGCATTACGAGGAGGCAGCGGCTGTTCTGCACTATTTAAACAAAGGGAAACCAATGCACCTCCTAACGAACAATCCAGATAAAGTCGATTCCATTGCTGCTTACGGTCTTCCTGTATTGCGATTTGATCATACGGTCGAAGCTTCTCTCTATAATGCAGCCTATTTGAAGGCAAAAGCAGCCTCAGGGCATATGGTCGATGAGAAAAAATTAATTAATCAGTAGATGAGTTTACTTTAAAGAAGGCGGGAGAAAAGCGTGAAACCTGAAATCAATTGGATTCAAATCCCAAGCGGCTATGCAACGATTGGAAGTAATGAAGAAGATATGAAAAAGGCATCAGAATTCTGGAAGGACAAGCTTCTCAATCCAACCTACGGCCGTGAGAAAAAATTTCAAAAATGGCTGTACAAAGAATTTCCATCCTATCAGCCGTATATCAATGAATTTTTTATTTCAGATACGGTCGTCACCAATGAATGGTATCAAAGCTACTGTGATGAAACAGGCCAGGCGTACCCGGAGAGCTTAACGAATCAAGAGCTTGGTGGCGGGAAAGATCATCCGGCTTGGGGCATGGATATCGAGGAAGCCTTCTCGTTCTGCCAGTGGCTGAGCGGGAAACTTGGGATAGACGTGTCGATTCCTACTGAAGAAGAATGGGAATATGCTGCCCGGGGAAATACGAGAAATCAATACCCGTGGGGAGATGAGTTTGATCCTTCTTTATGTAATACGTTCGAATCAAATATTGAAAAAACGACGCCTGTCCGTCAATACAAAAAGGGCAGATCCTTATTTGGTCTTTATGATATGGGGGGCAACGTCGAGGAATGGGTCAACACCAAATATCATGTATACGAAGGCGGCATCGAGGTCGTAGATGATTTAACGGAGACGCTTGGCAGTAATTACTACATTTTAAAAGGCGGCTCCTTTGCAAGAGGCGGAGATTTATGCAGAGTCGCCAGAAGACACGGGAAGCATCCAGATCCCGTTTTCCGATTTACTGGTTTTCGTATAGTGACTCGTCAAAAACAACATATAAAGGTGGGAGTGTAAAATCATGCATAGAGGACCGATTACATCTGTTTTATCAACTCAGCAGGACCAAATTGTTTACACTGGCGGCTATGACCGTTGTATTTATAAGTGGAACCGGGCAACAGGAGAAGGAACGTTTATTGGAAGTCACGAGCATATCATTAACTCTTTATCTCTTTCTGAAAACGGAAAGTATTTAGCGAGTGCATCGTCAGACTACACCATTCAATTGTATGATACAGGTACTCATACTCGAATTCGCACCCTGTTTGGTCATGCGGATGATGTAGAAGCCGTCGCCTTTGCCAAACAGGATACCTTACTAGTATCGGTGTCTAGAGATAGAAGGTGCTTAGTGTGGGATATCGAAACAGGAGCTATTTTAAGAGAATTCCATGGACATAGCAAAGATGTATTAGCTGTATGGATACATGGAGATAAAGCTTATACAACAGGTGATGATGGCTACGTTCTTGTATGGCTGTATGATACAGGAGAAATTGTAGGAGAAATTGGTCCGTTTGATTATGAGCTGGACACAATCAGCGGCAGCAATCAAAAAGAAGTGTTCGCACTTGGCAGAGACGATGGCACCGTCATTATTTATGATGCGGTTACTTTACAGGAGAAAAAAATCATTAAAGCCCATTTACAGGGCGTCAAGCGGGTGAACTTTTCTCCAAGCGGCAATTACTTGCTGACAGCAGGCTATGACCATTTAATTAAGCTGTGGAATTATGAAACAGGGGATTTAGTCGATACGTTGCTGCCTCATAAATATCAGTGGGAGCGTTCGCTTGTCTGGACGGAGGATGAGAAATCCATCCTAGGAGCCAGTTTTGGAAAAACGTATTGTGAATGGTCTATTGAAAAGGGAAAAGTTGTATCAGATGAGATTGAAATGGCGACACCATCTATTAATGATATTGCGCTGACTGATGCGGGAGATATCATCACAGCATCAGATGACGGAAAATTCAGAAAGAACGGGATTGAAATCGCTAAATCGACAGGCGTTTTAACAAATGGAGTGGCTGTCGCACGAGATGGAAGCTATTATGCGTGGGGAGATCATGCAAGTCAGGTGCATATTGTTCATGAATCATTACAGCAAATGGTTTCGTTTGATCTCAACACAGGGCCGGTCAACAGTGTGTATTTCCACGAGGAGGATCGGCAATTCTATATTGGAACTTACGGCGGTTATGTACATGTCATTTCGACAGAACATTTAAAGGAAATTGGCCGTTCCAAAGCACACGATTGTGCTGTTAAAGCATTAAAAGTAGAAGGAGATCATATCATCACAGCCGCGGTAGAAGGAACCATCTGTCTTTTAGATAAGAAGAGCTTGTCTTTAAAAGCGAAATATATCGGAGCGACAGAGCTGTTAAATGATGTATTCATTGATAGTAAAAGAGATCGTATTGCCATTGTCAGCCGTGACAAGAATGTGAGATTGTTTGATTTGCATACAGGAAGAATTTTAGACCAGCATAATGAACACCAGTATTCTATTAAATCTGTCTCTGTCACAGACTCTGGCTATATTGTGAGCGGAGATTATTGGGGCTATGTCGTTGTGTGGAATCCAGAGCTAGATGTCAATACCGGCCCAATTAGAATTGCCAAGAATGGGATTAGTGCCATCAGACAATTAGGCAATGATGTATACGCAAGCTCATATGACGGCGGGATTTATCATATTCGAGAAGATGGCACACATACTGAAGTACTGCGCTTATTTGAACAATTTCCGAAAGAAGTAATCTCTCATTAAGAAAAAGAATGTAAGCGGGGGATTCTCATGATAAGTGTTTGCAAGGAACATATGAAAAAAGGCCTGACTGTACTCAATTGTCCGCATGTGCTCCTCATTAATAAATATGAATTACGCAAATGCTGTTTTTGTAAACAACGAGCATCATATAAACTTTTTTATTCCTTGCCTTACTATGATCGATCTGAAAAGAAACGGATGGAAAAAATATAGCACATGAGAATAGAACTCCTTCATTTCCTGAAGGAGTTCTTTCCCTTGAAAGAGAAGAAAGGAGACTCACATGAAAGACGATGTTTTTTATATGAAGCTGGCGATTGCCAACGCAAAGGCAATGAAAGGGCAAACCTCCCCAAATCCGCTTGTCGGTGCAGTCATTGTACAGCAAGGTGAGATTGTTGGGATTGGTGCTCACATGAAGGCGGGCGAACCTCATGCTGAAATTCATGCGCTGCAAATGGCAGGGGAAAAGGCAAAGGGAGCTGACATGTATGTGACGCTTGAACCTTGTTCGCATCATGGGAAAACGGGTCCTTGCACGGAAGCCATTATCAAAAGTGGTGTGAAACGTGTAGTCATTGCGACGCAAGACCCAAATCCGCTTGTCGCAGGTAAGGGGGTTACCATGTTGAAACAAGCAGGGATCGAAGTAGATGAAGGAATATGTAAACAGGAGGCGGATCGCTTAAATGTGCCTTTTTTTCATTTCATTCAATCAGACCTTCCTTACGTCATCTTAAAATCAGCCATTTCGTTAGACGGGAAAATTGCAACATCTCATCTTGAAAGCAAATGGATCACAGGAACAGAAGCGAGGAAAGAAGTGCAGCAATTGCGTCAAGAAGCCGATGCTGTGATAACAGGTGTCGAAACGATTATTCAAGATGATGCAGGTCTTATTGTGAAAGATTCAATGGCGACCCAGCCCATTCGTGTCATTTTAGATTCCACATTAAGGATTCCGCTTCATGCGAAATGTTTAACAGATCATATGGCCGAAACCATTATTTGCACCTCGCACATGTATGATCAGAAAAAGTATGAACAGCTGGTAGATAAAGGGCATCAAGTCTATGTCACAAGCGGAGAGCAGCGGACAAATATTCATGACGTGTTACGAAAGCTGAAGGAACGTTCTGTCATGTCAGTTCTCGTTGAAGCAGGAGGAAATGTGAGTGCGTCCTTTTTAGAAGAATCACTAGTCAATGAAGCCGTCATTTATATGGCACCTTTATTAATCGGTGGAAAACATGCACCTACTTTTTTTGAAGGAGAGGGGGTGAAAAAACTAAAAGAAGCGATCCGTCCAGCAGATATTGAATATAGTATGGTTGGAAAAGATATCAAAATGACAATAAAATTCTAATAAATGTAAGACTTTGTGCATCGAGCGCAAGGTCTTTTCAATACTTCTTGATAAAAATAAAAGTGTACATACACCTTTCCAAGGAATGATGAATACGATGGATGGGGGGTGATTCCATGAGAAGATGTAGACAATGCGGAAAGACATATCCAACTCATTCGACAGACCACTACCAAAAAGGAAGCTGGTATGATGCGTATAAGGATGACGGCTGGGAATGTGATAGTTGTAAGAAAGGGAAATCTGGAAAGCCAGGGAAACCAGTGAAAAATCCTTGCTGCGGAAAAGATCCTTGTGTTTGTGTGATTCAAGGTCCGCCAGGCGGGAGAGGAAGAAGAGGCCCAGCAGGTCCAGCAGGTGCAGTGGGTCCAGCGGGTCCAGCAGGCCCAGCAGGCCCGGCAGGAGCAACTGGAGCCACTGGTGTAGGCTTAACGGGCATCGTGGCATTTGATCCAGCGGTAGCCCCAACCTATCCAGTAGGTCAAGTCGTGACATTCGATGGAAGTACGTATGTGGTGAATTCAGCGCCGCCAACAGGTACGCCAGGTACGTCACCAGATTATACATTGTTAGCAGCTGCTGGTGAAACGGGTGCAACCGGAGCAACAGGTACAGGAGCGACCGGTGCGACAGGAGATACAGGTGCGACTGGAGTTACCGGAGCAACCGGAATCACAGGAGCCACAGGAGCAACAGGAGTTACTGGAGCAACCGGGATCACAGGAGCCACAGGAGCAACAGGTACAGGAGCAACCGGTGCGACAGGAGATACAGGTGCGACTGGAGTTACCGGAGCAACCGGGATCACAGGAGCAACAGGTACAGGAGCGACCGGTGCAACAGGAGATACAGGTGCGACTGGAGTTACCGGAGCAACCGGAATCACAGGAGCCACAGGAGCCACAGGAGCAACAGGTACAGGAGCAACCGGTGCAACAGGTGATACGGGAGCGACTGGAGTTACCGGAGCAACCGGGATCACAGGAGCAACAGGTACAGGAGCGACCGGTGCAACAGGAGATACAGGTGCGACTGGAGTTACCGGAGCAACCGGAGATATCGGGGTCACCGGAGCGACCGGAGTAACGGGAGCAACAGGAGATACTGGAGCGACCGGAGTCACAGGAGCGACCGGAGATATCGGGGCCACCGGAGTCACAGGAGCCACAGGAGATACTGGCGCCACCGGAGATACCGGCGCCACCGGAGCGACCGGAGTAACGGGAGCCACAGGAGATACTGGCGCCACCGGAGTCACAGGAGCCACAGGAGATACCGGAGTCACCGGAGCGACTGGAGTAACGGGCGCCACCGGAGATACCGGCGCCACCGGAGCGACTGGAGTAACGGGAGCCACAGGAGATATCGGGGCCACCGGAGTCACAGGAGCCACAGGAGATACTGGCGCCACCGGAGTCACCGGAGCGACCGGAGATACCGGAGTCACAGGAGCCACAGGAGATACCGGAGCGACTGGAGTAACGGGAGCCACAGGAGATACCGGCGCCACCGGAGTCACCGGAGCGACTGGAGTAACGGGAGCCACAGGAGATACTGGCGCCACCGGAGTCACCGGAGCGACCGGAGATACCGGCGCCACCGGAGCGACCGGAGTAACGGGAGCCACAGGAGATACTGGCGCCACCGGAGTCACAGGAGCCACAGGAGATACCGGAATCACCGGAGCGACTGGAGTAACGGGAGCCACAGGAGATACCGGAATCACCGGAGCGACTGGAGTAACGGGAGCCACAGGAGATACCGGCGCCACCGGAGTTACCGGAGCAACCGGAGCAACTGGATCGAGTGCGATTATTCCATTTGCATCAGGTACCCCTGCTGTCTTGACTACAATTGCAGGGGGTCTTGTCGGAACTTCTAGTTTGGTCGGCTTTGGTAGCTCTGCAACAGGCGTTAGCATACTAGGTGGTATCATCGACTTAACAGGAGCAGCAGGTACTCTTTTAAATATGGCATTCTCTGTACCAAGGGATGGCACTATTACTTCATTTGCCGGATACTTTAGTACTACGGCAGCATTGGCTTTAGTCGGCACGAGTATTACAGTGACAGCTAGCTTATTTGCTTCACCGACACCAGATAACAGCTTCACTCAAGTAGCGAGTGTCACATTGGCACCACCATTAACGGGGATTTTAACTATTGGTGCTATTTCAAACGGAATCGCTACCGGCCTGAATGTGCCAGTTACAGCAGAAACAAGATTACTGGTTGTTTTCTCTGCGACTGCAACAGGCTTATCTTTAATTAACACTGTAGCAGGCTATGCGAGTGCAGGCTTATCTATCACGTAATTGAAACAGGGATGACTCGATTTGAGTCGTCCTTTTTTGTTTGAATGAATTTTCTCTTAACTTCGTAAGAAAAAATGATATGATTTTCTTAGAGTCTAGTCGATGAATCTACTTGAATTAGGGGTTGTAGCGGTGAGGATGGGCAAAAGGAAAGTCACTTTACAAACGAAAATTTTGGGGTTAATTATCGGGCTTTTGCTTGTTGTCATTGCGTTATTGACCATTTGTTTTGGTTTTCTGCAGACATCAGAAAGGCAGCGGCAAGCTGAACAGCTGGCGGTGCAAACCGCTAGAACAATCTCATATATGCCGCCCATTAAAACATCGGTGGGCACCTCATCAGTGTCTGAGTATGAAGAACAGGCAGTGCTTGAGCAAATGAAGGATCAAGTCAGAGCACATGCCATCTTCATTACCAATCAAAAAGGGAAGGTCCTTTTTCATACGAATCATGAGAATGTAGGAAAAACCATCAGTGTATTTAGAGGAAGAAGTACCCTGCTATTTGGGGGAACCTCCATATCAACGGGTGATTCTAATGGTGAAATCGTTGTCAGAGGCAGTGCCCCGATTATGAAAGAAACAGGCAAGCATGAAGAAATTATTGGCACAGTCACCGTCGAATTTTTAAAAAAGGAAATTGATCAAGCGACAGCCCATCAACTAATCAAGCTTAGCTATATTGCCCTTTTTGTGCTCTTGCCTGGTATATTCGGAGCGATTTTTTTAACAAGAAGTATTCGCAAAGATACATTAGGGCTTGAACCGCACGAAATTGCTTCATTATTTCGAGAAAGAGAAGCGATGCTGCTTGCTATAAAAGAAGGGATTATTGCATTTGACCGCAAAGGCGCGATAACGATGATGAATACATCTGCTGAACACATGCTGCGCGTTTCATCCGAGCTGCCGCTTCATATTGACCAAGTCTTGCCAAAAGCCAATCTCCTTTTCTATTTAAAGGCAGAAACGATTGAACCGAACATCGAAACCGTCGTCAATGATAAAACCTATGTCTTAAATGTGAAAAAAGTGGTCCAGGACAATCGAGTTTTTGGGGGAATTGTGAGCTTCCGAGAGAAAACAGAGCTGACGAAGCTGCTGGATACATTAACAGAGGTCAGCCAATATTCAGAAGACCTGAGGGCACAAACGCATGAATTCTCAAATAAGCTGTACGCCATTTTAGGTTTGCTTGAGCTGAAGCAAATGGATGAGGCCATCGACTTAATAAAGGAAGAATATACGCTGCAAAACCGTCAGCACGATTTACTCATGAAGCAAATTCGATCTCCTAAAATACAAGCCATCTTACTCGGCAAGTTAGGGAAAGCATCTGAGAAGAAGGTTCATTTCCACATCGATGAAAATAGTTCATTGGAGCCGCTTCCACCACATTTAAGTCTATCTCACTTTATTACCATCATTGGTAATCTTGTAGATAACGCCTTTGAGGCCGTACTAAATAAGGAGACGCGCGAGGTAAGTCTGTTCATTACAGATATTGGGTTTGATATTATCATAGAAGTATCTGATTCAGGTGATGGAGTAAACGAGGAAGAACTTTCACATATTTTCACAAGAGGCCATTCGTCAAAGGGGGAAGGACGAGGCTACGGGCTAGCGAATGTGAAAGAAGTGTTGGACGAACTTGGGGGCTGGATTGAAGTGACGAACCAAAAAGAAGGCGGTGCCATCTTCACTGCATACATACCGAAAGGCACAAAGGGGGAATAAATGGTGATGAAGGTACTCATTGCGGAGGATGATTTTCGAATCGCAGCCATTCATGAATCTTATATACAACAAATAGAAGGATTTCAAGTCGCCGGAAAGGCAAAGAGTGCAAAAGATATGTGGGAGGCGCTCCAAAAGGAACAAGTCGACCTCATCTTGCTTGATGTATATATGCCCGATGAGCTCGGTACAAACCTGTTGCCGCTTTTAAGAGAACACTATCCAGAAATAGATGTGATTATTATCACGGCTGCAACGGAAACGACACTTTTAAGAGATGCACTTCATTACGGAGTGGTTCATTATTTAATCAAACCAGTGACCGCACAAAAGTTTGCGCAAGTTTTAACCGAATATAAAGAGAAAAAAGACATCATCAATTCTAAGGATGAAGTCAATCAAACGATGATTGATTTGTTTTTTGGACAGATGCAAGAAGAGCCAAAAGAAAAGGATGGCAGGGACCTGCCTACAGGGATCAATTCGCTGACTTTGGACAAGGTGAAAACATTGATGGCATCAGAGAATAATGGGATTACAGCGGAAGAACTCGGAGAAAAGATGGGGGCTTCACGCACAACAGCGAGACGGTACGTCGAGTATCTCGTGACAACAGGAGAATGCCGGGCAGAGCTTGCGTACGGAATCATTGGCAGACCAGAACGGAAATATTATCCTGCCATAAAGCAAGCGGAGTCATAAAAGATGAAAAAAGGAATATGCCTTGTCATTATGATCTGTCTTTGTATGACGCTCACCTTTAATGAAAAAAAGGGAGGCGACTCTTTCCTGCAGCACAGCCCATTATATATTGTGGTGTCTGGTGTCCCTGACGGCGGCTTTGACCAAACAGCTCAAGTGATGAAATCAGTGCTCGAGAAAGAAAAGCTGGTGAAGCGGCCGGTGAATATCCTTTATCAAAGAGGCGGAACGGTGGATAAAGGATGGACATATATGATGGAGCGAGATACCAACTATGTTAGTTTGAATTCAAGCTTATTGTTAAGCCGTAATTTGCTTGGCAGCAGTAACATGACAATGAACGATGTCACACCGCTCGCCATTTTGGCAGAAGAGTGGCAGGTCGTCGCAGTCCCAGTGGATTCTCCCTTTTCAAATGGGAAGGAGCTATTAAACACACTAAAGAAGAAACCAGATTCCTTAAAAATTGGATTTGCCCCAGACTTCGGTAATGATGATCAAATCTCGTTCGCACGAGCGGCAGAAATGGCAGGAATTGATCCATACCGCATCCAATTTTTGAAATTTGACAGTGCAGATGATTTATTTCAAGCGCTGATTGACCATGAGGTAGATGCAGCAACGACCACGATTACAGAAGTTCGTCATGATTATGAAAAGAAGAGGCTAAAGCTTGTAGCAACCACAACGAATCAGCGTTTAGCGGGATTTGAAGATGTGCCGACTTGGATAGAGCAAGGCATCCCGCTCATCTTCTCTCATTGGCGTGGTGTGATGGGCCAAAAGCAAATGAATCAGCATGATATTCGTGAATGGGATCAGCTTCTTCAAAAAATGACACAAACGAAGTCCTGGAAAAAGCAATTAAAGCAAAAGGGCTGGACAAGTCGTTATATGAACAGCAAAGAGGCAAAGATCTTTATGGAGGAGCAATTAAGGCGATATGAGCAGTTTATCCAAGGAGAACAAGCGGTTGAGTGAGACCGCTTTTTTTCATGGAATCCATCAAAATCAAAGTTTGAACAAAATGAACAAAAAGCATTTATCGACCGAAAAAGAATTAAAATTCATAATATTTACTTCAATTTCAACGTCAGATATCATGACAGAAAGGGTTGGAAATGGGATACCAACATTTAATGAAAGCGTATACAACATAAGGGGTGAACAAAGTGTTAGCAATCTTAGGATTTCTTATGATGGTTGTATTTATGGTTTTGATTATGACGAAACGTATGTCTGTTTTAACGGCATTGGTGTTAACACCAATTGCATTTGCTCTTATTGCAGGTTTTCATTTTACTGAAATTTCAGACATAATTGTCAAAGGTGTGCAGCAAGTCGCGCCGACAGCGGTCATGATTATGTTTGCGATTTTGTACTTTGGCATTATGATTGATGCTGGTTTATTTGATCCAATGGTGGCGAAAATTTTAAACATTGTCAAAGGTGATCCATTAAAAATTGTCGTCGGAACAGCTGTCCTGACCATGCTTGTTGCACTTGATGGTGACGGGACAACAACGTACATGATTACAACAACAGCGATGCTTCCGTTATTTACGCTGCTTGGCATCCGTCCGATTATTTTAGCGGGGATTGCCGGAGTTGGCATGGGGATTATGAATACGATTCCATGGGGAGGTGCCACACCTAGAGCGGCGAGTGCACTTGGCGTTGATCCTTCACTTTTATTTGGCCCGATGATTCCAGTCATTGGTGCAGGGGTTTTGAGCATGATTGTGGTGGCATACTTTCTTGGGAAGTCTGAAAGAAAACGTCTTGGTGTCATTGAGCTCGACCAGCCGATTCATGCAAATGAAATGGCAGCGGCACTTCAGGATGACATCAAGCGGCCGAAACTTTGGTGGTTTAACTTGACGCTTACGTTGTTATTGGTGCTCCTTCTTGTCTCAGGAAAAGTCAGCTTAACGGTTCTATTTGTTCTTGCTTTCTGTGTGGCGATTATCGTGAACTATCCGAACCTTGAACAGCAGCGTGAACGGATTGCGGCTCATTCAACCAACGTCTTAGCCATTGCTTCCATGATTTTTGCGGCAGGGGTTTTTACAGGCATCTTAACTGGAACGAAAATGGTCGATGAAATGGCGATTTCGATTGTATCTGCCATTCCAGAGCAGCTTGGCGGCTTCATTCCAGTCATTGTTGCGTTAACAAGCGGGATATTTACGTTCTTTATGCCGAATGATGCATACTTTTATGGGGTCCTGCCGATCCTATCAGAAACAGCGGCAGCATACGGTGTTGATAAAATCGAAATCGCGAGAGCTTCTATTATTGGTCAGCCGATTCATATGCTAAGCCCACTTGTTCCATCGACTCATTTACTTGTTGGACTTGTTGGGGTATCACTGGATCAGCATCAGAAGTTTGGCATGAAATGGGCTGTACTTGCAGTCGTCGCCATGACGGTCATGTCGATACTTATTGGGGCCATCTCCATTTGGTAAATAAAAGAGTGTCTGCTACTTGAGCAGGCACTTTTTTTAGGTCATATTGCCGAGCAGGCTCGATTCATTTGCCCTATACAAAGACACTCTTGTTCCTCCAAAAGATATATTTTTGAAAAATACTGACACTTTTACTGTTTTTTTCTTTATAATGCAAATCAACGAAGGGAGAGGATAGCATGTCCAACCGAAAAGGCACGATTCTTTTTACTGCTGTATGCCTCATAGCAGGAAGTTTGTCGATGGTGAGCCCAGCTTCAGCTCATGCAGATACCCCTTATTTTGGAAAGAGTTATGAACAGCCGGCCTCAGTGAAGAAGCTATACCCTGAACCTGACAAGACGTTCGACACCCCTGCCTTTCAGAAAAAAGGAGAA
Organism: Bacillus sp. NMCC4; assembly: GCF_002998555.1. Taxonomy (NCBI): domain Bacteria; kingdom Bacillati; phylum Bacillota; class Bacilli; order Caryophanales; family Bacillaceae; genus Bacillus; species Bacillus sp. NMCC4. The sequence goes on along the minus strand of NZ_PVRA01000005.1, from coordinate 110,545 downwards.
GCCTTTACAACACAAGAAGAGCTTCAAGAATTCTTACGTGATATTGTCCGCAAAAGTCCTTACGCTACGCAGAAACAGATTGGAACATCCATTGAAGGACGGTCCATTTCAGCTCTCTACTTTACAAAGGATCGTCATATCTCTCCACTTTCAAAAAAGCCAACGATCTGGCTTCAAGCACAAATACACGGAAATGAACCAGCCTCCGGTGAATCTGCTCTCGTCATCGCAAAACGATTAGCAGGTGAACAAGGAGAGCGTATACTCAATCATGTGAATATGATCATTGTCCCGAGAATCAATCCTGATGGTTCTTATGCGTTTGACCGCAGGCTTGCAAACGGAACGGATGGAAACCGTGATCATATGACATTAGAATCTCCAGAGCTCACAGCCCTGCATCAAGAATTTAATCGGTATGCACCAGAAGTAGTCATTGATGCCCATGAATACGATGTGGGACAAAAGCAGTTTGATGATATCGGCTCAGCGGGTGCCCTCAAATATCACGATTTACTGATATTATCAGGCAAGAACTTGAATATTCCAGAAAGCATCCGGCTCACGTCAAATGAATTATATGTGAGCGGCGTCCGTGAAACGCTGACAAATCAAGGATTTTCGAATGATTTATATTATACAAGCACAAGAGGAAAGGATGGAAAGATCGATCTCTATGAAGGTGGAACGGATGCACGAATTGGCCGAAATGCCTTGGCGCTCTCGCCAGCGCTATCCTTTCTTGTAGAAAGCAGAGGGATTGGAATTGGAAGAGAGGATTTTACCCGCCGCGTCGCAGCACAAGTCACCACACATGAAAAAATCATTGAAACAACGGTGAAGCATGCTAAGCAGGTGAAGCAGCAAATGGTGACGGAGCGACTGAAGCTGGTGAAAAAAGGACTTCAATCAAATGATGACGATCAAGTGGTTATTCAAGATGATTTCAAAGCGCCGATGGATGATTCGCTTGAAATGGTGGATATTGAAAAAGGACAGACCATCAATATCCCTGTACGCTTTCACAGTGCGAGCGATGCTGTTCCTGTCATGTCGAGAGAACGACCGACAGCTTATCTCGTTTTACCTGGGCATGAAGGGGTAGAACGGAAGCTACAAACTTTAGGGTTAAAAAGTGTCACATTGCCTGTCGGCGTCAAAGTACCGGTACAAGCCTATCAAGTAACAAAACGAGACGAAAAGAGCAAAACAGATATTCAGCTTGAAACAAAACTCACCCAAAAGAAACGTCAGCTGCCAAAAGGGACAAAGGTATATATCACGGCGCAGCCGCAAACGAATTTATTGTCACTTGCCCTTGAACCAGAATCAAAAGACAGCTATATGTCATCTGGGTTTATTGCTTCAAAAGTGGGCGATGAACTGCCAGTGTACCGGTTCTTGCTATCTCAAAAGACGTTAGGCATTAAATAAAAAAGGGCTAAAATAAACATCATTTTAGCCCTTTGTCTACAATCTAGAAGCGGCACAGTGCGTGCTGCTTTTTTATTTTCGTCCAGCTCGTATTTCATCAGTCATGCCTTCATATGGTGCTTCGGCGATAATGGTTTCGTCATTTACACCTGCATGATGGATATACGTAATGTCCGCAAATTCTGGAACAACATATTTTGGATAGGTGTCGTATTTTTCACGAGATTCTTTCATGAGATCGATATAGTCATTTTGATAGCAAACTGTGATATCTGGACGTTCATGCACCCATTTTGGGAAGAAGATGACGCCATGCATGCGTTTTTCTTCAGGCATAAAGTTCAGAGAGACGTCTGTCCCAGTTGGTTCTGTCCAAGAAACTTTGTAAACGCCTTTTGTCAGCTTCACAATATTCACTTCTTGATCACGGACCCAGCGGCCTCCAACCATTCCGCTATGAATGCGGTAATCAATGGTGTGATCGTTTTTAATGTAAATCTCATATTCCCAGCCATTTTCATACGTATAAATCATATGAAGTCCAACGAATTGATCCATGTTTATTCCTTCTTTCATTAGAATGATATTATTTCAAACATGTCATGATTTACATGTTTATTTTAAAGTCTATGGTATACTATTGTCAAAGAATAAGCGTTGGAGGCACATTATGAGAGTTTTAAAATATGCCATTCTTGGCTTACTAGATCAGTGTGAGCTGACGGGATACGATATAACCAAACATTTTAAGGATTCCCTTGGACAGTTTTGGAGCGCGAAGCACAGCCAAATTTACCCTGAGCTGAAGCGTCTCACAGAAGAAGGGTTTATTGAATTTGATATTCGTATACAAGGAAAGAAGCTGGAGAAGAAGGTCTATCAAATCACAGAGGCAGGGAAAGCAGAATTGCATCAGTGGTTAAGGACAAAAGACCCGATACCAGAAACAACAAAGGATGAATTCATGCTCAAAACATTTTTCATCTCTTCCATGGACAACAAAGAAGCGGCTGACTTGTTTACACATCAACTGCTAGAGCGCACCAAAAAAATAGACATGCTAGAACAGAAGCTGCACGCTTTAACGGAGGAAGACCCTGCCGCTGAATCGCTTCATTCAGCGCAATTTGGGCATTACTTAGTGCTGACAAGGGCAATTGAAAGAGAAAAAGGCTATGTCCGCTGGCTCGAGCAGACCCTTAAACGGATTGATTCATCCGCGCTCTAAGGACAATGGTCGGATGATATGATAAAAAATGGTTTGAAACCAGTGAATTTATTAATAGAAACCGCTACAATGGATATATTCGTATTAAAGTGAGGCGAGTATGTTTGAGTAATCAAGAAGCGTTGTGGAATGAAGCAGAAGCTTTTATTTCTTTATGCTATGAAGAATTAAGCAAGTCAAATGAAGAGAAAGCAGCACGTCTGCATGAAATAAAACAAGAAATTGACTCTGAAGGGATGTATACTCACACACAAGAGGAATTGGCGCACGGGGCGAAAATGGCGTGGCGCAACAGCAACCGCTGCATTGGCCGTTTGTTTTGGTCAACCCTGCAAGTTCACGACTGCCGGCATGTGAAGACAGAAGAAGAGGTGAAAGAGGCACTCTTTCATCATATTGAGTATGCGACAAATGGTGGGAAAATCAAACCATCCATTACGATCTTTCCTCCAGAAAATCATTCGCAAAAGGAAGTCGTCATTTATAATCATCAGCTCGTTCGTTATGCAGGCTATGAGACGGAGTATGGCATCATCGGCGACGAGGCATCTCTTGAATTAACAACGTTGTGTGAAGCCCATGGCTGGAAAGGGGAAGGCACGCATTTTGATATACTGCCTCTCATGTTTCAGCTAAAGGATCAGCCGCCAGTTCTGTATGAGCTTCCGAAAGAAATCGTCCAAGAAGTCGAGATTACCCATCCTGAATATGAAGGATTTCGTGATTTAGGATTGAAATGGTACGCCGTTCCGATTATTGCTGATATGAAATTAGAGATTGGCGGTATTCATTACAATGCGGCACCGTTTAACGGATGGTATATGGGTACAGAAATTGGCGCACGTAACCTAGCCGATGAAAATCGCTACAATATGTTGAAAAAAGTTGCTTCTATTTTAGGAATGGACACGACAAAGAATGCGTCGCTTTGGAAGGACAAAGCCATTGTTGAGTTGAATGTGGCGGTTCTCCATTCTTACCGAGAAGCAGGGGTGACCATTGTTGATCACCATACAGCAGCACATCAATTCAAACAGTTTGAAAAGCAGGAAGAAAAGGCTGACCGCAAGCTGACTGGGGACTGGACATGGCTGATTCCGCCAGTATCACCAGCTGCTACCCACATCTTCCACAAGCATTACGACAATACCATTGTGAAGCCGAATTATTTTTATCAGGAAAAGCCCTACCATGGGACAGAAAAAGCCTAGCGAGAGCTAGGTTTTTTGATTACCTTATTCGAAAATCCTTATAATGAGCTAATTCAGTGAGCGGCTCCATCTGCATATCTGTGACCTTTGAAAAAGGGCTTCCTTTTCGAACGGTCTTTAAGAAATCAAGCACCTTTTGTTGCTCACCCTCTACCTTTAACTCGACATGACCTTCATCTGTGTTGCGTACCCAGCCTTTCATCCCGCGATTGACGGCTTCTCCTTGAACAAAATAGCGAAAACCGACTCCCTGCACCCGTCCTGCGACAATGGCATGATAATGAATCAATGTCATCTCTCCTTTTTTCTCATCGTATCAAAGCTGTTTCTTTTCCTCCAGAAAATTAAATACTAAATGAAGCTTATTTAAAACAGTTAATATACAATATAGTAAGATTTAGCTTGCATAAAGATAGTACAAATAATTCAACTTTTAAACAATATCTAAGAGACGTTTTCAGGCGTTAATTTTAAATACCATAGTATTCTAAGTAAGAATAAAAATGGTTAAAAGGAGAATTAAGAAATAATTTTTAAGTGTTGGTCCACTGGAATATAGAATTTTTAAACTTATTTATTTTTATCTAAAAACATAGAAAAGCTGTTGAGTTTCTCTCAACAGCTTTTCTATGTTTATTTATTGTATTAAATTTCTACCAAGTCTTTTTTTCCACCCATATTATACTTAAATTTGATTTGATCAGGTGATCTTGTACCTATTGTCTGACCACCAATAGAAACTCCGAATAGGTGATAACCATTTAAAGTAATTGTAACGCTTTTCTTTGTACTACTAATACTTTTATTGTAAGAAGTTTGTTTCCAATTTGTTGGTATACCAGAGGAATAAGATGAAACTTTATTAATTTTCGTGAATTTTCTTTTTGAACCACTACCAGAGTAACTATATTTTAGATCAACAGTAATTCTTGATGAGTCTGATAGTGGGTTAAGAACTCTAGAAATTTTACCTTTTCGCATGATTTTAAGTACATCTGTCTTTGTTTTTGTTTTAGCTTTTGAAGCAAGTGTTGTAAATTGATTTAAAGGTTTTGTTTCTTCGGTTAAATTGTTAACATCATTATATGTATTTTGTAATTTGGAATCTTTTAATGCTTTTTCAAAATCTTCTACTGTATCAAATTGAACAATGGGAGTTCCTTCTGGTAATTTATCTAGATCTATTATTTCGAGCTGATTAGAATTTTCAACCACACCTTTTAATTTAGATAATACCTCTGTAGAAGATGTTCCTTTTTCTGTTGAAGCAGATGCTGAATTTACTAAACTAGTTACAGCAAATAGAGCAATAATAATTGAGACAACTAATTTTTTCAATTTCAAAATCCTCCTATAGTATAGAATCTTTTTTTATCATATAAAATAGTAACACAAAAAAACAGCCCTGTGGTAATAAAAAACAAAAAATAATAAATTTCCTATATAAATACGTTTGAGTATTATTTTTTTTACTGTTATCTCACCTAAACTTAATCATTTTATGTTAAAATTTATTAATACTATTTTTGATAATGATTTAAGATTTCTATTATTAGTCTGCTTAAAAATTAAACTCTATTTATAAATGTACAATTAACTAGTAATGATTTAACTTTGATTTAAAAACTTCATTCTTTAAATTTGTAATGAATCTAGTTTTTTTCTGAAACTAACCTTTTTTGTTTAGGCTCAGGAAGCAATATAAAGCTAATTGACTCTTTTTAAAATAATTCAGATCGATAAGGAATTGATATCTAAACAGCCCAGCATGTCTTTATGGCGAAAGAAATATACTTGCTTCAGAACTTAGCTAAAATTTCTAATAGTAAAAGATATTTGCCAATTAATCTAATTTTTCTTTTTAGAAAAAGCACTTCATCACATTACAGTCCATGAAGTGAACGAAGTCAAATATCGTCAAACAAGTCCAGAGAGGCTGAAAGCCGTTCTTGAAGTAGATGCCTTAGCAGATGTGGTGAGGAAGTCTTTAGAAAAACGAGTTCAGCACATTTAAAAAAAGCCGTACATCTTATACTGATGTACGGCTTTAAGCGTTTATGAGCTAGGTTTCTTTTGCTCAAGAAGATTTGCAAGGAAATATGTTTTTAAGCTTTGAAGCTTTCTTCCTTCATGCTTGGTCACACCAAGCTTCTTTAATTCTTCGACATACCAGCCTTTGCTACCATAATGCATGATAGAAAACTCCTTTCAATTGAAACTGCCTGCATTGTAACATCTCAAAAAAGGACGTGAAAAGTGTGCAGGGGTTAAGAAATGAAAACTGATTCTATCTGCCTATGATCCATGTATATGCTGGAAATAATCATTTATGAATTTGGCGGGTTGAGGGTAACGATGATCATGCCGACCGTCATAATCATGATGACAATACCAAGATAAGTCATCATGGATTGTTTTTTCTTAATACCTACAACCGTTAAGATGATACTTTCTATCAAAAAGATAACTCCTATGATGATGAACCACATATCAAATAAGACCCCTTTCGCATATCTTTGCCTATTTTACCACAGGCATTTTTGTTTAGTCGTGACAGATTCGTGAAAGGGAAACGAAAAAAACCCCTCCAGTGAAGAAGGGGACCTGCTGGCTTACAGCTTCGTTAAAATAATGGGTTCGTCTTTTGTGATCACAATAGTATGTTCAATCTGTGCCACTAGGCTTTTATCTGGTGTTTTAAATGTCCAGCCGTCATCAGTCTGATAAATCGATTCAGCATTTGTTGAAATAAAAGGTTCGAAGGCGATCACTGTGCCATTCTTAAACAAAGCATTATCGAATGGATCATAATAGTTCAAAATATGGTTGGGTGCTTCATGCAGACTTTTCCCGATGCCATGTCCTGTTAGGTTTTTAATGACGGTAAATCCTTGTTCTTTGGCTGTATTGTAGACTGCACGGCCAATTTGATTTTGTCTTTTACCGGCCTTTGCATGCTTTAATCCTTCGAGGAACGCATCCTCTGCACACTGGCATAATGCTTCAAGACGAGCATCACCTGTACCTAATACGAATGAAATGCCGGTATCAGAATAATAGCCGTCCAGCTCTGCTGAGATATCAATATTGATGAGGTCGCCCTCTTGTAAAATGGTTTTTTCACTTGGAATACCGTGTGCAACTTCATCGTTCACGCTGATACAAGTCGTTCCAGGGAAGTCATATTCCTTTTCAGGCGCCGAATTGGCCCCATGCTCTTCTAATATTTTTTTTCCAATCAAATCTAATTCTTTTGTAGACATGCCTGGTTTCGCTTGGCTTTTCATTTCTTCTCTTGCCAAAGCGACAATTCGACCGACTTTTTTTAAGGCTTCTAACTCATGATCATGTTTGACAATCACTGTTCATTCCCGCTTTCTATAACTTCATTCTATTCAATAGCTTACCACATTTTACGCGAAAAGAGTAAAGAGCGGAATGTCAAATGAATGTGGACAAATTGGTATAGATAACTAGATGTGCATATGATATATTTTTTATGAACATCATGAACGTTTGGTCATGATGAAGACAAAGGGGGAGAAGGCAAATGGTGTTTCAGTTTTTTCAAAAGCTAGGCAAATCATTTATGCTTCCAATCGCTGTGCTTCCGGCAGCAGGGATTATTTTGGCTATTGGGCGGGAGGATGTATTCGATATCCCGTTTATTCATGCGGCAGGGAATGCTATTTTTGCAAACTTGGCTTTAATTTTTGCAATGGGTATAGCGATCGGCATTGCAAAGGATGGTAATGGGGCAGCGGCATTATCAGGTGCGATCTCTTATTTTATTTTATCAGCTGGTACAACGTCGATTAACTCAACGAACAATATGGGGGTATTGGGCGGTATTTTATGCGGGCTATTGGCAGGGTATGTGTACAATCGCTTCAAGGATACAAAACTGCCGGAATACTTAGGGTTCTTTAGCGGAAGACGGCTTGTGCCGATTATGACCGCACTTTTCACCATTCTATTAGCAGCCGTTTTCGGATATGTCTGGCCTCCGATTCAAAGCGGGATCAATGGTTTAGGGGAATGGATTTTAAGTCTTGGTGCGACGGGTGCAGGGCTGTTTGGTTTCTTTAACCGATTGCTCATTCCATTAGGGCTTCATCATGTGCTGAATAACTTATTTTGGTTTCAATTCGGGGAATTCAGCGGGGCAACAGGGGATTTAGCGCGATTCTTTAAAGGAGATCCAAGTGCGGGTGTCTTTATGACCGGGTTCTTCCCAGTGATGATGTTCGGTCTGCCAGCGGCATGTCTAGCCATGGTTGTGACCGCAAAGCCTGAAAAGCGAAAAGCTACAGCTGGCTTGATGATTGGGATGGCGCTTACGTCATTTATTACAGGGATCACTGAACCAATTGAATTTTCATTTATGTTTTTATCTCCACTCTTATATGGTGTCCATGCTGTGCTAACAGGTCTTTCGCTCTTTATTGTGAACACCATTGGAATTCATAGCGGCTTCGCCTTTTCAGCAGGAGCGATTGATTACGTTTTAAGCTTTGGCATCGCACAAAAACCACTCATGCTGCTCGGAGTTGGGGTGCTTTATGGCATTGTGTACTTTGTCGTTTTCTATTTCCTCATTAAACTGTTAAAGCTCAAAACACCAGGCAGGGAAGATGATGACATTGAAGATATTGCAGCCGATGATACGAAGACGGCAGGTGCGAGTATGCTTGTAGAGGGACTTGGCGGCAAAGACAATATCACCACGATTGATCATTGTGCCACTCGTCTACGTTTAACAGTAGAAGATACACATTTATTAAATGAAGGCACATTGAAAAAAGCAGGTGCCAAAGGGGTACTGACTTCAGGGAAAACCTCCGTACAAATCATCATTGGAACGAATGTAGAATTTGTCGCAGATGATCTCCGCAAGGAAGTCGATCGAGATTGAAAAAAGCGTTCAGCCAGGTCAAATGGGCTGAACGTTTTTTTGTTTGCGCTGTTCGATCACCAGCACAATACTGATGACAACAAGTAAAAACCAAGAACTGATTTTCCCAAGATGTACGAGAGACCAAGCGTGCTGTTGATTTGGATATTGCCATGCTCCTAAAAAGGTGGTGACATTTTCGGCAATCCAAATGAAGAAACCAATCAGCAGAAATGAGACGACAAGCGGCATTCGAAAGGTAGAAGAGCCAACCTGAAACGAGACGGACGTTTTTCGAAACACGACAACAAGCAGCAATGTCAGCCACCACCTGAGATCATAGAGCCAATGATGCGTAAAGAAATTGAGATAAATGCACAAACTGATCCCGATTGAAAAAAACGGATGGGGCCATGAAGCCATCTGCACTTGAAGCCGGGACAGTGCCTGATAAATATAGCTTGCTACACTCGCATACATAAACCCGCTATAGAGCGGAACCCCAAAGACCTTCGTATAAGCTTCTTCAGGATAGGACCAAGAACCCATATGTACTTTATACATTTCTAAGCCAATTCCAATGAGGTGAAATAGACAAATCACCTTCAGTTCATTCAATGTCTCCAGCCGAAGCGTCAGCATGAGAATCTGTGCCAGGAGGCAAAGCAGTAGAATGAAATCATACCGGTGAAGAAAAGGAATAGCCACCATCTTTGATAGGGCAAGCGCCGCAAAGATCATGACAGGGAATAGACACGACATCGCCTGTAAGTAAGCAAAATGGAATAATGTTTTCATACAAAGTTAAACCCCTTCTTATTGTCTGAAATGACTTAGACGGTTTTAGCAAGGGAAAAGTTTACCTCACATAGATATTCATGAACAATTTGTGAATATCTATGTGAAAAAGATCACAAATTAGAAACGGCATAGTATAATAAGATCATAAATAGAATGTGAAATATTTCACATAAATTAAAAGGAGGCATCATCATGTTTACAAAATTCTTACAAACAAATGTATGGGCAGCGGTTATCCTTTTGGCAGCAAGACTTTATATCGGATGGACTTGGCTGACATCTGGTATAGGAAAACTAACAGGCGGATTCGATGCATCAGGATATTTACAATTTGCGATAGCTGAACCTGTTGTCAAAGATGGCCATCTAGTGTATCCGTTCTATGTATGGTTTTTAGAAAATGTCGCTTTGCCGAATGCGGGACTATTCAGTGTCATGGTCATGTGGGGAGAAATCCTAGTAGGTCTAGGATTAATCGTTGGATTGTTCACAACAACCGCAGCCTTTTTCGGAAGCGTGATGAATGTCTCTTTCTTACTAGCTGGTACCGTCTCTGTCAACCCGCTTCTCTTGCTCATTGCCATCGTCATCATGGCAGCGAAAGGGAATGCAGGCAAATTTGGACTTGATTATGTCGCAGGTCCAGTCTTGAAACGAACAATGAAAAGAAAGCCGCATTTAGAAGTGGCTTCATAATAAAGAAAAAGCATCCTCAGCTTCTGCTCAGGATGCTTTTTTATTTAGGAATTGGCTTTCATCAGGTTAATATGCAGGACGCTGAGTTTATGCTGATTTATATCTGGGTCATGGCCGACGATAAATTCAAGCTCATAATCTCCAGTTCGATACACGTATTTTTTCTCTTTTGTCTGAGGGATGGTGCTGACCGAATCCGCTGGTCCAAGTTGTTTCTTTAATAGGGAAGGGGTCATCCCGCCGATATTCGTTTCTTTTTCTACATTTGTACCGAAATAACGGATTTCGTCAATTTTGCCTTTTGCATCATAATGAAAAGCAAATCCCGGATTCCCCATTTCAGCATGATACAAATCAAAGCTGCTGTGACCTGTTTCTGGATATGGATTTCCTAGTTTATGATGAACGTCTTTTTTTGTTTGAACACCAATTTTTAGTCCTTCTGCATAGTACGGCATTTGTCCTTTATGTGCCAGCTCATACACGTTGTTTAATGTGGTTTTCGGACCTTGAGGAACGGATTGTTCTACTGCTGTTTTGGTCATGGCGTGTGCTGAGACCGCAGGGCTGAAACCAATTAGGGCGGAAGAAGCGAGTGAAGCAGTCACGACAAAAGCGGTTGTTTTTTTCAAGATAAATCCCTCCTTCTTCTTTCTATACCCGGTGCAATAGCGGTCAAACGTGAAAAGAACCAGCTGATCAGGGATCGGCTGGTTCTTAAAATGAGAAAGTTATTTTGATGAAGAGCTGGATTCATCTTTGGCGGAAGAGGAATCTTCTTCATCCTGTACTTTCTTTGTATAGTCATATTGATTGCGGTCAATCGGTGTAAAGCCTTTAGGCTTGTAGAAACGGAGTAAATCTTCGGTGACGATCTTATCAGATGTCTCCAGCATCTTTTTCACCGTTTCATTTTCTTGTGATGTTTTATCAGTCGGCTCAATTTTCTCGCCTGTTTTGTTGCTGTAATAGTTATTGCCTACTTTTGTGTAGTCCTTAGAGACGAAGTCACCGTTTCTAAATGGCACAAGCTCTTTGAAGTTCTTCGATAAGATATCAGAACCAGACATTAAATAGTTCTTCGTATCATCGCCGAGCAGGTGCAGAAGGGTTGGTGCGATATCGACTTCTCCAGAGTATTTATGAATCTGTCCGCCTTTTACCCCTGGTACATGAATAAAGAGCGGCACACGCATGAGCTGCGCATTTTCATAATCTCCGATTTTTTGTCCTGTCACTTTTTCCATCGCTTCATTGTGATTTTCAGAAATGCCGTAATGGTCTCCGTACATAATGACGACTGTATTGTCATAGAGACCTGATTTTTTCAAGTCGTTGAAGAACTGTTCAATGGCTTCATCTAAATAATGAGCCGATTGGAAATAGTTATTGACGACAGAGTCTCCGAAGTCACCAGGTTCGAAATCGGTATCACCTTCATCCATTCCAAATGGGAAATGGTTCGATAACGTAATGAATTTCGAATAAAACGGCTGCTTCAAATTTTCGAGCATTGGCATGGATTCTTTGAAGAAAGGTTTGTCTTTCAGCCCATAGTTCTTCGTATCTTGCTCATTCATATCGTAGTACTCAGAATCGTAAAATCTGTCATATCCAAACGACTTAAACATTTCATTACGGTTCCAGAAGGTTTTCGTATTGCCGTGGAATTCTGCTGACGTGTATTGATCCTTCTTCAAGATGCCAGGAAGTGCTTGATACGTGTTTTGCGCTTTGTTAATAAAAACAGAGCCCTGTGATAATGGGAATAGCCCAGTATCCATCATAAATTCAGCATCAGACGTCTTTCCTTGTCCTGTTTGATGGAAGAAGTTATCAAAGTAAAACGTTTGGTTGTCGTGTGCCAATGAATTAAGGAATGGCGTCACTTCTTTTCCGTTTACTTTGTAATCAATGACAAAGTTTTGCAGAGATTCAAGAGAAATGGTGATCACGTTCATGCCTTTCGCTTTCCCGTAATACGCCGGGTTAGGATCAGCGCTGTTCGCTTTTAAATAGTTCTCTACATCTGTCACGTCATTTGAATTTGCCAGAGCACGCTGGCTGTTTGATTTCACATTTTGAATGGCATCAAACACAGTAAAGTTATAAGCACCTAAATATTTAACTAAATAATTGCGGTCAAACGATCTTGATAAAAGCTCTGGTCGATCAATCTCTGCGGCGACTAAGTTCATCACAAAGATCACAACAGAGGACACAAGGACGAGTCTAAACGATTTTGACTTTTGAACAGGTACAGTAGCTGTACTTGTTTGCTGCTGCTTTTTCATGCGGACTGCGAGTACGATCAAAATGATTGTATCCATAAAGTAAAACATATCAGTCCAACGCATGAGTGAAAATGCACTATCACCTAATTGTCCGCCATTCGTTCCTGCCTGCATCACGGTAGGCAGCGTGATAAAGTCATTGAAGAATCGATAGTACACGATGTTTGCGTATAGTAAAAAAGACATGAAAAAATGAATCACAATGATAGCGGCAGGCTGCCATTTTTTCTTGAACAATAAAGCAAAGCCAAGAAAGAACAAGCTGGAGCTAATAGGATTCACGAAAAGCAAAATATGCTGAAGCACATTTGATATACCAAGTTTAAATTCAATTAAATACGCTGAATACGTTTTGAGCCAAAGTAAGATGGCTGCAATAACAAAGAAGCCGAGGCCTCGTTTTTGAATAAATGTTTTCATAAAAACACTCCTTTTCTCCGATACACGGAAGAGGCGGAACGAAAGAAAACGAACCATTAGAATATACCATGAAATGCTCAAATAGAAAAGTGTTAACCGGAGAAGAGCGTCAGCAGCCTGTCCGAGCAATAAAAGGGAAGAAAACGAAATTATTCGCTCTTCGAAAAACTTTTTATGAAATTCATCCTATTATTAACAGAAAATTCAGCCATTTTCCAGTTGTTATATCAATAAAACGGGTAAAAAGACACAAGTCTAAAGAATTAATTTGGTTTCTACAATGATGGTTTAGAGAGTATTTCCAGTGTTTCTTAATGTTTATGCAGGTTAAGTAAAAAAAATGAGAAAAAGAATGGAGGAGGAACATGGATGAAATTTCCTGCGATGAGATATATCAATATATTTTTTTGTTTCATCAACATAATGTTTTCGATGTGTTTTGTAAGGGTTTTATTTATTTTAATGAATGAACAAATTATCTAAATATACTTAAGTGAACATTTCGAGACTATAAACTTTTAAATTGGGGTCGATATAGACTTTGACAGGAAATCTTCCATTGAAAGGATTGATAGTATATGACTGTACGAGCAGAGAACCTCGTTCAGAACTGGTTTCCGAGTGAGGACGGAAATGCAGCAGAGCGTAAAGAACTCATCAAATTGATGGAGCAGATTGTTTCAGGGGTCGATCACCTGAAAGATCCGAACCGTGCACACCTAAAGGGTGAAAAGAATCGTGGAGAAGATTTTTACCAAAAGCTCACTGAAACAAGTCAAATTCCGGTGAACGGCCAACAAGCGGAACTTGTGAATGAAGAATTACTGAAGCTTTTACATAACCATCCATACCACACAAAGTATTTCTTCACGAACATTTTGCCAATGGCAAGTACACCAGGAATTCTAGGCATGCTGACGGCCATGCTGGTAAATGGAAACAACCTATGGGATGTTTATGGACCAGCAGGAGCGGAAGCTGAGGTCAGAGTGGTCTCAATGATGTCTAAGCTCATCGGATATGATCCAAGTGTGAGCGGGGGATATACAACATGGGGAGGTCAGGGAGCCATTTTCTCAGGACTACGTTTAGCGATTGCAAAAGTTGCGCCGGAGTCACTGCGAAAAGGTGTCCCGCAAAATCTTTATGCGTTTTGTTCTGATGCTGCACATTACAGCTTATTTAAGTCAATGGAAGCAACAGGACTTGGCACAGACAACTTGATCAGAATTAAGACGAATAAAGATCATTCGATGGATATGGAAGATTTGCGTTGTCAAATGGAACGTGTTGCACAAAATGGCGGAATTCCCGTTTATATTGTCGCAACAACCGGAACAACAGATGCCATTGCAATTGATGATGTAAAAGGGGTACGTGAAACAGCAGAAGCCATTGCTGAGGAGTATGGTCTACAGGTGCCGCATATTCATGCGGATTCAGCGCTCGGCGGATTCTTTGCTTTCTTTAATGAGTATGATGTAGCTGAAAACCCGCTGCAATTCTCAGACGGTGTTCTTCGTATGCTAAAAGAAATCAAAGCGAAATTCCAGCATCTTTCTCTTGCTGACACGATGTGCTTTGACTTTCAAAAGCTCGGCCAAACACCTTACACATCTAGTTTATTCTTAGTGAAAAATGCTGCTGACCTAAAGCGTTTAGATCTGGAAGAACAAGAGACACCATATGTTGGTCATAGAGGCTACGGCGAATACCATACGGGTTATACACTGGAATGCTCAAGAATGGGAAGCTCTATCAGTATGCTGAGTGTGCTGTTAACGTTTGGAATTGAAGGCTACCAGCGCTTGCTCGGTCAATTCCTAGAGGTGAACCTTGCCTTCAGAGAAGCACTCAGTCAAGAAATTCCGCAAGCAGAAGTCGTGAATGATGACAACGTCGGAATGGCTACATTATTTAGAATTTACCTAGACGGCTCACCGCGCTTTCAAGAAGAAATTTCAGGCGAAGCGACTGCAATGGAAATTGAGCGGAACAATGAATTGAACAAAATGCTGTTTGAAAAGCTTGGAGAGAAAAGAGACGAAATGTTCTTTGGCGATACAACGAAGTTTTTACTTGTAAATGCAAAAGAAGGACAAGAATTCTATCTAAGTGTTAGTAAGTTTTTTGTCATCTCACCTTATACGTTACCAGAGCATATCCCACATATCGTATCTTATTTAAAAGATGTGATCGCATCTGTTTGTGGACAATTTGAACATGTACATGCTTAAATCAAATCTGAGAGTGGAGATGTAGGAAAAAATGGCGAAACAAAGGAAATTTGGAGGGTACACGATATCCTCTAAAATCATGTCAGTCGTTGTCGTAACATTACTTGCAACCGTTGCACTATTCGTTTTAACATTTTATCTAGTCAGCCAGGATTTATCATCCCAGTTATTAAAGCAATTTGATTATCGATTAACAACAGATATTGATACTGCAAAGAAAGAAATCGATAATTTGGATGGAAACGTTCTTGGCATTAGCGGGAAGGATGATCCCCTTTATGTGGAGGTCAAAAAGAAATTCAAGGAGCTTCAAGAAGATCATACGCTTGAGAACTTATACGTGCTATCTAATAAAGGCGGCAAAGAAAGAATTATTATATTAACTGGGGAAGAAAATGATTTTGATCAAGATTATGCCTTTTCAGATGAGATGAAACAAGCACTTTCTGAAGATAAAATGATCAAAAGTGATATTTACAAAGACTCATTTGGTACACATAAATCAGTCTTTTTGCCAATCAAGGATTCAGGCGGTGAGCTGACAGGGATTTTAGGAATTGATTTAGATGCGTCTGTTGTGCCTGAAACAACGAAGAAGCTGACGATCTATATCACGGTTGCATCTGCTATTGTGCTCATCGGTGGGTTGTTTTTCTCCTTTATCATGGGCAGAAGAATTGCGAAACCAGCACGTTCATTGATGGAATCAGCGAACCGAATTGCTGACGGTGATTTAACTGGAATGGTAGAGGTTGAAAGTAAAGATGAGATCGGTCAACTTGCCGCATCCTTCCAAAAGATGCAGGGGCGGATCAAAGAGCTCATTGCGAAGATCTCAAACTCATCTAGTGAAGTGTCGAAAATGTCCTCACAGCTTCGCACCGTAACGAATGAATCGAGTCAAAGTGCGCAGCAAGTGTCAGAAGCCATGACGAATATGAGTGAAGGAATCAATGATTCTGTCGCAAATATTACGGATTGTACAACATCCGTTGCAGAGATCGATACTCAAATCGAAGGTGTCACAAAAGAAGTCGATGAAATGAAATCTGTTTCATCTGACGTACAAGAGCAGTCAGAATCTGGTCAAAAACTAGTGAATCATGTGCTTGAGCATCTGAATATGTTACATGACAAGATGACCAACTCAAAGCAGGCAGCAGAAGAATTACAATCTCATTCAACGGAGATTGAAAGTGTCATCTCAATTATTACGGACATTTCAGCGCAAACGAATCTGCTTGCACTGAATGCTTCAATTGAAGCGGCACGTGTTGGAGAAGAAGGAAAAGGGTTTGCTGTTGTGGCAGATGAGGTGCGTAAGTTAGCTGAGCAATCAGCGGATGCGGCTAAAACCGTTTCAGACCTCGTCATCGGCACACAGGAAAACAGTCAGCGTGTTCTTGAAAGCGTAGAGGAAAGCAGTAAAGCAGTGGAAGAAGGACGTGAACAAATGGAAGGCACGTCACAAAACTTCGCTGTGATTTACGACGGCGTATCTCAGTTTTCAAGAAGAACGAACAATTTGCTTGCTTCTATTAAGCAAGTAGAGCAAGCATATCAAACGATTTCTACATCGATTGAACAAATTTCGGTTGTATCGGAAGAACACGCCGCCAGCTCTCAAGAAGTAGCGGCAGCAACAGAACAGCAAAGTGCTGGCATGCAGCAAATTTCAAGTGCGATTGAACAGCTCTCTGATATGTCAGAGGACTTAGCACAGATGGTTTCTACCTTCAAAATTGACAATAAATAACGAGAAAGCTGACTCTTGTGAGAGAGTCAGCTTTTTTGCTATGCTTAATCAAATCGTTTCAGACGAAAGGAGAAACGCCATGGATTTTGCGCAGAGATTATCAGAAGAACGGATTAAAAAAGCGATGGATCACGGGGCTTTTGAAGGATTATCTGTCTTTGGGAAACCCCTGCCTAAAGATGACGCTGCTCATGTACCTGAAGAACTCAGAATGGGCTACAGGATGATGAAAAATGCTGGCTTTGCTGGGGAAGAAACAGCACTGAAAAAAGAACTCATGACCGTCAAAGAGCTGCTTCACTCCAGTATAGACGGAGAGGAAAGAAAAAAACTTTCTCTCATGTGTGAAGAAAAACAAAAACGCCTGGATGAACTCACATCTAAGCGACAAACTTTTGCCCGTCCAGCCTCCTCCTTTTATAAAAACAGGGTCTACGAAAAATTAACGGAGCATAAAAAAAGATGATGATACGCTGCCTCTCCTGAGCACATTGAGGGAGCTTTTTTTATGAAAGCGCTGCATTTTGTTGTTGACTACATGTATATACAAATATAAAATAAGAAACAAACATGTATATACAAGTTTTTTGGTTCTTTTTTCTTATAAAAAACGATCTCGGAGGGGATAGCATGGCTGATTATCAGGCAGCAGCAGATCAGATTGTGAAAGCCATCGGCGGCAAAGAAAATATTGATCAAGCAACACATTGTGTGACAAGGCTGCGCTTTGTGCTGAAGGATGAAGGAAAGGTTGATGAGAAAGCACTTGAACAAATAGAAGAAGTGAAGGGATCTTTCTCAGCGAACGGTCAATACCAAGTTGTGATCGGCCAAGGGGTCGTCAATCGAGTATATGCTGAAATGGTGAAACAGACAGGCATTGGGGAAGCCACAAAAGAGGACGTTAAGCGTGCCTCTGATCAAAAATTAAATCCATTGCAGCGTGCTGTGAAAACGCTTGCGGATATCTTTATTCCAATTCTTCCTGCCATCGTCACAGCCGGTTTATTAATGGGGATTAATAATATTTTAACAGCTCCAGATATTTTCTTTGATCAAAAATCGATTGTGGATGTGTATCCGGCATGGGCTGATTTAGCGAATATGATCAACTTGATTGCAGGCACTGCCTTCACATTCCTGCCCGCATTAATCGGCTGGTCAGCAGTGAAGCGGTTTGGAGGAAATCCGCTCTTAGGGATGGTCCTTGGGCTGATGCTTGTACACCCAGACTTATTAAATGCGTGGGGCTATGGAGCGGCTGAAAAGTCTGGTGAGATTCCTGTCTGGAATTTGTTTGGACTTGAAGTGCAAAAGGTAGGCTATCAAGGGCAGGTTCTTCCGATACTCGTTGCCTCGTATTTACTAGCGAAGCTCGAATTATTCATCACAAAACGGACACCTGAAAGTATTCAGCTGTTAGTGGTTGCACCGATTACGTTATTAGTCATTGGCTTTTTATCCTTTATCGTCATTGGACCTGTTACATTTGCAATCGGTAACGTTTTAACATCTGGACTTGTGGCTGTATTCCAGCAGTTCGCAGCACTTGGCGGTCTATTATACGGCGGATTGTACGCTGCATTAGTGATTACAGGGATGCACCATACGTTCCTCGCTGTCGATATTCAATTGATTAATTCCAAACTGCATGGCACGTTTCTATGGCCGATGCTCGCACTGTCTAATATCGCACAAGGATCAGCCGCACTCGCGATGATGTTTGTTTTAAAAGATGAAAAGCAAAAGGGGCTCTCACTGACATCAAGTATTTCCGCTTACTTAGGAATTACCGAGCCAGCGATGTTTGGCGTCAACCTGCGCTATCGATTCCCATTTATTTTTGCACTCATTAGCTCTGGTTTAGCTGGTATGTTTATCGCCTCTCAAGGGGTGCTGGCAAGCTCAGTTGGTGTTGGAGGCATTCCAGGAATCTTCTCCATTATCCCGAAATATTGGGGCGCATTTGCGATAGGGATGGTCATTGTACTCATCGTCCCGTTCATTGGAACCCTTTTGTATGCAAAGCTAAAAAAGAAGAAAGATGTTTCACAAGAACTTAACTAGTGGTGGTGAAGGAAATTGAAACAACAAACAAACGAACCGTGGTGGAAAAAAGCGGTGGTCTATCAAATTTACCCGAAGAGCTTTTTAGATACAACGGGCTCAGGTACAGGCGATATCAATGGTGTGACAAAAAAGCTCGATTATATCAAACAGCTGGGGGCGGATTGTATTTGGCTCACGCCAATGTATGAGTCCCCGCAGCATGACAACGGCTATGATATTAGTGACTATACAAAAATCCATGACATGTACGGCACAATGGCGGATTTTGAACACATGCTGAAAGAAGCCCATGATCGAGGCATACGAGTCATCATGGATTTAGCCGTCAATCATACATCCATTTTCCATGAGTGGTTTCAAGCCTCACGCGAGTCAAAGGATCATCCTTATCGAGATTATTATATTTGGAAGGAGCCTAAAGCAGACGGATCACCGCCGAATGATTGGCAGTCAAAATTTGGCGGTCCAGCCTGGGAGCTAGATAAAGCAACGGGAGAGTATTATCTTCATTTATACGATGTCACACAGGCGGATCTCAATTGGGAAAAGGATGAGGTGCGCAGGCAAGTATATGACATCATGCATTTTTGGTTTGATAAAGGAATTGATGGATTCAGGCTGGATGTCATCAACAACATCTCGAAAGATCAACGCTTCTTAGATGACGCCGGACAGTCTGTGCAAGGAGACGGCCGGATGTATTATACGGATGGCCCAAGAATTCATGAGTTTCTGCATGAAATGAATCAAGAGGTTTTTTCGAAATATGACAGCATGACAGTCGGGGAAATGTCTTCAACGAATATCGCAGACTGTATTCGGTATACAAGACCGGATCGGCAGGAGCTGGATATGACGTTTAATTTCCATCATTTAAAGGTCGATTATCCAAACGGAGAAAAATGGGCCCTCGCACCATTTGATTTTCAGGAATTGAAGTCGATTCTGTCTGAGTGGCAGACGAAAATGCATGAGGGCGGCGGCTGGAATGCGCTCTTCTGGTGCAATCATGATCAGCCGCGTATCGTCTCAAGGTATGGTGATGATGACACGTATCATCAGCAATCAGCGAAGATGCTGGCGACCACGATTCATCTCATGCAAGGGACTCCGTATATTTATCAAGGTGAAGAGATCGGCATGAAGAATCCTCAGTTTGAGGACATCTCATCTTACCGCGATATCGAATCACTCAATATGTATGAAGCCATGCTTGAAAAAGGGAAATCAAAGGAAGAAGCACTCGCCATTTTACAGGTCAAGTCAAGAGATAATGCGAGAACACCGATGCAGTGGACCTCAGAAAAGAACGCAGGTTTCTCAAAAGGAACACCTTGGATTGAGCCAGCCAATAACGACATTTCGGTCGAAGCTTCATTAAAAGATAAGACATCTATTTTCTACCACTATCAAGCCCTTTGCAGGCTACGTAAAGAACTTGACGTGATCACATATGGAAGCTTCACCTTACTCTTAGCAGATGACCCGAAGGTTTTTGCTTATGTGAGAGAAAGTGATGAGGAGAAGCTTCTTGTGATCAATCACTTTTACGCAGGAGAGACGGACTTTACGCTTCCTGATGAGCTTGTGCAGGCTATAGATGAGATGGAGGGGCAAGTGCTGTTATCCAATTATGAGGATGTACCGGCAGATATGAAGGGATTTACGTTGCGTCCATATGAGTCAATCGTTTATCATTTAACCAAACGCTAGAAAATGGGGCGGAGGGAAAATGAAAGAGAATAAGTTTCGAGTGATTTATGATCAGCTCGCAAGACGAATTGAACAAGGTGATTGGCAGGATAAAGGCATTCTGCCATCAGAGCATGAGCTATCCTTGATGTACGATACGTCCCGTGAGACGGTGAGAAAGGCATTAAATATCCTTGTGCAAAATGGCTATATCCAAAAAATCCGCGGGAAAGGCTCTGTCTTGCTGAATCGTGAAAAAATGCAATTCCCAGTCTCAGGTCTCGTCAGCTTTAAAGAGCTTTCCCAAACACTTGGCCGAAAGACAGTTACGACGGTTCACGAATTTGGTTTAATCAAACCGGATCAGTATATTCAGTCTCAGCTGAAAATTAGTGGGCAGGAGGATGTCTGGGAAGTCATCCGCTCTCGCAATATTAGCGGAGAAGAAGTGATTTTAGACAAGGATTACTTTTTGCAAAAGCATGTGTCGGTCTTGTCGAAGGACATATGTGAAGGATCAATCTACGAGTATATTGAAGGAGAGCTCGGTGTATCAATCAGCTATGCCCAAAAGGAATTTGTGGTAGAGCCATGTACAGAAGAAGACGCCAAGTATCTTGATTTGAACGGATTTGACCATGTCGTCGTCGTGAAAAATTACGTGTTCTTAGAGGATACAAGTTTATTTCAATACACGGAAAGCCGTCACCGATTAGACCGCTTCAGATTCGTCGATTTTGCAAGAAGAGAAAAAGTGGACAGAGCATAGGCTCTGTCCATTTCAAGTTTTGGGAGAAGGAGAGAGATAGACGACGAATAGATCACCCTTTTTAGGAGGAAAGATGATTAGATTAAATAGACCACTAAAATTAAGAGATTTAGAAATATTCAGCGTGATGAAAGATCATCAGATTTTATGCTACGTCATCATTGAAGATACGCGAAAACCGTTTACGGAAGAAGACAGAAAGCTAGGCCCATTATGTTATATGGATGAAGAAGATATACAAGCGATTTTGAATGTTTTTCATATTTCCATTATCAATGATGAAAAATTAAGTAAAGAGGATTTAACTCTTGTAGAAGATTATTTTGCTGATTTTGTAAATAATACGAACTTAACGAATTTTATTATAAGAGATTATGTTTTAAAGGATTTATATGATGTAGATGATGAAAATGACATCATGTTCTTTAATAGAATGCTTCGTCATATAGGGTCAGATGATGTGAAAGAATTTGACGACCGCAATTGGATCTATTTATCTCAAGATTGATGTCTTATTCCATGAAAAGTGGACAGAGCATAGGCTCTGTCCTTTTCCTTTAGGATGATACATTTTTTCTTGTACGCTTGCGCTGGTAGTAATAAAGGATACCGCCAGCAGCGAGCATGAGCACGCCAATCAGTACAGCTGTATACATCATCGTGGCTGTATTCGGCAGTGTGCCGCCTGGGAGGCCGGTTCCTTCTTGGTTTGGATCTGTGCCTGTACCTCCGCCTGGTGCTGATGTTTCGCCGTCTCCACCATTTTGATCTGGGGTTGTTCCAGCTGCTGCATTTTGATTGAGGACGGTGTATTCGCTAAAGTGCTCAGTTTGACCTGATACGACTCCATTTTCGAACGATCCGTTACTTGTTTTGGCGTAACGATTCTTCTCGCGATCCACATAATACACACTAGGTTTTTTCGCCTTTTGAGGCTCGTCTAGTGTAAAGGATAGTGTGACAGGGTCTTTAAAGGTCGAAACCTTTTTCTTGTCTTGTTTGATTTGGAAATCATACGTATCCGTTAATGCGTTTTTCACTTTATCCGTCTTTGTCATCCATATATCTGCGCTTTTCTCGGACAAATTGGAGAGCGGTAATGCGAGTCCCACTTTGTCATGATAGATGGTGACGTTTGGATCTTGCTCTCTTTTCTTCAGCTCGGCTACTTGCGCTTTTGATAGAGACAATTGAACGTTTTTCGCTTCGTTTGCTTTGTCTAGATAAAGCAATGCTTTGTTTGTATGCTGCACATATGTTTGGAATTTCTTATCATCTTGAATGTCATAAGCGCCTTTCCCTTTCACGCGAGGAAGGAACACTTCTTTCACCCTGTGATCGATAACAGGCGAAATCTGCCCGTCTGCCTTTTCAATTTGCTCTTTGAAGATTTCATAGTCGACATAACCTAAGTCTTCGCCGTGAGAGGCTTCTGTAAAGACGCTGTAGCCGTCGCCGCCTGTGCCAACAAAGGCATTTGTGGCTACGCGGTATGTTTTCTCATCATCAATGTCTGTCAGTTGACCTTTTTGGTCTTTCAATTTCACATCAATCAGTCTGCTGCCAGCTGGTTTACTGAGTGTAAACGTATATTCAATGCCAGCTGCATGAGGGAATGCGCCTCCGCCTTCCTCAATGCCTGACAGCCCCTGTTCGAGTGCTTTTTTAATTTGACTGCCTTTTAAATCTGCGACATAAAGTGTATTTCCGAAAGGCATCACCGTTAAAATATCACCTAAAGTGATATCTCCTTTTTCAATGCTTCCACGAATACCGCCGCCGTTTGTGATGGCAAGGTCAGCACCGGCAGATTCTTGCGCTTTCTGCAGCATGCCGTCGGCAATAAAGTTCCCAAGATTTGTTTCCTTCGCACGGACGTGCTCGCGTTGTCCGTCTAATAGGACATCTGTATAGCCGACTTTTTCTGTTTTTAAATCTTGAATATCTGCTTTGTACCCATCAAGGATCGCTTTTGCATCTGCATCTTCTTTGACAGAGTCATCAATAGAGATCAGGTCAAAAGAAGATTCTTTTGGCTGTACGACGCCTTTTTTGTCAAAGGCTACGTCTACTTTCCCTAAAAATTGTCCGTAGTCTTTCACCTGAGCGACAATTGTAGGTTCTTTTTTATTGATGACCTTTAATTTTTCAACAAGTGTGTGCGTGTGACCGCCAATGATTAAATCAATACCGTCAACTTTTTGAGCCAGCTCAAGATCACGATTGTAGCCAATGTGTGTTAACGCAATGATTTTATTGATTTTTTCTTCTGTTTGAATGGTGTTGACTGTTTCTTTTGCTTTCTTGTACGCATCTTTAAATTGAATGTTAGGACCGCTGCTGGATGTAATGGCTGTGTCTTCAGTCGTTAAACCGAATACGGCCACCTTTTCACCATTAACATCAAGCAGGATGTAAGGGTAGATCCCGGCTTCTTTTTTCTCACCAGCTCTAAATGAGGCTGGTTTTTTCACTAAGTCGCTCAATTGTTTTTCCTTCGAGACATCCACGTTTGATGACACAATCGGGAATTGAGGCTTTTCAAATTGATGACGGTTTTTCGGATCGACATCTGATGCATCACCTGTCAGAAATTGACGTAGTACAGAAGGACCTTTGTCAAATTCATGATTACCAAACGTCATGGCATCGTATTTCATTAAGTTCATCAATTTCAGATCGGCAAGTCCTTGCCATTTTGTGAAGTATAGGTCACCAGAGAAGACATCTCCAGCGTCCAATAAAATGTTGTTCTTGCTTTCAGCACGGACTTCTTTGATCTTTGTTGCGCGTCTTGCCGCATCATCAAGGTGTGCGTGTGTATCGTTCGTATGCATCACTGTTAAATTCCAGTTGTCTGATGTAGGTGGTTCTGTTGTGCCATCGTCTTTAAAGGCTAGCTTGTACACACCAAGACCATCTGTGCTTGCGTTACGAACAAAGTCTACGCTGCTTGATTTCTCAGCAAACGGTTTGGCTAAAAGAGAAGATTCAAATGTTAAAGTTGCGCCTTTCACCGGTGCAATGGCCCAGTTTTGATCAGCACTTGGGTTGATGGTTTTTTGTTCGATAATATAATCCATCAGTACTTGGCGGTTCTCATCTGCTGAGGCAAGCACTACTTTATCTTGGGTCAGATGCGGAAAGCCTCCGCCGCCAGAAGCACGATAGTTATTTGTTACGACTAAAAATTCTTGATTATCAGAGACGGGTTTCCCGTTGTAAGACAGGTTTTTGATGCGGTTTGCATTGGCGTTGACCAGTGTGCCTGTTGTGCTGTATTTAGCAGGCTGCGTCACATCGACTTGGTATGTCACACCATCTATTACATCAAAGTTATACGAGCGGTATTCCTCGTTTAAAATCGGCTGTTCTTTTGAAACGTTCGGTTTGATCTGATTAAACTGTCCGGCAGACATCTCTAACCAGTCTTTCACTTCACTGCCTCTCAGTTTCACAATCTGCACAGTGTTATCGTAAAGGTAGAGATCGCCGATGTTCTTAATTGCTAAATCTCCTTTTGCGATATTTGTATAATAATTCACACCGTTTCGTCCGCCTGCTTTAAACGGGGCACCTGCAGATAAAATCGGTAAATTTTGATACGCAGTGTCCTTCATTTTTTCTTGTGCATACCATTTTTGGGCATCTGTCACAATTTGAATCGAAGGGTCATCCATCACTTGAGCGAAAAAGCTATTAATGTCTGCTTCTGTTTTGCCAACAGGCTTTCTCACGTAATCAAGTGTGTTTTGATGCGTTGTTTGAATGGCATCTTTTACTGTGCTTTTCTGAGATGATACTCCGGCAACAGATTCGATCTTGCCTGTTCCGTCTGTGACCTTCCAGCTGCTGCCGTCAGGCTCTAGTGTTAAATCAATGACTCCGAGGTAGCTGCCCCAGTTTTTTGACATGACGACTGGGATGCCGTTGATGGTTCCTTTTGAGACATTGAATTTGTCGACGCCGTTATATTCAGCGCTCGGGAATGTGCCATGCTGGTGCCCAGATACAATGGCATTGATGCCTTTTGTTTTCGTGGCAAGGTCAAAGATCATATTTTCTGATCCTTTAGGTGAAGCTGTTTTTTCAATTCCTGTATGGGCAAGAGCGACAATGACATCTGCGCCTTTCGCCTTCATTTCAGGAATGGTTTCATTGGCAGATTCGACGATGTCCTGCACTTGGACTTGTCCATCTAAATGCTTCTTATCCCACGTCATAATTTGTGGTGGAACAAATCCTATGTAACCAACTTTCACAGTTTGTGAGGCTCCGTTTGCATCTTTAAAGGTTTTATCTTGGATCACGTAAGGTGTAAAACGGTGTTCTCCATTTAGCTTTTTGACGTTCGCATTGACAATCGGGAAGTTGGCGCCCGCAATGGTACCGTCAAGGAAAGATAATCCGTAGTTAAATTCATGATTGCCAAGTGTTCCTGCATCGTATTTTAGTTTGTTGAGTGTATGAATAATGGGGTGAACCTTTGTTTGATTGATGATGCTGTCTTTCTCATGTTTGTAAACGTATTCTCCAAGAGGGGTTCCTTGAATCAGGTCTCCGTTATCAACAAGGAGTGTATTTGGATTTTGTGAACGGTGCTTGTCAATCAGCTCGGCTGTTTTTGCCAAGCCAAATTCATTTGTTTCTTTGTCGCTGTAATAATCATAATTCATCATGTTCGCATGAACATCGGTTGTGGCTAAGATGCTGACCTTTACGGCTTTGCCGTTTTCTGTTTCTGCATGAGTAGGTACTGCTGGGAGAATGAGACTAATCATCATAATGGAAGTGAGCAGAATAGACAGGTTTTTCCTTCGTTTAGACCTATGTGTTTGCTTCTTCACCTGATCTCCGCCTTTCTAATTTTTTTGACCACAATACCTATTGTAGAAATGTTTCGTTAACTTTTGTAGTTATTTTTTGCAGATTATTGTAAAGATAACATAAATCATACGAATTACCTTGTTAAGGGAATGCGAATGAGTCGAATTGCTTATTTTTATCATAAGGGGTTTTCTGATAGGGATAGGATGTTTCATTTCAACATGCCCGGGTATAGTGTGTAGTGTAAACGATAATCAAGCAGGAGGGTTTCTACATGGGTAAGAAAATTGCAGTTGTATTAACAGATTACTTTGAGGATGTTGAATTCACCGAGCCTGCAAAAGCCTTTAAAGATGCAGGTCATGAAATCACAGTGATTGAAAACGAAAAAGGAAAAACAGTGAAAGGGAAGCAAGGAGATGCAGAAGTGAGAGTGGATGCGTCCATTGATCACGTGAAGCCTGAAGACTTCGATGCAGTTCTCATTCCTGGCGGTTTCTCACCAGACATTCTGCGTGCAGATGATCGTTACGTCCAATTCACTAAAACATTTATGGATGAGAAAAAACCAGTATTTGCGATCTGTCACGGACCGCAATTGCTTATTACAGCGAAGACGCTGGAAGGAAGAGGCGCAACTGGCTATACATCCATTCAAGTAGATATGGAAAACGCAGGCGCTAAATTTAAAGACGAAGAAGTTGTCGTTTGTCAGGATCAGCTTGTGACAAGCCGTACACCTGATGACATTCCAGCATTTAACCGTGAATCATTAAAACTGCTTGAGAAATAAACCGCAGTTATGACAGGATAAAAAAAGCCAGCACCTTAAGGGGTGCTGGCTTTTTCTGCGCATGATGTAAGGAAACTGCGTGCAGACCGCAAAGCAGCTTCCTGATGCACCATTATTTTCTTAAGTTTTTTAGCTCGCTTGCGATGGCTTGCATTTCACTTGGGCTGAATGAAGATTTTTTCATCACCATTTGGTGAAGAAATTCGATATCTTCGTACTTGTCTGGACTGAAGTCCTCGGCTTTGATGACTCCAATGTTCAGCATATTTAACTTTTGCGAAATGTCTTCAATCAGCTGATTGACTTCAGCCGCTTTTTGCTCTGACAAGGGCGGCACGTCCTTTCCTGCATATATGTCGAATAATATGTCTATTTTAACAGAAATGCAAAAGAATAAAAGGGCTATTAAGATGACACGGAGATGTTTTTCTCCTTTTTCTCCTGCTTAATCTTATCAATGATTCGTTTGGATTCAAATACGACAACCCCTGATAAACCGATGAGCCCGATTAAGTTTGGAATCGCCATCAGCCCATTGAGCATATCTGCCACACCCCAAACGAAGTCATTTTTAAACACGGCACCGAAAAAGACAGCAATGACAAACACGATGCGATAATACATGACGTACGAATCCTTCGCCAAATATGTAAAGCATTTTTCGCCATAATAGGACCAGCCAATGATGGTGGAATAGGCAAACAAGAGCAGACCGATTGCCACAATGGTTGAGCCAACTGGACCGAGGAAATGAGCAAAGGATAACGAGGTCAGCGCATCACTTTTCACTGTTAAATACATATCTGCCATGACAATGGTAATGCCAGTGATAGAACAAACAATGATTGTATCGATAAACACTTGCGTCATAGATACGAGAGCTTGACGGGCAGGCATATCCGTTTTCGCAGCCGCAGCAGCAATTGGTGCTGACCCAAGACCTGCTTCATTGGAAAATACTCCTCGTGCCACACCCCAGCGAATGACAGTTCCAATTGCACCACCTGCCACGGCTTGACCCGTAAAGGCATCTGAGAAAATAAGACCGACTGCGCCTGGAACGAGATCAGCATTCATGACAAGAATGATCAGACCGCAAATGACGTAAAATAAAGCCATGACTGGTACAAAAATAGATGTGACCCGGCCAATGCTTTTAATTCCGCCTAAAATCACGAGTGCCGTAAAAGCCGTAATGATGATACCTGTTACCCATGTTGGAATTTGAAAAGTAGAATTCATGACTCCTGAGATGGAATTAGACTGTACCAGGTTGCCGATCCCAAAGGCAGCACTGGCGCCGAAAACAGCAAATAGAACCCCTAGCCATTTCTGTTTCAATCCATGCTCTAAATAATACATAGGTCCGCCAGACATTTCGCCTTTTTCGTTTTTGATCCTGTATTTAACTGCAAGAACAGCTTCTGCAAACTTAGTGGCCATTCCGAAAAATGCAGCAAACCACATCCAGAATACCGCACCCGGACCACCCGCTATAACTGCCGAGGCCACACCTACGATATTCCCTGTACCGACAGTTGCAGCAAGAGCCGTCATTAACGCTTGGAAATGAGAAATATCTCCTTCTGACATTTTGTCTTGTTTAGAAAAAGCGAGCTTTAAAGAATAAGGAAGTAATCTAATTTGAATGAAGAGAACGCGAAAGGTGAGGTATATTCCAGTACCAACAATTAAAATCAATAGGGGAGGCCCCCACAAAAAATTGTTCATCGTCGTGACAAACTGCTCAATTATTCCCATCTAATATCCCCCTTTGTTTGTGTAATTCTCCTAAAGTTTCTCCTGTTTTTGTGTAATTTGTCAATGGCGATGAGAGCTTTTCTTGCAAAGTTTCCAAAAGAAAAAGGGCTTGATATGATAGAGAAAAGGTTTTCGAAAAGAACTCTTAGGGAAAAGATAGGAGGAGAATGAAGAATGATTCATGTGTTATTCGTGTGTCTTGGCAATATTTGCAGGTCACCGATGGCAGAGGCCATGTTTAGAAAAAGAGTAGAAGATGAGGGGCTTAGCGAGCACTTTGTGATTGATTCAGCAGGGATTGGCGGCTGGCATCAAGGAAGTCCTCCGCATGAAGGAACGCGAAAACTGCTTGATGAAAAAGGCATCAGCTATGAAGGAATGACTGCAAGACAAATCATGGAGAAGGATATCACCACATACGACTATATCATGGCGATGGATGCAGAAAATGTAGGGGCACTTCGCAGTATAGCCGGCTATGGGAAACATCACTTTATTGGCCGTCTTCTTGATTTTGTAGAAGACGACGATCGAGATGATGTGCCAGATCCTTATTACACTGGGAACTTTGAGGAAGTCCATGAATTAATTGAAACAGGAATTGACCGTTTTTTGACGTATGTAAAGAAAGAGAACCACCTTTAACTGAAAGGAGATCAGACGAGATGGAAAAAAAAAATCAAATCGTGCTCCGAGGAGCTGTCATAGGAGCAGCTTGCGGCGCATTGCTGACTTTATTTCATCGGCCAACGAGAATTGCACTCAAAGACAAATGGAATGACTGCCAGCAAAAGCTGGATGAATACCGCCAGGAGCCAGGCAGAATATCGGCTTGCATGAAAGAAAAAATGGAAGAAACGAAGCAGCTGATGCGAACAGTCTCAGATGATTTGTCATTTTTAAATGAACAGGTCAATCAGTTAAAGGAAACAACCCCAAGGGTATTAGAAATTATTGAAGAAACAAAGGATCACTTTCAATCGAAACAGACAGATTGATCATTGGAGATGAGGCGTATGGGTTTTATTAAAGCGTTAATTGAACGCTTTTTGCTGCATGAAGGACCGGCAAAATCTGCTGAGCTTGCGTATTTCTTTTTGCTTTCATTATTTCCGTTTCTCATCTTCGTGCTGACACTGGTTGGGTATTTGCCGCTGACGTCAAAGGATGTCCTGAGCGTCATTTCTGGTTATGCGCCAGAAGGAGCGCTTTCGATGATTGAATCCATTGCCGATCAGACGCTGAATAATCGTAACGGCGGGTTATTATCGTTCGGGATTATTGCCGCCCTTTGGTCAGCATCTAACGGCATTAATGCCGTCGTCAGAGCTTTTAACCATGCTTACGAAGTTGAGGAGAATCGTTCCTTCATTCTCGTACGTTTAACATCGATTATCTTAACGATCGCGATGGTTTTGACCATTATTTTTGCCTTGATGCTGCCTGTCTTTGGAAAAGAACTTGGTTTATTTGTCGCTAAATTAGTCGGGCAGTCAGATGCCTTTCTCACCGTATGGACTGCGATGAGATGGATCATTAGCCCGCTGATTTTGTTGATTGTTTTTACATCCTTGTACTATTTTGCTCCAAACATTAGGCTGAAATTGAAATTTGTTCTGCCAGGTGCCATTTTTGCATCGATTGGATGGATTTTGGTCAGCATGCTGTTTTCATTTTACGTAGGCGAGTTTGCCAACTACAGTGCGATGTACGGAAGCATTGGGGGAATCATTATTTTAATGATCTGGTTTTATTTAACCGGCATCATGATTATCCTTGGCGGCGAGCTCAATGCGCTTTTACATAAACGTAAAATCGTACCAGGCAAGCTATAAAGAAATCCGGGCATCCTAAAGAAGAACGAACAAGTTCAATCTGAATGGATGGGGGAAATCACATATGTCCAAACAATCGAAAAAAGGCGGAAGCAATACGAAACAAAACAAAGGTCATCAGCCTAAGCACAAAACAAGCGGCAGTGCGAACGGGCAAAATGGATATCACTAAATGAAAAAACTCCTCTGCATAGCGCAGGGGAGTTTCTATTTCACGATCGTATATATCGCTTAAGGTTAAAAGCGGCATCAGGCTTTGACTGATAGTGAGGATCGAGCTGGAATCCAGCATTCATCGCTACACGTTCACTTCGAACATGACCTACAGGACAAAAAATTTCAAATCCATCGACTTTTGTAGAAAATATTTCTGTCATATATTTCACGATCGTTGTCACAATACCCTGACCTTGTGCGTCTTGACCAATCCAATAACCAATATTGCCTATTTTCTGATCAAACGTCAGACGGAACACCCCGATAAGTTGATCGTTCAGCTTAATGCCAGCTTCCAACCCTTTTTGTTCATTGTAGGTAGTTTGAGTCGATTGAATAAATGTTCTGACATCCTCTATGCTTTTGCAGTGATGGACCCACGGAAGCCATTCCTCTAAATGAGCCTGATTCTCTTGAATAAGTTTCAATAATGTGTCCGCATCATCAAATTGTAGAGATGTCAAAGTCAATTCATTTGTGATGTCGTATGTAAACAAAGATCGTCCCTCCATTTTAATGACTTTCAACCACTGCTGCCGTTCGCCCAAATCGAACGCAGAAAAACACGAATAATATCACGATGCTGACAAGGTAAAGTAAATTCATTCCTTCAAACGTTTGCACAAAGATTCCACCGAGAACAGGCCCGAGAATACTCCCCGCACTAAACGCCATCCCGCACATCAAATTTCCAGCAGGAAGCAGATGCTTTGGCAATAAGTCGGTCATATAACTGATGCCAAGTGAGAAGGTAGAGCCTACAGCCATTCCGGCAATAAAGAAACAAATCGCAACAGCCAAAACCGATTGAATGAAAATTCCTGCTAGTAGGAAAAAGAAAGACCCGACGAGTGTGACACATAAAATGATG
The DNA here is from genome assembly GCF_002998555.1 of Bacillus sp. NMCC4. Classification (NCBI taxonomy): domain Bacteria; kingdom Bacillati; phylum Bacillota; class Bacilli; order Caryophanales; family Bacillaceae; genus Bacillus; species Bacillus sp. NMCC4. Next base: position 78,740 of record NZ_PVRA01000005.1, on the reverse strand, counting down.
CGGCGCCTGCCAAACCGGTCGCTGAGCATCCCGAGAGGTAGCTGAAAGACAATACTTCCAATGGCAAACGCAGGTAAAATAAACGCCACTGCATCCACTGTTACCCCGCTTCTAAGTGCATACACAGGGAAGTTGCTATTGAGTGTCGTTTCTAAAAAGCCATAGCAAAACGGCATCATAAAGGCGACCCAGCCAAATTGAAAGGCTTTCTTAAAGCGCTTCAAACTGTTTGTCTGCTCTGACGTCTGCACTTCGCCCGTATCTGGATATGTATTTTTCAAAACAAAAACAAGCAGCCAAATACATAAACTAACGGCACCAGAAACAATGAAAGGTAAAGATGGGTTGATTTCAATGAGTGGTGTTAAAAAAGGTCCAGCGGCAAAACCGAGTCCAAAGGATAACCCATACAATGAAATATTTCGCCCGCGATTTCTCGATGACGACGCATAGGTCACCCACGTCTGTGTAGAGAAATGCAGCATATGATCACCAATCCCGATCATGAGCCGCAGGAAGAACCAGACGACATAAGATTCAAAAAACACAAAGCTAAACAAGCTTAAAAAGACAGCAGCGCCCCCAATGACAATTAACGGCTTAAACCCAAACCGGCGAAGCGGCGCTTCCATAAAGGGAGATGCTAGCAGCACGCCAAGATATAAGCCTGTGGCATGCAGACCGTTTAACGTAGGAGAAGTGCCGGCATGTTCAAAAATAATCGAAATGACAGGCAATAACGCTCCCTGCGAAAAACCAGATACAGATACAAGTAAAATTAAAATCATAAAGTGAATTCTCGACATAAGAAGCTCCTTACAAGTTCATATTTTCATCGTACAATGGAACCATAGGGGTTTCAATAGAAAGGTGGAAAAGGAATGAAACTGATATACGAAACGGACCGGTGGATTGCGGGAACAAATGAAAAGCAGCTGTATATCTCAGGAAAAGAAGAAATGGGGTACAGGCCATCTCAATTGTTCTCCTCAGCTATTGCAGGCTGCTTTGGAGAAATGCTCATTCATGTATGCCGGAAAAAGCGAATATCCTGTGAAGGGCTGACGATCACGCCTGAAACGACAAGAGCAGGAGCTGTAAACAAAATCTCCCGTATTCATTTACATATCATTTTTGAACACATCAATACATCTGAAGAACCAATAGATAAAGTCATCACAATTGCTTTGAAGCATTGTTCGATGGTGCAGTCTGTGAAAGGAAGTATTGAGGTCACCTTCTCACACGAGCGAATCTAAATGTATATGATGCCGGCACTCACGAAAGAATAACAATCAGACATATGTAAAGGAGAATGGCTGTATGAATCGTTTGTTTCTTGTGATTGTCGCAATTGGTGTGCCGCTATCGGTCATTGGGAGTTTTCTTCATTTTCCGCAGGTCATCATGTTTGCTGTGTATTGTATCGCCATTATTGGTCTTGCTAGTTTTATGGGAAGAGCCACAGAAAGTCTTGCCATCATAGCGGGCCCAAGAATTGGCGGGCTTTTAAACGCCACATTTGGAAATGCGGTAGAGTTAATTATTTCATTTTTTGCATTAAAGCAAGGACTGACAGCTATTGTACTTGCTTCATTAACTGGATCAGTTATCGGAAACTTACTGCTTGTGGCGGGGCTGTCTTTTTTCGTTGGCGGATTAAAATATAAGCGCCAAGTGTTCAATGTCCACGATGCAAGGCACAACTCGGGCTTGCTCATGTTTGCCATTATTGTGGCGTTTGTCATTCCAGAAGTGTTTTCGGTGGAGATGGCTGAGGATAAACAATTTGTTTTAAGCATTGGAATTAGCATTGTGATGATTTTGCTTTATGTCGCAGCGCTCTATTTCAAACTGGTCAGCCACCGCGGAGTCTATGTTGCCAAGCTGGAGAGCATGGACGGGGAAGCGGAGACGGAAGAAGAAACACCTGAATGGTCTGGTAAGTTTGCCACTGTGATTTTGCTGCTTGCGACGATTGCCGTTGCGTACATTTCAGAGCGCCTCGTCCATACATTTGATACGGTGGGAGAACAATTTGGCTGGAGTGAGCTGTTTATCGGAGTCATTATTGTGGCCATCGTCGGAAATGCCGCAGAACATGCCTCAGCTGTCATCATGGCGTATAAAAACAAAATGGATGTCGCGGTGGAAATTGCTTTTGGCTCAACGCTTCAGGTTGCCATGATGGTCGCGCCAATCCTTGTCATCAGCTCTCTTTTTTTCAATAAGCAGATGCCGCTCATTTTCTCTTTACCAGAGCTCATTGCGATGGCATCCGCTGTGTTACTCACGGTCATTTTATCAAATGATGGTGATACAAACTGGTTTGAAGGCGCCACATTACTTGCTGCCTATTTCATTATGGCGATTGGATTTTTCCTTTTATAATCTTTTGTGGATAAGGGACGTCTTTGCGGAAAATACTATGGAAAAATGAATGAGAAAGAGTGATGATATGAAAAAGATGCCCCGCATCATGTTTGTTGTTCTCTTATCCTTAAGTTTTCTATACAGCTTTCCAGCGGAGGCGGCGAAGCCATTTAAGGTGCCATCGTCTGTCGCTAGTATCTCAAAGGAGAATACGTATCCGAACGCGTCACAGGATCAGCCCCTGCTCCAGCCGAGCGAGCTGACAGCTGAATTGTTCAAAACAACGAATGTACCGATTGAAAATACCCATTTGATCAAAATGCTGAATGAATCCAGCATTTCAGGGACGCCATTAGCGGTTGGATACCGCGCGACCATTTTCCTTGGAAGATGGGCACTGAGCTACGATTCAAACGAAACGGTTGCCAACTGGGAATACAAAAAAGTGAATACGAACCACATTGATAATAGAGGCGGCAACAAAACTGCCATTGGAAAATACGTTCAAAAGCAGCAAGTGAAAGTGAGCGGCGGGCTCACAGCAAAGGTGCCAAACCCGGAAGATGTGAAAACATTGATGATGCAAAAAGCCATTCAAAAAACAAAGCTGCCCCTCGCTTTTGACACAGTGATTGGCGCAGGAACAAAACGAGATCAGTCGTACCATGTATCTCCGAAAAAAGCAGCTTCGCTTCATGCCTATGCACCAGCGATTAACGAAAAAGGAAAGGTGACATACGGAGAAGTGTACCTTGTGCTCAAAGGAAATAAACGCAAACTCGTCGTAAAAAACGTGACCTCACAAGGAATCGGCGCTTGGATTCCTGTGCAGGATCACCTGACGTTTGGGTTTCAAGGGATGAATTAAAACAGTCGTCTCCTCTTATCAAGAGAGGAGATGACTGTTTTTTTGCTAATTGGATTTCTCTTTTTCCCGTTTCAGTTCACTCTTGTAAAAATCAAAGAGGTTATAGAAAAACCATAAGATGAAAAGAAAGAAGATCACTTTGGTCAATATCGTTAAATTGTTAAAAATAAAACATAGACCAAGAAACGGGATGATCATAAATCCATAATAAGAAAACCACCATGTTCTAAAGATGGAACTCAGCTCCTTAAAAGTTTGTAGAAATTAACATGATATTCATATGGTACATTTTTTTGAGAAAATAAAAAAGCCATAGTAGAAGTTGAATGAACCCAACCACTACTATGGCTTAAATTTTTATTCCCCTAAATCCACATTATGATAAACCTGCTGCACATCTTCAAGCTCTTCTAATACATCGATAAGTTTCTCGAATTGTGCTTTAGATTCATCATCTAATGTCACTTCATTTTGAGGAAGCATTGTGATTTCAGCGACAGTAAATTCTTCAACGCCGGCTTGTTTGAATGCTTCTTGTACTTGATGGAATTGATCTGGTTCAGCGTATACAATCACTGTTTCATCTTCTTCCATGATGTCACGTACATCAACGTCTGCTTCCATTAAAAGCTCAAGCGTTTCTTCTTCACTTTTTCCTTCGACACCGATGACAGCTGTTTGGTCAAACATATAAGCAACAGAGCCGCTTACGCCCATGTTTCCACCGTTTTTCCCAAATGCTGCTCGAACATCTGAAGCTGTGCGGTTGACGTTATTGGTGAGGGCATCAACGATCACCATTGATCCGTTTGGACCAAATCCTTCGTAGCGCAGCTCATCGAAATTCTCTTCCGCACCGCCTTTTGCTTTTTCAATGGCACGGTCTACAATGTGTTTTGGGACACTATATGTTTTGGCACGTTCTAGAACAAAGCGAAGTGCTTGGTTTGATTCTGGGTTTGGCTCACCTTGTTTGGCAGCCACATAAATTTCACGCCCGAATTTTGCGTAAATACGACTTGTATTGGCATCCTTTGATGCTTTCTTTTCTTTAATGTTGTTCCACTTACGACCCATCTTATTCACTCTCTTTCACTTAGTAAATACACAGTATGAGGGTCCCCATGCTGCATGAAATCATTCTGCCTTCTATTATACATGAATCAGTCAAGAGGATAGAAGTAAGAGGGCTGAAATGAAGAGATTTCTTAGCTGATGTGTCCAAGCTGTTCAAGCGTTTCATGCTGCTTGTGAGATCTCGTCAGCTCGTCGCACCGAATGAACCTGCCATCTAATAACGTGAAAAGAGCCATGACATCAATTAAACCCCGGTCCCCGCTTGCGAGTTCCACATGTACAGTGTAACGAAAACACCCTTGCTGCGTATCTTCATCAAATAACACATCATGAAAAGCGGGGATCTCAAGCTGTTTTGTCAATCCTTTTAATGTGGATAGATGCATTTTAAACTCATCAAGTGTCGAAACCTTTCCATCAGTCACTTGCTGATAATCAGGTGAAAAATAAGCCTCCACTTTTTCTATATTGAATTTGATTAATACCTCTTCATACATCTCTTTAATAAATGATATCGCTTCTTTTTTTGTCATGAATCAACATCCTCTCTTTATGTTAACCAGTTAACTATAATCAATTATAATTAACTAGTTAACAAAAAACAATCAAAAAAATAACCCCATCATAAATGAGGTTATTTTGCAGGCTGGGGATAAACGAGATCTTCAAGCAATTTGACATCATGCTGATGAAGTTGTTTGATCATTTCTTTTCGGACAGCGAGGGCAGCATCGAAGTATTTTTCGTCTTCGACCATTCCTTTCACTGTGATCTCAATCCCGCGGTTCAGCTTGTTCAGGCCCATAATGCCATGGACTTGAAACGGTTCAATGGCATGTTGAAATTCATCTTTTTTGAGAAAATCATGATGCATCTGATTTAAATTGTCACAGGCCGTTTCGAGTGCTTGAAAGGCTGTGTCTGGGTTTTGATTCGCACTAATTAATACAGACTCCGTAATCCGCATGTAGTGCATGTTATAGTTTTGAATTTGCCGGATGTCTCCGTTAGAAATGGTTAACAGCTTGCCGCTCCATTCTCTAATTTGCAGAGAGCGGAGACCAATCTCTTCAATCGTTCCATTAAAGAGGTTATTCACTGTCACATAATCCCCTTTATGAATCTGACGTTCATAGATCAGAAAAATGCCTGCTAAAATATCGCGAATCAGCGTCTGGGCGCCAAAACCGATGACGATCCCAGCAACACCAGCACCTGCAAGAATTTTCCCAAAATCATGAAAGAAGAGAGAAATGACATACATTACAAAGCAAATCGAAGCGGTGTATTTCGTAACAGATTTGACCAAGCTCTCGATCGTTTTTTTCTTCTTGTCCTCTATAAACTCCGTTCGTTTAAAGAAAATTTGAAGCGCTTTGTTAATCATAAAGACGGCAAGCCAAAGAACGAGTCCAACAAGGAGAATTTCAATGTATTTGTTCTTGACTATTGTCAGAAAAGTATCGTCCATCTATCGGTTACCCCCTGGCTGTACGAGAAGTAAAATCAACATCTTGATAATAGCTGTTTTTCACAAGAACATTCGGACCGAGGCATTGTACGCTTGGACAATGGCAATTCAGCTCTTTTGCTAATTTTGTGTCCATCCAGCGTGAATAAGCAGATTGCAATGTATCAGTAGCAATGTTTCCAAGCGGCGGTGTATCGCCAAAGTCTGTCACAATAATATTCCCATCAAAAATATTCACATTCAAACGTGAGCGGCCGTCAGGGTCATTTCGTACCGTGACATGTTTCTCCTGACGCAATCGCTTGAGGAGGCGCTGATCTTCTTCATCTGTGCTGCAAGAATAAAATGGCAAGGTGCCAAACAGCATCCATGTGTCTTGATCACGAATATCAAGCAGCTGATGAATCGCATCACGCATTTGCGGAAGCGTCAATGATTCAAGGGCGCTGGCAAAATCACTTGGGTACATTGGGTGAACTTCGTGGCGCTGGCATTTCATTTCCTCCACGATTTGCCGGTGGATGTGTTCAATATATGGAAGCGTGCGCTTATTGAGCATGGTTTCAGCAGATACGGTAACACCCGCTTTGACAAGTGCCCGGCTATTTTCAATCATGCGGTTAAATAATTTCTCGCGCTGCTCAAAGGTTGGTTTTCTGTCCATCATCGCAAAACCGACCGTTGCAAACTCTTCGACAGTTCCCCAGTTATGTGAGATGTGAAGGACATCTAAGTATGGAATAATTTCCTCATATCGCGCCAAATCAAGTGTTAAGTTTGAATTGATCTGTGTACGGACGCCGCGTTCATGGGCATACTTTAATAAAGGGACGACATATTCCCGCACAGATTTGAGAGAAAGCATAGGCTCTCCGCCTGTAATACTGATTGAGCGCAGAAGCGGAACTTCATCTAAACGGCGAAGCAGTAAATCAAGCGGCAGTGCATTCGGGTCCTTAGGCTGTAAGGTATAGCCGACCGCACAGTGCTCACATCTCATGTTACACAACGTCGTTGTTGTAAATTCGATATTTGTCAGCTTCATCTCTCCGTAATCCTGCACATCGAGATAGGCTTCCCAAGGGTCGTATGCAGGTGTAATCGGACGAAGTGCTGTTTTTTGGTTCATGGTATCTATCTCCTTTTCATTCGGGCAAACGTAGACCCGCCAACAGTTAATTTTAAGCCCCATCACCGTTATACGCAAGTGGGGCATCATTGATTTACAAGGGGAAAAAAGATAAGCTAGAAACAAATGCTAAAGGGAGTGTATCTATGGGCAAGGCAGCAGACAGCAAAGAGCAGCAGGTTGATTATTTAAAGAACCGATTAGATATGTTTATGAATGTGATTGATTCATTAGATCCTGAATCAACAGATGTTGAGGATATAGACAGACTGATCCAGATGATTGACGACCTAGAAGCGAAATATGAACGGTTTAAAAGCGATTGGAAGGAAGAATAGCTCGCGCAGTGCGGGCTTTTTCTTTAATTTGGCAGGTGAATCAGTGTATGAGTCTCGGTCTTATTCTGCACAATAGAAGAAAAACCGGGAAGTGACGTAAATGAAAAAATACATGCTCATCTGTTTATGTGCGCTTTTTGTATCCATGCCTCTCTCAGAAGCGGAAGCCGTGTCTAATAAGCCCGTCCATTGGGGATTTGCGAAAAGCAAAGAACACAAGCCAGCAGATGCGGGTAAAGAATTGAACGTCCTTTTAAAAAAGTATGATGCCTTTTATTTAGGAAACACGAAAAAGAAAGAGATTTATTTTACCTTCGACAATGGCTATGAAAATGGGTACACGCCGAAGATCTTAGATGTGCTGAAAAAACATCAAGTATCAGGCACCTTTTTTGTGACAGGGCACTTTGTAAAGGATCAGCCTGAGCTCGTCAAACGTATGGCAGAGGAAGGTCATATCATTGGCAACCACTCCTATCACCATCCAGATTTAACAACAAAGAGTACGAAAGAAATCAAAGAAGAGCTGGACCGTGTCAATGAAGCCGTGTACAAAATCACTGGAAAACAAGACAACCTCTATCTTCGTCCGCCGCGCGGTGTATTCAGTGAAAGAGTGCTGAAGGAAACAAAAGAGCTCGGCTACCAAACCGTTTTCTGGTCAGTAGCGTTTGTGGACTGGCATATTCATCATCAAAAAGGAAAACAGTATGCCTACGATCAAATGATGAAGCAGGCGCACCCAGGTGCCATTTACTTACTTCATACCGTCTCAAGAGACAATGCAGAGGCATTGGATGATGCCATCACGGCCCTGAAAAAACAAGGTTATTCCTTTAAAAGCCTAGACGATCTCATGCTTGAAAAAGTATGGCATCTGCCTCAGCTATAGAAAAAAGCTTGCAGAAGACCTGCGAGCTTTTTCTTTATCCTTCTCTTATTTTACACTGAAACAAAATCGGATGATGGCGCGTGAAAGAGTCAATCAAGCCCTCACCGAAAATCGTGATACTTTGCTCCCAAGGATGTCCTAGCAAGCCCCAATGCATCTCCTTTGATAAAAAGAAATCATAATCCCCGTTAGGAAGCACAGGCACTGTCCATTCTCCAAATACATCTTTTTCAAATGAGCCGTATGGTGTGATCCAGTAGCATTCGTGCTGCCAATCGAGTGCCAGCATATATTCGTCTGTTCTCATATGCTCCTGAAAAGCAAGTAATGCTTTCTCTTCAAGGTCTTCCTCCGCATGTAGAAGGGAAGGGTCCTCAAAATAAACAGAGATATCATATGTAATATAAGGAGATGGTACGTGGAATGAGGGAAAACGAGAGATGCTTGGATTAAATTTGAAATCTCGATAGAACGTCTTCCATACCAGCTTTAGTTCTTGATGAGTCAATGGAATCCAGTTTTCCACCTTAACCGCCCCCAAGCTATTCTCTCAACAAATTATTTGAAAATGCGGAACCACCCTTTATGCTTAAACCACAAAAGCATACCCGAGACGAGCAGACCCATGAAAATCAGCACCCCAAAATAGCCATACTTCCAGTGTAATTCAGGCATGTTATCAAAGTTCATTCCGTACACCCCAACAATAAAGGTCAGTGGGATAAAAATGGTCGACACAATGGTCAATGTCATCATGATCGCATTCATTCGATTGGAATTCAGCGTCTGATAGCTGTCTCGTAAATCGGCCGTCATATCACGGTTTGACTCGACGATCTCGGTTAGTTTCAAAAGGTGATCATAAATATCATTGAAATATGCTTGCCGGTTCGTATCGCTTCTCATCGTATTTGTGTTGACAATACGATATAAAAGGTCCCTCATCGGGATAATCGTTCTTCGCAGCTTGAGCAAATCGGATCGAATTCCGAATACTTCGTTCATCAGCGTTCCATATGTTTTATGACCTTCTTCATCCTCAATTTCATTCAGCCTGTCCTCAATTTGATAAATGATTGGGAAATAATCATCGGTAAGCTGATCAATCAGCATATAAGCAATATGCTCAGGTCCGCTATTTCGGGTTTTGTCAGATTCTTTGAGCTTTCGAATGACACGATCAATGTATGGTGCTTCCTTCAAATGAAAGGTCACGATATAATTGTCACCGACAAACAGATCGATTTCCTCAGATCGAAGCGTCTTTTGATTCAGGGCATGAAGCACGAAAAATAAATACCCTTCATAAAAATCAAGCTTCGGCCGCTGTAAATAATGGAAGCAATCCTCAATCGCAAGCGGATGGAACTGAAAGTATTCCTTCAAAAGCGCTGCTTCCTTTTCCGTTGGCGCATGGAAATCAATCCAGTACCAGGCGATATCGGGGCTTGAAAGCTGCTGTAATGTTGCATGTTCAATCAAGTCGCCGTTTTTTGTCACTGCAATTTTTTTCAGCATGTGCACCCCTCCAGACTTGCATTATATCATGAAGCAGCACCGGTGAACTTATACGTGTTCTGCATAAAAAAGCCGATCTCATTACTGAGATCGGTCCAATGTGCGTGTATGATTGATGGATAAAACCGAGAATTAAGGACGACGGAAGTTGACGAAACCACCGTTACGGTCGAACCAGCCTCTAAATGCCCAGTTGATGTAGCCGCCGTCACCTTTGTTTGTGAAAGATCCATTTTCAAATACCCAAACTCCGTAAGTAATGCTTCCGTATTTCACAGTAGCAAACGTTTTGACTCCGTTGAAACGAGTCTCATAACCTTGGCTTAAGTTAAATACCATGACATTGTATTTTGAGCCCGCAGCATAGAAAGCAGACTCCATTAGTCCTTTGACAAAGCCTTCACGGTTTGTGTTAGCATTTGCAGCATTGATTAATGCATTAGCTATACCAAGTACGTCAAAGTTAATATTAACGTTTCCTGCGGTTGTAGATGCTTTACTTTCAACAGCTTTGTTTAAAACAGTTTGCTGAACAGTAGTTGAAACTGGAGTAGTTTTTTGTTCAGCAGCGTCAGCGAATACTGGTAGTGTCGAAGAAACAGCAGTGGCAAGGGCAACAGAAAGAATGGTTTTTTTCATTGGTCGGATCTCCTTTGTTTTTAAATTTTGGGTCTTTCTTTTCGTAAAAAGTGAAACTAGGTGAAGCCGGTTATCAATGAGGTAAAATATGGTCCTGCAAGATAAAACAAATGATTGCCTAATCAGCTAATTCCTTTGTTCACCTCCTTGATATGTCATAATTATACAAATGTTTTCGGAATAGAAGATATCACCCAGAGGTTCTATTTCTAATTTAAGGTAAATAATCCTAAAATATTGAAGGATGCTGTCGAATTTTAGCTGAATTCGACTAAAAATGTTTCTTCATCCAAAAGGAAAATGACCGTAAATAAGGAAGATATAACTGATAAATTCTTGTACTCTTTATGTTTAAAAGTATTCAATATGGAGAATCATTCATGCAAAGTGAAACAATCGCATCTGCGTGTTTGCAGAAAGGAAGAGTAAAACATGTGGGAAAAAGAGCTGGTGGTGGAGCCGCCGTATCATTTCGATCAAGTGCTCAGACGCTTATCAAGTGATCCATTAAAAGCAGTCGATTTGAATAAACGAGAAATCAAAGTACCAATTAGGTTAGAACAAAAACCATACGTTGTCGTCGTTCAAGCCACCGGAACAAAAGAAGCGCCCACGTTTCGGGTGCAAGGAAAAGGTCCTGAGGAACCTCTCATATGTGAGGTGAAGCGGATATTTGGCATGAAGCATCAATTACACGCTGTGCATGAGCATTTTTCTCAAACGAATTTAGCGTCCATATTTGAGCGTCATGTCGGGACACCGCTCATGCTGGATTTTCATTTATATCATTGTTTGATGAAATGCATCATTCATCAGCAGCTCAATCTGGCGTTTGCTTATGAGCTCACGAAACGGTTTGTTCATACGTACGGTGAGCAAATAGAAGGTGTTTGGTTTGATCCTTTACCGGAAGCCATCGCCTCACTTGAAACAGAGGATTTGAGAAAGCTCCAATTTAGTCAGCGGAAAGCGGAATATGTCATCGATGTATCGAAGCGAATTGTGAGCGGCTCTCTTTGTTTAGAAGAATTACACGATTTAACTGATCTGGAGGTGGAAGAACGTCTGCTTCCGATTAGAGGGATTGGACCTTGGACAGTTCAAAATGTGCTCATGAATGGACTTGGAAGACCAAATCTCTTTCCGATGGCAGATATCGGTATTCAAAACGCCATCAAGCGGCATTTTGACCTGCCTGAAAAGCCGACAAAAGAAGAAATGGCAGCATTAAGCAAGGAGTGGACCCCGTATTTAAGCTACGCTTCTTTATATTTATGGAGAAGCATTGAGACAGATAAATAAATGAAAGGGATTTTCTCTCTTTGTCCAAGTCATGATATACTAATGAGATGGAATAAAATGAAGACAACCTATCAAGGGTTCAGATAGAACGGAGAGAATGAAGTGAAGGAAAAACAGCAAGGTGCCCTTTTACAAAAGGGACAGCAGTTCCCGCTTACCATTAAACGCCTTGGCATTAATGGGGAAGGGGTCGGTTATTTTAAAAAGCAAGTGGTCTTTGTCCCGGGTGCGCTTCCAGGCGAAGAAGTGGTTGTGGAAGCAACGAATGTCCAAGCAAAATATGCAGAAGGTACGGTCAGGAAAGTCCGAAAGCGCTCCGAGCATCGAGTGAAACCGCCATGCCCAGTATACGAGCAGTGCGGAGGCTGTCAGCTACAGCATTTGGCATACGAGCAGCAGCTAAAGGAAAAACGAGATATTGTCATTCAATCAATAGAACGACATACGAAGCTATCAGTTGAAAAACTAGATATTCGACCAACGATCGGTATGGAAGATCCGTGGCACTACCGGAACAAAAGCCAGTTCCAAGTAGGGCGTTCTCACAGCGGTGACATCATTGCTGGACTTTACGGACTGAACTCTCATAAGCTTGTACCGATCAAGGAATGTATCGTGCAGCATCCAAATACGAACAAAACAACGGGCGTTGTCCGCAAAATCTTAGAGAAATTCGGTGTATCGGTCTACAATGAACGGACGAGAAAAGGCGACGTACGCTCAATTGTTGTGCGTGTCGGTTTTGAAACAGGTGAAGTACAGGTCGTTCTAGTCACATCAAAACCTGAATTTCCAAAGAAAAAAGAAATCGCCGAAGCCATTCAAAAACGTCTGCCAGAAGTGACGTCCATTATGCACAATGTCAACGGTGAAAAAACGTCGGTCATCTTTGGCCATAAGACATCTCACCTAGCTGGCAACATGGTCATTCAAGAATTTTTAGGAGACGTCTCCTTTGAACTGAGTGCACGTGCTTTCTTCCAATTGAATCCGAAGCAAACGCTAAAGCTTTACGACGAAGCGAAAAAAGCGGCCAAACTGACTGGCAAAGAAAAGGTTGTCGATGCATATTGCGGCGTTGGAACCATTGGTATGTGGCTCTCAGATGGTGCAAAAGAAGTAAGAGGAATGGATGTCATCAAAGAATCGATTGATGATGCCAAGAAAAATGCCAAAAAACACGGCATGAAAAACGCGACCTATGTGACAGGAACAGCTGAACACTGGCTGCCAAAATGGGTCAAAGAAGGCTTCCGTCCTGACGTCATCGTCGTGGACCCGCCAAGAACAGGCTGCGAGCGCACCTTCTTAGACACTGTCAAACAAGTCAAACCAAAACGCCTTGTCTACGTCTCTTGCAACCCATCAACATTAGCAAAAGACCTCGAATACATGTCAAAAGACTACAAAATCGAATACATGCAGCCAGTTGATATGTTTCCGCAAACGGCGCATGTGGAGACAGTTGTATCAATGGTTAGAGTATAAAAAGTGAAGTGAATAAAGACTGTCCGTGATTTGAATACTGGTGTCTAGCTGGTAGGATGATCACGGATTTTTTTATACTGATCCATAGGTGTCGATCAGAGTAAACCATATAAAGGAGATAGAGGAGGATGAAAATGAGTCAATTCGATATTCTAACAAAATACATACCGCTGCTTCAGGAAGATCATATTGGAGAATGGGTAATCGATCAAGAAAATGATGGAACAGCTGAACGCCCAATTCAGATGCCCTTTGTGAATTATTCCGAAACGGTTCGTCACTTGATCGAAGATGTTTATACCTTTGCAAAACAACATCAAGAGCTGGAGCTTACCCGCTACAGAGAGATCCTCAAAGAAAATGGGATTGAAGGTGGACCGAACGATATGGAGAATGTGGACATTTCAAATTTAAATGCGCAGTGTGTGCTTGCTCTCATGATGGGGGTTGTAAGAGCCGAACGGTTTAGCGAGGGTGCCATATTCAATTTCTTTAAAAGTGGAGATATTGTAAAGTGCCTGAAAAGATTGGATTGTTTGGGGTAAATGAATAAATTCAAGGGGTGATGGCATGTGCTCCGCTCTTATCAGAAAGCATTCTTTTAAAAGTGAATCGAAAACCTTCGTTTTAGGCACTATTTGAAAATAGTGCTTTTTTGTTTCTACTGAAGCGAATCGACATTTTTAAATTCTTCAGTTGACCTTCCCCTTAACTGAAAGGTTTATACTTTGATCAGATCAACAAAACGGAGGAGATGCAGGATGTTCAAGATCGGCGATTTTTCTATGTTGAGTAAAGTGCCTGTTAAAACCTTAAGATATTATGACCAAATTGATTTATTAAAGCCTAAGCAGATTGATCAAGATTCGGGATACCGTTATTACTCAGCTGAGCAGCTGCTCGAAGTCAATCGAATTTTTCTGTACAAGGAATTGGGCTTTACGTTAAAGCAAATGGCTCAGCTTCTTCGGGAAGATATTTCGGTAGAGCAGATTCAGGGCATGTTTCTGCTGAAAGAAAGTGAGATTCAGCAATTGATCGAGAGAGAACAACAGAAATTAGCGCGTATTAAGGAGCGGATGCACCTCATTAAACGAGAGGGGTGTGTTGAAAAAGAACAGGAGGTCATTATCAAATCTGTTGAAAGCAAAAGCATCATGTCTTTTCAATCCAACGGAACTGTTGACGAAATTCCTTCATTCTTTCAAACGTTTCATCATTTATTACTTAAAAATCAACAAGAATCGATCTCGGGACCACAAGTGGTGCTGTGGAGGGAATCAATGGAAAAAGAAAGTGAGTTCGAATTTGAGGTGGGGTATTCCGTCAAATCGTTAAGGGGCACTCTTCCTCAAGGAATCAAGATACGTACGTTACCTGCAGAAGAAACCATGGCGACACTGTTATTTCATTCACATTCTCCATCCGCACAAACTGCTTGTATTGACCTGGCGACATGGATCGAAAATAATGGATACCGCGTGAAAGAAGACCAGCCGGGCCGAGAGATTTATTACCCTTTGTCTGAAAATGAAGAAGGCAGACTCATTGAAATTCAAATTCCTATTAAAGATGAGATCAAATCGTAAACTTTGCCCAAAGGAGAAACGTCACGATGAAAAATAAAACCGTTGTCTATTTACTTGCATTAGCAGCCTTTTTAATTGGAACGATCGAATATATCATTACAGGCATTATCCAGATGGTCGCAGATGATTTACATGTCACGACGTCTGCTGCTGGATTATTGGTCACGTCTTTAGCTCTCTCAGCAGCAATCGGCGCACCGATTGTCATTGCACTCACAATCAATATGGACCGCAGAAAAATATTATCATGGATGCTGATCATTTTTATTTTAAGTAATTTCATCACAAGTGTCAGCCATTCGTTTGAAATGGTGATGATGACAAGGATTTTACAAGGAATCAGTGGGGGGACTGCTATTGTAGTGGCAATGGCTGTTGCGACTCGTCTTGTAGAACGTGAAAAAAGAGGAACAGCCATTGGCATCATTTTAATGGGATTAAGCAGCTCCTTGGTTTTAGGTGTTCCAATCGGGACATTTCTAAGCAGTATGATCGGATGGAAAGCATTATTCGCAACCATTGGATTGATCACGCTTATTCCGCTGATTGTTGTGTATAGGCGAATTCCGTCTATGAAAGAACAAGAACCGGTGACACTTGGTATGCAATTATCGATCTTAAAAGATAAGCGAATATTACTTGCGGTGGCAGTGACGCTATTCTATGTAGGTGGATATTCCACGTTATTTACCTATTTAACGCCCTTCCTGCAAGCATCAGCAAACCTTAGTATCACAGAAATCAGTGGCATTTTATTACTAGCTGGAATATGCAGCTTTTTGGGCTCCAGCCTTGGAGGGATTGCAGCAGATAAAAAGGGCCCAATATTCACGATTTTCTCTGGAATCATTCTGCAAATCATCATGCTCATGCTGCTAGCATTTGTCACAGGGAATCTCGTGGTCATGGTGGCTGTCATCATGATATGGATGATCGCTACATGGAGCACATCACCAGCTCAGCAGCTATATCTTGTCACACTTGTACCAAAATCTCCTGATATCGCATTAAGTGTCAATACATCATTTATTCAATTCGGATTTGCCTTAGGCTCTGGTGTAGGAGGGATTGTGTTAAGCGAAACATCTATATTAAACCTAAGCTGGATCAGTGCTGGAACCGTTTTTCTCGCTTTACTCATGACCATTCTAATGGTGGCGTTTGACCGATTTTCTCAGCATAAGAGTTTGAAGGTGATCGAACAAGGAAGCTAACTTAAATTCAATTTTGTATAGAAGGAACTACTTATTTCGGGTAGTTCCTTTTTGATTTGAAGAATGAACCAGTGAAGTTGTTTATTTGCTACAATAGGAGTCAATATCCAAAGAATGAAGGCATCAACAAATTTCTTTTAAAAACGATGAATGTCTAACAAAAGAACTGCTAGACGAGGAGAGAAAATAGAATGCAAATAAGTGAGGATATCATCAATCGAAAAGGCGCTCGAAAGGGGACTGATATCCCTCGTGACGTCTGGACCCTTTTGAATCAGGGAGAGATCGAAAGTGTGAATTTAACTGAATGGCTGGCTGTCAATCATATGACGCTAATACAGCATGTTTTGCCGTCCGTTGGTTTAGACCATTATATAGACGATATTTCATCTGAGATCACTAAACAAAAAGCTGAATCAGGAATGAAAGCAATTCGTCTCATCGGTCAATTGTTAGATGAAGTGCTACACAAAGAGAATGAGGAAAAACAAGCGGAAGTACTACAGGCATTTGCTCACCACGTATCTGATAGCGTTCGCTGTTGGGCTGCTTATATGAACAAACAACGTTTATCAACTCTGAAAGAGAAACTTGCGTACATTCAGCCATTTGCAGCTGATCATCATTTTGGTGTTCGAGAAATTGCGTGGATGTCCGTGAGAGAAAGCCTCAGTCATCAGCTTGATCAAAGAATAGAATATTTAACAGAATGGGCAAAAAGCGGGGATGAAAATCTTCGCCGGTTCTCTGTAGAGGCGATCCGTCCTAGAGGGGTATGGACAAAGCATATTGAGTTATTAAAACAAGAGCCAGAGAGGGCGCTGCCTATTCTAAATTTACTCAAATCCGATCCATCAACATATGTTCAAGATTCTGTAGGAAACTGGCTCAATGACGCTAGTAAAACACAGCCAAATTGGGTCATGAACCTTTGCGAACAGTGGTCTAAGGAATCTGATACAAAAGCGACTAGCAGAATTATCAAGAAAGCGAAGAGAACGATTTGTGAAGGGGAATCTGTGAATAAGAGCTTGAACTGAAATCCTTTTTTGAGGGGATTTCTATCTATAAATCATTCAGAAAGAAAAGTCTCAAAGCGAGCTCAGTAAACAGATTGCCCCATTTCGTGGGATATAGTCTCTTCAATTCTGCATTCTATATATATCTTATCCTCTCATTGTCATACTTTTGAATGAAATTGACTCAATAGAATTGACGCAAGAGCCATGAATAGGTGAAGATGAAATAAACTGTAAGATAAAGGGAGACAAATGATGATACATATCGTATTTGGGGCAGCACCTGCCGGTAGTTTAAAACAAGCATTACGTGAAATGAAGCAAGATCAAGTAAATAATATTATCGCCTTTGATGACATTTATTCGATTGGACCCCTTTTGCATTTGCATGAACATGAAGGACAGGAGAAGCGTATAGAGTGGCTGCGTAACGTGATATCAAATGAATTTGGCTATTTTGATGACATGGTCAACGATCAGCATAGAATGCTTCAACAAATAAAAGATATAAAAGATGGTACGCGTATCCTCATCTGGACAGGCAGTAATGCACATGAGCAAATTGGTTTACGATATGCCATCTATTTATTAAAAGAGAAAAACATTGAATTGACTCTACTCAATACAACGACTGCATTTGATCAGCTGTTCAATACAAATACAAGACGAATGGATATTCGCCATGCCGGGGAAATTACAACTGAAAAATTGAAGGTTTTGTACAGATGTAAAGAGCACATTCACGCAGTATCAAAAGAAGAAAGAGAGAAATTACAAAACGAATGGCTTTCATTTGCTAAAGAAAATCATACGCTGCGGATATGGCAAAAAGGAAAAACGATCAGTGTACCAGAAGATGAATTTGATGCTTATTTAGTGAAAATGGCTAAGCGGCTTCATCAGTCCGAGCCAGAAGAGGAGTACATCGTAACTCCACGCTTAATAGGAGAAGTCATTGGTCATTTAGATCAGTATATCGGTGATGATTTTATCGAGTATCGGATAAAGAGATTAATTGATCAAGGCATTTTTGACATGATAGGACGACGAACTTCCATGCGTTATTACTCAATTAAACTGACAGAATTCGGTCAGCACTTCAAAAAATGGGTGTGCTGCCGTGAATTTGAGGATCATCCTTTTGTGAAAATTGAAGGAGATTACGGTGGTGAACCTTTTCATTGTGGGTATTGTCAATGTCATCTAGAAAGAGATGATATACCAATGAGCGATACACTTTTCTCAAAGATTTGGAATTGGAACATACAGTATGGCCGCTGGTTTGACGAAGAGACAGATGATTTGGTGCCAAATGGCGCAGACATGGAAAAGAAATTCAATCAAGAAGGAGAGCGTATCACTGAAGAAGTGAAACGAGCCTTATCCCCTGCGTTTCAAATTGAATACAGCCCAAGTAAATACACGCAACACATCATTTAAAGAATGAATTTCAATTGCTCTGCACAAAATAAAGCTTTACATGTTCTATCATCATCATGTAAGATATGGAGAAATTAAAAGCGAAGAAAAGGACATGAGCCATTTTTACTGGTTACCAGAGAGGGAAGTCACGCTGAAATCTTCCTAACGCAGGAAATGGTCTTACCACCTTTGAGCTGTATTGGGGAAAATTGAAGTATCCAATACCGTCTACGCCACGTTACGGCACCAGAGCCATAAAGCGAATACGCGTTATGGGAATTTGGGTGGAACCACGGATCACACATTCGTCCCTTTATGAGGGATGGGTGTGTTTTTTTGTTCACTCAACTATCATCAGGCTTTGAAAAGGACATGAGCAGCTTTTATCGGTTACTAGAGAGGGAAGTCACGCTGAAATCTTCCTAACGCAGAAAAGTTGTCTTACCACCTTTGAGCTGTATTGGGGAAAATTGAAGTATCCAATACCGACTATGCCACGTTACGGCACCAGAGCCATAAAGCGAAAATGCGTTATGGGAATTTGGGTGGAACCACGGATTACACATTCGTCCCTTTATGAGGGATGGGTGTGTTTTTTTATATCAAAAAATGAAAGGTGTGTCAGTCATGAAAGAAAACATGGTGAAGATTCAATTTCCAGATGGAAAGATAAAGGAGTTTTCTGCAGGTACGACTGTCGCAGGTGTTGCCTCCCATATTAGCCCGAGTTTAAGGAAAAAAGCAGTGGCAGGAAAGATCAATGATCAATTGGTCGATTTAAGTCACCAGCTGGACAGCGATGCTGGGCTGTCTATTGTCACACTCGATTCAAAAGAAGGGCTTGAAGTGCTGCGCCATACATCTGCACACGTATTAGCCCAAGCGGTGAAAAGGTTATATGACAATGTCACACTTGGAATCGGACCTGTCATCGAAAATGGATTTTACTATGATATGAAGCTAAATCAAACATTAAGCGTAGAGGATTTGGCAGAGATTGAAAAAGAGATGGAAAAGATCATAAACGAGAATCATCTCATCCAAAGAAAGGAGGTCTCTTACAAAGAAGCTGAATCGTTGTTTGCACATGATCCATATAAGCTGGAGATTTTAAAACGACTCCCATCTGAAGAAGCCATCACAGTGTATCAGCAGGGTGAATTTATCGACTTATGCCGCGGGCCTCATTTACCTTCTACTGGGTTCGTAAAGTCATTTAAACTAACACGTGTTGCAGGTGCTTATTGGCGGGGTGACAGTCATCAAGATGTATTGCAGCGAGTGTATGGTGTAGCGTTTCAACTTCCAAAACATCTAGCTGAGTATCTTCATTTCATGGAAGAAGCAAACAAGCGTGATCACCGGAAATTAGGGAAACAATTATCTCTGTTCATGTTTTCGGAAGAAGCGCCAGGTATGCCGTTTTATTTACCAAAAGGTCAGCTTGTCAAAAATGAATTAATGGCTTTTTCTAGAGAAGTGCGAGGCAAAGCGCAATATGAAGAAGTGAGCACACCGTTTATGATGAACCAAGAGCTTTGGGAAAAGTCGGGACATTGGGATCATTATCATGAAAATATGTATTTCTCAGAAGTAGACCATACAAGCTTTGCTTTAAAGCCTATGAATTGTCCAGGACATATGCTCATGTTTAAAAACAGCTTATTTTCATACAGAGACCTTCCGATCAGGATGGCTGAGTTTGGTCAGGTGCATCGTCATGAATTTAGCGGAGCATTAAATGGATTGTTCAGGGTCAGAACATTTTGCCAAGATGATGCCCATATTTTTTTGAGAGAAGATCAAATTGAAGCTGAAATCAAACGGATTTTCCAATTAGTTGATCATGTGTATCGGACATTTGGGTTTGAGTACTCTGGGGAACTATCCACTCGTCCTGAAAAAGCGTTAGGCGATGATGCCATTTGGGATATCTCTGAATCAGCGCTAAAGAATGTGCTTGATCGGCTAAAAGTCGATTATCAGCTAAATGAAGGAGATGGGGCATTTTATGGCCCGAAAATCGATTTTCATATAAAAGATGCCTTGCAGCGGAGCCATCAGTGCGCCACAATTCAGTTAGATTTTCAAATGCCTGAGAAATTTGATTTAACATATATCAATGAAAAGAATGAAAAGGTACGGCCAGTTGTCATTCATAGTGCCATTTTCGGTTCTCTGGATCGTTTCCTTGGCATTCTCATCGAGCATTTTGCAGGCGCCTTCCCGTTATGGCTGGCACCAGTACAAGTACAAATCATCCCTGTCTCAACGGTTCACCTTGATCACTGCCTTGAGATGCAGCAGCAATTAAGAAAGATCAGAATAAGAGTGACAATCGATGAACGGGATGAAAAACTCGGCTATAAAATGAGAGAAGCACAAATGCAAAAAATCCCTTATATCGCTGTCATTGGCGATACAGAAATGGAAGAAAAAACACTGAACATCAGACAGCATGGAGAAAAGACATCTAGACAGCTGTCTGTTGATGACTTTAAACACCTGGCAGCCCACCAAATAAAAAACAGATCAGCTGTTCAAATATGATGTGCTGATTTCATGAAGAAAGATAAGACGTTCATTGAATGATGGGCGTCTTTTCATTTGCGAAAAAAGCCGAATTGACAGTAGAAAGGGAAAATATTGAAACATTTTTTCGGTAAAATCGTAATAAAGATAGAGCGTTCAACAGAAACATTTAAAACGGAGAGGAGTATTACATGGAACAAGCTGCACTGAAAAAGATGAGGACGAAACAAATAGCTGTCTCTAATTTAATAGCCGTTATCATAATCGTCGCTTTTTTAATGTTGATTCAAATTGTTGAAATTCGATTTACACATTTCTTTCTTTGTTTAGGAATTTTAATGCTCCTTCAAAGCATTTATGGTTTTATTAAAAAAGGATCAACAAAGTCTTTCATTCCAATTTTCGAGCAGATAGCTATTTATGAAAAAGAAAAATTGGGGAAAGAGTGGGAGAAAGAACAGAAGATGGATAATGTTTGGAAACTGATATTGAGTGGGCTTATGTTCTTTCAGTCTTTTAGCTTCCAAGATGTATCGAACCCATTCTTTGATATCCAACCTTTATTTCTACTTTTCTTATTGATTATGGCTCTAGCTCTTATCAATATAAGCATGCTTTTTCGCTTTAGAAAAATCGACCGATCGACTGATGGAGAATTAACAGGCTATACAAAAGAGTCAAACATAATGGGAATTGCTTTAGGATTCTTGTCAGTAATCATCATCTTCATCTTTATCGTTATTTTTGTTCTTCCATAAAACTTAACCAATTTGAGGTGAAACCATTGAATGCAAACATACAACAATTGATTGATCAGACAAAGGCGAAATTTGGCTTAGATCTTTATCATCTAAAAAGACACAGCTTTCATCGTTACGTCAACATGTTTAATGAAACGATTTATACATTCAATATGGAATGGTTCCCCTCTCATGAAACGGAACCTGAGGACGACGATTTAAACCCAGACGGCACAGCCATTATTGAAGTGAATTTGAATACGGGACAGGTGGAAACAGTTATTTTTGTCATGGACAAAACCTATGCGCAGCATGGTGTCACATTTAAGAGACCATATCCAGCTCATGTCATTCAATGGATCGAACAAGAAACAGGGTTAATCTATGGTGAGCATTTTCACATGCATCAGAAGGAGAAAGGGGGACTTTTTTTCGAAGAAGCAATAGATGGTGTGAAAGTGACGCCTTCAGGCAGAATTGAGGTGAAATGGGATGAACATGGACAGCTCATGTACTTTACACACCACGGACCATTTTTAGCCAAAACATTACTGAGAGCTGAGGAATATGTGCTTTCTATTGATAAGCTGGAGAACTTAGCCGAGCAGCAAGTGCAGCAGTTTCAATGGCCTTCCTTCGAGCACAATCGAATTCGAACAATTTATGCATTAGAAGAAATCTATGTCAAGAACGATGGAACAGGAACTATACCGTTTGAAATTGGGCGTGAAGAAACACTTTGTATACACATGAATGAGATCATTGAATGGAATGAACCGTTAAACAAAGCCTTTGAAAAAAAGGAAATGAATATCCATGAGGACATTTCAGCTGAACAAGCTTTCTCATTGGAGCCTTCACCGGATACCATCCCGATATCAAAAGAAGAGCAAACTGAGTGTATAAAAGCAGTCCGAACCTTTTTGGCGCAAAAATATTCAAAGGATACAGGAAAGTGGGTTCTGAAAACACTCCATCGTGATCATGGATACATCCATGCGATATTAAAAACGAACGGGCAAGAAGGCAGTGGATTTATGGACAAGATCAAGGTCTTCATTGACGCCAGCTCGTTTGAAGCCGTTAATTACATAGATAAAAAAGAAATGTTTCAAGTGTGCGGGATACTGAGTCCCTCTCAATCGGCAAGTGAAATTACTGTATCTCAGAAAGAAGCCTTTGAAAAATTGAGAGAACGTCTTGAACTTACACCTATCTACGTCTATGACGAAGTGCAAAAACAATATGTTCTATGCGGAAAGCTCGATTGCCATGATGGTATTGATGCAGAGAGCGGCGAAGTGTTTTCTTTGAAAGACCTCTCATAATGTCTGAAAGAACAGTGAGGAGCTGTTCTTATTTGTCTCATTGCACCAATTTTTTGAAGAAATTTGGAATTTTGTAGCAGGAAGTTGTCGTTTCATCACGAAAGAAACAGATAAGAATATGATCATAGGTCCATCGGTTGGAATATAGTAGACGTCATACATATGAAACACTCATGACAGTAAACATGATCTACAATGCTTTTTGAAGAAAAATGAAATCGTGTCTCTAGTAGTATACGACATTTGGTGGACTGACATCTTAGGATGACTTTGAATATGTTTGTTTTAGGTAAGCTTGAAGCCATGATAGAAGAAAGTGAGGATATCTACCTTGAGTACATTGGAAGTGTTTCGTCAGTTTTTGGTTGACCATTATCCTGCGTTACAAGATGAACTTTGGCTGAAAGATGTTGATACCCTTCGAATCTCTCCTATTCTTCATCCTTTTCTGAAAAGCAAGCTGCCAGAGGGGATCGAAAAATTCACTTGTGTACTATTCACGCAGCAGACAGATCAAACCGCTGCACCGCTCAAAGTATACCTTCTATTAGATGAATATGAGCAATCACTTTACGCCATTGATTTGATGAATGAACAAATCGTGCTTCATTAATACAGAAGCAAAAAGCTGCTTGAGAAGCTCTCAAGCAGCTTTTTTTGATGAACATTAGTCGATCATATCAACCAATCTTCGGTTCAAGTTGTCCAATTCTTTCTTTGTTGGAAAAGAGCTGATCAGCAGTGTATATCGTCCAAATTGAATAGGGAGCTCGGTATCGGTCACGATCATATCAATCCCAAGTTGATCCATCGTTACATCATTTAATGTATTTTCTGGACTTGTAAAAGTGTGAATGAGAGGAGGCACGCTTAATTTAATTAAATCTGCTATAAACAAACTATGATAATAGCCTAATGTTGAAATAACAAATATGTTCAACACGTTTCTTCGCTCCATTTCAAATTGAACAAGCCCTCTCCAGGTAGACGTAATGATACGGATCAATTCCCGTTCATTTTTCACAAAAGAAGCGAGTATATCGTCTGTTTTTAACTCTTGGATGATATGAGTAATCCTCGAATAGAAGTAAGGAAGCTGCTCTTTCACCTCTGATAAATAACTCGATTTCTTTTTGAAAAGGAATCCATCTCTCACGGTAATTTCCTTAGAATACACATAATATTGGAGAAGAATCAGTGTCATCACCTTGCGATTAGCCACCTCTTGATGATAAATCAACTCCAATTGATTGATAAATGAATGAATGGCTTCAAAGAGGTGTGGTGTATGCGATTGAAAGAACGTCAACTTTTCTTCGACAGATTCAATTGATTTAAAGTGGCCAATAGCTGGTTCGATCAATAGTAAAAAGACAAATTCGTGATGATCCAGTGTAATACCAAAAATGTCCTTTGTCATTTGGCAAATGTGCTCTTCCCAGTTTTTGATTTGATTATAGATACCTTTGGCTGTAGAGGTCTGTTTTTCTTCATTCATCGAGTACGTATAATTGCGTCGTATGGTAAAATTTTTCCTCACTCGGTGAATGGAAACACCGAGCCACAGGCAGTATTTATCTATAGCCACATCTGGTACATGGACTTCGAGCACCTGAAATAGCTCTTGTAATAAATCAACTGCGTCTTGCTTTTGAATATCATCGAATGGCCAAAGCCGGCTTCCATACACTTCAAACAAAAACTCAACAAAGAATTGACGAATCTCCTTCTCATTCCCATGGAACTGCATACTATCTGGGCGTAACTCGATGTCATAGGATGTAAGGATCGAATTGATTTTATGAATGGTGTTATACAATGTGGATCTACTAATATTAAGCGTGTCCATCCATTCATAGAAAGACCTGTTTTGTTCGAAAAAAATGCCGTCAATCAATCGAATTTCAATCGTATCTTTTAAAATTTCTTTGATATAGTAGTCTACTCGTATCGTCTGTGTATAACAAATGGATATGCCTTGTCTTGGCTTTATGTGGATTAACGGCTCTCCATTCTCTGTTTTGAACGATTTCATTTGTTCTAAATCGCTTTGAATGGCACGAACCGAACCGATATGTTCATTCGATATTTCTTGAAGGCTCCACCACTTATTTTTGGATACAAGCAGTTTTAAAATTTTTATCCATCTCTTTGATTTATTATCAATGAGCTCCATCAAACAACTAACTCCTTCCCCTCGCTTGCCTTATATATTATGAAGTTCAGATAAAGAACATATGATTCTCAAAATAGGCATGAAATGATTGTAATGTTTAGGCTAAATCGTTTTGTCTTCACTTTTGATGATAAAAGAGAAAAAAATTAGACGAAAACAAATGTTATGCGCTGATTCTCCATATTTTTCTTTTAAAAGGTGATAAGTAAGCCATGAATCCTATAAAAATGGATCATTTTAGATATTTTGTTTATTTTTTTGCTGTTGAAACGGTAAATGTAAGAATAAAAAGCAGAAGCTTTTTGATTACCATATGAAAGGGAGTAGAAAGGAATGCGATCTATATGATGCTGAACTGACTCACCATACATACCATATGATACATGCTTGTTTCATATGAACGAACCATATGTGAATACATGATTATATAAGCATGTAAACATCATTTATTGTTCATTCCAGTATAAATAGAAAATTAACATTTATTTTTTCATGATCCCTCTCACTATTCCCCATTTCTATAGACCCCTATCCAGTTACTATATCCACTACTCATGATTACCTTTCAAGCTCATGATTGATCATCTCATTTTATTCATAGGGTCTTAAGGTGCAATTTTTAGAAAATATTTGATTAGAAACGGAGTGGTTTATCAGACAAGATACAAATGGTTTTTTATCGTTGTTGAAAATTAATTTTAGAAAAGGGTGGATGTATTGAAAAGAATATTGTCATTGGCTCTCATCGCGGTGTTAGTCATACAGTCTAGTATATTAGGAATCTTGCCTCTGGCAGGGGCACAAGCCAAAGAAAGCCAAGAAAACATTTATGGGGATATTGAGTTTGCTGATAGCGAAGGAAACAAGTTATCAAACATGGAAGATCAGCAAGTAAGAAAGGCCACTGTCCATTGGTCTATAAAAGGAATTGATCTAAAAAAGCAATATCCGTATGTTCTCTCTCTTCCTTCAGCCATTCAGGTAGAGAAGGAGCAGAATGAACCAATTATTGTCAATGAAGTATCTGTTGGAGAGTATACCGTTTCAAAACAAAATGAAGTGACGGTCATATTTAAAGAAGATGTTGAGCTTGATCCAAATTTAGAAGGAGCAATAGACATCGATGTCACTAGTATATCTGAGCAAAAAGAGAAAACAAAGCAAAACGAGCGTGAAGAAAGCCTATCAAAAGATGACTCAACCTCATCTGAGGAAGACAAAGCAGCTAAGAATCAAGAAGCCGCTCAAACGAAACAAAGCGATAAGGATGAATTACTAAAAAACAAAGTGAACGTATCTAAGCGTGTAGGGCTGCAAAGTGTTTCAAAACAAATGCTGATACAAGAAAATCTCCTCACTGATGCGAAATTGATATTTGAAGATCAGGAAGGAAATTCAGTTGATAGGCCTGATATCAACTCGCTGATTTCCATTAACTATAAGTGGGCCATCCCGAATGGGCATAGCTATAATGGCGGTGATGAATTCCATTTCAAGGTTCCAGAGGAATTAGTGATTTACGAAAAAATCGATCGTCTCGAGATGAAATTTAATCAAGCAACCATTGGTTATTTTTCTGTAGATGAAAGTGGAAATGCCTCCATCGAATTCACTGACTTTATCAAACAATATTCAAATATCCATGGAACACTTCAAGTGTGGACGCAATTAGATCAAAAAACTGTCATTACTGAAGAAAAAGAAGTGGTCATTACTCCAATTGAAGGCAAAGATACGATATCGATCCCGATTCAATACATTCCAAATGGCCCAAATGTCTCTAAAAAGGGGAAACCCAATCGATCTTACAATGCTGAAACCATTCAATGGACAGTCGATTTTAATATGGACTTAGACGATGTGAAACAAGCGAGACTGTTAGATCCGATTCAAGAAGGTCAAGCGTTAAAAAAAGATTCAATCAAGCTTTACCGTGTTGATACAAAGCTAAATGGTGAAACCTCGCTTGGTCAGCTGCTTGACGAAAACCACTACACCATCGGCCAAACAGCAGATGGTCAAGATTTCACGATTGAATTTAAAGATGACGTGCATCTAGCTTACCGTTTAATGTATGAAACGGACATTACGAATCAAGATCAGTCTGCGTTTCGTAATAAAGCGTCCCTTGTCTCTGCTGATAAAGTGATTAGTTCAGCAGAAGGAACAGTGAATGTGACTAGAGGCAGCCCTTTAAATAAAAAAGCCGCCCACTACGACCCAGTCACACAGACGATTACCTGGGAAATTCGTTATAACTATAACGAAAAAACAATTGCTAAAAAGGATGCTTTGTTAGAAGACTTCTTTAATGGCACACAGGCGCTGATATCCGATTCATTTCAAGTCAAGGAAGTCACAATTGATCAGGATGGCAAAGAATCAGGAACAAAAGCGTTTGGAAATTATGTGGTTCAACCTCAAAAAAAGGATGAACAGAACGGGTTTACCTTGCAATTCAGTCAAGATATTCAATCGGCTTATCTCATCACATATCAAACAAAAGCAACCGAGCGGATTTTTGAAGCTGAAGAGATTATCAATACTGTAACAGCTGGCAAAGAGAGCAAACAAGGGAAGCAAAGAATTGACCAACAAATCCTAACGAAAAATCATGGAACACCGAATTACAAAAACAAGACCATTCCATGGCGTATCATCTTCAACAAAGATCAACAAACCATGAACAACCTGATATTAAAAGATACGTTTACAAACGAAGGATTGACGCTGCAAAAAGATAGTTTAAAAGTGACGACAGGAAATACAGTGCTTGAAGAAGGCACAGATTATCAAATAGTTGAACATGCAAATGGATTTGATATTCAATTTACGAAAGAAATAAAGACAGAACATGTAGTCACATATACAACGTCTTTTGATTATGAAAAAAGAGCAGATAAAGATCAAAAGAACTTGCGTAATCATGTAAAGCTTGAATGGGTAAATGAAGATGGCAAGGAATTGACGAAGGAAAATCAGTCTGTCTTCACGCCTGACACATACACGCAGTCAAATGGGTTCAAGAACGGAACATATGATGCAAAGAAAAAAGAGATCACCTGGAATATCGGTGTGAACTATAACTTGAAACATTTAGAAGAGGCGAAAATCGAGGATTTCATTCAAGGAAATCAGCGTTTGCTTAAAGATTCAATCACCATCTACTCGCTTGATTTACATGGCGGGGAAAATGGAGCAGAAGAAAAAGAGGTATTAGCGAAAGAACATTATGACATCAAATTCCTTGAAAATGAAAAGGGAGAATCAGGCTTCGAAGTCATTTTCAAAAATGCCATTGATTCCCCATACAAAATCACGTATCAAACAAGTGTTGAAGGAATGGATTTAGTACAGAAAACCTACGAAAATAAAGCGACCCTTTATGATCGAAAGACGAAAGAATCAGACGTGAACGCTGTAGTGTCCATTCCAAATGGAGGGAAATACACGAGCAAATCAGGAAATCAACAAGGGAAGGTCATTGATTGGAAACTGAATATCAATTTTGGTCAATCAACAGTCCAAGATGCGACGATTATAGACCATCCGAGCAGTAACCAAGCAATAATAGAAAACTCATTTCATCTCTATTCGACGACAATAGATGAAAAGGGGCAAGTGACCAAAAAGGAAGAGCTGGAAAAAGGGAAGGATTATGAGCTAGACCTTGAATTCGATCCAGACTCTTTTCAAATCAAATTTAAAGAAGACATCACCAGACCATATATTTTAGAATATCAATCTCTCATTTTAGATAAGGTGGGAAGTACACTTCAAAACGAAGTAACGTTTAGAGGTGAAAATGTAAAAGAAATAAAAAAGGAATCCGAAGCCTCAATTGTGGTAAAACGCACCGCTGGCATGGGAGATGGCACGGGAGCGATTGGCGCTTTAACCATTAAAAAGGTAGATGCGAGTAGTGGAAAAGTGCTAAAAGGAGCAAGCTTTTCTCTGACAGATGCTGCGAGCGGTATCGTCATTGGAACAAAGGCAACAGATGAAGAAGGAGCTCTTCGATTTGATCGTCTCTTGTATGGTGACTATATAGTGACAGAGGTGAAAGCACCTGATGGTTATATGAAGACCAAAGAACCGATCCATGTAACGATTGATCAGCCTTACGAATCAGGAGATCAAGCGAAAACAGGAAATAGCATGACGGTGCAGAACCAAGAAATCCGCCAGCATGTCAAGTTAACAAAAAAAGACAAAGAGACGGGTGCAGCATTAGAAAATGCAGAATTTGAACTAAGAAATGAATCTGGAGATACCGTCCAAACCCATTTGAAAACGGATGAAAAAGGAGAAATTCTTTTCAAACATCTTGAGCCAGGTTCCTATTATTTCGTTGAGACAAACGCACCGAAAGGCTATCAATTAAATCAGCAAAAATGGCCGTTCACAATTAAAGAGAATCAAACAGAAACAACGACTGTAACCGCAGTAAATGACATGATAAAAGGCTCTGCAGAATTGAGCAAAATAGGCGAAGGCGGAGAGAGACTAGAAGGTGCACAATTCAAGCTCTTAGATCAAGATGGGCATGAGCTAAATGATTCGATTGTCACAGGAGAAAATGGCAAGATCACGATAAACGAACTAAGACCGGGTACGTATCAGCTCATTGAAACAAAAGCACCTGATGGTTATGTATTAGATGAAACGCCAATCAAATTTGAAGTACCACTCGATCCAAAGGAACCAGTCATCATTTCGAAAAAGAACCTCTATGAAACAAGTGCATTAGAAGTGATGAAAGAAGGGGAAGATGGCAAGAAGCTTCAAGGTGTTCGATTTGAAATCATGGATCAAAATGATGAAGTTGTGCGTAAAGATTTGACAACAGATGAAGATGGGAAGCTTTTGGTCGACAACCTCAAACCGGGCAAATATCAGCTCGTGGAGACAGAGAGTATTGATGGTTACCAAAAGAAAAATAAACCTTATCCTTTTACCATCGAAGTCGCACAAAAAACTCAGGCAGAGATCAAAGTAATCAATGATCTTAAAACTGGAGCTGTCCAGCTCACGAAGCTCGGTGAAAAGAATGATGTGCTTAAAGGAGCAGAATTTAAGCTTTTAGATGCAAATGGAAAAGAGATTGAAACGGGTCTCGTCTCAGATCAGAACGGGCAGATCACAATCAGCGATCTTAAACCTGGAACCTATCAGTTTGTTGAAACGAAGGCTCCATTCGGTCATGAGCTTGACGAAACACCTGTCACTTTTGCTATTCCATTTAACCCACAGAAGCTGGTCAGTGTCACAAAAGAAAATAGCCGCACAACAGGCGGAGTGCTGTTACACAAAAAAGGCGAAGATGGGAAATCATTAGAAGGGGTTGTCTTTGATCTATCTGATGCCAAAGGAAAGATAGTGGCAGGAGGAGAAGGGATTACAACCAATCAGGATGGAAAGATCACCTTCACAGGTCTAAAACCTGGAACCTATCAATTTGTTGAAAGAAAGAGTCTTGAAGGCTATGAATTGAGTGCGAAACCACTTGTCTTTCAAGTTGAATTAGGTCAAAAAAAGTTGATTCAAGTGGAGGCAATCAATCAGCTCAAGAAAGGTTCTGTAGAACTAACAAAAATAGGGGAAGAAAAAGAAAGATTGAAAGGCGCAGAATTTACACTTTTCAATGACGATGGTAAAGAATTGATGTCAGGTTTAACAACCAACGAGAAAGGCATCATCACTGTAAACGATTTGAAACCAGGCGCTTACCAATTGGTTGAAACGAAGGCTCCTTTTGGACATAAACTAGATGCAGAACCAGTAGACTTTAAGATTGATTTCAACCCAAATCAACTGGTGAAAGTAACGAAAGAAAATATTCGGACGACAAGTGCTGTGAAGCTTCAGAAAAAAGGGGAGGATGGACAGTTGCTCGCTGGGGTGACCTTTGACCTGATTGATGAGCATGATCAGCGTATTCAGAAAAACTTAAAGACAGACAAAAACGGTCAACTGACAGTCGATCAACTGAAACCAGGAACCTATCGATTTGTCGAAACAGCAAGCATTGCCGGCTATGAATTGGATCAGACACCTGTCTCATTTACGATTCGTTTAGGTCAAGACAAACCAGCAAAAGTAGAAATGATCAACAAACTGACGCCGGGAGCAGTGGAACTGACCAAAGTGGATGATGAGGGACATACGCTGGAAAATGCAGAGTTTGTTCTTCTAAGTAAAGAAGGGAAAACGTTGAAGAAATCACTTGTAACGGATCAAAAAGGAAAGCTCCACATCAACGATCTAAAACCGGGAGAATATCAATTCGTTGAAACGAAAGCACCTCACGGCTATCAATTGGATGATCAGCCGATCCTGTTTACAATTGAGAAAAATCAGCAGAAGCCACTTCAATTAACAGCGAAGAATCACTTGA
Source organism: Bacillus sp. NMCC4 (assembly GCF_002998555.1). NCBI lineage: Bacteria > Bacillati > Bacillota > Bacilli > Caryophanales > Bacillaceae > Bacillus > Bacillus sp. NMCC4. The sequence goes on along the minus strand of NZ_PVRA01000005.1, from coordinate 47,228 downwards.
TGTTAGGAAGTCTGCGTATCATAAAAGTAGATCAGCAGACAGATAGAACCTTAAAAGGTGCAGCCTTTGACATTCGTACAAAAGCCGGGAAAACCATAAAATCTGTGACAACAGGAAAAGACGGAGAAGCCATTGTCAAAGGGCTTAAACCTGGTGAGTATATACTCACAGAGACGAAAGCTCCAAATGGTTATGTAGCTTTAAAGAAACCGCTCATCTTTACAATTCAAATGGGCGAAGTGGAGATCAAGACAATGATTGTGAAAAATGCACCAGTAGAGAATGAAGAGGACCACACGAATCCTCCAGCCTCACCTAAAGGTGATCAACATCCGCCTCATGACTCAAACGGTGAGCTGCCAAAGACTGGAGAAGAATGGCTGCGTTATTTGATGTATGCAGGGATTTTACTAGTAGCTTCTGGAACTGTTCTTCTTGTTGTCAGAAGAAGAACCATTCAGTAAAAGGAAGGAACGAGTGTATTGATGAAAAAAAGAACCTTATTAGGCAGCTTTTTGGTGTTCACAGGGCTGATGCTCATCTCCATTCCTTTTATATATGAGTGGCGAACTTCTCAAGAGACAGCAGCAATGGAACAGGCATTAAAGATGATTGAAGAAAATGACAGTGAAGCCCTTTCTTCTATTCCACATTTAACTGTGTCAGAGGAAGACCTACGAGATGTGATGGAGCTAGAGATCCCGTCAATTGATTTAAACGAAAAAGTGCTTCCAGTTACATCAAAAGAAAATTTAGGTATTGCACTGACTCAGATCAAATCTCATCAAATGCCAGGTGAAGGGAATTTCACGATTGCAGGCCATAGAGGGTATAGAGGCGATCGGCTTTTCAGGCAGCTGCCAGAGGTGCCGAAAGGAGAAAAAGTCGTCTTACATTATCAAGCGGAAACATACGAATATAAAATTGTCAGCTCAGCTACGATTGAACCGACGGATATTGATGTACTAAAGGATCGCGGAAAAAATGAACTGACATTGATCACTTGTACTCTTGATGGTCAGAAACGATTTGTCTTAAAAGGAATACGAATCAATGCTTCAAAGGGTGAGCAACCGTCGGATGTATAACACCAACATAATAGATGATGGGTACAATCGAAGAGCAGCGTTGACGACCGACATGTTACACCAATTGTTATCAGAGCATTATCCAACTTTAAAAAACGAACGTTGGGATGTTGATGTAGATACAATTCGGACTTCGCCTATTCTTCATCCTATATTAAAAAGAAAGCTACCAATTGGTATCGAAAAATTCACCTGTGTCTTGTTCACGCAGCAAACAGCCGTTTTTGGAGAGCCTTTGATTGTGTACTTTTTATTAGATGAAAAAGTCGAATCGATTTACGCAATGGATCTCTTGCTCGAGCAGCAAGATACCCATTAAACGAGAAACAAAAAAGGAAGGGGCTTTGACTCCCTTCCTTTTTTGTTATTCAATTACGCAAACAACTTCAGCCCAACGACGCCAATCACAATCAGCAGCAAGCTGAGGATACGAATCATGTTTTTCGGCTCTTTAAATAGAATCATATTAAACAAGACAGAGCCCGCCGTTCCAAGTCCAATCCAGACCGTATAGGCAACGGATACTTGAACGGAAGAGAACGAGGCGTATAAAAACAAAAAGGATAAGGCAAATCCGCCAACAAATAAAATGCCTGTCGTGATTTGCTTTTTCTTACTGAACATATTGAGACCAATGGTTCCGCCAATTTCAAAGGCAGAGGCTAACAGCACAAAAAACCAGCCCATTTATACCGCTTCTCCTTTCTGCTCATGTGCATCCCCATCAGACACTTTCAGTCCAATAATGCCGAGAATTAAAATGCCCATAAATAAGAGCTTTTCTAATGAAAACGAACCGCCAAACAGCGCATAATCCATCAAAGACGTACCAATCGTTCCAACTCCGGCAAACACGGCGTACACGGTGCCTGTCGGCAGCTTCTCGCAGGCTTTCATTAAAAAATAAAAATCAACCGGGATCAGGCAGATAATGATCGCCCACTCCCACACAGCATCAGCTTTATTTAAACCAAACACCCAAAGTAATTCGAATAAACAAGTGAGTGCGACATACATCCAGCTTTTTTTCATCGTATTTCCTCCTAAAACTAAAAACTGACGATTCGTCATTTTGAAACCAAAAAAGAGCGTACAGCAAGTGCTGTACTAAGTTAAGGTGTCTCTATGCCAAGTGCGTAAAGGAGAAATTGCTTCACCTCTCGCTTTTGAATCAGAACCTCTTCTGTATCTGTTTCTGTAAATAAGTACATTTGCTCAGCAGACGATTCCAGTAAACCGATAATGAATTTAGCTGCATATTGACAGTTCAAATTCGCACGGACTCTTTTGTCCTGCTTAGCTTTTTCTAAAAAAGCAGCGACCCATTTGTAAATCGGCTCATAAATATCTTCCCATTCCTTTAAATGCTCCGTGGCAGCTAAACCTGAGTAGGTCAGAGCAAGGACGTCACGGTATTGTCTTGTAAAAGAGAAGATGAATTCAACAAGGGCATCTGCTTGATCGAGGACATCCGCATGCTGTGTTAATTCTTTTTCAATAGCGGGGACCATCTGTGAGATCAGATATTCTGCGATAGCAGGCATGACAGACAGCTTTGAAGGAAAATATAAATAATACGTCCCTTGCGCCACTCCTGCTGCTTTCACAATATTCGAAATGGTCGTCTTTTCAATTCCTTTTTCTTTAAACGCGTCAATGGCAGCAAGCATAATCTTTTCTCGTTTCGACACATCTTCACCGACCTTAAATGACTGAATGTCAGTCAGTTTAGCGGAAAAATGACGATTTGTCAATATGGTATTCTCGTCATTGAATATGAGAATAAGTGATGAATAGATGCGGGCAGGCCTGAATAAGCTGTAAATATGGTCAAGCATCATGTGAGAAAGGGGCAGCTCTCCGTATGACATCCAGTGCTATAGTTTCCATTGCTTATTTTCTCCTGCTCGTCCCGCTCTATCTACATATGAGATACAGACAGGCGAAAAAGCAAAAACGATTTATCTATTTACGTACAGAATTAGTTCTTGCCTGTCTATTTATTTATACGAATGTTTTATTATATTTGACGGTCTTTCCAAATCGTTTTTCCGCACCAAGGGATCAGGTGAGTGTCAACCTCATGCCTTTGCAGTCCATTTATCAAAATCTTCACGCCTACCATCACGGCTATCCCAATCTTGTTTTTTTAAATCTGGCAGGGAACATTTTGTTATTTGTGCCACTTGGTTTTTTTCTATATCAAGCATTTCGTACCATGCGCTGGCAAAAGGCGATTCTTGCTGGCTTTTTCTTGTCAACAATGATTGAAGTGCTTCAATGGATGTTCTCGCAATCTGGTATTATTACAAGAAGCAGCGATATTGATGATATCCTCTTAAATACACTTGGCACAGCGCTAGGTTGTATTTTGTATCGGATGTATCGACAAAGGAAGGAGAAAATCAAGTGAAGCGAGTTTGTATCATTCCATGTGGGGCTAAGAAAATTTGGGACGTCCATCCAGAGGCAGGGAGCCAGCCGGCGAATCTTGTTTATTTAAGTCCGCTGCATCAGCGTACGAAAAGCTATGCCCAAACGTTCTTTTCAGACTGGCTGATTTTATCAGCGAAGCATGGATTCTTAAAGGCAGATGAGATCATCCATGAAAATTATGATGTGGCTTTTGGTACACCGCATGCTGATCAAATGACACGAGAAGCACTAAGGCAGCAATTTCATGAAAAACATCTCACTGCATATGATGAACTAGTGATTCTAGGTGGAAAGAAATATCGAAAGGTGATCGATCCTTTGTTACTTCCTCATCAAACAGCGATTTATCCGCTGGCTCCATATAAAGGAATTGGCTACATGCTTCAGGCGTTAAAGCAAGCCGTTGAGACAAAAGTAGAACTTCCGCCGCATATTTAAACCATTCACATCTACTGGTAGGCAGGGTTTTGATCATCAAAAAGAGAATGAATGAAGTAGCGATGCTGATTGTTTCATATCTTTTCAGCAGCCACTAGGATGTCCGCATCGCTTAGAAGAGGTGGCTATTTGAAAAAGGGGGCGTATGAACATGACAACCATCTATTTAGCTGGTGATTCAACCGTTTCATCTTACCCAGACCGTCCTGTTCAAGGAGGATGGGGAGAGTTTTTACATCGCTATACAGCGCAAGGCGTGAGCGTCGAAAACCGTGCAATCGGTGGAAGAAGCTCAAAAACATTCATTGAAGAAGGACGGCTTGATGACATATTGGCTGACATTCAGCCAGGGGATTGGCTGTTCACACAAATGGGGCACAATGATGCTTCAAAGGAGAAGCCCGAGCGGCATACAGATCCTTTCACGACGTATAAAAGCTATTTGTCTCAATATATTCATGGAGCAAGAGCGAAAGGAGCAACACCGCTTTTATTAACGCCAGTCGGCCGCTTTCATGAAAAAGACGGTGAATATATCAATGATTTCCCTGATTACTGTGCCGCTATGAAAGAACTAGCCGATGAAGAAGAGGTCCTGCTCGTTGATTTGAATACGGCAAGCCTTCAGTTTTATCAAATTTCCGGCATAGAGAAAACGACCTCTTACTTTATGCTGTCAACAGGCATAGAGGATCGCACGCACTTTACAAAAGAAGGAGCAGATGCGATCGCACGACTTGTTTCGCTTGAATTAAAAGACCTTGGATTAACGATTGTGTGATGGATGACAGGACGAGTAAGCGCTCGTCCTGTTCTTTTTTGTAGAAAGCTATTGATTCCTTTCACCAGAGTAGACTACAATAGATACATATGATAATGAGAATCAATATCACTGACAAATAGATCAATCGATGAAAAACTGGAGGGACTCAAATGACAGAGCAGCTTGAATTGTTTGACGTCACCATTATTGGCGGCGGTCCAGCAGGAATGTACACCGCCTTTTATAGTGGGATGCGAGACTTAAAGACCAAGGTACTTGAATATAACGAAAGCCTTGGCGGAAAAATCCTACTGTATCCTGAAAAAGTCATTTGGGATGTAGGGGGTTTGCCGCCAACAAGAGGCGAACAGCTGATTCAGCAGCTGAAAACGCAGGCGAAAACATTTGAACCAGAGATCGCACTGAATCAAAAAATCACAACATTTGAGCGCGATGAACATCATAATATTTTACTGACGGCTGAAAATGGTGATCGCCATTTGACGAAGACCCTCATTTTAGCGATGGGCCACGGCATTCCTGTCCAGCGGAAACTTGAAATCGAGCATGCAGACCGCTATGAAGTGACAAACCTTTATTACACAGTGCAGGAGCTTAAGACATTTGCAGGAAAGCGGGTTGTTATCTCTGGAGGCGGCGACTCAGCGGTTGACTGGGCAAATGCCCTTGTTCCAATTGCTGAAAGTGTGACCGTCGTGCATCGCCGTGACATGTTTGGCGGACATGAGAAAAACGTCGCCAACATGAAGGCATCTTGCACACGAATTTTAACCCCGCATGAACTGACAGAACTTCATGGTCAAGGCGATAAAATTGATGCTGTCACCATCCAAAACATAGAGACAGGTGAAATCGAACGAATGGAAACAGACGCTGTCATCGTCAATCACGGCATGAAAGGCGATTTAAGTGTTCTATCAGAATGGGGACTCAAGCAGGGTGAATGGGGACTGATCGAGGTCAATGAAAAAATGGAAACCAATTTACCAGGCGTCTATGCGGTAGGTGATTTATGTACACATAAAAGCAAGGTCCGCTTAATAGCTGGGACATTTGTTGACGGAGTCAATGCGCTCAATAGCGCAAAGCTTTATATCGAACCAGAAGCCGAAAAAGTGGCGTACGTGTCCTCACATAATGAACGCTTTAAAGAGAAAAACAAAGAATTGCAAACGGCTGGAGCTCGTTAAATCATTCAAATCACATCATAAAAGTGCTGCCCGCATGTGGCAGCACTTTTTATGTGGGGCTATGAACTGCGGGGCGCAAATAACATCACACTGACCCCAGCCAAACAGATCAAAGCACCTATCCAGTCATAGAGATCAGGTGTTTTACGATCGACCCACCAGCCCCAAAACACAGCAAGAACCACAAACACACCGCCATAGGCCGCATAAACTCGTCCAAAGGTAGGAAACTGCTGGAAGGTAGGGATGATCCCATAAGCGACGAGGATGAGGCTCCCAGCAATCCCGTAGCTGACGGGTTTGGCTTCACGCAGCCAAAGCCACACAAGGTAGCCGCCGCCAATTTCTGCTATTCCTGCTAATAAAAAAAGAACGATCGTCAAGATCATTGAAGGACACTCCAATTCGTTTCGTTACCTTCTATTATGACATGTTGAAAAAATGAGTTCTACTTCATTTACATTGTGAGGGAGATATAGCGAGGGAGCGAAAGGCTTTGAAGAGATCCTAAATGTGCAACCTATCCAAAAACATCAGAAAATTATGATAAAATGTGGAAAAGAAGCATGGAGAAAGGGAGTGCGAGCGAGTGAAAGCCGTTGGACTATTGGAGTACTTACCGATTGAGCATGAGCAAAGCCTGATGGATCAGGAAGTAGAAAAGCCTAAAGCAACGGGCAGGGATATACTGGTGAAGGTAGAGGCAGTCTCAGTGAATCCAGTTGATACAAAGGTGAGATCACCGAAGGATCAGAAGGAAGAAGAACTGAAAATTCTTGGCTACGATGCAAGCGGCACGGTTGTTGAAGTCGGTGAAGCGTGTACATTATTTCAGCCTGGTGACCACGTGTACTATGCGGGAGATATCACGCGTCAAGGCTCAAATAGTGAGTATCAGCTTGTGGATGAACGTATTGTGGCGAAAAAGCCTGCCAATCTCTCCTTTGCAGAAGCAGCCGCGATGCCTCTTACGACGATTACGGCATATGAAGCGTTATTTGACCGGATGCATATGAAGCGAAATGCAGAAGGGGCAACATTGCTAATCATCGGTGGTGCAGGCGGAGTAGGTTCTATCGCCATTCAACTAGCCAAATTAGCGAATGCCACTGTGATCGCTACCGCATCAAGACCTGAAACAAAAGAGTGGTGTCTGTCATTAGGTGCCGATCATATCATTGATCATCATGAGCCGCTTCTCGCGCAGCTTCAGGAAAAAGGAATAGGCGAAGTGGATTTTATTTTATGCTTAAATGACACAGATGGACATTTCAAAGGCATGGCAGAAGCCATAAAACCTCAAGGCACGATCTGTACCATTGTCGAGAACCAACACAACCTAGACATTCAATTACTCAAAAATAAAAGTGCTGCATTTGTATGGGAGTTCATGTTCACACGCCCTATGTACAAAACAGCGGACATGATCAAACAGCATGAGCTTTTAACAGAGGTAGCTGAGTTATTTGAACAGGGAACATTAACGCATACCTTAACAAAGGTTCTCAGTCCGATCAATGCCGCTCATTTGAAGCAGGCACATCAAACGCTTGAGCAAGGAAAAATGATTGGTAAATTTGTGCTGGAAGGATTTGAGAGAGGAGAGAGCGTATGACGTCATTACAATATCCGATTGGCTTATATGAACCGGTTGAAGAAAAAACGAAAGAACAGCTTGAGGCATGGATTGATCAGTTGGCTGCGATTCCACAAGAGTATGAAGCGGTGACCTATCAGTTGACAGATGCTCAGCTAGATACACCCTATCGGCCTGGAGGATGGACCGTCCGTCAGCTCATTCATCACGTAGCAGACAGTCATCTGAATGCATACTTACGATTCAAGCTTGCGCTCACAGAAGAAACACCGCACATACGTCCATATGATCAGGCGGGATTCGCCGAGCTTCCAGACACCAAAGCGCCCATCAGCCTATCACTGCCCTTAATCAGCAGTCTGCATCGCAGGTGGGTTACATTACTTCGAGGGATGTCAGAGGAAGACTTCACTGCGTCCTATTATCACCCAGCCGATCAACAAACGGTGTCCTTATATGATGCAACAGGAATGTACGTCTGGCATTCAAAGCATCACCTTGCCCATATCACGGAGTTAATCAAAAAAAATCAGTGGAATTAAAGGAGACATCATATGTCTGGTAGAAAAATTGTTGGCGCCATGTTTATTTGCATGGCGGCATTGTTTTATATAGCGAAATATGTTCTTTTGGAGATACGTTATAGTAACAGCTTAATAATCCAATTTTCCCTCGATTTTCATCTTTCATTAACATAATAACTGCACTTACTTGTGCCAACGCTTCTACAATTAGAACACCTGGCAATACTGGATATTCTGGAAAGTGACCATTAAAGCACTCTTCATTAGTAGTAACATTTTTAATTCAAACTGCGCGTTTTCCCTCCTCTATTTCAAGAATACAATCAACTAATAAAAACGGATAACGATGTGGAATAATTTCTTTAATTTGTTGAGTATTGAACATGACTCCCTCTCCCTTTTTATATTTTCACAAGCGGATTTTCAATTATCAGTATTTTCATTTTTAATTTTTGACAATATTAGTATCTGGTACTAATATTAGATTATAAAACTAAGTGTAATTATAGTAAAGGGGGAGAAACAAATGATGTCAAAAGCAAGAATTACAGCTATTGGTACCTATGTACCTGAAAAGAAATTAACAAATTTTGAGCTTGAGCAAATGGTCGAAACAAGTAATGATTGGATTATCCAAAGAACAGGAATTCATGAACGTAGAATAACTCGTTCTGATGAATTTACCAGTGATTTATGTGTGTCTGCTGTAAAAGATTTAATGCACAGATATAATAAAAAAGTTGAAGATGTAGATATGATTATTGTAGCAACTAGTACACCAGATTTCCCATTCCCATCTGTTTCCAGCATAATACAGGATCAATTAAATATAAACCAAGCAGGTGCTATAGATTTAAGTGCAGCGTGTGCAGGATTTGTTTATGCATTGCATACAGCAAACGGTTTAATTTCTTCTGGACTCCACAAAAAGGTATTAGTTATTGGAGCAGACACAATCTCAAAAATTACGGATTATGCCGATAGAAGTACATGCATTCTATTTGGTGATGGTGCTGGTGCAGTATTAGTTGAAAGAGATGAACAATCCAACGACTTCATTGGATTCCATCTAGGAAGTGATGGAAGAGGAGCGCAACATGTATATCGTTCTGGACTATCAAAAAAGGTCAATGATATTGAGTTAATCGATACTCAATGTCTTGTACAAAATGGTAGAGAAGTTTTTCGATGGGTTGTAAGAAATATTCCAGACAGCATACGAAAGATTTTAGAAAAAACACAAACGAGTTTAGATCAAGTTGATTGGTTTATACCCCATAGTGCTAACTTAAGATTGATAGAACCAATTTGTGAAAAATTAGAATACTCATTGGAAAAGACACTTTATAGCTTAGTCAATTATGGAAATACCTCTGCTGCTACAATTCCTTTAGCTCTTGACCTTGGAATCCGTGAAGGAAAAGTCAAAAATGGAGACCGAGTTCTTATGTACGGTTTTGGGAGTGGTTTGGTTCACGCAGGACAACTTTTAGAAATAAATTTTGACCAACTAATTAATGCTCCAACCCCGTTGTAATAGATTTTACATAATGATTAACAAAGAAATGAATTTGATTTTAAGAATTGGTTGCCAATTGACAACTCAGTTTGCTTATCTTCAATTATTGGGTGCGATAGTTAAAGATTACATTTTTTAGTAAACTGAAAGTTTGAAGGTGCGAACTAGGGATTATTTATATAAGAAAGGCTGTGAAGTTAATTAAGAGATTATAAAGCAATGCTATTTGATTTAGATGACACCTTACTTAATAGTGATAGGGTACCGCCAGCATTTCGGAAAAAAACCACGTTAAGCAAAAACATACAATAAGCCGTCCATATGGACAGCTTATTTACATAAAATTCGTTATTGGAAGTGCATTTTTGTCATTAATTACTTTGAGGGTTATAAATTCAAATACATATTTTATAAATGATATATTAACATTCTATAATTAATTATAATGAATTTTTGGTGGGTAAGGAGAGATATGTATTGGTTATTTAACAATAAAGTTCTTTTAGCAGTTATTGTATTAACATTTTTAATTTCTATCTTAGCTTATCCGTTTAGTTATAACGAAATTCCAATACATTTTAATGGATGGAATGAGTCTGACTTAATTGTAAAAAAATATATCGGACTTTTTATTTCTCCAGTATGTATGATTATTGCCTATTATATGAATAAAATTTCAATTCAAGCTTTCTATGCAATATATTTATTTGCGATTCTTCAAATGGTAATAATTTATATGGCTATATATTAATTTAAATTATTATTTGATCTTATTCTAAGGAAAACATGAATACTTTATACAAACCTAATTAACATAACGTCTCATTTAACGGTAGCAAATATAGAGGAGGAACCCTACTCTCACAATGGACCCCCCTTTTTTTGTTCTATAAATCTATGCATTTTTTTATACATTCCTATCTGGCGCGGTTTTAGGGTCCTTGTTTGTTACTGGATTATCTTAAAAGTTGTATAAAATCTTGCATACTCTTAGCGTGGTTTTTTTCCGAAATTCTGGCGGTACCCCTTAGCGTGGGTTTTATGTCATTTGGTTGGCGGGACCCCATTCCTGGTATTGCCCGGAAGTTTATTTTTTGAACTTCCGTAAAAATCAAAACTATTGCACACACCACCTTCAAAGTTCATTTCGTGTCACCGGTCAGCTCGTAATCATCTTTATCAAAAGAAACTGTCACTCTGTCCAAACGATTTCCACCAGGATACAAAGTAAGCTGTTGGTCAAATTTTATTCCAAAGGGTGAGACTGTTTGATGGATCAGGTTTAAAACCTTAAAACATTCCAAGTCAACTCCTTCTTTTAATTGATTCTTAAGATTAATAAGAATCAAACTTTCAACTTGTTCAAATTTAGGTTTACGAGTTGATATTCCCTGATCTTCACAGAGTTTTATCAACAAATTTTTATAATGATCTCTTTCTGCCATAAATACACCTCACTAATAAATAGGGAATTAGCAAGATGAATAACATTTCTTCTGCCTGGAAAACTCAATTCTTTTATTCGTTTTTATATGACTTCTTATAACGATCTAACTTACTCTTAAATGTTTGGAATACTTCTTCTGTATCTCATCAGTACTTTTACAGACCTTACAACTTAAATCATGCCCTCCACCAACTACCTTTTATGGGATGACAGGGGAGTTATTCAAAAAACGTTTATCCTCTCAGATAAACTAGTAGAAGAAGAAATAAAAAAGACGGACCTCAAGTGACCGTCTTTTTTCCTTTTCATGTTTAGCCGCGTTCAGGACGCAGTGCTTTTTCTAAAATAGCCAGCCCTTCGTTGACTTTTTCTTTTTCCTCGTCATTGAGCCGTTGCAGGGAATTTTTGATTTTTTCGTGTCCTTTTTGATAAATGCTTCTGAAAATATTTTTCGCTTCCTCCGTTAGTTCTACGACAATGATTCTCCGGTCACGCTCAGAGTGTTTTCGCTCGACAAAGTGAGACTGTTCTAACCGGTCAAGCAGACCTGTCATATTGGATAGAGAAGCGCCCATTTTTTCAGCGATTTCGGATACTTTGAGAGAGCCATGGTTATTGAGCAGCATGAGCACCTTCATTTGAGGCATACTCATATCGAGCTTCATCCATTCTGAAACATCTCCAAGACCTGCAGCTGTGAGTACTTTCATATAAAGCACCCATGTCTTTTTTTCCTCTGGAGATAGAATCTCTTCTTTTAATACAGTGGTGTCATGAATATTATATTCCACGCTTGTTCACTTCCTTTAAGCGGCTCTTTTCTCTATACTACTGATTTTTACTTCTAATTGAAAGGTTCGTCAAGCTTTTGAATGTTAAACTGCATGAATCAAGTGGTATTTGTTGTATAATAATGTTCAGTCTAAATAAATGAAGCAACCTAGAAAGTTGGGGAAAACATGTGGAACAAAAAAACGGGTATGACGATCTTAAAAATGCTTTTTCCGATCGTGATCATCCTTGTCTTAATTTTTGTCGCCAAGCAGGAGCTGAGCGGCCTTTCCATTAAAAAGACGTTTTATATTATTGACAGCTTGAATCGAATGGACTTGTTTATTCTTGTCTTTCTTGGACTTGTCGCAGTGTTATCGATGTCCTTATATGATTTTATTTTACGAAGAAGCCTTAATATGCCCATCAGCGGCTGGAAAACGATTCGCATTTCCTGGATTGCGAACTCCTTTAACAGTGTCCTTGGGTTCGGCGGTCTATCAGGAGCAGGGCTTAGAACGCTTCTATACAAGGAGTACATAACCGATACGAAAAAACTGCTGAAAGGCATTGCCCTTTTGACTTCCTCGGTCCTTTTGGGCTTATCTATTTTCAGTGATCTGATCTTGGTGAGGGTGCTTCCTGTAGAAAGTATTATCAGCCAAGAGCCGTGGCTATGGGCCTTTGTTATCATCTTTGCCTGTATTGTACCGATATATATCATCATGGCATCAATTCGAAAAAGCTCGATTGAGAGCGGTGAAAATGGACTGAAGCATCCAATTTACGCTTATATCGGTGCATCGTTTTTAGAATGGCTGGCAGCTGGTCTTGTCATGTACATGGCTGTCGTCTCTATGGGGATGAATGTCGATGTCCGGATTGTATTAGGCGTATTTGCGATTGCGTCAATCGGTGGTTTAATCAGTATGGTTCCGGGCGGATTTGGTTCGTTTGATCTCATCTTTTTACTCAGCATGCAGTACATTGGGTTTGATAAAGAGATGGTGCTGACGGCGCTCGTTTTGTACCGCTTCGTGTACTCGATTTTCCCGTTTATCCTTGGGCTTTGTCTAGCTGCTTACGATTTAACGGGAACGACGCTTAGACGTCTTGAAGGCAATCCGAGAATGGCACCTGCCATAGAAACAACGAACGTCTTAATTGTGTTGCACCGTGCTTTATTAATCCGTTTATTGTACGGATCATTATCAATTTTAACCTTCGGAAGCGGCTTGCTCATCATGGCGTCTGTTGTGCTTCCTGTCGATCGATTAGGCGTGATTACCAGCATTCCACGCTTTCTGTTATCAGGATTTAATGGTCTTTCTTTAATGTTCGGAATCATTCTGATGATATTGTCCATTGAAGTGTATAAACGAACAAAAAGATCGTACGTGCTGACGATGATCGCCCTAGCAGGCGGCTTTGTGTTTACTTTGTTAAAAGGATTTAACCTGAGTCTCATCTTTATTCTGCCAGTCATCATGGCTGTATTTTTCTCTCTTCGAAATCAATTTGTGAAGCAGCAGGCCCCTTATTCGTTGTATCAGTTTGTGGCGGCCGCCGCTGGATATTTACTCGTGCTGTTTAACTATAATGTCATCGGCAACTTTATTTGGACAAAAATTGGGCATTTCTTGAGTAAGGATTACCTGGTGCATAATGAACGGCATATCACGATGACGAGCATGATTGCTCTCATCGGTGTACCACTTTTCTTTTTCATTAGTAAATTGATTTTTAATAAAAAAGCATTTCCTATTGGAGAAATAGCAGATGAGGAAAAATTAAAAACGTTTTTAGAGGAAAAGGGCGGAAATGCCCTCAGTCATCTTGGCTTTTTAGGCGATAAAAAATTATTTTTCTCAAGTGATGGAGAGGCGATGCTTCAATTTGGACGAATTGGCCGCTGCGTCATTGTGCTCGGAGATCCCTCTGGACGTAAAGCGTCCTATCCACTTGTGCTTGAGGAGTTTTTACAGCAGACCGAAAAAGCAGGCTATCGTGTCGCTTTTTATCAAGTAGAACGGGAAGGGATGGCGCTTTATCATGACTTAGGCTTTCATTTCTTTAAGCTTGGAGAAGAAGCCATGGTCGATTTAGAAACGTTCTCTCTCTCCGGTAAGAAAAAATCAAATTTACGGGCTGTGGCCAATAAGTTTGAACGAGAAGGCTATACGTTTGAAATGCTGGAACCGCCTTTTTCAGATGAGTTCATTTCAACCTTAAAACAGATTTCTGACAGCTGGCTCGGAAAGAAAAAAGAAAAAGGATTTTCGCTCGGCTATTTTCAAGAAGATTATCTTCAAAAAGCACCGGTTGCGATTCTGAAGGATGAACAAGGGGAGATCATTTCTTTTGTGTCACTAATGCCGATGTATCAAGAAGGGGAGATTTCCATCGACTTAATGCGTCATATGCATGATGCACCGAACGGGATGATGGATGCGCTGTTTATCCACCTTTTTCAATGGGCGAAAGAAAAAGGCTACAAATCCTTTAACATGGGAATGGCGCCTTTATCAAATGTAGGGACGTTTCATCAGTCCTTCCTCACGGAGCGTTTGGCGAGTGTCATTTTCAACAACGTCAGATTTATGTACAGCTTCAGTGGATTAAGGTCGTTTAAACAGAAATATAAACCCGAGTGGCGCGGAAAATATTTAGCGTATAAAAAGAATACTTCATTACCTGTCACAATGGTGCTTGTCACCAAGCTGATTGGGATGGACCCAAATCGCAACCGGCGTCCATAGATCAAAAACCTTTACCTTTCACTAGGTGAAGGTTTTTTTAGACAAAAGAATAGCAAAAGTGGTAAAGTTGAAGGGTAAGGGGGATGTAAATATGACATTAAATGAATGGTTTACAAAGGGATTAACTGAACGTACATATGTACACAACATGGAGAAAAACCGAGAAAATCTGCTCACGGTGTACAATCAGTACGCAATTCATCAAAAAGAAAAAGAGCTGCTTCAAAAGCTGCAAAAGAAAAAGCTCAGAGCGCTTGTCATCACAGCGGATTGGTGCGGGGATGCGATGGTCAATGTACCAATTTTCATGCGTATCGCGAGTGAAGCACTCATTGATGCGCGCTATTTCATTCGGGACGAGCATCTAGACCTGATGGATCAGTATTTAACGAACGGGACCGCAAGATCGATTCCGATTATCGTGATCATTGATCAGGACGGGAATGAAGTAGGAAAATGGGGGCCACGCTCAACAGAAGCACAGCGCTTTGTTGATGAGAAAAAACCAGACAAGGATGCACCTGATTTTGAAGAAGCTTTTCAAGTATTTGCGAAAGAAGCCGCACATCACTATACGACAGATCGTTACTTATGGAAAGATATTGAGAAAGAAATAGTAGAAGTTTTGGAAAAAATATAAACCAAAAGACTACTTCGCCGCAACGGGAAGTAGTCTTTTTTTATCTTGTTTTTGCGTCTCACCTACAAAACACCGCATAAAGATGTAGAAAAACCGCAGAATTCTACAAAAAACCGCAGAAAACCGCAAAGCATCACGATTTTCCCAACCATTTTTAGTTGAAAAACCTCATATGTGCCATGAAAACCTCAATTTTGCCCTTATCTAAAGGCTCATATAACGCACGTTGGTTTGCTTTTTCCCAATACAAGAGGCCCAGCAACTATAGTAATCTAGTTGTAATCTCCTTTGAACGAACTAAAAAACAAATGACGGAAAAGGGCTGGCGATCAATCTATGAAAAAAATCATTTATCTCGATCAAGAAAAAAAGAAGCTCGCTGAATCGAAAAAAAGAGAACAGCGTTCCATCAAATCACTGAGGCTGCTTGTGTTTTATGACGGGCAAAGTCCTTCATGTGCAAAAGCGATTGACTTGTTGAAAGCTCTCGATTGGAAGAACCGTATTCATTTTGAATCCTTTAGGCATTCGCAACTGCTCAAGCTCAACAAAATAAGTGAAGAGAAGGCAGAAAAACGAATCGTGTCTATTTCCTTAGCCAAAAACCAAAAAAATTCGGGGATCTATACGTGGCTGCGAATTGCCTGCAATATCCCTGCATTATGGGGAACGGTCCCATTCATCGTGCTCAGCATTTGGTTAGGCTTTGGACAGCATGCGTATGATTATTTTGCGAGAAAACGGTACATTCATTCTGTCAAACAAGTCACTCGTCCTGGTACAGATCAACAGAAGACCATTTAATGAATAGGAAAAGCATGACCTTCGATCGGCAGAAGGTCATGCTTTTTTGTAATAGGGAACATATGATGCTAAGTGATCAAGCAGCGTTCTCGTATAGGACATATATGCACGTTCGTCAAGCTCAGAAGCCGCATAGGAAAGCAAGGTTCTAAGAGCAAACAAGTACTCACTGTGCAGCTCATTTTGTTTAAAGTAAGGAAGGGCTGCTTCGATCAAATAGGTTTTCAAATCAAGAGGGTTTTCCTCAATCATCAATTTATAGATTTTGATCATATATAAACAATTTGGCTGAATACGAGGCTGTTTTAAGAGCTCGTGTATGTAGGGAAGTGCCTTTTTGCGGTCGTATTCAGCATATAATGTCGCAATTTCATACAATGTTTCACAGTAACGGTCTTCTATCTGTTCTTGATTAAAGTAATTGAGTGAATCTAGTAAATAAGGCACAGCTGAAGAGAAATCGCCTTCACGTTTTAAGAGCACCCCATAATAAAAATAAGCCGTCATTTTAATATAGGCATCAGGGTGAAGGGACGTGTGCATAATCACTTCTTTTAAATATTTCTTCGCCGTTTGAAAGGCTTTTAGTTCCAGTGAGATCACGCCATGAATGAGTGTACAGTGAATAATCCGCTTGAAATTGTTCTTTTGTCTATATAAATCCATCGCTTGATGTGTCGCTTCAAGCGCATCACCAAGATGTCCCATATTTCCGAGTGCTTTTGCATAGTGATAATATAGGTCACTTTGTTCAACAGACGCGTAAGAAAAGCAGCTCTCAAGTTTTTTTAAGCCTTCTTCAAGCTGACCATTTTTTATTAGATGAATGCCATCTAAATATTCGAAAATTTCTTTTTCTGTTTCAATAAAGGTTTTTTCAAACTTTTTAAGCACGCGGTGTGTTTTTAAGGCAAGCGGCTGTTTGTCCGTTAATAAATAAAATTGAAATAAGGACAGATGATACTGAATGCCTAAATCCAGCGAAAAGAACTGCTCCTCGTGCTGAATGATCATTTCTGCATTTTGTTCTGCCTGATCGAGTGCATAGAAATACATATTCATTTGAAACTCGTCCAAGAGTGACAGCAGGTGACGCGCCTTTTGTGACAGCGTTTCTTGACTGATGCCCAGCCGTTCAAGCAGTAAATTGATGGTATCTTGATTGGCCTCCTTTGAGCCATTTTCGATTTTACTTAAATGAGAGACAGAACAAATTCCTTCTGCCAATTCAGATTGGGTCATATTTTGTTTATAACGGTAGAGCTTGATGATTTGCCCGATATTGATTTTCATTCCATCCAGAAGCCTCCCTTCCAATCATGGGTTGAAAGCCTTTTGACAAAATAACCGAATCAGACAAAATGGGAATACCTGAAACCATTTCATCATCATGGTTTTTTTATCAAAATTTGTTTAAAACGTAATATGATTGTAACATTACTTGAAAAAGTCAAACAACTTTTTAGCAGACAGGAAGGGAAACACCATTTGCAAATTGCCCTAAATGATGTTTATAATGTGAATGAGAATCAATTTCAATTAAGATTGATTGAAAGGATGACAGATATGCCAGAAATCAAACAACAAACAGAAGCGTTAACGATTCGAGACGCTGTCAGATATAGACGATCCATTCGAAAATTCAAAGAGACGCCGGTGACCATTGAGCAGCTTCAGCCGCTATTAGAGGATGCGGTCTATGCACCGAACCATAAAATCACGGAGCCATGGCGCTTTCTATATGCGGTGACGGATGAGGCCAAAGCAACTTTTGTTGATCGCTTCATTGCGTTCTTTCAGCGCAACAACCCAGATGCAAAGGAAGAAAAGATCAATCAATATAGAGATTACTTTTCTAAGGTCCCAGCGCTTTTACTAGTAGTGTTAAAGGAAGACGAGAATCCAGTGGTGAGAAATGATGATTTTGCCGCTGTGAGCGCGCTCATTCAAAACTTCCAGCTGCTTGCTTGGGATCAAGGGATCGGTATGGTCTGGAAGAGCGGCCGCATTTTATATGACAAAGGCTTTCAACAAGACATGGGCTTAAAGGAAAACGAGCGTTTTGCTGCGATCCTTCACATTGGTTATCCAGAAGAGGTGCCTGAGGAAAAATCACGTCAGAAAGCATCAAGTCTTTTAACTGAAATTCAATAAAAGAAAAGCAGACCGCTAAAGTGTCTGCTTTTTTACTTATTGTTTTTTGGCGCGCTGGTCGGCTGCTTTCATACGTGCCATTGCTTTTACGTCATTTGGATCTGCAAGTTCTTTGGAAAATTCAACATATTCGCCATCCGTCTCTTGTGCTGCAAGCTCGTGGTTGGATTTTTGGTGTTGGTCTTTTTTCAAAGCCTTTCCCTCCTTTACAAGATCACTTTAGTTATGTGCTTGTTGGAGTGGAATATCCATCTTATTTGTTTCTTTTTTCTGCTGCTGCTCTTTCTGCTTTTTTGAATTCCTGCTGATACAGGACTTCCTGGGTTTTCTTCAGCTTTGAAGTTGGCTGGTGTTCTTTTTTCTTCATCAAAATCGCCCCCTCATCTCATTTCTAATAGGATGGGTGTTTTTGACAAAATTTATTCCTCTGAATGCAAAATCGCTTCTTTTAGTTCAGGATGCAAAAAGTCATAAGAAGAAAGCAGTGCCTTTTTCGGCAGCGCACGCTGGCCTTCTAAAACAAGTAATGACATTTCACCAAGTGCCGTTTGAATGACAAAGGATGGGACCTTCAGCCAGTGAGGGCGGTGAAGGGCAGACGCAATCGTTTGTCCGAGCTGCTTCATTTGCACAGGATTCGGTGATGTGACATTGAGTGGACCTGAGAAGTCGTCATGGTGTATCGCATAAGCAATGAGGTGTGCCACATCTTCGACATGAACCCATGAAACCCATTGCGAACCAGAGCCGATCGTCCCGCCGGCAAACAGCTTATATGGCAGAGTCATCAGTGGCAGTGTACCTTTTTCTCCTAACACGACACCAAACCGTGTGTAGACGGTACGAATGCCGAGTGCTTCAATCTTTTGCCCCTCAGCTTCCCAAAGCTTTGAGGTATGACTTAAGAAATCAGTATCCGCAGGAGGTGATTCCTCCGTAAAATCTCCTGTTTGAGACATGCCATAAATTCCGACAGCACTAGCTTGAATGAGCACAGATGGTTTCGATTCCTGCGCCTCTATAATGCGTCTCACTTCTTGTGTGGATTGAATACGGCTAGAGAGGATGCCTTCTTTTGCCTTGTCTGTCCAGCGGGTGAAAATGGATTTTCCAGCAAGGTTAATCCAGACATCAATGGCAGGCAGTTCATGCTCAGGCGCAGCACCTTCTGTCAGCCACTGCACATAGTGTAAATGATTTTGTTCGGATTCCTTTGGATTTCTTGTTAAAATATATAGATGATGTCCTTCAGCAGCGAGCACTTTAGTGACGTGCTGGCCGATAAAACCGGTTCCTCCGGTGATGGCGATATTCAATTGACATCTCTCCTCTCATATACATACCTATATTTTTCACGATTTTGAATCAGAAGAAACATCCTGATTGTTTTAAAAAAGGAGTGATCACAGGATGCCCTATATTACAAAAATCTCCGCTCAGAAAAACAATACGGAGCGGGTGAACATCTTTCTTGATGAAAAGTACGCCTTTAGCGTTGATCTAGATGTGCTCGTCCAGCACGATTTGAAAAAAGGGAAAGAGCTGGACGAAGCAGATATCATTGAAATTCAATTCGGTGATGCTGTGAAAAAAGGATTTCAGCAGGCCGTCGATTATTTATCCTACCGAATGAGATCGGTGAAAGAAGTGACCGATTATTTGACGAAAAAAGAAATTCCAGCGCCTGCTATTAGTGAAATTATACACAAATTAAAGCATTACAAGTATGTAAATGATCTTGAATTTGCGGAAGCCTATGTAAGTACCCACCGTAAAACGAACAGCAAAGGGCCGTCCGTCCTGAAAAAAGAGTTAAAGCTTAAAGGCATAGACGATGACACCATTGAACAAGCGCTATCGCAATATCCTGATGACTTACAGCTGGAGGAAGCCGTCAATCAGGTTCTCAAGCTTGTGAGAAAAGAAAAGAATCGTTCTGCAAAAGAGATCGAGCAGCGCATCAAGCTTCAGCTTCAGCGAAAGGGATTTTCGTTTGCGATCATTGATAAAGCCCTTCAAGAAGCCTATGATGGACAAGAAGAGGAAAAGGAAGAAGAAGCCCTCCTCTATATGCTGGAGAAGGCAAAACGCAAGGTAGGATATGACGGATCATTTGAAAAGAAGATGAAAGTGAAGCAGTTTTTATTCAGAAAAGGCTTTGATCTCGATACAATTGATCACGTTTTAGACAAAGGGGAATGACAGATGGAAAAACGTTATAGTGAGATGACGGAATACGAATTGAAGCAGGAAATTGCCTCTCTTTCTGAAAAAGCACGAAAGGCTGAGCAGCTTGGCATTGTCAATGAATATGCCGTCTTAGAACGGAAAATCGATATGGCCAAAGCCTACTTATTAGATCCCGCCCTCATTCAAACCAAAACGACTTATCAAATCAAAGATACAGACGAGCAATTTTACGTGGAATATTTAAATGGCGTATTTGCGTGGGGATACAGAGTATCGGCTCCAAATAAGGAAGATGCCCTGCCGATTTCAATGCTTACGCAAAAGAACTGATCCGGCGTGTAGGCAAACCCTCGCATTCGGTGTCAGGTCTGTACGCCGGTGCTCACGAATGTCAAATTCGCTCCGCTCCGGTGCTCGCCCTTCCTAGGGCTGCAAAGGTTTTCTATCACGCTGAAAAGAAGACAAAGGGTTAAAATAAAAATCATTTTAGCCCTTTGTCAACAATCTAAAGGACTGATCCTAAGATCAGTCCTTTTCTTTACTTCGAACGCTGTTTACGGACGTTGTTCTGAAGTACGATGTCGTGCTGCGTTTGCTGCGTTTCTCCGTTGACCTGAGAGGCAGAATGCTTTGCATTCGCCCATGGTTGAGGGTAAGCGGTTGTCCTTAATTGAACAAAGTCTTCCATATACGATTTCCCATTTGAACTCATATCTCAAGCACTCCCTTTGGAAAAATTAGCGTTTCCCTGATGCCCTCATACGTTCCTGTGGACGTGTATTCGTCTCACCATTCGGCCTTTTAGACGCATAAGCATCTGTGGCGCCTGGTTCGCCTTCAAATTTGTGATTCACTTGATTTGGAAAGCCTTTTGCTTTATTACGCATATCGATTCCCTCCAAACAATACAAATCATTTGCGTCTTTTGAAGACGTAAGGGTAGTATATGAAAAAAGAGGTTTTTTTAAAAAGGCACTTTCTGCTAGATGAAGGAGGAACCGACATGGAACAATACTTTGAGCGACTAACAGAACAACTCATGGAAAAAAACAATATGCTGACATATGAAGAAGCACGTACATGGGTAGAGCTGCTTTGGAGTGATTTTGAAACGACCTATGCAAAGGCTGGCCGCAAGTATAAAGGACAGGAAACAACAGAACGGATTGTCCAAGAATGGATTGAGAGCTACGGTGCACAGCTGCATTTATTTCAAAATAAACAATCAAAGGCAAACGAGCATCTGCAAGGGCAGAACAAAGGGCTGCTTCATTAAAAGAAGTGCCCGCTCATCTTTTTCAATAAATAGGAAAATATATAAATAAGCAAACAATTTTATGATACAATACCCAGTCTGTGATCGAAATTACAGGCTTTTTACAATGGTTAAACTTAAAATTACATTAAATTCATCTTACTGAAAATCACTGGAAATAAAACTTTGATATAATGGAACGATTAAAGAGACATGTAATTTATGGATAATAAAAAAGGGTTTCGTTTTCTGACAAAAAAGGAATAATGAACATAACAGACTATGTGAAAAAAGTGAAGAGAAGGTGCGATATGGAACGAGAATTGCTCTCTGTTATAATTCCTTCTTACAATGAAGGTGAAAACATCAGACGAATCTTTGAGGCACTCGAGGAAGAGTTTCGCGATTTTCATTATAACTTTGAAATCATCTTTGTGAATGATGGAAGCAAGGACAACACACTTCAATACATGAGAGAGCTCTCTCGCAAAAGTGCAAAGGTCAAATACATTTCCTTCTCGCGTAACTTTGGGAAGGAAGCCGCTATTCTGGCAGGACTTGAATATGCGAAGGGAGTAGCTGCGATCATCATGGACGCCGACCTGCAGCACCCAACGTATTTGATTCAGGATTTTGTCAGAGGGTATGAAGAAGGCTATCATCAAGTCATTGCCAAACGGAACCGTAAAGGAGACAGCAAGCTTCGCTCTTACTTAGCATCCATGTACTATAAAGTGATGAACAAGGTAGTAGAAGTGGACTTGCGTGATGGCGTCGGGGATTTCCGTTTAATTTCACGCCAAGCAATCGATGCATTGCTTCAGCTGAAAGAGGGAAATCGTTTTTCAAAAGGGCTTTTTTGCTGGATTGGGTTTGAAGAAAAGGTCATCTATTATGAAAATGTAGAAAGACAGCATGGTGATACAAAATGGTCACTGAAGAAGTTATTTAACTATGGCATAGATGGCGTCATTTCTTTTAACAACCGCCCGCTGCGTATTTGTTTTTATACTGGCATACTGATCTTATTCCTCTCTTTGATTTACATCGTGGCCACCTTTATTCAAATTGTTAGAACGGGCGTGATGGTACCGGGTTATTTCACTTTAATATCGGCTGTGCTTTTCCTCGGAGGTGTCCAGCTTTTGAGTCTAGGTGTGATTGGAGAATATATTGGCCGTATTTATTATGAAACGAAAAAGAGGCCGCATTATTTGATCCAAGAATCAAATGTCATGCAGCAAGAGACAAGCTCAAAGGAACAAGACCGAGTGTTAACACAGTTATTTAAATAACGTGGAGTCAAATAACCGGCAAGCACGAATCGCTTGCTGGGTTGTTTTGTTTCAAAGAACAGTGGATCTTTTGTGGAAAGGATTTAGATGATGAAACGTAGATGGATAATCATTGGAATGTGCCTCATTCTTGCTTTATTAGGACACTCCTTTTTCTTATATGAATATACGCAAGACCGGTACATGACAGGAGATGGGGACGGCATCTCGCAAATGCTCCCATTTAAAAAGCTGCTTTACGACGAATATGTCAAAGGGAATTTCTTTTATTCCTATCAATTCGGTCTAGGCGGCGGTACATACACGCAATTAGGGTATTATTTCACAACGTCGACGGTCTTTATGGTGACAGTCGCTGTCGTCTGGCTGATGAATACGCTTCATTTCATACAGTCAACGGACATTCATTTCTGGGCACATGCTGTGATTTGGGTGAGCGTGATCAAGCTGACGCTCATTCTAATCATCGCTTACCGTGTGCTTCTTTCAATGGTTCAAAATAGACTAAGTGCATTGACAGGTGCCGCAATTTACGGACTGTCTATTGTGTATTTTCGGCATCAAACATTTTGGGAGTTTTTTACCGACAGCATGATGTGGCTTCCGTTGCTTGTGCTTGGGGTTGAACGGATATTCAAAACGGGTAAGCCGGCTTGGTTTATTTTGGCGTGCAGCCTGATGCTCATCAACAACTTTTACTTTGCTTATATTCATTTTATCTTTTTAGCGATCTATCTTGTTTTCAGATATATGATCAAGCTGCGAAGTGAGGAGCGCGGGTGGAAGGTGTTCTGGACGCTTGCGATCTCTACGCTGTTATCCTTTGGGATCAGTGCCGCTTTTTTTATCCCGTCTGTTTATGGCTTTCTCAATAATGTAAGACCACCATATGATCAATCTATACCTTGGTTTGATCTGCATGATCATCTGCTGTTTATGAGCAGGGTATATTTATTACCCGTGATTTTTCTGATTTGTCTGTTCCTCGTTCCGCTTTACCGGAACAGATGGTTTTTCATGTTCACATCCATCAGTATCCTGCTCATTATTTTTCACTTTAGCCCAAAGATGGCGAGCGTGTTTAATGGTTTTTCGGCACCGCAGTACAGATTTGAATACATTCTTGCCTTTACAGTTGGAGCGGTTGTTGCCATCATGATCAAGCATTTCTCACAAATCGAGTGGAAGTGGAAAAAGCGTGCGGTCTTAGGCGCTTGGATCGTGTTCCTTCTCGCAGTCGCTCTTTCAGAACGAGCAAAGGGAAACATGGATGTCGTTGTGTTTACAGGCATAGGACTGCTTGTGATCAGCTTGTTCTTCCTATGGATGCATGCGGAAAAACGTCAGCACCTTCGTCTCTTTTCAGCTGTGCTTCTTGCCATTAGCCTACTGACAGCAGGCGTGTATCAGCAGGAATACTTATCTGAAAGAAGCAATATAAAGAGCGTATCAGATACGTATCTGAATAGTGAGGCATATGCTGGACATGAGCAAATGAAGCTCATTCAGCAGATTCAAAGCCGCTCAAAAGATCCGCTCGCCCGGATTGATTGGATGAATGGCGTGCGAAACAATACCCCATTATTTGAAGGCTTCCAAGGCATGAGCGTGTATTCAAGTATATTGAATCAGCATTTGCTCAATTTCTACTGGAATGACCTGCAAATCGATATGGGAAGGGAAAGTGTCAGCCGTTATGCAACAATGGGGGACAGGGCGAATTTATACAGCCTGACCTACGGAAAGTATTATATGAGAAACAACATGATGCCTTACTCACCGCCAGCTTATTTTAAGCCAATTTTGAAAAGTGAGCATTATGAGGTATATGAAAATACTCGGCCGCTGCCATTTGCAAGAACAACGAGCACCATTTATTCAGAACAATCCTTAAAGGATGCCTCAGCACTTGATAAAGAACATGCGATGTTGCAAGGCGTCATTTTAGACAAAAAAGGAAACGCTGAAATCGAGCGTGCAGCAGATCGAGTCAAAGATACGAATATTCATACGGAACAAGCTGTATACGAACATGGCGTGCTTGATGTATACGGAGAAACAGGCGGCCTGAATATCACACTGCCAGATGATATGGCCCGTTCAGGGGATGTGTATGTGAGCTTTTATGTGAAGCGGACCGACCGTAACGCAGGGTTTCAGTTATCCGTTGACGACTACGTCACCTCACGAAAAAGCAATACATCCATCTACAAAACAGGCGTAAATGAAGTGACGATTCGAGTCCCTGCGGAAAAGATCCTCTCCATTCGAGTACCAAAAGGGACATATGAGCTCAATCAACTGAAGCTGTATCAAGAGCCTTACCGCGTCCTAGAGAAAGCATATGAAAAAGAAAAACAGGATGATGGCAGCCAGCAGGTAAAGCTTAAAAATAACCGCTTTACGATTTCATATGATAACAAGCGCGGCGATGATTACATGGTTCTGCCTGTTCCATATGAAAAAGGCTGGGAGCTCACGGTGAATGGACATCAAACCGATATTGAAAAAGCCAATTACACTTTTATTGGTTTTCCAATAGAAAAAGGCAAAAACGAGATTGTGCTAACCTACTATCCGCCTTATATTAGAATTCTTGCGTTGATTTCATTGTTCAGTTTGATTGGTGCGATCCTATATGCACGGAGAAAACACAAGAAACACCACTTTTCATCATAAGTGGTGTTTTTTTATCTTTCTCAAAATTGATACAATCAACATAAAAGCATGAGAATGGGGGAAAACCATTTGACGTTAAACAAAGAATCCATTACTGATCATTATGAACACACCCTTGAATGGGTACAGTCACTAGCGGAAATAACAGACGAAGAATGGCGCAGAGCCATTGCTGATGGAAAGTGGAGCATTGCTGAGATCATCGCACATTTCGTTCTATGGGATGAATTTATTTTACACGATCGTCTAAAGGAATTTTGGAACAATCAAGCGTTACCGCAGGCACCTGATGTGCATGAAATGAATCGACAGTCAGCCGAAAGGGCGAGACACGAAGAGAGAAGCGAGACGATTGGACGATTTATTGCTGTCAGAACAGAATTGCTTCAAGAAATGAAGAAAATCGAAGCATCTCGCTGGAATACATCCTTTTTGATCGGTCAATCCGAGCTGACGTTATCAAGTTATGTTCAAGGACTGATTGATCACGACATCCATCATATGAAGCAGATCAAAGAAGCGCTCTCTCCAGAAAGACGATAGAGAGTCATGAAGCTTCTTTCTCAAACGGAAACGTCGCATAATCAAACAAAAAATGAAACAACCAAAGACTAAGGGCAAAAAGAATTTCCTCAGAAGTAGACAGCCAAATGCCGTCAACCAATTCGTCTGATAAATAAACAGCACCCCAAATAAACAAAAGGTGAAATAAAATGGCATAGAAAACGATGGATCGTTTTTTAGACCGGCACTTTCGAACAAACTGCATGAGCACGTGCTCCAGATGTTCAAAAGAGATCCCGAGTACAACATAGATGCCCATAAACAGTAGCAGCGATAAAATTGATTGATAAAAAGCACCCGTCAAATGAAAGAACAGCACACAAAACAACAAAAATATGTAACAGACAGCCGACGCCGCCATGAGCCATTTCAGCCCTTGCCAAAAAGCGTGAACAGATTGCTGCATGGATAAACAACACTCCTTTACATGAAGATACCTGCAAAAAGGACAGCCTTTTTGCAGGAAGGTGGAATTAATCCTCTTTTTTAGGTGCAGCGATGACAGGATGTTTTTCTGTATCAAGCAGTTTTAAGAAATCTTCACCTTGATCTAAATGATCAAGAACAAGCTGTTTCGGTGTGACCGCAAGCCACTGATTGAGTGAAATGTCTGCATAATGATCGCTTTTAAAGATTTCTAAGAAATAAAGCGGTTCGTCGCCTGTATTCTCTACATAATGCCCCATTGCAAATGGCACATATCCAACGTCTCCCGCCTGATAGTTGAAGGTTCTCGCATGTCCATCAGAAGCAAATACGGTCATTCGTGCCTTTCCAGAAATGAAATATTGCCATTCATCCGTATTTGGATGCCAGTGCAGCTCACGAATGGCGCCTGGATCGACTTTCACAAGAGCAGAGGCAATTGTTTTAGATGCTTTAAAATTGGTAGAATCCGCAATCCACACTTGTCCACCGCTTGACGTAATCGGCTCTTGTTTTAACAGCTCATATTTAAAGGAATTCGGGACCTCTCCTTGCTCTGTTTTCACCTTGTCACACTCAAGGGAACCAGGAATTCCTTTTTGGAAAATATACTTCTCTTTCTCTGGCAGTTTGTTAAATTGCTCCTTTGTCATTCCAAAGTTTTGGAGCACAACTTCCTCCGGCGTATGGGCAAGCCAATCAGTCACTTGGAACGTACTATTTTCAGAGAAGGAACCATCATCAAACACAAGCAAGAATTCAGCTCCCGGTTCAAGTGCTTGAATAGAATGAGGCAAGCCTGAAGGGAAGTACCACAAATCACCCTCGGTCACATCCTCTGTAAAATTGCGCCCCTCTGCATCAACCGATGTAATTCGGGCTTCCCCATAAATCATGTACGCCCATTCCGCTTCCTTATGCCAGTGCAGCTCGCGAATCGCACCAGGTTTTAGCCGCATGTTTACAGAGGCAAGACTTTTAGAAATTGGCAGTTCACGCACCGTTACCTCGCGGGCATAGCCGCCTTTTTCTAAACGGTTGTGCGTATCAGAAAAAGAATATTTCATGTTGGGAACCGTTCCATGATCGGTTTCTGGTGGCGTGAGCATATCTGGGTTTTGTCTGTCTCGCTCGAGATTACGTGGAATTTTGACCGTTGCTCCTTTTTCTCCTCGAATCGGCTGTGGTACCCCATTTTGCTTTTCACTCATGATAAAATCCCCTTTCAACATCGTATTGTGTGAGGTGACAAAAGGCCTTTCATTTCGCCCTCGTTTTCATAAGGTGAAACCAATCAAGCAGATGTCAATCTGATTCATCATTTTTTTGAGCAGCGACTAATCGTTGGATGAGCTTGCTTAATTCATCAAACTTTCGTTCAAAGCGTGTC
Source organism: Bacillus sp. NMCC4 (assembly GCF_002998555.1). NCBI lineage: Bacteria > Bacillati > Bacillota > Bacilli > Caryophanales > Bacillaceae > Bacillus > Bacillus sp. NMCC4. Next base: position 19,278 of record NZ_PVRA01000005.1, on the reverse strand, counting down.
AGCAAATAAACCGTCAAAATGGCAGGAAAGCCAGCCTGGCCGAGCTGCTTCAGCCATTCCTCCGAAAAAAAGGTCTCCATTTGTCTCACCTCCCAGCGGATGCTCGTCTTCTCTATAAGTGGTATGAAAGAAGAAATAGGAAATCAAAGGGGGAGAAAATGAACCATTAGACCCGTCTCACAAAGTTTACTTTTTTTAACTTTTGTCCACTTAATGCAAGTAGAGAGAACAAAGGGGAGGATGCACATGGATTATCGGCTGTTATTGAAAGAAAAATGGAATGAAATCGTTGATCACCCGCTCATTCAGCAATTTTTAAGCAACCCTAAAAACCAGCAGCTGCTCCGGCAAGTCATGGAAGAGCCAAACGAAGAAAATGCGAAAAAACTAGATTCTGAGTTCAAGCAATTTTATCAAAAAATCCGCATCATCAAGTATATTTCCACAATGATCCGCATCTTTTCAGTCGACTTTGATAAACGAGTCAAAAAAAAGCAGCAGCGTTTTCCGCTCATACTCGACCATCCTGATCATCAAGAAGTGAAAGACCCTGTTCAAACAGATACGTATGAAGCTGTGCTCTTCAACCAGCAAGACTTGGGGGAGCACCTGCAAGACCAAACATTGTACAAGGCCTACCAGCAGCTCACAGACAAACAAAAAATGGTCTTAACCCATATTTATGTTGAAGGTCAAACAATGAAAGAAATAGCCGATCGGCTGGGTGAATCAAGACAAAACATCTCAAACATCCACAAAAAAGCGCTCAACAAACTAAAAGAAGAAACAGGGGGAGATGTCCGTGAACGAAGAAAAAATGACCAATGGAGAAATGGAAGAACTCATTGAAACTTTCACACCCATGATCAAAAAGAAACTACAAAACACGGCATATCAAGAAAGAGAAGACCTCGAACAAGAACTCTATATCAAACTCATCGAAAAAGTAGACCGGCTGATTTACCAAGAGGGACCTGGCTTTTGGGAGTTTATTGTGGTATATATGACGAAGTTGTAAGATAGTTAAACACAAAAAAAGACTCGCTCACACAGAGCCGAGTCTTAATTTTTTTTGCAGTTTTTCTTCACTGAAAATCCAGCCGGTATAGGAATTTTTGATTTGGTGGTCCATGTCGATATGGCAGATCGCGACAAAAGGGTAGTGACCTTTGCTGCGGTAGCGCAAATCAATGAACCGTACCTCGTAATGATCCTTGTATTTATCCACTTCCCACCGGTAGACAGGGGAGAAGGAGAGAAAGGCTGAGATGTTTTCGTCTTGTTTGGCAATTTTCATAATCTCTGTATCAGGGACCGGCACACGGTTAAAGGTGTCTAAAATGACGATTTCCCCATTCATGCTGCGCCCAACATGGAAAGAAGATTTACATTTCACGGCAATGCGCCATTGTCTGAACTTCATTGTAGGCGAAATAATAATCTCTTCAATTTCATCGAATTGTGCACGCAGCTGATGTTTAATCTGAAGCTGCATGATCACCCTGACGATATAGTAACAGAAAATCACGGCGTACAGCGTAATGAACGTATAGCCGGGATGTCCGCCAATGGCCCAAACGACAATGGCGACAAGGTGTGTAAAAAAGATGAAAGGATCAAACGTGTTAATGATCCCAAGCGCTACCCATTTCTTTGAAAATGGACGAATGGCCTGCGTGCCGTATGCATTGAATATATCCACAAACACATGGAGCACAACGGCTAATAGTGTCCATAACCAAAGGTGAAGTAAATCTGCCCCCGGCACAAATGGGAAAATCACAGCCGGAATCAGCAATGACCAAAACAGTACAGCAGGAATGGAATGTGTAAATCCTCGGTGATTTCTTATATAAACCGCATTATTTTTTAGTTTTAGCACAGTATCAATGTCTGGTGCTTGGGAGCCGGCGATGGTCGCGATCATCACGGCGTGTGCCATGTGTGGATCTGCGCTGACGGCTGGATCTAAAAGTGCAAGTCCCCCAAGAGAAATGCCCATTACTACATGAGTACCAGTATCCAATTGATTACCTCCTAGTTGTCATGCTTAGGAACAATCATACAAAGTATACGCCTTCTTTCAAGACTATGTGCAAAAGCACTTTTGCTTTGTCTTGATTTAATGTAACATGTTAACGTATCTACAAACAGTATACAACAAATAAGGTTCTTTTCAGAACGTTAGCCCTCGGTTCAATGAGAAGGAGTATAGATATGAAAGACATTCAAGAAAAGCTGGACCGCAAAGATATTGCGGGATTTCAGCATGATTTAATTGATTGGTATGAAAAAGAACAACGAACACTACCGTGGCGTGAAAATCAAGATCCATACCGCGTATGGGTATCAGAAGTAATGCTCCAGCAAACGAGGGTGGATACGGTCATTCCGTACTTCAACCGGTTTATGGAGCAATTCCCTACGGTGAAAGATCTTGCTTTAGCTGATGAAGAAAAGGTCATGAAAGCATGGGAAGGTCTTGGCTACTACTCAAGAGTGCGTAATTTACAGGCAGCTGTGAAAGAAGTATATGAATCCTACGGGGGCGTTGTCCCTGATTCGAAAGAGCAGTTTTCAAAGCTTAAAGGTGTAGGTCCGTATACGAGCGGTGCAGTGCTGAGTATCGCCTATAACAAGCCGTACCCTGCGGTAGACGGCAACGTCATGAGGGTCATTTCCCGTATTTTGTCTGTATGGGATGATATAGCAAAACCAAAAACGAGAAATATTTTCGAGTTTGCGGTCGATCAGCTCATTTCCCGGGAAAAGCCGTCAGAATTCAATCAAGGGCTGATGGAGCTAGGTGCGCTCATTTGCACCCCAACATCCCCTGCATGCCTCATTTGCCCTGTGAACATGCATTGCTCGGCACTCGAGGAGGGCGTTCAGCATGAGCTCCCAGTGAAAAGCAAAAAGAAAAAGCCGACTGCAAAATCAATGGCAGCAGCGGTGTTATTTGATGATGCAGGCAACCTATATATTCATAAGAGGCAAAGTACAGGTCTTCTTGCGAATTTATGGGAATTCCCTAACATGGAAACCATGAAGGGAAGAAAAACGGAAAAAGAGCAGCTGGTTGATTTCTTAAAAGAGGAGGCGGGTGTACAAGCGGAGCTTGGTGATTTAGAAGGCACCATTCAGCACGTATTTACCCACCTCATCTGGAATATTTCTGTTTTCTTTGGACGAGTTACCTCTGTATCTGATGACACGATGCTGAAAAAAGTCACAACAGAGGAATTTGAGGCATATGCTTTGCCAGTCTCACACCAAAAAATCTGGAAGATGGCACTTGAAGAGCCTAGTCGTATTTAACCGTTGTACCATGAGTATAATCGGCTTCATTTCTGTGCAGACCCCCGCGGTCTTCAATTTCAGAAATGATTTCTCGATACTTAGATTGCCCTTCTTCGTTCAAATAAGGTAAAATTTGTTGGAAAGCATGATGAAAGAAAGCAAGCTCAGTATCTTTCCATTGATCCTTGGACATCATGCCAAGCTGGCTTAAATCGCGTCCGACATACATGAATGTAACCTCCTAATAGGAATTTTCCTATTAGTGTGAAGCGAATGAACGAAAACTATTCAAATCAGGAGATGAACCATAATGAGTCAACGTAAATGTGCATTAATTACAGGCAGCAGCAGAGGAGTAGGGAAAGAAGTAGCCCTTCGCCTGGCTGAAAAAGGATATGACATTGTCATTAACTATGCGAGAAGCAAAAAAGCCGCACTTGAAACAGCGGAAGAAATTGAAGCGATGGGCGTGAAAACATTGGTCGTGAAAGCCAATGTAGGCCAGCCTGAGAAAATCAAAGACATGTTTCAGCAAATCGATGAAACCTTTGGCCGTTTAGATGTATTTGTGAACAATGCGGCATCAGGTGTTCAGCGTCCAATCATGGACCTTGAAGAAAATCATTGGGACTGGACGATGAATATCAATGCGAAGGCTTTGTTATTCTGCGGACAAGAAGCGGCGAAATTAATGGAGAAAAATGGCGGCGGACATATCGTCAGCATTAGCTCACTAGGCTCCATCCGCTACCTTGAAAATTACACAGTGGTCGGCGTATCAAAAGCGGCACTAGAAGCTTTAACGCGTTACCTATCCGTTGAGCTGTCACAAAAAAATATTGTCGTGAACGCCGTATCAGGCGGCGCGATCGATACAGATGCACTAAAACATTTCCCGAACCGGGAAGAACTTTTAGAAGATGCGAAGAAAAATACACCTGCTGGCCGAATGGTAGAAATTAAAGACATGGTCGACAGCGTGGAGTTCCTTGTATCAGGCAAGGCAGACATGATTAGAGGACAGACCATTATTGTGGATGGCGGACGTTCTTTGCTAGTTTAAAAAAATCATGAATAGGATGTACACCTTCTGCACAAATTAATGTGCGTGGAGGTGATAATGATGGATCAACAACAAAACAAAACAAACGCACAACAAGTGAAGAAACAAAACCAAGCTTCTGCACAAGGCGGTCAATTTGGTACTGAATTTGCTAGCGAGACTGACGTACAGCAAGTAAAAAAATACAACCAAAAAGCTGAGCAAAACAAACAACAAAACAGCTAATCACTGAAACAGAGGAAAGCACTTCATATACGAATGAAGTGCTTTTCTTTTTGCCTCTCACCACCATCCGACAAAACCTGTAAAACCTCTACATAAACAGTCAAAGGATTTCCTCGTTCTTTCAAGAAATGGTATACAGACAAAAAATGGATTCGAATAAAAGGGAGGAGTTAGATGTCTGATTTCGATCAGCTTGTCAAAGAACAAATGCAGCTCATGGATCAGCTGCTCGATGTACAGGGGGAACTCGATCTATGCTTAGAAACAGAAAAACAATTGCTGCAGGATGAAAAAAAAGAAGAGTGGCATAGGCTTTGTGATCAAATCAAACAGAAACGGGAGGAACTGCAAAAAGTCCAAACCTTATTTACAAAACAGACAGAAGAGGTCATCAATTCATACAAGCAGATGGAAAAGAGTTCAACCGTGATGTAAGACAGTGTGCCGTTCAATTGGGTTGAATGGCTTTTTCATTTCATTTTTTAATGATGTAACGGTATAATATAATAGAGACATGTTTAGTTGGGAAATTAGGTCTTTGGACTGTTAGGTTTGTTTGTTATAGAAAGTAGGGGAGAAAATATGGGCTATCCCAAGGAAGGAGAAACCATCCAAATTCAAAGCTATAAACACAATGGCTTGATCCACAGGATTTGGAATGAAACCACCATTCTGAAAGCAACGGAATTGTGTATCATTGGTGCAAACGACCGTACAATGGTGACTGAATCCGACGGCCGTACTTGGATGACGAGAGAACCGGCTATTTGCTATTTCCATGCAAAACAATGGTTTAATGTGATTGGGATGCTTAGAGATGATGGGGTATATTATTACTGCAACATCAGCTCTCCTTTTGCGACAGATGAAGAAGCAATTAAGTATATTGATTACGATTTAGATGTCAAAGTCTTTCCAGACATGACGTACAATATTTTGGATGAGGATGAATATGCAGATCATAAGAGGCAGATGAATTATCCAAAGGAAATCGATAGTATCTTAAGAGAGCATCTGAATACATTATTGCATTGGATTCACCAGCGGAAAGGTCCGTTTGCTCCTGAATTTGTGGATATGTGGTATGAACGTTTTTTACATTATACAAAATAAGCAAGAGCAGCAAAAACCTGTTTGGCTTTTTAGGCTAACAGGTTTTTGACTGCGTACGGATAAGAGGCACTGATAGATTGGGAAGGAGATTTACATGGGGGTCATTAAACGCTACATGGCTTTTGTTACACCGTATAAAAAACAGATTGCATTGACAATGGTCATCGGGATGATCAAGTTCTCGATTCCCTTAACATTGCCTCTGCTTTTAAAGTATGTCATTGATGATGTCATTCAAGGCTCGGGGTCGGCTGAAGAAAAGACATCATCTCTATTGATCATTATGGGAATCATGCTCGTCTTATTTTTAGTGATGAGGCCGCCTGTTGAATACTATAGACAATACTATGCGCAGTGGACAGGCAGTAAGGTATTATTTGATATTCGGGAAAAGCTGTTTTCGCATATTCAAAAGCTCAGCCTTCGTTATTATGCCAACACGAGAACAGGAGAAATCATTTCAAGAGTCATCAACGATGTGGAGCAGACAAAGGAGTTTGTCATCACAGGTCTTATGAACATTTGGCTTGATTTGATGACCGTGCTGATCGTGATCGCCATTATGTGTACACTGGACATCAAGCTCACCATCGTGTCTGTCATTATTTTTCCGCTATATGCGTTTGCAGTGAAGTATTTTTACGGCAGGCTTCGCAAGCTGACAAAAGAGCGGTCGCAGGCGCTGGCTGAAGTGCAAGGGCATCTGCATGAGCGGGTACAAGGTATGCCAGTCATTCGGAGCTTTGCCATTGAAGAATATGAACAAGAACATTTTCATGATGAAAACAAAAATTTCTTAAACAAAGCGATCAACCATACGAATTGGAACGCCAAAACATTTGCCGTCGTCAATACCATCACTGACATTGCACCGCTATTAATCATTGCATTTGCTGGCTACACCGTAATTAATGGATCACTTTCGATCGGGACCATGATTGCCTTTGTCGGCTATATTGACCGGATGTACAACCCGATTCGCCGTCTCATTAACTCATCCACGACTTTAACCCAGTCAGTGGCGTCAATGGATCGTATTTTTGAATTTATTGATGAGCCATATGAGGTAACAGATCGGCCGAATGCAAAAGAAGCTGATCATTTAAAAGGTGAGGTCGAATTTAAAAATGTGTCGTTTCGTTATGAACACACACAGGAAGAGATTCTGCACAATATCTCCTTGAAAGTAGAAAAAGGACAAACGGTTGCGCTTGTAGGAATGAGCGGTGGAGGGAAGTCGACACTCGTCAGCTTAATTCCAAGGTTTTATGATGTCACAAACGGGTCACTTGAAATTGACGGCATCGATATCAAAGAGTACAAAGCAAGAAGCCTTCGAAATCAAGTCGGAATGGTGCTGCAGGATACATTCTTATTCAGTGACACGATTAAAGAAAATATTGCGGTGGGAGACCCAGAAGCATCTTTTGAAAAAATCGTTTCGGCTGCAAAAGCGGCAAATGCCCATGATTTTATTATGTCTCTTCCTGAAGGATATGACACGAAGGTAGGAGAACGGGGCGTGAAGCTGTCAGGCGGTCAAAAACAGCGTATTTCAATTGCAAGGGTCTTTCTTAAAAATCCACCGCTTTTGATTTTAGATGAAGCGACGTCTGCACTTGATTTAGAAAGTGAACATTACATTCAAGAAGCGATGCAAAAGCTAGCGAAGGACCGTACAACCTTTATTGTCGCGCACCGCTTATCGACGATTACTCATGCTGACCTCATTGTCGTCATGGAACAAGGCGAGATTGTGGAAAAAGGAACACACGAAGAATTAATGAACAGAGACAGCCACTATCGCCATCTATTTACCATTCAAACATTAAATTAGTAGAAGCCTATCCGATTCTAGCGGATAGGCTTTTTTATGCTTGTCAAAAACATGACATATTTCCCAGCTTGTCTCAATACAATTTTAAAAAGTATGACGGGGTGGTGAATATGTGAAAGAACAAGACGTGCTGCTAGATGTCAAACAGCTGTCCATTGCGTTTCAGCAAAAAAAGCAAAAAGTACCCATCGTCCATCACATATCGTTCTCGATTCAAAAAGGGGAAACCTTAGGGATTGTTGGCGAATCTGGCTGCGGGAAAAGTATCACATCTATGTCATTAATGGGCCTGAACCAGCAAACAGACACAACGGGTGAGGTTCAATTCGAAGGGCAAAACCTGCTGTCGCTTTCAGAAAAACAGTGGCGAGAGATAAGAGGGAATGACATTTCGATGATTTTTCAAGAGCCAATGACCTCTCTGAACCCATTAATGACCATCGGCAAACAAATGACGGAAGCCCTTTTCACACATCAAGCAATCGGTCAAAAAGAAGCAAAAGCAAAGGCGGTTGATCTGCTTCAGACAGTTGGATTGAAGCAAGCCGAATCGTTGCTTAAAAAATACCCGCATGAATTATCAGGCGGCATGCGCCAGCGTGTCATGATTGCGATGGCGATGCTTTGTCACCCAAAGCTCATGATCGCAGATGAACCGACAACTGCACTTGATGTGACCATCCAAGCGCAAATCCTTCGCCTGCTCAAAAAGCTAAACGAAGAGATGGACACCGCTATTTTATTTATAACCCATGATCTAGGCGTCGTGCGGCAAATATGCCAGCGAGTCATGATTATGTATGCCGGTCGAATTGTAGAAGAAGGAACCGTTGACCGTATTTTTCAAAAACCTCTGCATCCCTACACAAAAGGTCTTTTCGCCTCAGTTCCATCGTTTAAAGAGAAAAAAGAAAAGCTCATCTCTATTACAGGTCATGTACCTAAGCCGGGAACCATTCGATCCGGCTGTCAATTTGCCGCGCGCTGTCCTTATCAAATGGCGCAATGTCTTGAAGAAGATCCAGTTTTGCAATCCATTGAACAGGATCACCGCGTCGCATGTTTTCTAATGGAAGGAGGAGAAGACACTGAGTCGCCCACTCTTGCAAGTGAATCAGCTGACAAAACGGTATGACACAGCCGCTTTTTTTTCTAAACATAAACATTCGACTTTGGCTTTAAATCAAGTGTCCTTTCACGTGAAGGAGGGGGAAACGCTTGGCATTGTTGGTGAATCGGGCTGCGGGAAATCAACACTTGGCAAAAGCTTAATGAGATTGACTGAACCGACGTCAGGCTCTATTCAACTGAAAGGGCAAGAGGTCACCCTTCTGAAAGAACGAGATATGCGTTCTTTAAGAAAAGATATTCAAATGATTTTCCAAGATCCATACGCTTCATTAAATCCACGAATGAAAATCAAAGATATTTTAGAGGAACCGCTCATTGTTCACTGGCATGGGACGAAAGAAGAAAGATGGAAGCGGGTCAAAGAGATGCTGCATATTGTCGGATTTGACCCTTCCTACGGGGAGCGTTATGCGCACCAATTCAGCGGCGGACAAAGGCAGCGCATTGGTATCGCTAGAGCACTCATTACCCATCCAAGTCTTGTCATTGCGGATGAACCCGTTTCGGCTTTAGATGTATCCGTTCAAGCCCAAATTTTGAATTTGATGCTTGAATTGCAAAAGACGCTTTCTCTGACGTATCTGTTTATTTCTCACGATCTTGGCGTTGTCAGGTATATGAGCGACCGAATCGCCGTCATGTATGCTGGCCGCATTGTTGAGATGGGGCCTGCCGAAGACGTGTTTCACAGCCCGCTTCATCCTTATACGTCGCTGCTTCTGAAATCCATTCCACATATGGACCACGTGCTGGAGACGCAAGATGTGTCAGCAGAAGAGTCCACAATGACGATAGAAGGCGGCTGTCCTTTCTACAAAAGGTGTCCAAAAAGCTGGGAGAAATGCCTAAAAGCAGTCCCTGCTTTGTATGAGGAGGAACCGGGGCACGCAGCGGCGTGTTACTTATATCAAAAGGAGGAACACAATGAAGAAGACATGGTTGTTCAGTAGTTTCATTTTTGTGCTGGCACTTGCACTGTTTTTGGGGGGATGCTCGTCCGCACCGTCATCAGAAGAAAAAGCAACAAAAGACACCCTCGTATTTGGCAGAGGAGGAGACTCCACTTCACTAGATCCGATCACAACGACAGAAGGCGAAACCTTCAAGGTCACAGAGAATATGTTTGAAAAGCTACTGAATTATGGTGAGAAAGACACGACCATCCATCCTGGTCTCGCAACAGACTGGGATGTTGCAAAGGACGGAAAATCGTACACGTTCTACTTGAGAGAAGGTGTGAAATTTCACGATGGCACAGACTTTAACGCAGAAGCAGTGAAATTCAACTTTGACCGCTGGATGAATGGTGATGCAGAAAAATTTCCTTACTATGGCATGTTTGGCGGCTATAAAAAAGATAAAGGACATGTGATTAAAGACATCATCGTCAAAGGAGAGCATGAAGTTGAATTTCAGCTAAAGCGCCCGCAGGCGACATTCCTTAAAAACATTGCTATGTCACCGTTTGGCATCGCAAGTCCTGCGGCTGTTGAAAAAAGCGGTGATTCTTTTCGTGAGAATCCAGTGGGAACAGGACCATTCAAGTTTAAAGAGTGGAAGCAAAACGACCGTATTGTGTTAGAAAAGAACGAAGATTACTGGCAGAAGGATAAACCAAAACTGAATCAAATCATCTTCCGCTCTATTCCAGAAAACTCGGCTCGTTTAAATGCCCTGAAAACAGGTGAGATCGATTTGATGGATGGCGTGAATCCGTCAGATTTAGATGGCATTAAAACTGATAAAGCACTCCAGCTTATTGAAAGACCATCAATGAACGTAGGCTATATCGGACTGACCGTCACAAGAAAGCCGCTTGATAACAAGCTCGTTCGTCAGGCACTCAATTACGCGGTCGATAAAGAATCCATCATTGAGTCATTTTATGGCGGACTTGCCGAGCCAGCAAAAAATCCTCTTCCCCCAGCTTTAGAAGGCTACAATGACGACATTGATCCATATCCGTATGATCCAGAAAAAGCGAAGGAACTTTTGAAAGAAGCGGGTTTTCCTGACGGCTTTCGCATCAAGCTTTGGGCGATGCCTGTACCGCGTCCATATATGCCAGATGGGATGAAGGTAGCAGAAGTCATTCAATCAAACTTTGAAAAGGTCGGCGTCAAAGCAGAAATTGTGACATATGACTGGGCGACCTATTTAGATAAGGCAAGTAAAGGGGAAGCAGATGTGTTCTTATTAGGCTGGACAGGGGACAATGGTGATCCTGATAATTTCATCTACACACTGCTGGACAAAGACAGCATTGGCGGCAACAACTATACATTCTTCGAAAACGATAAAATGCACGACATCCTCATTGAAGCGCAAACAAATACAGATCAAAAGAAACGAAATGACCTGTATAAAAAAGCGCAAGAAATCATTCATGATGAAGCACCTTGGATTCCATTGGTGCATTCGATCCCAATGCTTGCAGCATCTAGTGATTTAAAAAGCTATCAACCGCATCCAACTGGTTCAGAAGCTTTAACTGACGTGTATTTCGAATAAGCAAATAAGGGAGATCTTGTCTCTCCCTTACAGCGTGTAGACAAACCCTCGCATTCGGTGTCAGTCCTGCGTTCCGGTGCTCACGAATGTCAAATTCGCTTCGCGCCAGTACTCGTCCTTCCTAGACTGCAAAGGTTTTCTATCACGCTGAAAAGAAGACAAAGAAAAAGGCGGTGAAAGCTGTTTGTTTGCTTATTGTATGAAGCGGGCAGGAATGCTCATCCCAGTACTGATTGGAATGACATTGGTCGTGTTTTCAATTATTCGGTTTATTCCAGGGAATCCAGCACAGGTCATCTTAGGACAGCGGGCAACGAAAGAGGCAGTAGAACAATTAACCATCCAGCTCGGTTTAAACCAGCCTTGGTATGTTCAATACGGACATTACATGCTGGGGCTTTTAAAAGGGGACTTAGGGACTTCGATACGAACAGGAGCGGCTATTGCCCAGGAAATGAAGCCTTACTTATTTGCAACGTTAGAATTGACCTTTTTTGCCATGGTGCTGGCGATTGTTGTGGGAGTGAATGCCGGAATCATTAGTGCTTGGTTTAAGCATTCCATCTTTGATTATGTCGCAATGTTTATTGCACTCATTGGAGTGTCTATGCCGATTTTCTGGTTAGGCTTAATGGGGCAGTGGCTGTTCTCGATCGAATTAGGTATTTTGCCGACGACGGGCCGAGAAAACGTAAGGAATCCAGTGGAGTCGATCACGTATATTCATACGCTGGACACGCTTTTGCAAGGCCGGTTTGATCAATTCACTGACAGCATCAAGCATTTGATATTACCAAGTACAGCTCTTGCGACAATTCCTGCTGCGATTATTGCAAGGATTACAAGGGCAAGTATGCTAGAAGTACTTCATTCAGACTTTATTCGAACCGCAAAAGCAAAAGGGGTACGTTCATTTTTCATCATTTATCAGCATGGCCTGAAAAATGCGCTTATTCCGATCTTAACGATTATTGGTCTTCAAACAGGCCTCTTGCTAGGCGGAGCCATTTTAACAGAGACCATTTTTGCATGGCCGGGCATTGGGCGATATATATATGATGCCATCAGCTATCGGGATTACCCAGTCATTCAAACTGGCATTCTCATCGTTGCGCTCATATTTGTCCTGATCAATTTCATTGTGGACATCTTGTATGCGGTCATTGATCCAAGGATTAAATATTAGGGAGGGAGAGTGATAACATGGAAGCGCAAAAAGAGCTTGAACCACCTCAACCAAAAGAAGAACGCTCTCAATCATTGGTTCTTGAATCGATGAAACTGTTCTTTCAGCACAAGCTGGCGGTCATTGGCAGTGTGATTGTCTTTTTATTTCTTATCTTAGCAATATTCGCACCGCTCATTGCTCCTTTTGGAATCAATGAACAATCTCTCGGTGAGCGATTTAGTGCGCCATCAGCTGCGCACTGGTTTGGTACAGATGATTTCGGCAGAGATATATTTTCAAGAGTTGTGCATGGCGCGCGGATTTCCTTATGGGTTGGTTTCTTCTCGGTTCTCGGGTCTGTCATTTTAGGCACACTGCTTGGATTGATAGCAGGCTATGGCAGAAGAGTGCTAGATGCTGTGATCTCGAGATTGTTTGATATTTTACTCGCTTTTCCTAGTATTCTACTAGCGATTGCGATCGTCTCCATTTTAGGCCCCTCCTTACAAAATGCCCTTATTGCCATTGCGATCATTAATGTCCCAACCTTTGGACGGCTCGTTCGTTCAAAAGTGCTGAGTATTAAACAAGAAGAATACGTGCTGGCAGCAAAGGCGGTTGGGATGTCACACCGCCGCATCGTGCTGCGTCACATACTGCCAAATAGTATGGTGCCGGTCATCGTACAGGCGACGCTTGCGATCGGAACGGCGATTATCGAGGCAGCCGCTTTAGGCTTCTTAGGATTGGGTGCACAGGCACCAAGCCCAGAGTGGGGGAAAATGCTCGCCGATGCGAGACCTTATCTCGTGCAAGCCCCCTGGACATTAATTTTCCCAGGTGTAGCGATCATGCTGACAGTTTTGGGCTTTAACTTGATGGGAGATGGATTAAGAGACACACTGGATCCTAAAATGAAGAAAATAAAATAAGACCGATTCTAGGAATCGGTCTCAGCGCGCAGACAAACCCTCGCATTCGGTGTCAGTCCTGCGTGCCGGTGCTCACGAATGTTCAATTCGCTCCACTCCGGTACTCGTCCTTCCTAGACTGCAAAGGTTTTCTATCACGCTGAAAAGAAGACAAAGGGCTAAAATCAAGATCATTTTAGCCCTTTGTCAACAATCTAAGACCGATTCTAGGAATCGGTCTTTTCTCATTTTATGCTTCTTTTTCATCTGTCTCAATTTCACTGTCTTTTGGGTGATACGTCTGGAAGCTTGTAATCAATGTATCTAAATGCTCTAGTTCATCACGGTATTCGATGATGCTGGACATGACATTCAGCATATTGTAATCGAGCAAGTCGTTTTCTTGGTTTTGCTGATGCTGGATAAATGATTTCGTTAACGTTTCAAGACGAAGAGAGCATTCATTTTGAAATTCATCGTCCTGCGGTTTCATTTTACCGACGAATTTCATCAAGGTACGCTCATGCCAATACAGTAAGTAATCAATTTCATCTGTTAAGCTTTCCCTGAAATGCTCTGGCATCAAATGAATTTCATTTTCTAATTTATGAAGCTTTTTCAGCAAGTAAAGAGCGCGATTCGATGCCATAATGGCCTGTCTAAACAAAACGAGCTTTCTTGATTTTACATAGGTTGTTTTCTTTAAATAGCTTCGTTCCTCTTTGTATAACAAGTAAATGTGATCTAATTTGATCATGCGTTCTTTTATTTGATCGATGTCATCCTTTAAAGTGGAATGATCAGTAGACTGTCTGGAGCTCAGACGGATCCATTTTAAAATCTCCTCCGTATTTTCCATAATGTGATGAACAAGCTTTGTTTCATACTTTGGCGGCAGGAAGATTAAATTCACTAAAAATGAAGAAAGAACTCCTAACACCACAGTAGCTGTTCGAATTAAGGCAAAGGAAAGGAAATGATCCCCAGCACTTTCTAAAATCGCAATGACGGTTACAAGTGCAATTGGAATCGTGTGTTCAATCTTCAGCTTTAAATTAATGGCGATGACCATGACGGCGGTTAAACCGATAATGACTGGCCCAGTGCCAAAAAGCAGGCCGAACGTAATGGCAAGTGCTGCTCCAATAATATTGGCTTGCACTTGATCAACAATCGTTAAAAAAGATCGATAAATAGATGGCTGGATAGCAAATACAGCTGCAATTCCCGCGAAGACGGGCGTTGGCAACCCAAGCCATGTTGCCAGGTAAAGCGCGAGTACAATGGCAATACCAGTTTTTAAAATACGGGCTCCAAGTTTCATTGGTTTTGTCCCTGCATTCCTTTCTTTTTGATAATAGATGATCACTCGTCATTTATCATCAATATTTTGATGAACAACTAAGTAATATACAGCGGTCTTCCGAAATATTCAAGTGATTTTTGAAAGTTCATGAAAACATCAAAAGAAGGTATTGAGAAGAAATGTAACAGATTCGCACGCTTTTGACAAACAAGAGCTGATAAATAAAAAAACAGGCGCATTTTTTTTCGCCTGTTTTTGACCCTATTATGATTGTTTTAACTGTTCAAACGCATGATCTACTGCTTGCAGCGTCTCAGAAATATCTTTTTCAGTATGTGCGATCGTTAAGAACCAAGCTTCATATTTAGAAGGAGCGAGGTTAATCCCTTGAGAAAGCATTAATTTGAAGAAGCGGGCGAACATTTCGCCATCCGTATTTTCCGCCTGTTCATAGTTTACAATGATTTCTGTTGTGAAATAAATCGTGAGAGCCCCTTTTAAGCGGTTCACCGTAATATCTACTTGATGTTTTTTTGCATGGGCTAAAATGCCTTTTTCTAGCATAGCGCCAAGCTGATCAAGGCGCTCGTAAACACCATCTTGTTTTAACACTTCCAAGCATGCAATACCAGAAAGAATGGATGCAGGATTTCCTGCCATCGTGCCAGCTTGATAGGCTGGTCCAAGAGGAGCGACTTGCTCCATAATTTCTTTTTTACCGCC
This sequence comes from Bacillus sp. NMCC4, assembly GCF_002998555.1. Classification (NCBI taxonomy): domain Bacteria; kingdom Bacillati; phylum Bacillota; class Bacilli; order Caryophanales; family Bacillaceae; genus Bacillus; species Bacillus sp. NMCC4. The sequence continues at coordinate 3,990 of NZ_PVRA01000005.1, read as the reverse complement.
GTAAGCACCGATCGGAAGTCCGCCGCCAATGATTTTTCCTAATGCAGTGAGGTCAGGTTTTACTTGAAGCAAGTCCTGTGCTCCTCCGTACATAAAGCGGAAAGCTGTAATCACTTCATCATAGATCACAAGTGCGCCCTTTTCATGAGTGAGGTCATTGACCTGCTGCAAGAAGCCGTCCTTAGGCTCCACGATGCCGAAGTTCCCGACAATTGGCTCGACAAGGACAGCTGCGACTTCATCACCCCATCGATCCAATGCTTCTTTGTAGCTGTCAATATCATTAAATGGAACGGTAATGACTTCATTGGCGATGCTCTTTGGTACGCCTGCTGAATCAGGGGTTCCTAAAGTGGAAGGACCAGAGCCAGCTGCCACAAGCACAAGATCAGAGTGGCCATGATAGCATCCGGCAAACTTAATGATCTTTGTTCTGCCTGTATATGCGCGCGCGACACGAATCGTTGTCATCACCGCTTCTGTTCCTGAATTGACAAAACGAACTTTGTCCAAAGCAGGCATGGCTTCCTTCAGCATTTTAGCAAAAGTGACTTCATGCTTCGTTGGCGTTCCGTAAAGGACACCTGTTTCAGCCGCTTTTGTAATAGCTTTTGTAATATGCGGGTGAGCATGTCCTGTAATAATTGGACCGTATGCTGCTAGATAATCGATATAGCGGTTTCCATCAACATCCCAAAAATAAGCGCCTTCTCCTCTTTCCATAGCCACGGGTGAACCGCCGCCTACTGCCTTATATGAACGAGACGGACTGTTGACACCTCCAACAATATGCTCCAGCGCCTCTTGATGTAATTTTTCTGATTCTGTGAATTTCATAAATAGCCTCCTATCTCAACGTATCACGTCGTCTATCATTATTTTAACATGCCGATGCAAGCGTCCTTAGTTGAATATCCTCTCAAAATTGGATAGGCTAATTAAAAAATAGGTTGGAGGGATTGTGTCATGACAATCGAAATAGGCCAGCAAGTACCTGAAATCGAATTAACCGGTGACAATGGGGAGAAAGTAAAGCTTTCTGACTTTAAAGGAAAACATATTGTCCTTTATTTCTATCCAAAAGATATGACACCAGGCTGTACAACAGAAGCATGTGATTTCCGCGACCGCCATCAAAGCTTTGCAGAATTAGATGCTGTCATTATCGGCGTAAGCCCAGACAGTCAGGACAAGCACCAAAAGTTTAAAGAAAAACATGATTTACCGTTCCTGCTTCTTGTAGACGATGAACAGAAATTATCTGAAGCCTTTGGGGTATGGAAGCTGAAAAAGAACTTTGGCAAAGAATACATGGGCATTGAACGTTCAACGTTTCTTATTAATAAAGAAGGAACGCTTGTGAAAGAATGGCGAAAAGTCAAGGTGAAAGACCACGTAGAAGAAGCGCTTGAGGAACTGAAAGCTCACGCTTAATATCATCACAGGATGAGATCGGCAGACATGCCGGTCTTTTTTGTGAAGAAGAATAGGTAAAAAAGAGGATTGTAATTGACAAAGATTCGGCTCTGGGGGTACACTATTTATAAAGATTATAATATAAGAATATTTTTGAAGAGAGGTGCATGATGAAATGGCTGCTCACGAACTAAAAGACGCTTTAGATGCTTTAAAAGAAACCGGTGTTCGAATTACTCCGCAGCGCCATGCCATCTTGGAGTTTCTCGTAAATTCTATGACTCACCCAACCGCGGACGATATATATAAAGCACTTGAAGGAAAATTTCCAAACATGAGTGTCGCAACGGTTTACAACAATTTACGAGTCTTCCGGGAATCTGGATTAGTAAAGGAATTAACGTACGGTGATTCCTCAAGCCGATTTGATTTTGCGACATCTGACCATTACCATGCGATTTGTGAAAACTGCGGAAAAATAGTGGACTTTCATTATCCTGGCCTTGATGAAGTTGAACAGCTTGCATCCCATGTGACGGGCTTTAAGGTCAGTCATCATCGCTTGGAGATCTATGGAACTTGTCAAGAATGTGCGAAAAAAGAAAATCATTAATGAAAAAGCTGACCGGTTAAATGGTCAGCTTTTTTTATGACTTTTTTCGATTGTAGGATTCATCAAACTCTTTGCCTTCTAATGCTGGATCGAGTGTAAGCGGCTCTCTGCAATGCATGCACATATCCACCCGCCCAAGCACTTTTGTTTCTTTCTCACAGCCTGGACAAACGACACGTACTGCCTTCGTAGAAAGCATACCAATCCAAAAGTAAACGGCTGTACTTAATCCGATCGATAAGACGCCGAGCAGCATAAAGAAAGTCGACAGCCAGATCGATTCCTTGAAGAACACACCGATATACATGATCAGAAAGCCAACAAAAACCAAACTAAGTGCAAATGTTCTGATTTTATTAATTTTACTGGAGTATTTCGCCATCCCTAGTCCCCCTTGTCTCCAATATAGCACATTTTACCTTTCCGTTTGAATTAGTTATAGAGTTTTGTGAATAAATTGCTTATAATGATTCAATGATCTTTTTTCTTGTATTGAAGGAATTTTGATTCTATGAGGAGAAATACATAGCATTAGAGAAGAACTTTACACCCGAGTATTGGAGGAATCACTATGGAAAATCTTCTCCGTCCTATTTATCAAGAGAGAGCAAGCCATCCAGACACATTAGCTGTGATTATAGTAGAAAGAAGACATAAAGTATCTTCTGAGACGGATAACTTTGATGCAGCACTTTTAGTCATCGTAAAAGAAGCGGAAGAGCCGTTATTTATCAAGCACTATGAATCCGATCACCAAACAGCTTCTTTAAATGTTGTCACAGATGATCAGCTGAAGGAATGGATTACCCTCGGCACTAACCGCCGAATCATTGATTGGATTTTAAATGGGAAAGTCCTATTTGATCGAAATGAATATATTTTCAACTTGATTGATGAACTGAGTACATTCCCGTTTTCAAACCGCAAACTTAAAATCGGTTTAGAATACGGCAAGCTCATTCGCAGATATATAGAAGGAAAAGCATTTTTTGAGTCAAATCAATTCCTTGATGCATATAATTCAATTGTGCATGCTCTGCATCATTTGGCACGTATTGAAGTGATCGATAAAGGCTTCCACCCAGAAGTGACGGTTTGGAATCAGGTGCGTCATATGGAACCGGAAGTATATAAACTTTATTCAGAACTCATTGAAAGCCACGAAAGTCTGCATAAGCGTTTGGAACTTTTATTTTTAGCAAATGATTTTTTGATCCATTCAAAAGCAGAAATTGGTGCCGCTCATTTGCGTCATGTCATGGAACAGCAAGATATATGGCTTTTTGGCGAGCTTCTCGCGCATCCTGATCTCAAGTATTTCACGCCTGACCTTAGCGTCATGATTGATTTCTTTGTGGAAAAAGGAATTGTTCAGGTGGAGCCGATTGAGACAAAGGGACAAAAAATCTATCATCGAGGATATTTTGTGAAAAAAGATATTGACGCATGAATATTATGATGGTATATTATTATACGTCGCTAACGAGCAACCAAGTTGCTTCGAAAGAAAAGCTGACAAAAAGAAATTGTAAAAAACACTTGACGCACACAGCGCCGAAATGTTATATTGAGAAAGTCGCCTCTGAGCGACAATGAAGATGATCTTTGAAAACTAAACAAGACAAAACGTACCTGTTAATTCGAGTTTTTATAAAAAATCCTATGATACATCATAGGTAGTCAGTCAAACTGGCGAGGCAGGAAATGATCACATGCTAAGTTCGCTACTTCGTGTAGCAACGCATGTGTGATATGCATCCTGCATACCTCGGAGAGTTTGATCCTGGCTCAGGACGAACGCTGGCGGCGTGCCTAATACATGCAAGTCGAGCGGACAGAAGGGAGCTTGCTCCCGGATGTTAGCGGCGGACGGGTGAGTAACACGTGGGTAACCTGCCTGTAAGACTGGGATAACTCCGGGAAACCGGAGCTAATACCGGATAGTTCCTTGAACCGCATGG
>NZ_PVRA01000004.1:0-387324 GCF_002998555.1 Bacillus sp. NMCC4 | reverse complement strand
ACTTCAACCGGATAACTCACTCTTGTCCCCATAGAAAAAACACCTCCATGTTTTATTTCGGATCACAACGATCCATTTTCAAACTTGAAGGTGTTTTTTATTTGTCTCATCTTATGGGGTCAGTCCCATATAAAGGGACTTTCTTCTTTATCTTTTATATGGCCGTTTCATCGTTCTGTGCGGCTTTTTCGCGCGCGGCTCTCCAAATACTTCTCCAAGAAGCATGCCTTGAACAACAGTATTTTGGTTAAGCCTGTTAATGACGTGCGGCTTCATTTCCGCAGCAGAAGCTTTCGGTCTGGTCAGCTGCCTTTCAAGAGATTTGAACTCTTTATTCAGCTCGCTTTTTCTTTCTTCCATTTCAGCTAGTGTAGCGGTATAACGATCCTGTAAGGACTGTGAACCTTGTTTCTTCATCCCGCCATGATCATGTACATCGCCGAAATCGTCCAACTGGTCTGTTTTGACTGGGTTCGGGCTGGTTTGTTCTGCTTTCTTTTGAGGCATAGGCTTATTCTGAGGAGCCGGCTTATGTTGCTGGTTGTTTTGTTCCTTCTCCTCTTGTTTGCCGATTTTCCCAAATACAGCAGAGATGATACCGATGATAATCGCAATTAGTAACGGATTTTCAAATAGAATGTCCATTGGGCTCCCTCCTTAAAGCGTGAGAGGATGCTTATTTGTTTTCATTATCAGATGGACCTTTTGTCATTTTACCAAATGAATCTCTCATATCCGTATCAGCATCGATATTCTTAATGTTCATGTAGTCCATGACTCCAATATTACCTTCGCGTAATGCTTCAGCCATTGCAAGTGGTACTTCAGCCTCTGCTTCTACGACTTTCGCGCGCATTTCTTCAACTCTTGCACGCATTTCTTGTTCTTGGGCAACAGCCATTGCGCGGCGTTCTTCCGCTTTCGCTTGTGCGATGTTTTTGTCTGCTTCTGCTTGGTCCGTTTGCAGAATCGCCCCGATGTTCTTACCGATATCCACATCTGCGATATCAATCGAGAGAATTTCAAACGCAGTACCTGAATCTAATCCTTTACCAAGAACCGTTTGAGAAATCATATCTGGATTTTCTAAAACCTTTTTATGATTATTTGATGAACCGATTGTAGAGACAATTCCTTCACCTACACGAGCAATGATTGTTTCTTCCCCTGCACCACCGACAAGTCGTTCGATGTTTGCGCGAACTGTAATACGTGCTTTGGCTTTTACTTCAATCCCGTCCATTGCCACACCAGAGATAAATGGTGTTTCAATGACTTTAGGATTTACACTCATTTGTACAGCTTCAAGTACGTCACGGCCTGCTAGGTCGATCGCTGCACAACGTGCAAAGTTCAATTCGATATTCGCACGTTGAGCTGCGATTAATGCGTTCACAACACGGTCAACGTTACCACCTGCCAGGTAGTGACTTTCTAATTGGTTAATCGTCACATCAAGACCTGCTTTATGTGCTTTGATGAGCGGATTGACCACTCGGTTTGGAATGACTCGGCGAAGTCTCATTCCTACAAGTGTAAAAATGCTCACTCTTACGCCAGCCGCTAAGGCAGAAATCCACAGCATCACCGGTACAAAGGTGAAGAAGATCGATAGAACGATCAGACCTGCTGCGATAATCACAAATAATAGTAAAGTAGATGGATCCATTTTATTCCTCCTATAAAATCAGTTATCTATACTTTCCTCACGACAATGCGTGAGCCTTCCGCTTTGACGATTTTAACCTGTTCATCCTTGTCAATAAACGCACCTTCTGACACAACGTCAATGCGCTCATCTCCGAGTACAGCCGTCCCAGATGGGCGAAGCGCTGTTAATGTAACAGCGATCTGTCCAACAAGATCCTCTCTTGTTTCATTTGAGACATAACCGCTTTCTTTATTGGTTGAATCGGTTAAAATGAACTTTTTAAAAAATTTCATACGTTTCCCCAACACCTTTGTCAATAAAATAACTGCTATGATTGAAACAGCAGTGGCAATCAAGATGGAAATCGCCATTTCTGTAAAGCTTCCAGCTGCTAAAAATAAGCTGGCAACAACACAGATCAGTCCAATGACACCTACGATTCCCCCCGGCAAAAACAATTCCAGAATAATGAGCAATATCCCTGCTAAGAACAGGAACAACGTCTCATATCCTGCAAAACCAGCCACGAGATGTCCATAAAAGAATAAAAGAAGCGCTGTCACTCCCATGGTGCCTGGAACCCCAAAGCCAGGAGAATAGAGCTCAACAATTAACCCTAAGCTTGCGATGGATAAAAGGATTGGAATGACGATTGGGTGCGTGAGAAAGCGCGCAACCTTTTCAGCAAAGCTCACTTCATCGTATTGAACAGAAGCGTCTGCTAATTTCAGCTTCTGAAGCAAGTCATCTAAATTCTTCGCTTCACCTTCTGCGTAACCAAATTGAAGCGCTCGATCCGTATTAAAGGTGAGCAGTTCTCCTTTTGGTGCACCAGCATTCTTCGCATCTATGTCTGGATCAGCCATCGCAAGCGCATATTTCGGATCACGCCCCTGCTTTTCGGCAGCATCACTCATTTCAGCAAGCCATAGCGATTCAGATTTTTGATCGGCAGCATTGCCTTCCCCATCAATGATCGCAGCAGCTCCCATCTTTCCATTTGGGGTCATATAAATCTCGTCGGCATTTAGTGCAAGGAATGCCCCGGCTGAAAGCGCTCTATGATTCACAAATGCTGTCACAGGGATATCAGACGCACGAATGGTATCTGCAATCTCAAGCGCCGCATCGACTGCACCACCTGGTGTATTGATGTCTAGAATGATATGTTTCGCTCGTTCGGACTTTGCCTGCTCAAATGATCGTTCAATAAATTTAGAAAGTCCTTTTTCTACTGTATCTTCAATTGGGATAACATGAACTTTCTGATCTACTGATTTCGCGGTCAATTGAACCCCTAAAAACAAGCATATTATAAAACAACTGAAGAGAGCAATAGAAATTTTTATTTTTTTCATCTATTTGGTGATCCCTCCTCTCTATCTTCCATTTTACCGTTCCTTTACATACGTTACAAATGTATCATAGGTTTCATTTTTATATGACAGAATGATGAAGGTATAAAAAAAGTACCCTTCTAACAATAGAAGGATACTTTTTTATTGAGACAGCTGCTCGCTGACAAGTCTGTTAATGACAGCACCATCAGCTTTACCTTTTACTTTTGGCATAATAGCGCTCATGACTTTACCCATATCAGCCTTCGATGAAGCACCTGTTTCAGCGATCGTTTCTTTCACGATCGTTTGCAGTTCTTCTTCAGAAAACTGTTCAGGTAAATAAACGTCTAAGATGTCAATCTCTTTTTGAACTTTATCTACTAAATCTAAGCGATTAGCTTTCGAAAATTCATGGAGGGAGTCTTTACGTTGCTTAATCTCGCGGGAAAGGACGGTTAGTTCCTCATCGCCGGTCAAACTGTCTTTCTTAAGCTTAATTGCTTCATTTTGGAGCGAAGCCTTTACCATACGAATGACAACAAGCTTGTCTTTCTCACGGTTTTTCATAAAAAGCTTCATATCAGTATTTAATTGCTCAAGAAGACTCATAAAATCCACCCTCTTTAGAATTTACGTTTTCTAGCAGCTTCAGACTTTTTCTTGCGCTTTACGCTAGGCTTTTCATAAAATTCACGCTTTCTTGCTTCTTGCAATGTTCCAGTTTTGGATACACTGCGTTTAAAGCGACGAAGAGCATCTTCAAGCGATTCGTTTTTTCTAACGACCGTTTTTGACATTCTCTTTCCCTCCCTCCGAATACACCAATCGACTGCATTAAAAAAAGATATACATGCAAAACATGTACCTAGACATTATAATATAAGCCTAGTGTGAGGTCAACTAAGTGATTTGGAAATATATTTTCGTCATGAGCAGGTAGACAAGTCCATATATTCATTGGTAAGAGGAGGACTTTTCTATGATGGCGATCATTTATTTTTGTGCACTTATTTTCATTTTTTTATGGTCAATGGGTTTGCTGAGAAAAGGATTAATGGCGCTTGCGTCGTCTCGTATTGAGAAATCACTTCTTCTCTTTACAGATCACCCAATAAAAGCATTCTTGGTCAGCATCGTATTTACAGGGATTCTTCAAAGCAGTTCAGCGTTTATGGTCATCGTGATCGGCTTTGTCAGTACAGGCATTCTCTCTTTTAAAAAATCCATTCCAATGATTCTTGGCACCAATATTGGCTCCACGTTTACAACAGAATTTATCGCCATTAAAATGGATGTTTTCATGTGGGTCTTAATCCTAGCTGGTCTAATATGCATCATGTTTGGCAGAAAATCTTTTAGGCATGCAGGAAAAAGTATATTTGGGCTCGGGATGATCTTTTTCTGCATTCAAGGCTTTTCTAAAATTGCAGGTATGATGACAAGTCAGCCTGAGACATTGCGCTTTCTTGAAATGATGCAGCATTCTGACTGGACGGCGCTGCTTTCGGGTACCATTTTCACAGCGATTGTTCATTCGAGCTCCGTCTGTATCGGCATTTTAATGGGGTTTATGAATGAAGGAACTGTTGGGCTTCAGGAAGGCATAAGCTTTGTGTTAGGGTCAAATATCGGGACATGTATTACAGCCGTAATGGCTGCCATATCTGGCGGCTATGCAGCACGTCAAACGGCTTATGCACACGTTTTGTTTAATGTGCTCGGCGTGCTTTTATGTCTCCCATTTCTCGCCATGATGACGGAATTCGTCGCCCTTCTTGCAAACGCTCCAGCCCAGCAAATTGCGCACTTCAGCCTGCTGTTTAATGTGGCAAGCTCTTTGCTTTTCTTCCCGTTCATTCATCCATTTCACACATTGATCTTATGTCTTTTACCAAATCAGTCAAAATAAAAAAACCAGCTTGCCCTTTTGGCAGCCGGTTTTTTTATCTATTATGAGGTCATTCTCACTTTGTCTGTTTGCACATCATCACTGATACGAACGAATTGTCCTTCGTTATAAGGATAACCCGCTTTCATGATTTTCACTTTGACCAAACGGCCGATCATGTCCTCTGTTCCTTCAAAAACAACCTTCATATAGTTATCCGTATATCCCACATAAAGATTGTGCTTTCCTTCTTGTTCTTTGAAGGATTCTTCCGGAATAATCTCTAGGACATCTCCTTCATAAGCTGATGCATATTCTTTCGCAAGCTGGTCAGAAAGAGCAATCAAGCGGTGGACGCGTTCGTTTTTCACATTTTCATCCACTTGATCTTCCATCCTTGCAGCTGGCGTACCTGTACGTTTGCTGTAAGGGAATACGTGTAGTTCAGAGAATTGATGGTCTTTGACAAAATTGTACGTTTCCAAAAACTCTTCCTCTGTTTCCCCAGGGAATCCAACAATCACATCAGAGGTGACAGCAAGGCCTGGCAATGCTTTTTTCAGCTTTGTTAAACGCTCTGCAAAGAATTCCATCGTATATTTACGGCGCATTCTTTTCAGGACTGTATTCGAGCCAGATTGAAGCGGGATGTGCAAGTGTCTGACAATCTTATCTGACTGATCAAGCACTTCAATCACTTCATCTGTAATTTGGCTTGCTTCGATAGATGAAATACGGATTCGTTTTAAACCGATGACACGTTCATCTAATTCTTTCAGAAGCTTTGCAAAGTTATAATCCTTTAAGTCTTCTCCGTATCCGCCTGTGTGAATACCTGTTAATACAATTTCTTTATAGCCGGCATCCACAAGCTGCTGCGCTTGGTTGATGACCTCTTCTGGATTACGAGAACGAAGAAGTCCGCGAGCCCAAGGAATAATGCAGAATGTACAGAAATTGTTACAGCCTTCTTGGATTTTTAATGAAGCGCGTGTTCTGTCTGTAAATGCAGGAACATCGAGTTCTTCAAACACACGTGCTTTCATGATATTGCCAACCCCATTAATCGGCTGTCTTTCTCTGCGATATTCTTCAATGTAACCGAGTAATTTATGTCTGTCTTGTGTTCCAACGACAATATCAACACCAGGAATCGCCATAATTTCTGCTGGAGATGTTTGCGCATAACAGCCTGTTACACAAATGACACCATCCGGGTTATGACGAATGGCTCTTCTAATAACTTGGCGGCTTTTCTTATCGCCTGTATTCGTGACCGTACATGTATTAATGACATATACGTCTGCTTTTGATTCATACTCTTTTCTTTCATAGCCTGCTTCTTTAAACAGCTGCCAGATCGCTTCTGTTTCATAGTGATTGACCTTACAGCCAAGTGTATGGAACGCTACTGTTCCCATCATGATTCACCTCTTAATAACTCTGTTTGATAAGATATAGCAGAAAGCGCGTAAAGAGGAGCTGTTTCCGTTCTTAAAATGCGTGGTCCGAGCCCGCAAATGACTGCACCAAGCGTTTCAAGCTCGTCAATCTCCTTTTCTGCCAAACCGCCTTCAGGGCCAAAAACCACGAGTAAGGTTTGTCCGCCTTTCATCTGTTGGAGCACAGTTTGAAAGCGGCTTTGCTCTCCTTCTTTCGATGATTCTTCGTATGCAACGACACATTTATCGAATTCACCAGCTAATTGAGTCAGCTCTTTAAACGTTGATACTGGATCAACACGAGGAATGATATTCCGGTAGGACTGCTCAGCTGCTTCTTTCGCGATTTTCTCCCAGCGTTCTCGTTTTTTATGTGACTTCTTTTGGTCAAGCTTTGTAATGGAACGAGCCGCTTGAAACGGGATAAATGCACTTGCGCCAAGCTCTGTGCCTTTTTGGATAATCAGCTCAAGCTTATCTCCTTTTGGGAGACCGCTCGCAATTGTTACTTTTACCGGAAGCTCTCTGTCCTGATTTGTCCAGCCTTCAACGTGACAAATGACTTCTTCCTTTGTTATTGTATCAATTTTACTGAGCGCTTCAAAGCCGTCTGTCGTTAAGCAAAGGATTTCCTGCCCTGCTTTCATGCGCATGACGTTGGAAAGGTGATGTACATCTTCACCTTTTATGACGATAGATCCCTTTGCGATCACTTCTTCTTTCGTGAGGTCGATAAAATATCGTTGCATACGTGTCCTGACACCTACTCGCTTTATTTTTTCGCTATAATGCTGACCCAATCTTCCATTGACAGCACTTCAACAATGTCAAAACCTGCTTCTTCTAGTGCTGTTTTGACTTGTAATTTCTTTTGTCCAATGATGCCTGATGTAATGAAATAGCCATCTTTCTTCAATAAGTCATAGGCTTGATCTGTAAAGCGCAAAATCACTTCTGCGAGAATGTTGGCGACGATCACATCACGTTCACCTGAAATCCCATCAAGTAAGTTGTTTTGCTTGACCGTCACTTGTTCGCTTACACCATTTAGTTCGATGTTTTGCTTCGCACTTTCAACCGCAACGGTGTCGAGATCAAAGGCTTGAATGTCCTTTGCACCAACCATCGCTGCTGCCACACTTAAAATCCCAGAGCCTGTTCCAACATCAATCACCGTATCGTTTTCCTTCACATAGCGCTCAAGCGCCTGAATACAAAGAACGGTTGTTGGATGTGTCCCTGTTCCAAATGCCATTCCTGGGTCCATTTCAATAATCAGTTCATCAGAATGAACCGGAGTATATTCTTCCCATGTTGGAACGATGGTGAATTTTTCAGAGATTTTCACAGGATGATAGTATTTCTTCCATGCGGTGGCCCATTCCTCTTCATTTACTTCACAAATAGACAGCGTGTTTCGTCCAAGGTCAATATCGTATAGAAGAAGATTGTTGATGGCTTCTTTGATCTCATCTACCGTTTCCATCAAAAAGCTGTTCATTGGAAGATAGGCTTTGACGATGACCCCTTCATCAGGATAGTCATTCGGATCGAGCTGGTAGATCTCACCGTATACATTTTCACGTTCCTTGACTAAATCAAGCGGGTCCTCAATCACGACACCACTTGCACCTGCTTCATGCAAAATATTGGTGATCGGTTCCACCGCTTCATTTGTTGTATGGACGCTAATTTCTGACCACTTCAATACTACCAACTCCTTATCCGTCTTACTCGCCTTTAAATGCGCGTTTCACCTTATCGAAGAAGCTCATTTCTTGTTCGTCCGGTTTATTTCCGCTCACTTCAGCAAATTTTCTAATGATATCTTTTTGATTGTCCGTTAAATTTGTCGGTGTGACGACTCGTACAACGATATGCTGATCGCCTTGGCCATAGCCGCGTACATTTTTCACACCTTTTCCTTTGAGTCTAAACTTCGTGCCAGTTTGCGTGCCAGCAGGGACTTTCAATTTTACTTTACCGTGTAATGTCGGCACTTCAATTTCGTCACCTAATGCAGCCTGTGCAAAGGTTAGCGGCATTTCGCAGTAAATGTCATCTCCGTCACGTTCGAAGAATTCATGCGAACGCACATGGAACACAACAAATAGATCGCCTGGAGGCCCTCCATTTACACCTGGTTCCCCTTGACCAGACACTCTGAGCTGCTGACCATCGTCAACTCCTGCTGGAATCGTCACATTGATTTTCTTACGCTTACGCACTTTACCAGAGCCGCCACATGTAGAACATTTGTGATCGATTTGTTTTCCTGTTCCGCTGCAGTAGTTACATACTCTGCGATTGACCACTTTACCAAACGGAGTTGACTGCTCAACATTTAATTGACCAGAGCCGCCGCAATGTGAACAAGTCTTTGCTTCTGTCCCAGGCTTTGCCCCTGATCCATGACATGTTTCACATGATTCCTCGCGAGGGATTTCAATCGTTGCTTCTTTCCCAAATGCTGCTTCTTCAAATGAAAGCGTCATTGTATATTGCAAGTCTGCTCCTTGACGCGGTGCATTTGGATCTCTTCTTCTGGCTCCGCCGCCAAAAATACTAGAGAAAATGTCATCAAAGCCGCCGAAGCCGCCAAAGTCTCCTCCTCCGCCAAAACCGCCGCCGCCAAAGCCTTGGTTTGGATCGGTATGACCGAACTGGTCATATTGCGAACGTTTTTGATCGTCAGAAAGGGTTTCATAGGCTTCTTTTACTTCTTTGAATTTCTCATCTGAGCCAGCTTCTTTATTAATATCAGGGTGATACTTTTTTGAAAGCTTGCGGTATGCCTTTTTGATCTCGTCTTTTGAGGCGCTCTTACTCACGCCAAGCACTTCATAGTAATCACGCTTACTCATCTCTTCACACTCCCGATTTCTCACATAAATACGATTGTATCATTTTGATTTGACCTTTTTCAATTGCTTTCATCATTGGAAAGAAAAAAAGTCAAAGCCAAGAGATCCTGACTTTGACTTTCTGACGAGTACGTTTCAGCAGTCTTTTTCAAAAGTAAAGGTGATTATTTTTTCTCTTGATCGTCGTTTACTTCTTCGTATTCTGCATCCACTACATTGTCATCTGCTTTTTGAGCACCTTCAGCGCCGCCTTCTTGCTGAGCTTGTGCTTGTTTTGCAGCTTCTTCATAGAGCTTTGTCGTTAGTTCTTGAACGATTGTTTGCAGCTCATCTTTTTTCGCTTTGATGTCTTCAAGCTCGCCTTTTTCGATCGCAGCTTTTAGTGCATCTTTCGCGTCGTTTGCTTTTTTCACTTGCTCTTCATCGATTTTGCCTTCTAGATCTTTTAATGTTTTTTCAGTTGTAAACACTAATTGATCTGCTTCATTGCGCACTTCGATTTCTTCTTTTTTCTTCGCATCTGCTTCAGCATTTTCTTCTGCTTCTTTTACCATTTTTTCGATCTCATCATCAGAAAGACCTGAAGAAGATTTGATTGTGATGTTTTGCTCTTTGCCTGTACCCATATCTTTCGCACGTACGTTGACAATACCGTTTTTATCGATATCAAAAGATACTTCGATTTGTGGTACGCCGCGTGGTGCTGGCGGGATGTCAGTCAATTGGAAACGGCCTAATGTTTTGTTATCTGCTGCCATTGGGCGCTCACCTTGCAGGACATGGATGTCTACCGCTGTTTGGTTGTCAGCAGCCGTTGAGAATACTTGAGATTTACTTGTTGGAATGGTTGTATTACGTTCAATCAGCTTCGTGAATACGCCGCCCATTGTTTCAATTCCTAAAGAAAGTGGTGTTACGTCAAGAAGAACAACGTCTTTGACATCTCCTGTGATGACTCCACCTTGGATCGCCGCACCAAGAGCAACCACTTCATCAGGGTTTACACCTTTATGAGGCTCTTTGCCTGTTTCTTTTTTGATTGCTTCTTGTACTGCAGGAATACGAGTTGATCCACCAACAAGGATGACTTTATCAATCTCGCTAGCAGATAAACCAGCATCTTTCAAAGATTGACGTACAGGTGTCATTGTGCGCTCTACAAGATCTGCAGAAAGCTCTTCGAATTTAGCACGCGTCAGCGTTAATTCAAGGTGAAGAGGACCTGCTTCTCCAGCTGTGATAAATGGCAATGAGATTTGTGTAGAAGATACACCTGAAAGATCTTTTTTCGCTTTTTCAGCAGCATCTTTTAAACGCTGAAGCGCCATTTTATCTTTAGAAAGGTCAATACCATTTTCTTTTTTGAATTCAGCTACTAGGTGATCAATGATGACTTGGTCAAAATCGTCTCCACCAAGACGGTTGTCACCAGCAGTTGAGCGTACTTCAAAGACCCCGTCTCCAAGCTCAAGGATTGATACGTCAAATGTACCGCCGCCAAGGTCGTATACAAGAATCGTTTGATCTTCTTCTGTTTTATCTAAACCATACGCAAGTGCAGCTGCTGTTGGTTCGTTGATGATACGTTCTACTTCAAGACCAGCAATTTTACCAGCATCTTTTGTCGCTTGGCGTTCTGCATCGTTGAAGTAAGCAGGAACTGTGATAACAGCTTTTGTTACTTCTTCGCCAAGATAGCCTTCAGCATAAGATTTAAGGTGTTGAAGAATGATTGCAGAGATTTCCTGCGGTGTATAGTTCTTGCCTTCAACTTCTACTTTATAATCTGTACCCATATGTCTTTTAACAGACATGATCGTGTTCGGGTTTGTAATTGATTGACGTTTCGCTACTTCACCAACTTGGCGCTCTCCGTTTTTAAAAGCGACAACAGATGGTGTTGTACGTGCTCCTTCAGCGTTTGCAATAACTTTTGGCTCTCCGCCTTCAAGTACTGCAACACATGAGTTTGTTGTTCCTAAGTCAATCCCAATGATTTTACTCATAATCGATGACCTCCCATTATGTAGTTATTGATTTACTTTTACCATTGATGGACGAATAACTCGGTCTTTGAGTTTATAGCCCTTTTGCAATTCTTCTACTACGATATTTGAATCGACATTTTCATCTTCAACTTGCATGACGGCTTGATGAAGGTTTGGATCGAACTCTTTGCCGACAGCTTCAATCGGTTCAACGCCTTCATTTTTCAACGCTTCTACCAGCTGGCGGTAAACCATTTGCATTCCTTCTAACAAACTTTTCGTCTGCTCATTGTCTGGATCAATTCCAAGCGCTCTTTCAAAGTTGTCAAGAGCTGGGAGAAGATCGCTGACAACATGTTGAGAACGATATTTTTGCACGGTCTCCACTTCAGTTCGAGCACGGCGTTTATAGTTTTCAAAATCTGCTTGAACACGCAGAATTTTGTTTTCTTTTTCATCTAGAAGCTGCTGCAATTCATCGATTTTCTCTTGGAAGGCAGACTGTTCATCATGTGTTACTTCCTCAGTATCTGCTTGAACTGCTTCTTCTTGTGCTTCAACCTCTGCTTCTTGCTCAGGTGTCTGTTTTTCTTCTGACATTGTGTTCACCTCCCTCAAAAGATTCAAGAATACGAAGGGGCAATGCCCCTATCTTTTATCACCCTACTCATCATACAAATTGGAAAGTGCGTTTGACAAGTCTTTTGATACATGATGCAAAAGACTAACGACTCGCCCGTAATCCATGCGGGTTGGACCGATGATGGCAATGGAGCCAAGTGATTTTTGATCAATCGAATAAGTGGCTGTGATCAAACTGCAGTTCTCCATTGCTTCCAAATTGTTTTCTGAACCGATTTTAATGGTGATTCCTTGCTGATTTGGATGAAACAGCTGCATGACATCATTCTTTTGCTCAATCAGCATCATGAGTGAGCGAATGCGGTCGATGTCATGAAACTCTGGCTGATTCAACATATTAATCTTCCCGCCAAAGAAAAGTTTTGATTCATTTTGTGTCGATGTAAATGTGCTGCCCAGCGCATCTAAAATGTGATCATAATCTTTTAAATGTGTGCGCAGAAGCATGACCACTTCTTTATACATCCTGTCCTTCAGCTGGTCCATTGGAACGCCAGCTAATCGGCTATTCAAAATATTCATCAGCTTCTCAATATCGGAGACATCGAGATGCTCAGAGAAGGTAATGGTTTTGTTTTCAACATGCCCGCTATCTGTAATCATGATCGCTACTGCTTTGTTTGGCTGAACGGGGACAAGTTGAATTTGCTTTAATCGATTTTCACTCAGCTTTGGACCAAGCACAATCGATGTATAGTTTGTGAGATCTGATAAAATTTCCGCCGATTTTTGAACTGTTTTTTCCAGCTCAAAAATTTTCTCCTGAAAAGCCGACTGGATGAGCACAAGTTCTTTAGACGACAGTTTTCGCGGAGAGAGCAAATGATCTACATAATAACGATATCCTTTTTCTGAAGGAATTCTTCCAGATGAAGAATGGGTCTTTTCAATAAAACCAAGTTCCTCCAAATCAGCCATTTCGTTTCTAATCGTCGCAGAGCTGAATGTGATGTCCTCTTTTTTAGAAAGAGTCCTTGACCCAACTGGCTGCGCCGAACGAATAAAGTCATTAATGATGACTTGCAGAATCAAAAGCTGACGATTTGTTAACATCATCATCACCCCTGTTAGCACTCTCTTTCAACGAGTGCTAATTGTATAAACAAAATTACCAAACTCAAATTAAAATGTCAATTATAACTCACCGAGAAACGCTTGAAATACTTCATTTCCTAACAATTTCCCTTTTCTTGTTAAACGAATGCCGATGTCATCTTTTACAATGAGACCTTTTTCTTCTAATTCTTCAAGAACAGTGGAAAAAAGAGCTTCTGGTGCAGCACCATATTTGGCTTGGAAGTCGGCACTTTTCACCCCTTCGATCTTTCGAAGGCCTAAGAACATTTCTTCTTCTATCTGCTCTGCTTTTGTGACCTGATGAGTTTCCTTATACGGGAACCCAGTTTGCTCAATCAGTTCCAAGTAATGCTTCACAGGCCCTGCGTTCACATTTCGGATGCCATCTACATACCCGTGTGCTCCTGCACCGAAACCGAAGTAGTCTTCATTGCTCCAATAGGTCAGGTTATGCTGGCTTTCAAAGCCAGGTTTTGCGTAATTGCTAATTTCGTATTGCTTTAATCCATGTCGCTCCATTTCATCCATCACAAGCTCATACATTTCAGCCTCACGTTCTTGCGGCGGTAAATGCAGTTTGCCTTTTTGCATTAAGTTGTAAAAAACTGTTTTCGGCTCCACTATCAGTGAGTAGACAGAATAATGCTCTGCCCCTAATGAGAAAGCTGTCTCAAGTGAATTCATCACATGATGCTTTTCTTGATGCGGCAATCCAAACATGAGGTCGAGGCTAATGTTGTCAAATCCAACGGCTCTTGCTCGCTGGAAAGACGTGAAGACATCTTTCTTTTGATGAACTCGTCCGATTTTTTTGAGTAAATCGTCTTCAAAGGTTTGCACCCCAAAGCTTAGCCGATTGACGCCGGCTGCTTTTAACACATGCAGCTTCTCGAGTGATAATTCATCTGGGTTTGCTTCCACTGCAAATTCAACCAGATGTTTTGCCGGTTTTAACACTCGGTGAATGCTGTTCATGAGCTGGTCTAGCTGGCTGACGGTCAGTGATGTCGGCGTTCCCCCGCCAATAAAGATCGTCTTTAGTTCTTGCTCGCCCTTTTGCTCGATCGTGTGCTGCATCTCTTTTTCAAGAGCCGCTAAGTATTCATCGACTGGCTGCGTTTTAATGAAAAATTTATTGAAATCACAATAGTGGCAAATGTGCTCACAAAATGGAATGTGAATGTATGCTGCTTTCATTTGATGACACCTTCTTTACAGGTAAAGAGCCGCAGTTTATCGCTGCGGCACCTTTGTTTGTTTTCGACTATAAACGCCAAGGCTGACATTGTAAAGCAGGTTGCCTTGAGGAGGATGTTATTTTTTCGGTGTGCTGTCGTCCATCTTCAGCACAGCCATAAATGCTTCTTGCGGGACTTCAACAGAGCCCACTTGCTTCATGCGCTTTTTCCCTTCTTTTTGCTTCTCAAGAAGCTTCCTTTTCCGGGAAATGTCTCCACCATAACATTTAGCAAGTACGTTTTTACGCATCGCTTTAATGGTAGAACGAGCCACGATTTTTTGTCCAATCGCTGCTTGAACTGGTACTTCAAAATGCTGGCGTGGAATGAGTTCTTTCAGCTTTTCTACGATGATCTTGCCTCGTTCATATGCGTAATCACGGTGAACAATAAAGGAAAGGGCATCGATTTTTTCGCCATTCAGCATGATATCCATTTTCACTAGAGTAGATGGGCGATAGCCAATCAGCTCATAGTCAAAGGACGCATAGCCTTTTGTGTTGGACTTTAGCTGATCAAAGAATTCGTACACGATCTCCGCCAAAGGAATTTCATACACAATGCTCACTCGGTTTGCATCAAGGTATTGCATATCAATGAAATTGCCGCGCTTTCCTTGGCAAAGCTCCATGACAGAGCCTACATAGTCATTGGGCACCATCATTGTTGCTTTCACGTATGGTTCTTCAATTTTCTCAATCTTTTGCGGATCAGGCAGATTCGACGGGTTATCTACGACGATTTTTTCTCCGTCTGTCATATACACATCGTAAATAACACTTGGTGCTGTCGTAATAAGATCGATTTTGAATTCACGTTCAATCCGTTCTTGGATGATTTCCATATGAAGCATTCCAAGAAAGCCGCAGCGGAAACCGAAGCCAAGTGCTTGGGACGTCTCTGCCTCATATTGAAGGGAAGAATCATTTAATTCAAGCTTTTCTAAGGCTTCACGTAAGTCATTATATTTCGCTGTGTCAATTGGATAAAGTCCGCAGTACACCATTGGGTTCAGCTTTCTGTATCCTGGCAGCGCTTCTTTCGCTGGGTTCTCCGCACTTGTGATCGTATCCCCCACACGTGTATCACCGACATTTTTAATCGCTGCTGTTAAGTAGCCAACATCTCCAACAGTGAGTTCATCTGTCGGCATCGCTTTTGGTGTGAATACGCCGACTTCAAGCACTTCAAATTCTTTGCCCGTCGCCATCATTTTGATTTTCTGACCTGGTCTGACGGTTCCTTCAACAATCCGTATGTACGCAATAACGCCGCGATACGCATCGTAGAGAGAATCAAAAATAAGAGCTTGAAGCGGTGCTTCTGGGTCTCCAGCAGGTGCCGGGACCTTTTCGACGATTTGTTCTAAAATATCTTCGATCCCAATACCCGCCTTAGCAGAGGTGAGAACAGCTTCAGACGCATCCAACCCGATGACATCTTCAATTTCTTCTCTTACACGCTCAGGCTCTGCACTTGGCAGATCGATTTTATTGATAATCGGAAGAATCTCTAAGTTGTTATCAAGAGCTAAATAAACGTTCGCAAGTGTCTGTGCTTCAATTCCTTGTGCTGCATCTACTACAAGAATTGCACCTTCACAGGCAGCTAGGCTTCGAGATACCTCATAGGTGAAGTCGACATGCCCTGGTGTATCAATCAGGTGCATAATATATTCTTCTCCATCCTTCGCCTTATATTTCAGCTGGACAGAGTTTAATTTAATCGTTATGCCGCGTTCACGCTCTAAGTCCATGGAATCAAGTAATTGTTCTTTCATTTCTCGCTGAGTAATCGCCGCTGTTTTTTCCAAAATACGGTCCGCCAATGTGGATTTCCCATGGTCAATATGGGCGATAATGGAGAAATTTCGAATTCTTGATTGCCGTTCTAATCGTTTTTCTTTATCTGTCACAATCTATCACTCCTACTATAAAACGCGGGTTGCGCTAGCTTAGATTATATCAATAGGGCTGTAAAGATTCAATCGAAATCAAGAAAAGCCGCTCATCGGTCAGCGGCTTTAGTCATATAGTGTTGATTTGTTTATTTCCCATTCATCCAATCATAAAGAGAACGGGCTGCATGTGTCATGCCATCAGACAGCGCTTTTCCTGCCTTGGAGAAGGCATTAAAGCTCTCTATTTCCTCAAGCTGCTTTTGTTTTTCGGCAAGATCCTTTTCTGTAACAGCCGTTCCTAAGATAGAGGCTTCTCGTTCTTCATCTTCGTTCATTTGGATGGAGAACGCGCCTTTTAATTGCGGGTCATGGTAACCCTTCATTTGCAGCATGCCATTATTCGCCTGCTGCATTCCTAAAAAGACGCCAAACAGCAAGACTAGTCCTAAAATAATGGTTTTTCCAATAAATGATCCCATGCACCGTCACCACCTTAAGAGCGTTTTTTCTCATCCTTTGCTTTGCCGTTTACCTTTTCCGCGTCCCAGAAAATGTCGCTGAAGACATCAGCTGCTGCATTGGATGCATTTTTCAATTCTTCCATATTATTATCCACTCCGCCAAATTCTAAAAGAAGGGCTTTGTCGGATAAATCTTGATTATAAATTCCATTATCGCCAATTTCTCCTTTGGCAAACACACCGACACTGAGCCCTTTATATTTTTTCTCCATCAAATGGTGGAACTCCGTCGCAAGCTTGAGGTTTTTCTCATAGCTTTGATTCTTCTTCCCTACAACAAACGCAATTCTCGCATATTTTTTCCCTTTGATCTCGACAGTGGTGTCTTTCTTTCTTCTTGAGTCACGGTGGATATCAATTAAGTATTCGAGGTCATCATTTTTCGCTAAGGCTTCTTTTACGACCAATCTTGATTCATTATAAGACTGGGGATACTTTAATCCTTTTTGCAGGAGCCTTTTTTCAACTTCCGTTTTGTCGACCGTATTCCCGATGCCTTGCTGATCAAGCGCCTTTCCGAACATGTCGCCGACAAGGGTGACATTCACTTTTGAGTGCCGTGCATTGTTTGGATTCGTTTCTCCTTTTAAAAATGGTAAATATGATTCCGTATTATGCGTGTGGTAAATGTACACGGCTTTTCGTTTTCCTGTCGACCGGTCCGGCTCTTTCGCAGGCTTTTTCGGCACATCTTTGTCGAGCTTGTCCAGCTCTGCCAAATTTGCTTCTTTTTCATCTTGGATGACTTCACTTGGCGGCGGCGATTCCATTGGCATGTTGGTATAGTCTGTTCCTTCACCCGCTAAGATGATTTTTGTATCAAAATGTTCAAAACCTGGGAGTTCTCTCCCTAGAAAACTACGCGGGTCTTCTAAATTGATACTAGTCGCAAGCTTGAGTGACAGTCCAGAGAAATGAAACCCTTTTTGATCTTTCGGGACTGCTGAGGCGAAATATTGATTTTCCATACCCATTAATGTAGCGAAGAACGCTCCGGAAAGCTCATCTGCTACACCATATAGTGAGGCTTGCGGCCTCAGCTCTGGCTTTAAAGATGTCAACGCCCCTGACATCACAAACACCACAACAAGCGAGGCTATAAATAAGAAAATGCTTTTCACTACTTTTGTTCCATTAATCGCAACGACCAACTGTCGAGGACGGCGGGGTCTTTTTTTCATGATTTACTCCCTCCAGCACGCTTTCTAGTAATTACACTATGAGCGAGCTAGAGAAAGTAGAACCGATTAATGATTATAAGAACCCATGTTATCTTGAGAGATTTTTTGATGGAGTGCTGTATTTAATCCATTGGCGAGTACGTTTGCCATATCATCAATGAATGTATCCACTTCCTTAGGCGTGACCATTAAATTTTGCCCTAGCGGCGCAAGTACTTCATGGATCAGCTGCCGTTTCTCTTCTTCCGGAAGAGTCCCTACGATACCTAAAAATGATTGACGCGTTTCCTCATCTGGTAAGTCTTCTTCGTTTAGCACTTTTTTCTTCCCAAAAGTCAAACCAGCCGGCACAAGAGAGCGGGACGGCCGGTCATCTTTCAGTTCTCTACCAAAATGCTTTAAGACATAATCAATTGTGTCACTTGCAATGGTTACTGCATCTACCACTGTTGGAACGCCAATCGCAATCACTGGAATTCCCAACGTTTCTTTGCTTAATTCTTTCCGCTTATTCCCTACACCTGAACCGGGATGGATGCCTGTATCAGAGATTTGAATCGTGGTATTCACCCGTTCCACTGCACGAGCAGCAAGAGCATCGATTGCAATGACAAAATCAGGTTTGGACCGCTCGATTACACCTTGTATAATGTCGCTTGTTTCAATACCGGTCAGTCCCATCACTCCCGGTGATAAAGAGGACACTGGGCGATACCCTTCCTGTACATTTTCCGGCTGCAATTCAAAGAGATGCCGGGTCACAAGCAGGCTTTCAACCGTGAGCGGGCCTAGCGCATCTGGCGTGACATTCCAGTTTCCTAGTCCTACTACAAGACAGCTCGCATCAGCCTGAATGCCTCGGTCTTTTAAAAACTGAGCAAAATGACGCGCAAATACTTCGACGACTTTTTCCTGCATCTCAGAATCTTTCTCCCGAATGCCCTGCGCCTCAAGCGTCAAGTATGTTCCTGCCTTTTTGCTGGTCAGCTCCTCCCCTTCTTTCGTGATCTCCACTGTGCGTATACGGATGCCGTGCTCCTCTTTTTCCTTTTCGACAATCCCTTGAATTCCGTCCTTTTTGACGACATTCGGATCGTTCTCTTGTTCTAGTATCTCTTTTGTTTCAACAGCCAAGTCTGTCCGGATTTGATAAGCACTTAAATCAAGTTTCTGTTTCTCCATAAAAAGACTCCTTCCACCAAGTAATTAACAGTAGTCTTTCCATCTCTTTAAAGAAACATTCGAGCGCTTCATCAATGAAAAATACTTTACATTTATATTGCATTCTAAAGGTGTGTTTGATAGAATACAACTTGTTCTATTGTGAAGATTTAACCTTAAGACAATTGTGTTTAGGTTGTATCTTAGGAGGTGAAACACATGCCAAATATTAAATCAGCGATCAAACGTACAAAAACGAATAACGAACGCCGTGCACACAACGCAACAATCAAGTCTGCGATGCGTACTGCGATTAAACAAGTTGAAGTTTCTGTAGCTAACAACGATGCTGAGCAAGCAAAAGCTGCTCTTTCTTCTGCTGCAAAACGCATTGACAAAGCCGTTAAAACTGGTCTTGTACACAAAAACGCAGCTGCGCGTTACAAGTCAAGACTTGCTAAACAAGTAAACGGACTTTCTGCATAATGCTTGCAACGCCTCAGTGATGAGGCAACTGTTTAACTGTACGTCCGTCCTGACCGGCTCAGCCATTAGGACAGACTGGCAATTATACATCTAAACAAAAACGACCCTCTTTTTAGAAGGTCGTTTTTTTATGTTCAAGCGCCCAATAGTCGAAGCAGGAACAATTCTAACAATAGCTGCTTGTCCTTTTTACCGGTTTTCATTTCATAATCGATCGTTGATAGCTCTTTGACAATCTGCTTGAGCTCTTCTTCTGAAAACAGCCTTGCCTGATCCATAGCAAGTTTGACGCGGAATGGGTGGACTTTTAGATTTGAAGCAATTTGTTTTTGCCCATATCCTTGCTGAGCGAAATACTTCGTCTGCAAAATCAATCGAAATTGAGTTGATATGAGTGCTAATATTTTAATGGGTTCCTCATTTTGTTTCAGCAAATCATAAAACATCTGCATGGCCTCAGAGCGGCGTCTGTTGACAATTTGGTTAATTAATTCGAAAATATTCTGCTCTAAGCTTCTTGCAACGAGCTGATTGACATCCGCTAATTCAATTTCTTCTCGTTCTCCAATATATGTACTCAGCTTCCTGACCTCTTGAAACAATGAGGATAGACTCCCACCGCATAGCATCACAAGCTGCTCAGCCGCTTCAGATGTCATCGCCTTTCCTTCTGTTTTCACCAGTGTAATGGTGAAATCCGTTGTTTCTTTTGGGTTTAACTCTTTTGCCTCAACCATAGCCGCTTTCTTTTTTAGCAATTTGGTGATTTTCTTCCGTTCATCCAGCTTTTCATATGGTGCTAATAACACGAGAATGGTATAAGGCGCCGGCTTTTCTAAATAAGCTTCTAACACAGAAAGCTCATGCTCAATCTTCTCCTTTTTCTTTTCCGCTGTAAGAAAATAAGGATTCTTGATCACAACGAGCCGTCTTTCTCCCATAAACGGAAAGGTTTCTGCATCCGTCACAGCCTGTTCAAGCGGCACCTCTTCCATATCAAAGACGGAGTAATTAAAATCCTTCGTCTCCTCGTCTACTACAGCTTGTCTTAATTTAGCTGCTGTTTCTTGCAGTAAATACGTTTCTTTTCCATATAAGCAATAAACGGGATGGATATCCCCTCTTTTTAAATTGTTCCAAACTTCAAAGACCATAAATTGAATCCCTCTCTTTCACTTCCTCCTCTATCCTAAAGTGTGTGAAGACATTAGTAAAGAGGAAGCTGAAAGTGCCGCCTCCTCATTTATAGTAAACGTCTGGTGCAAGCTCCCGGGTCAGCTCGCTGTCAGACGATATTCATAAAATGATCATGAAAATGGAAAACGGTTACTTTACCTTCTAGCAATTCCAAATGAGTTCAAGTATACTAAAATTAGCCAGGAGGGATGAAAATGAATGAATTTGAAAAAAATGTTCAAAGCAAGCGGAATGATGTGACCGACTCAGCCGTTGGTTTTATCGTCACATTCGGATTTTTCGCCTCAATGTTTATTTTGGCAACAATTATACACCTCGTTGGATCTTAACTTCATGATTGCTAAATGACTGCCGTTTAGGCAGTTTTTTTATTGATTTTGTAAGATATCATATGGAGGTTGCGTGTAAAACGTTCCTTTCTTCTCAAGAAATTCATAGGTCACACTACCGTCTCGATCTGTGCGGTACACCTCCATTTGATGATCCTTTAGTTTTTTCAAAACTTCCTGATGAGGATGCTGATAACGATTGCGTTCACCAGCCGAAATGAGTGCATAGGACGGCTCCAGATGTCGAAGCCACTCCTCACTTGTTGACCCTTTACTCCCATGATGCCCAACCTTTAAGACATCCGCTCGCAGGTGGGGATAGGCTTCTATGATGTCTCGTTCCCCTTCTTGTTCAAGGTCTCCAGTGAACAGAAAACGTTTTCCGCCAAGAGTAAAAGCCAGAACGAGTGAATCATTGTTCTTACTTGTCACTCGGTCTTGCAAAGGGTGCAGAACCTCAAATATGTGCTCTCCAACTCGGAGCTGATCTCCTCTTTCTAATTCATCAATAAATATCCCTTTTTTAGCTGCTTCTTTTAGCAGCTTTGCGTCCTCTGGACTTCGGGCAAAGCCTTTTGGTATGGCCAGCCGCTTTACTTTATTTCGGTTGATTAAACGAACCGCTTCTCCCATGTGATCTTGATCAGCATGCGTGAGAATCAGCACATCAAGTTTTGCTATACCTTTAGAATGCAGAAACGGGATCAGCGTTTGATCACCGATCGTAGATACTTTACGTCTTTTTTTCCACGGTTCCTCTTCAAAAGAAAGTCTGCCCCCTGTATCCACAAGCAGATGCCCCTTTCGATAGGGCAGTTGAATAAACAAACTATCCCCCTGCCCTACATCCAGCATCGTGACCTCCCCTTTTTGGAGAAAGTTCGGAGTAAAAAAGTGTACACTCAAAACACCAATGAAAAAAAGAATTGGCACAGAATAGGATTTCACAGAAGCTTTGCACTCCATCACAAACAGCAGAAAAACAATGGCACTCACTTCCAGAAGAATATGCCACCAAGTAGATTTCATAAAAATCAAGTTAAACCCATCAAAAACTGCCATATGTGCTGACAACTGATGACTTAGCTGGATGACCGAATCAAGCAGCTGGAACAATGCTTGTCCAAAAGGGAGATAAATGATGGACAAAAGAAAAAAGAGTAAGGACAGAGGCAGGACAACCGTCGTATAAAAAGGGACAAACATCATATTCAATGGGATGCTCAGCAAAGAAAATTGCTGAAAATGATATAAAAGAACAGGAAGTGAGGCAAGCTGCGCAACAAAGGATATAAGGAATAACTGCATCACTGCACTTTTCGCTTGTGATAAGATTTTGGTCGATAACAAAATAAAGAACGTTACCACGAATGAAAGCTGAAATCCGATATCAAATAGATATAGAGGATGAATCGCTAATAAGAGTAAAAACGTTGCGCTTAATACGACAGCAGAAGGCTGTTTCATTTCTTTCGGCAGGCCCGTCATCACTAAATAGATTCCTGCCATGAGACAAGCTCTTAAAACCGATGGTGCAGCACCAGTCAAACAAGCATAAACAGGAAGAAAGAATAATAGAAGAATACGTGCTGTCTCTCTTGTCACACCGGCACGAAGCAGACACCAAAATAAACAGGCAAGAAGCGTTTGCACATGCAGTCCTGAGATCGCTAACAGATGAATAATGCCGAGCATTTGATAGTCTCTTAATGTGTCAGGATCAATCAACTCACGATCACCAAAAATAAGGGCCTGTACAATGCCTACAGAGTTTTTCGGCACATGATCTTCTAAGAATTTTAAGCCCTTTTGTCTCATCGCTTGAAGATAATAGGAAGGTCTGTCTTTTTTTGTACAGCCTTTGATTGACTGCGGTAAGAAAATGGCGCTAATGCCTTTTGATTTTAGAAATTGATCGTATTGAAACCCGTTAGGAATGGTTGCGTGTTTAGGCGGCCGAACATCACCTGTCATATGACAGCTCATACCTGGCTCTACATCTTTTAGCGCCTCTTTTTCACGCTCTGTTTGAATGGTATAGAAAGCGGCTAGCCGTTCATGTTCTGTTGACACAGTTGCTGAAAAACGATTGCCATCTGTTTTCGGAATACTTTCAATCACAACGGAGCCGGAAAGAAATTTTTCTTGTACAGGTTGATCCGTTTCAAAAAACTCATGAACCATAAAAATAAGAGTATAAACAGCTCCACATAGGCTGACCATCAGAAAGAGCCGGGGAATTTTTTTCAGTAGGCTGAGAAGTAATATGATGAGAAGAAAGAGAAGGAAATACATATGAAGATGATATGCAGCCAGAGCAATTCCAACAGCTGCTGAAATTGCCCAAAACGGCAAATAATTAAACATAGGAAGTAAATAATTGATTCGCCTTCTCATGCATAACGCGAATTTCTGTTTCACTAAGTCCTGATTCACTTAGCTTGCCAATTAAATCTGCAACAAAGGCCAATTTTTCTTGATTTTTTAAGTCGATGATCATTTCATCCAGTTCAACTTGTTCCGTTTGAACACCTGCCTGCTCAAATAAATCAACGGCATATGGGTGATTATTATAATCCTTTGCATAGTACACGGTTCGAATACCTGCTTGAATAATGGCTTTACAGCACTGCAAACAAGGAAAATGCGTGACATATATTTCAGCATCCGCTGTAGGTGCACCAAATTTGGCACATTGTAAAATAGCGTTCATTTCCGCATGGATGGTGCGAACGCAGTGATGATCAATGACATAGCATCCCACATCTGCACAGTGGACATCACCAGCAATTGAGCCATTATATCCCCCTGCAATGATACGCTTGTCTCTGACGATGGTCGCCCCAACAGCTAACCGCTCACAGGTGCTTCGTAAAGCAAGCAAATGGCTTTGTGCCATAAAATATTGATTCCATGAAATTCTTTCCACGAGCTGATCCCTCCAGAATGATGATTGGTATTAAGTGTACATGCCTTCCTTCTATACCGTCAATTCTACTTAACGGTCAATTCACTTTTCAGCCGTTCAATGGTCTTCTCCCCAAAACCTGAAATGTTCCGCAAATCTTCAATTTGTTGAAATTCTCCGTGTTCCTCTCTGTACGTAATGATGGCTTCTGCTTTAGCTGGCCCTATTCCGTTAATGGTTTGCAATTCCGCCGCATCAGCCTGATTGACATTGACACCTTGACTCTTTTCATTACCCGATGGAGCGTCAGCAGCTGATATTTGTGTCTGCCTCTCCGCTTCTCCCTGCTTCCGGACATAAATCATCATACTGTCCTCTAATTTTGCTGCTTGATTGATTTCAACCGTGTCTGCTTTACTAGTAAAGCCCCCTGCTCTCCGAACCGCTTCTTCTACCCGTGCATCAGATTGAAACGTATAAACCCCTGGCTTTTTCACAGCTCCTTTGACCTCTACAAAAATGGGAGATGATTCATGATCGGTCTTTTCTCGTTTGTCTTCTAATGTGACTTGTATGTCTTTATCTTCCTTCAATACACTTGGCTCTCTGCTGCTCTCCCTATTTCCTGCGAAAAGGAAGAAAGTGATGATGATCACGACCATGAGCCCAGCTCCGATATAAAGACTGTATTTTTTCAATGGAATGAGTCGCTTCACGTGCTCACGCTTCTTTCAATCATATTTTTCTATTGCTCAACATACTGTTTAGAAGATAACAGATCCTATGCGTCTAAGGAGGGAGAACGTTTGAATATAGGGATAATCGGTACAGGAAACATGGGTACCATACTTACTGAGGCATTTATTGAATCAAAGGCAGTCAATCCCTCATCCATCACCATCACAAACCGGACCATTGAAAAAGCGTTCAATATAAAAAAGAACCACCCAGAGCTTGAAGTTACGAAACAGCTTACAGGAGCTGTCACGAATAAAGATTTTATCTTTGTTTGTGTCAAACCGCTTGATATTTATCCACTTTTAAAAGAGCTGAGCCCTCTTTTAACAGAGCACCAAACCATTGTCATCATCACAAGCCCGGTACATCCTGAACAGCTTCAGGATATCGTTCCTTGTCAAACAGCACGGCTGATTCCAAGCATTACGAACCGCGCTTTATCAGGGGCGTCACTTTTAACATTTGGATCGTCATGCAATGTCGCGACGAAAACAGCGTTAAGACAGTTAGCTTCCTGCATTTCAACACCCGTTGAGATTCATCATTCGATTACAAGAGCGGCGTCAGATATCGTCAGCTGCGGTCCTGCCTTTATCAGCTTTCTCGTTCAGAAAATGATTGAAGCAGCTGTCGAAGAAACAGATATTTCTAAAGAAGAAGCCACCACCTTATCAGAAGATATGCTTGTAGGACTTGGCCGTTTGATTGAAAAAAGAGTCTATACCCTTCCGACACTGCAAGACAAAGTGTGTGTTAAAGGCGGCGTCACTGGTGAAGGGATTAAAGCACTTGAAGCAGGTGTTCAAGATATGTTTCACCGCCTCTTTCAAAACACCCATGAAAAATTCGATGAAGACCTTGAAGCGGTTGCGCATCAATACCCGCCAAGTGTGTTTACTGATGATCGCAGAAATTAATCATCTCTGCAACAAGCGAAAAAAGGGTTTTAAAAAACCATCGTTCCATTAAACGATGGTTTTTGGTTTCTTAGCTGAAATGAAATATCTTTCGGCAAACTCCCCGGGCGCTTCATTTGTAAAATCAGCAGTCACTTCTATCTGTTCAAAGCCAGCGGACTCAAGGAACGCCGCATATGTCTCAAATGGAAATGTACGCTGTTCATGTGTCTCATCATAACGCTGATACACGTCTCCGTCCTTTACAAAAAAGCTTAAATCGTGAATGACCGAATACACGTCATCCCCTTTATCACTCTGCCAAATATAGCTGATCTCTTCATCTTGATCGGCATAAGTCGAACCTGGGAATACCTCTTCCATTTTATAAGGTGTATGAACATCAAAGAGTAAAACCCCATCTGCCTCTAAAAGCTGAAACATGTTTTTAAAGGTTTTTTTGACGTCATTTTCGTTTTTTAAGTAATTCAAGGAATCACAGCAAATAACCGCTGCTTGAAAGACTTGCTCAAAACCCGTAAGCTCTCTCATATCTTGGAGTAAAAATTGAATTGACTGCCTTTTCGCCTGTGCTTTTTGCTGCGCGAAGGCCAGCATTTCTTCACTGAGGTCAATTCCTGTGACTGCGTGGCCCTTTTCAGCTAACCGAAGAGAAATTTCTCCAGTTCCACAGCCAACATCAATAATGGCAGCATTCGGTTTGATGTACTGCTGGATCCACTGAACCCATTCATCATAAGGTGCATGTGTCATGAGCTCGTCATACACACCTGCAAACCCTTGATAAATCATGAGTTAATGCCAAGTGAAAGCGTTTCTCTCGGCGCATCTCCCCATAGCTTCTCTAGGTTGTAGTATCCTCTTTCTTCTTTGTGGAACACATGAGCAATGACATCACCAAGATCAATCAATACCCATCTTGCTTCATCAAAGCCTTCCATCTTCTTCACTTCGATTCCACTTTCCTCTGCAAGATGTTTTACTTCTCTTGCAATGGCCTGCACTTGCTTATCAGAGTTCCCGTGACAAATGAGAAAATAATCGGCAACAAGTGAGATTCCTTGCATATTAAGGGCAATAATATCCTCAGCCCGTTTATCATCGCATGCTCCTGCCGCGACGTTTAAAATTGATGATGAATCCATCCAAATACCTCCTTAATTGTTCTTATGCACAAGCGAGTTGTAAGTAGCCAATGTATCTGGAAAGACTGGCTGATTCTTTTTCAATAAGAAGCTGATGGTGTTTTTTAGTGACTGAACCAGCGCGCTATCCAAATCATGCTCTGCTAACTCTCTTACTTCTTCAACACCAGGGAAATGACGTCCTGGTTCGATATAATCAGCGACATAAATGACCTTTTCAAGTAATGTCATGTTTGGCCTGCCTGATGTATGAAATTCAATGGCAGTTAAAATGTCTTGATCGTCAATGCCTGCTTCCTTTTTAACCAGATAAGCACCAACCGGGGCATGCCAAAGCTCAGGCGAATATTCAAGCAATAGAGGGTTCATCTGTTCCTTCTGGATAATTCCCTTCATTTCTTCCTTTGGTCTAAATTTCGCATAATCATGAAAAATAGCGGCGATCTCTGCTTTTTTCACATCTGCACCGAACCGTTCCGCTAATGAAATGGCTGCACTCATGACCCCGAGTGTATGCGTATATCTATGCTCTGTTAACTGCTCTTTGACACAGTTCAATGCTTCTTCACGATTCATATAAATGATGCTCCTTTATATAACGCTCAACAGCTTTCGGTATCAAATAATCGACAGGTTTTTCCTGCTTTATTCGCTGCCTAATCAATGTCGATGATACATCAAAAGCTGGAACATCTGCAAATAAAAGAGGATATGCCGTACTTCCGGCATAACCCGGTCTTTTCATCCCAATAAAGGTGATCATCTGAAGCAAATCATCAATCCGATGCCATTTTGGCAAATACTCGACCATGTCAGCTCCAATCATAAAAAAGAACTCATCTTCAGGATGACGCTTCTTTAAAAGCTCCACCGTATCCACTGTATAAGATGGACCCTCTCGCTCCATTTCAATGAGCTCCAGCCGAAAATGTGGATTTGACTGGATCGCCGCTTCCACCATTTTCACCCGGTGACGACTATCTGCTCGTTTCCGGTCTGTTTTATGAGGGGGCTTGTGATTTGGGATAAACCACATTTCATCAAGCCCTACTTGAAAACGCACCTCATTCGCCATCAGCAAATGCCCATTATGAGGAGGATCAAACGTACCGCCAAACAACCCTATTTTTTTCATATCACATCCACCTTTACGGCAGCTTAATTTGTTTATTTTCCTTTGATTCTTTATAAAGGACAATCACATTTCCGATCGTTTGAACAAGTTCAGCTTTTGCACCTTTTACAAGTGCTTTCGCAACTTCCGTTTTGTCCTCGTCGCAGTTTTGTAATACGCTGACCTTTAACAGTTCTCTTACTTCAAGCGCCTCGGAAATTTGCTTGATCATATTGTCATTTACCCCGCCTTTTCCTACTTGAAAAATAGGTGATAAATGATGTGCTTTTGCACGTAAAAAACGTTTTTGTTTCCCTTTTAACATGGTGTTCCTCCTAATTTCTCTATCACAATTGACTTCATTTTTCTGGCGTCAGGCGTGATGCCTGTCCACAGTTCAAAGGCTCTTGCTGCTTGTCCAACAAACATGCCGACACCATCTACTGTTTTCAAACCTAACCCGGCTGCTTCTTTGAGCAGCTTTGTTTCTATTGGATTATACACAATATCACAAACGACCGCTGTTTTTTTTGCGTTTGCTAAAGAAATCGGGGTTTCTTCAACATTCGGGTACATACCGATTGAGGTCGTATGGATGATGACATCATATTCCCCAAGTCGTTCTTCTGCTGTCTTTAAAATAATGGCACTAGAAGTAATGTTCCCATCTGCACTTTCAATTAAAGCCTCAGCTTTTTCAATGGTTCGGTTGGTGATATCAAAGCTTTTCGGTGCATACTCAGCGATTGTCGTATAAATCGCTCTTGCCGCTCCGCCAGCACCAATCATAAGAAATGACAGCTCTGATAATGGCTGATCCAAGGCTTCAAGCAATGAATGAAGAAAGCCCTCTCCATCTGTGTTGTACCCAACGAGCTGACCTCCTTCGAGCCGCACCGTATTGACTGCACGCAGGCGTTCAGCTGTCACATCAATTTTATCAAGGTACTGCATAATGTCTACCTTGTGCGGAACAGTGACGTTAAAGCCGCTGATTCCTAAGGCTTTCATACCGTGAATGGCATCTTTAAGGTCTTCGTCTTCTACTTGAAAGCCATGATAATGTCCATCAATCCCAGCATCCTTCAATGCTGCATTATGAATATCCGGAGACATTGAATGACCAACAGGGTTACCGATTAATCCGTATAAAGGTTTCAAGGTCTCTCCCCCTTTGAACATTTAAATTAACGAACGTCTCATAAACACATGAACGCCTTTTGGCGCATAGACTTTGATTTGCTTCCCTGCATCATTTGCCGTTACCCATCCTAAGCCTGAAAAGACGATGTCCATTTTCGGCTGATCAATCGTAAAGGTATGCGGAACGAGCGGAGGGAAATCTTCCATCCCCTCTTTTGATGGCGGTGATAGCAGTTCCCCGGCATGTTTTTCATATAAATCATCTGCGTTCTCTAACTTTGTTCTGTGTATGTTCAGCTCATTTGGCATATAACAGACAAATGACGTTCTGCCGCCTTTTACATAATCAAATCGAGCAAGCCCGCCAAAATAAAGTGTTTGTGCTTCATTTAATTGGAACGTTCTCGGTTTCAATTCTTTTTTCGGCGCTAAGATCTTCAAGTCATTTTTGCTGACATAGTGCGCCATCTGATGACGGTTGATAATGCCCGGCGTATCAAATAGAGCAGATCCGTCATCAAGCGGGATCTCAATGGCATCAAGTGTTGTACCTGGATATTGGGATGTGGTGATCACGTTCTCTTCGCCAGATACTTCTTTGATGATTCGATTGATAAATGTGGATTTTCCAACATTCGTACAGCCGACGACATAGACATTTCTTCCCTCACGGTAATGATCGATCGCTTCCATCACCTCAGGTACACCCTGACCTCTGCTTGCACTGATTAAGAAAACATCGATCGGGTTTAATCCATTTTCTTTTGCTTCCCGTTTCATCCAATGAATCAGACGATCCTTTTTCACGGATTTCGGTAAAATATCCACTTTGTTGCCGACGAGTAAAATCGGATTACCACCGACAATACGACTCAGCCCATTGATCCAGCTTCCGTTAAAGTCAAAAATATCAACGACCTTTACAATCAGAGAATCTGTCTCTCCAATGCTGTGCAATATATTTAAAAAGTCGTCTTCTGTTAAAGAAACATCTTGTATTTCATTGTAGTTCTTTAACCTAAAACAGCGCTGACAGATCACATCTTCTTTCAATAGAGATGCTGCCGGCGCATATCCTAATTGATCTTTATCTTCCGTCTGAATGGCTACACCGCAGCCAATACAAACAACCTTTTCCATTATTACTCTTCCTCCCACTGAATGTGGCCCTTACGCTTTAAGGCTCCTAAAATTCTGCGTTCAATCTGCCTGTTAAACTTGGTGAAAAATCCGTCCGAGGCAGCGACAGGGACGACCAAAATCGTATGGAAGCCATGACGATTCCCGCCTAGTACATCGGTCATGAGCTGATCCCCAATGACCACCACATCTTCTTTTTTCAATTGCATATCAGAGACTGCCTTATTAAAGGCTCTTCCCATAGGCTTTTTCGCTTTATAAATAAACGGGATATGAACTGGTTCAGAAAAAAGCTTGACCCTTTTTTCATTATTGTTCGATACAATCGTCACTTGTATCCCGTGATCCTTCATTTCTTGAAACCATTCAATTAAGCGGGGCGTCGCACTTGGACGGTCCCATTCTACTAGTGTGTTATCTAAATCGGTAATAATTCCTTTTACATTTCGTTCTTTTAGTTTTTGCGGTGAAATGTGGAAAATGCTTTTCACAAATTCATCCGGTAAGAAATACTTCTTTAGCACAATTTGCACCCTTTCTTCCATTGGTTTTTCAGCGATTGTGTCGAATCAAATCACAATTTGTCTGTCTATCGAATACAATGAAAAAGTTTTCGACATATGATGAGGACCTTCAACAGGTGTGGATAATTTTACACACATTATCCACCTATATTTCATCACGCTTTCATTCAATTATAAACACTCTACCCACAAGTTATCCACTTCACCATGTGGATAACAGAACGATTGTTCTTGTTTCCCATTCATGGTAGATTAAAGGTACTTCAGAGACATTCGATCAACCTATGATGATATGTCTTTTCCTTAAGTTTTATGCCAACTTTTTCAGGGGAGGTGTTTTTCCCATCATATGGGTTTCTAGTATGAAAAAGCTGTCAGATGATTTACTTATAGAATCGTATTATAAAGCAAATGAAATGAACTTAAATCGCGACTTCATTGAATTAATTGAGACAGAAATGAAAAGACGTTCGCTCGGGCATATGCTCTCTGTTTCCTCTTAATTCCATTTCGCAGGAACCATGCCTCCCGAGCACTCTCCTTTTTTAAACTCAGGTGACTGATATTATATCACTTGCGCTATAGGCTTACTACTATTTTCCGTAAAAAACACCCCTTCTCATCAAAGAAGAGGTGTCTTATTTGCAAGGCTGTTCATTCCAAAACCATAACCCTCCGCCTACGACCAAAATGACCACAAGGAACACAACAAGAAAAGCGTAACCGATTCCTGCTCCTTGAGCTGGATAAGGTGAACACGCAGGGTAAGGATAAGGGCATCCCCACATATCAGTTACCTCCTTCTAGGAAGATATACTGTTAGACTATGCTGGATGGATGGTCTTGTTTAGGCAGATGGCCATCATTTAAAAATGTTTGATGACATCACGCTCTTTGATTTCGTTATAAATAATTCTTGCCCCTTTTGGCGTCATATGATTGCCAGAAGGGTCGATCAAACCTGATTGAATCAGCGCATTGTCACTATCTTCACCAGCTTCTCGGATGAACGCTTTCCAATTGTCGACAAGCGGTACTTGCTGATCCTTGGCTATTTCTCTCGTAATGTCATTATAGGAATTTTGCCAAGCTCTTGCCCCGCCTCTCTCAGCAAAATAAGATGACTTATACCTAGAGTAGTAATACAAGCCCTTTTTTCCGCCTTCTACAACAGGTACACAGGTCATGAGAATCGGGGTAATGCCTTCTTTTCTACTTTCAGAAATGAAGTAGGATACATTTTCTTTAAATCGTTTTTTCGTCACGCGGGGATGTTTCCCATCTAAAATCGCCGCATCATTCGTACCGAACATGATGAGGACGTAAGTTGGTTTCTGCTTTAAAATATCCTGCTCAAAGCGAAGCTTCGCGTCTTCAGTTGTCTGCCCACCAATGCCTGCATTCTTCACTTGAATTTGGCCGCGCTCGACGTTTTTCATGAGATTCACCCATTTTTCAGATGTTGGATAATCTCGAAAGTCCCAGTTTGATCCCCTTGTATTGCTGTCGCCAAATGCAATGACACTTTCTTGTTCTGGCTTTGAGCACCCAGCAGCGACACAAAGCAGGATAAAAAGGACAACACATTTCTTCACAACATTCACCTCCAAAAGCCCTCTTCATATAGTAAACGACAAGACTTTTGGTTTCAATGAATGACTGTTTTTGACGAATGCTTCCTATTGCAGGTGAACAGGTACATACGCTTTGTCATGATGCAGCAGTTCGCTCACTTTGACAAATTCATAGCCTCGATCCTTTAATTCAGGAATCACTTGTTTCAGTGCTTCTACCGTCTGCTTCCGATTGCCCCCGCCATCATGCAAAAGAATGATATCGCCGCCTTGAATATGATCAATAATCCGGCTCGCAATTTTGCGTGAGCCTGGTCTTGACCAGTCCTTCGGATCTTGCGTAAAGGACCACATGACCACATCATATCCTTGCTTTGACAAAATGCGGAATGATGTCATCGTCAAGCGGCCACCAGGGGGGCGAAATAATAAGGGTCCGCCAGGCTGAAGTGAAGCGATATGAGCCGCTGATTCTTTTAATTCCTGCTTGATCTCCTTTGATGATAACAGGTCAAAATACGTATGATTCATCGTGTGATTGCCAAGCTCATTTCCCTCGCCTACGATTCGTTCCGCAATCTCTGGATATGTATGAATACGGCTGCCTACAACAAAAAAGCTGGCATTCACTTGATGCTCCTTCAGCACATCCAATACTTGATTCGTGTACACTGGATGAGGTCCATCATCAAAGGTCAGTGCAATCTTTTTTCGTTCCTGTCTCATGTCCCAAAAAGCTCGTCCTGTTTTTTCTAGGTCGATCCTTTTTAATGTTCGAGCCTCTATTTTATTAGGAACAAACGTGCATAGCAGTAATATACACATCAAGACATGCAACCCTCTCATTTGACCGCCTCCACAGAACATTCTTACAGATTAAATTGCCCGCTTTTTGATGAATCATTCAGCATTCATAGTCACGGTCCGCATCTCTGACTTCTTTTTTGACATAAAAAAAGCCGGCCCATCAGGCCCGCTTTTTGTTTCACGTTTGGTTTCTCTCTTCAACTGTCGAACGTTGCTTAGAATTCATACAGACACTCTCCTTCTTGGATTTGATTTTGAGCCCATAATAATTTCTGATAATACTGGTTGGACTTCTGGTATTGTTGAGAGGCTTCTAAGGCTGTCGCAATTTCTAGTGAGATATCCTCTATATAAGAGTATAGGCTAAGTTTTTCCAAATAATCAATGGTTTTTTGCAGTTGTTCTTCATTCATTCCTTGAACATATAAAGCATCCAGATACTCAAACATATGACAAAACAGCTGGTCTTCATGCTTCTTTGCAGCTAATTTTCCATCTTCTAATATGCGGCGTGCTTCCACTTGTTCATTTTGTCTAAAAAGCAGTTTTGCCAGCGTATAGAGCGTATGCGGAAGCGTGGGAAGCTGCTCTTTACAGGCAATATCAGCCGATTCCGTTAAATAGCGTTCTGCTTCCTCTCTATAGCCCAGCTCCCCATAACATTTTCCTAAATTATAAAGCGCTGAACTGTATATCCGCGGGTGATCAATCTGTGATGCGAGCTGTTTTGCTTTTTTTAAATGAGGCAGTGCCCGGTCTTTTCGTTTTAGATCTTGATAGTTTCCTGAGATAACAAAAAGGCACTGAATGATGCGAATAGAGTAGGCATCATGCTGATCGTATATTTCCAGCGCCTTTAAAATATGATGCATCGAGACATGCGTTTGCTTCATTATATAGTAGGCTTCTGCTACTTTAAAATGAAACTCAGCCTGCTCAATATCATCAAATACCATGGACAGCTGTTTTTCTGCCACTCGATAATATTTGACGGCTTCTAAATATTCTTTTTGACTAAACTCATGCATGCCACGAAAAAATGCATGGTAATAATGCAGCATATCAGATAACTCATGATTGGAATTTTCGATTTTATCGACAAGATTAGATACTGAGAAAGGTTGATATTTTGAAGGGTGTATATAGTCAAGCATGATTTGGTGCCGAAAACACATGAGCTGATAATAAATCAGTAAATGCTGGTCCTCTTCCATCCGTTCAATTTCCGCTTCTACTTCTGCTTTCAGGATTTCCGCATCTGGAACACTGAACTGCCGTATCATTCGATACCATTCATTAATTTTCATACCTACATGTGAAGAAAGAACCTTCCCCATGTTCCGAAAAAACCCCTTCCTTTTCGGTCTAATATTACATATTTTAGCACGCTTCTTGACCGCCAAGCACCGCAAAGAAACCGCAAACATATGAGAAGGGCAGCAAAAACAGACGAACAGAAGCCCGTTTTTTTCGAAAAAGATGATTTTTTCATCGTACAGACACAGACAATCCCCCCTTCACATACATTTGAGGATATAGGCAGTGGCCTAAACATGGTGGAGGTGAAAATCGTGGCAGGAGTATTTACAGCGATGGGATTGATGGTCAAAGAATTGGTGTTCTTAGTGTCCTATGTCAAAAACAATGCCTTTCCACAGCCCCTTTCAGGAGATGATGAAAAAAAATACTTAGCCCTTATGGCACAGGGCGATGAACACGCGAGAAATATGCTGATTGAACATAACCTTCGGCTCGTCGCCCATATTGTCAAGAAATTTGAAAATACCGGGGAAGACGCTGAAGACCTCATCTCCATCGGGACGATCGGACTCATTAAAGCCATCGAAAGCTATTCCTCTGGAAAAGGAACAAAGCTGGCAACGTATGCGGCGCGGTGTATTGAAAACGAAATTCTGATGCATTTACGCGCACTCAAAAAAACTAAAAAGGATGTCTCCTTACATGACCCCATCGGTCAGGATAAAGAAGGCAACGAAATTTCTTTAATTGATGTCTTAAAATCAGAAAGTGAAGATGTGATCGATACCATTCAGCTCAACATGGAGCTTGAAAAAGTAAAGGAGTATATCGACATTCTCGACGGCCGAGAAAAAGAAGTCATCGTCGGCCGATTCGGTCTTGATTTAAAGAAAGAAAAAACGCAGCGGGAAATAGCAAAGGAGCTCGGGATTTCGCGGAGCTATGTATCCCGTATTGAGAAGCGGGCGCTGATGAAGATGTTTCATGAATTTTACCGGGCGGAGAAGGAGAAACGGAAGCGGGAGAAGGGGAAATAATATCAAAGAAGCCGGTCTAAATTCCGGCTTCTTTTCATTCCACTAAGCACTCAACATAATAAAACCATATCATTGGTTATGGAGCTTAATTCCATTACACTCCTTATATTCATTTGCCATCGTTTCTATACGTTTATGTGAATTATGGTTAAAATGGTAAGTCAAAACAAGGATCGTTCTTTACTTTTTCATCTTATTGATTAAGAATTTTAATCTCTAGTCTAAATATAGTGTTTTTTATAAACAGACAGTAATTACCATGTCGTGGCATGTCTGTTAAAGTAACCACCTGTCTTAAATCCAACTTTTTTATAGGAAAAATTGGATGGCTAGTTCTCCATGTTTTATAATTACTGATACAGAACTCCGGCTTGCTGAAGTTTTTCTATCCTTTCAAAATCCTTTACATAAATGATCTCAATTTTTTGACTGCTTTCTTCATATTCCCCTTAAAAATTAATAATCACTTTCCCTTTTGGTCGTCCATTTGCGACTAGTTCTAGCGCTTCATTTACGTTGTCTATAGTAAATAGTATTGGATGAATTGCTGGAACAATGTTGTTTTCTTCAATGATTTTGGTAATCTCTTTAAGTTGTGCGCCGTCAGAACGAACGAAAATAAAATGATATTCCACGTTTTGTTTCTTAGCTTTGCGGTCATAATTTGCGCCAGCAAGGGAAAATAATATTCGTTTCCACAATGGGGAATTTAGGTATTTCCCGAAACGTTTATTTGGTCCTGTACGGAGAGAGAGCAATCTTCCGCCCGGTTTGATGATACTCAATTCACTGTCAAATTCTTTAGGTCCCAGTGTATCAATCACGTAATCCACATTCGACAACAAGTCAACATAGTTTTCTATTGCATAATCCAAATATTGGTCTGCACCCATTTCCAAAGTGCGTTCGCGCGCTTCTGAGTTGCCACTAACAATGACATTTAGGCCCATTTCCTTTGCTATTGGTACAGCCATTTGACCAAAGCTGCCTGATCCACCTGGAATGAAGACAGATTTACCTGACTGTGCCTCAAGTTCTTCATGTAGACCTTGATACGCTGTGAGTCCAGCCAGTGGTACAGCAGCGGCTTCCACGTAAGACAAATTTTTTGGCATGGGTGCAATTGCGGCAGCATCAATTGCGGCATATTCCGCAAAAGCACCAATTTTTTTAAGGGGAAGACGTGTATAGATGGCATCTCCTACGTGAAATTCTGTCACATTTTTTCCGATTTTTTCGATAACTCCTGTCAATTCATTACCAAGCGTTAATGGGAATTCATAATCTTGAATCAGTTTCACGCTGCCTGTAATAATTAACATTTCGAGTGGATTGACTGCCGCAGCTTTGACCTTTACCAAGACTTCGTTTTCATCGATTTCTGGAATTGGAATGTCATTGACTTTGGCATGGATATTTTTTGAATACTTGGTGATCTGAGCTGCTTTCATGAGTGTTTTCATTTTTTCATTAGCATCCTTCCTTGAGATTATTACAGCTGGTGTTCCCACACTCAATCAGTAGAACAGATGTTAGAGTTCATCAGCCCATAGCGTTCGAATGCAGTACACGTCAGCCAGTGTAGCGCAATTCATGCGTCAAGCATTTTTCAGTTGTATGCCTTTTTTAAGCATTACTGTCCATTTTGCAGGTTCAATTTAAAAACTACTTTTCATTCCCTTTTTTTTGTTACAAAAATAGAGAGTCACTTCCCAGTCCCAAACTGTTTGTGGAACCTTGATATTTGCCATAAGTTATACTTATCTCTTGCGCTCTGCTACGTGTCATTGGTGCCATCGCTAAACGATTATGTTACCATATATATAAAAATTAGATTTAAAGGCTTTCTAGTATTGGAAAGATCGGCTTTCTCAACTTAAATTCATAGTTTTCATCTACAACCCCAACCACTTCATCTTTGTCATAAACCTCCATCATAAAACCTGCCATTTGCTTAGCTGTGTGGTACATAGGGAGATTTGCTTTGTAATCAAACTCTTTTATATCATTTGCATGTTTTGCGAATTCTGTTTCCGTCATTGCTGGTGCTAAAACTTTTGCCTTCATTTTCGCACCTTTCAGTTCAAGTTCTTTTGCAAGCCCTTCGGTGAAGGCACTAACATAATATTTAGAAGCAGAGTAAGCAACACTGCCAACAGCAATTACATATCCAAGTGCTGAGGATACGTTAATTAATTGAGTTCCCTCTACATCAGCATATTCTCTTACAAATAGTGTAGAAAGGATTGTCAAGGATTCTATGTTCACGCGTAACATGGTTTCTACTTTATCTAAATTCTGATCTATGACAGAAGAGGTTTCACCAAGACCAGCATTATTAATCCAAGTCTCAATTTGATACTCCTTTAAACTGTTATACAGTGTATATGCCTGATCTTTGACAGATAGGTCACTTGTCCGAATAATAACATCTAAACTAGGATTTAGATTCTGAATGGTTGATTTAAGTTCTTCTAATTTATCTAATCTTCTAGCTGCAATAATTAAGTTTTTGCCACGAGCAGCAAATGCTAATGCTGTCTCATATCCGATACCTGAGCTTGCTCCTGTAATAACTGTGTACTTCATATTATTCTCTCCTTAAAAATATTTCTCCTTGTTCTTGACCATGTTTCAGTAGATCAAATAAGAAGGTTTCCGTCTTTATAAAAATCTCTGTAACTTTTTTAGTGAACGATTTATTCCAATACGAGATCTTGGCTAGATGGCAGATCATAATCAACTGCCACTCCCACCTGGTCACCCTCAATTAGGTCAATGCCCTGTTCTTTGCTGTGTGGATCTGACCATACGGGTCACCATTTTGCGCGGCATCAGTCGTGGAAGGAATGCCATGAACCGGTTTCGAGCCCCTGGCATTATGAACGTCTTGCCGCGTAAGAAGCCTCGGTACCCTTCCTCAGCCACCTGCCCGGCCTCCATGATAGCACCACTCTGGAACAACTTCGATTCCCCAATACCCGAACGTTCAACAAAGCCGGTTGACGTCAGTCCCGGACATAGTGCCGTCACAGTCACCCCTGTACCGCTCAGTTCGTTCTCCAAAGCCTCAGTGAACGACAGCACGTACGCCTTCGTTGCGTAGTAAACCGACATCATAGGTCCCGGGAAGAAAGCCACCAACGAAGCCACATTCATCACGCCTCCTTGGCCTCGTTTGACCATATCCGGCAAGAACAGTTTCGTCATAACAGTCAGAGCCTTGATATTGACGTCAATCATATTCGTCTCTTGTTCTAACTGCGTCTCCAAGAACGTCCCGTACAAACCGAAGCCGGCATTATTGACAAGATAGTCGACGACGATCCCCTTCTCCTTGAGCTCCGCAAAAATCTCTTTCGGCACACCGGGTGAAGCCACATCCTTTGCGATGACCGTCGCTTGACTGCCATATCTTTTCCTATATTCCTTTGCGAGCTCCAAAAGCTTACCCTCGCTACGCGCCACCAGCACCAAATTATATCCTCCCTTGGCGAAACGATCCGCCAACTCTTTGCCAATTCCACCCGATACCCCGGTGATAAGAACAGTTTTTTTCATTTTACAGCACACCTCCATTTTTAGTTTAATTAAACCTTTAAAACGTTTTACAGCGTTTCTTACTGCGAGTTGTTACTATGGATGTAGGTTATCGATAATTGTAATTTTTGTATAAGAGGATTTATACTTGCCGCATATATCTCAACTGAGACCTCGCCATTATTTATTTTGGGCTTAGGGAAGTCTAAAAAAATTTGGTTTTTCACCGTAGTTTTCAATCGCTAAAACTTTCATGACAATCCTTCACATTTTTACTTAACGCACATGTATCTATTTATAAAGAATCTAAGAAAAAAAGATATGAATATCCCTAGATGGGATATTCATAATTAATTAAATTATTTTAAGAAAGGATAATCTGTATAGCCTTCTTTTCCTCCTGCATAGAGCGTGTTTTTATCAGGTTCGTTTAGAGGAGCACCTGAATGAATCCGTTCTACAAAGTCTGGATTAGCTAGTACCCAAGTGCCTACTGTGACAACATCTGCAATATTATTATCTACATCAGACGAAAGTTGATCTAGAGGACGACCTGGACGGTTAACAAGAAGTGCTTGGTCCCAAAGTTGACGCACATCTTTTAGGAATTGCTCGTTTCCAAAGTGCATTAAATGCAGATAAGCAAGGTTAAGCTTATTTAATTCACTTATTAAATAGCGATACATCTCCAGGCTATTCTCCCCCTCATCAATGCCTTGCAGTGTTCCTTGAGGAGAAAAACGGATGCCTGTTCTTTCTGCTCCTATTTCATCAACAACTGCTTTAGCTACTTCAATTGCGAATCGAGAACGCCCCTCAATCGTACCACCGTATGCATCTTGACGATGATTGGAGTTTTCACTAAGGAATTGTTGGATCAGATAACCATTCGCTCCGTGAATTTCAACTCCGTCTGCACCAGCTTCAATTGCTGAACGTGCTGCTAAACGAAACTCATTGATAACATCTTTTATCTCAAGCTCACTCAGTTCTCTTGGTGTTGGAATTTCTTTCATTCCTTCTGCCGTGAAAATTTCTACACCAGGTGCAATAGCTGACGGTGCAACTGCTTGGCGGTGGTGAGGTGTGTTATCAGGGTGTGATACACGTCCTACATGCATAAGCTGAATAAAAATATGACCGCCTTCACTATGAACTTTAGAAGTTACTTTTTTCCACCCTCTAATATGATTTTCTGTATAAATACCAGGTGTATTCGTGTAACCTTGCCCATCATCTGAAGGTTGGGTTCCTTCGCTTATAATTAAACCGACTGAAGCACGCTGACCATAGTACTCAGCTACTAAATCGCTCGGCGTACCATCTGGTAAAGCTCTATTTCTAGTCATCGGAGCCATACCTATGCGGTTTTTTAAGTCAATGTTTCCGATACGAACTTTTTCAAATAATCTGCTCATATGAATACTCCTTTTTAATAAGAATTAGAATCAAGAAATAAATTTACGTGTTCTGCAAATAGTTCTGGAAATTGAAACAGATGCCCGTGACCAGAATCAGGATATATAATCAACTGTGCTTTGGGTAATTTCTCTGTTAAGATATAGCTGTTTTTAGTCGGTACCATCACATCATTAACACCATTAGTGACAAGTACAGGGTGTTTGATGTTTTGTAACCATTCATAATCATGATTAGATTTTTGTTTAGCCCATTTTGCAATAGCTTGTAATTGTGCCTCTTTTACTTGTTCCGAACTATTTACTTTTTTCTGATTAAAAATTCTTTGTAGTGAAGCTATTCCTGCTGATTTACTTGTTTCGGTTTGTTCGTAGAAAAAGAACATAAAATCATTTATTCCATCTTCTTCCGTTCCGCCGTGACGATTCATTCTTTCAAGAATCTCTGGATTTGGATTAATACCAGATTCAGGTGAAGTACCTGCCAAAATCATTTTTCTTACTAAATCTCCTTCTTGTAAAGCTAGCTCTTGTGCAACCATGCCACCAATGGAAAAACCAAGAATGTCGACTTGTTCTAATCCAAGTGCTTTTATAAATGTTGCTGTATCTTTTGCCATATCAGCAATTGTAGTAGGCGTTAGTCCATCGGTCTCACCAACCCCTTTATTGTCAAATAAGATTACTGGGCGTTTATTTGCAATAGGTTCAAGCATGTCTGGATCCCAGCTTTCCAACGTTCCTCTAAAGTGAACAAGAAATACTACTGGTATACCATCTTTTGTACCAAATCTCCTATATGCGTAACGAGTTCCTTCTGCTTCA
The DNA here is from genome assembly GCF_002998555.1 of Bacillus sp. NMCC4. Classification (NCBI taxonomy): domain Bacteria; kingdom Bacillati; phylum Bacillota; class Bacilli; order Caryophanales; family Bacillaceae; genus Bacillus; species Bacillus sp. NMCC4. Next base: position 346,329 of record NZ_PVRA01000004.1, on the reverse strand, counting down.
ATAAATTCTGATTCTGTTGGTATTTTAAAATTTCTCATTTTTGTGTTCCTCCTTAGAAATTAAAAAACGATTTATAACTATGCATTATGATGGTTTGTTTCATGCTTATTTTAGAATGAACATTCTAAAAAGGGTAAAAAAAGAAAGCTAGTCCAACACTGAAAGTGCTAGAGAAATGATGCCTTCTAATTCTTTTTTACTGTAATCAGTTTTTATTAGTACTCTTATACCTACCAAATTGTTGTGTAAGAAACGAGATATGTTATCAGAATCGATTTCTTTTGATAGCTCTCCATTAGTTTGACCCTGTTTTATAAGGGAATTAAACATATCTTCAGTACGATTAAACATTTTTGTAACGATGCGCCCAATTTCTTTGTCCAACAAAGATAATTCAATGGCTGCATTTACTGATAGACATCCTTTTGGGTATTGTTTAATGGAATTCAGTACGAAAATAAAAACATCACGTATCGTCTGTTTAATGGATGAAGTGCTGCTGATTATGCTTTCCATCTCATTAACGATGAGCTCTTCATAATGATGAAGGGAAGCTAAAAACAATGAACGCTTGTCGCCAAATGTGTCATATATACTCCTACGGTGTATCCCCATATGATCCACCAAATCTTGCATGGATGTTTTTTCATAGCCCTGTTCCCAAAATAACTCCATTGCTTTTCTTAATACTTCTTTTTCGTCAAACTCTTTACTTCTAGCCATTTTAATTCTCCTTAAAAAAATCCATGAACCAATACTAACAAAAACAAAAGTCATATCCATTATAGAATGAACATTCTAAAATAAACACATGAATTACAAACCATGATTACATAATACCCTTTTTAGAACGATAAGTAAAGAATTATACTTCTGCGATGAACACCCATATGTCACCAAGTCTTGCATGAATGTTTTTTCATAACCCTGTTCCCAGAAAAGCCCCCTTGTTTTCTTAATGCTCTTTTTTATCAAATTTATTTCTAGACATAATCCCACCTTACAACGTATTACCTCTTAATTCTGAGAAAGGACTAAGAATCATTGATGCATTCATCCCTCCCTCATTCTAAAATAATAAAGAATGATCACTCTCGTTTGAGTAGCAAAACAGTTAGATCTAACGTGTTTCAAGCATAGCAAATTCAAGAACGATCGGTAAAGAATTTAGAATTCATCATATGTTTTATATGGTTAGCTTTCAATTAAACGTTTTAACTTAAGCTCAGTTTCAGTATTCTCAACTGGAGTATAGACGCTGCATCTTAAATCAGTATCTCCATGCACTTGTAACGAAGTAAGATTAAACAACATTTTACCTACCTTAGCATGACGAAACTCAATTAATACTTCAGGAGCAGAGCTTATCTCATTTTCATTCCAAATTTTATGAAACTCAGGATATACCTGTTCCATTTCTTGTATAAATTGCTCATACCAGTCATCAGCCACATACTGTCCATAATACGTTCTAAATATTGCGATATATCCTCTAACAAAATGCTCCCAATTCACTGCTAAACTTTTAAATTCCTTTCTTGCGAATAGTAAGCGTATGATATTCCTTTCTGCTGGGGTGATTTGTTCAAAATCCAAAAATACATTAGCTGCTGCTTGATTCCACCCAACAATCTGACTTCTTCTATCTGATATAATTGTTGGACAATAACGAAGTTCCTGCAAAATTTTCACTAAAGCCGGACTGATTTCCTTCTCCTTCTCATTTATAAAGGGTTGTTTCACTCCTTCCTCTAACGCTAGAGCATACAAATATCTCCTTTCATCGTTATTTAATTGTAATGCTCGAGAAATAGCATCTAATACCGAAGTAGACACTTTTATATCTCTACCTTGTTCTAACCATGTATACCATGTAAGACTTACACCGGCTAGTTGAGCCACTTCCTCTCTTCTTAGTCCTGGTGTTCTTCTGCGGGTTCCTACAGGTAAACCAACCATTTGAGGAGTAATTTTCGAACGTTGATTCTTTAGAAATTCTGATAAAGCTTGAAGTCTTGTTTCAGGTTTCATTAAAATCTCCTTTTTAAATAGTGCTAATTATACTAGGATAAACAACAACTTGTAATAGGATAACACAAAAGTTAAAGTTAATAAAAAATAAGGAGGGAATTATTATGAAAAGAGTTGTCATTACTGGAATGGGAATTATTTCGCCTCTAGGAAATGATGTAAATAGCTTTTGGAATCAACTAGTTAAAGGTCAATCGGGAATATCTCTAATTGATTCTTTTGATACTATTGATTATAAAACAAAGATAGCTGGAATGGTTCGTGATTTCGATGTAGATGGAATATTTGGGAGGAAAGAAGCCAAACGATTAGATCGATTTAGTCAGTTTGCTTTAGCAGCAGCCGAACAAGCATTAGAAAAATCACAATTACAGTTAGATAAGGTTGATCTTGAACGTTTAGGGGTATACGTTGGTTCAGGGATCGGAGGTATACAATCACTTGTTGATAATGTGAATGTATTAAATAAACGAGGTCCCGCAAGAGTAAGCCCTAGCCTTGTACCAATGATGATTTCAAATGCAGCTGCGGCTCAAATAAGTATTAGATTAGGGGCACAAGGCCCGTCATTATCACCAGTAACGGCCTGTTCAATCGGGAACACCTCTATTGGTGAAGCTTTCAATGCTATCCGAAATGATGAGGCAGATATTATATTTGCCGGTGGAGCAGAAGCTGCAATCACACAGTTATCTTTGGCTAGTTTTGGAAACGCCCATGCACTATCTACAAAAAACCAAGATCCAAGTCGAGCCAGCCGTCCGTTCGATACAGATAGAGATGGCTTTGTTATGAGTGAAGGCGCAGGTATTTTAGTATTAGAATCATTAGAAAACGCTATTCTTAGAGATGCGCCGATATTATGTGAAGTAGTGGGATACGGAGCTAGTTCAGATGCTCATCATATGGTAGCATCACACCCAGAAGGTAAGGGTGCCTACTTAGCAATGAAAAAAGCATTGAGAAGTGCAAATATATCAACAGGTGAAATTGATGTTATTAGTGCTCATGCAACAAGTACACAAATAGGTGATCGTTCAGAAATTCTAGCTATTAAGAAATTGTTTGGTGAACATTCCCGCAAAATTCCAACAACTGCAAACAAATCAATGACTGGTCACATGCTTGGTGCTGCTGGTGGAGTAGAAGCAATTGCTTTAGTGGAAAGTTTGAGACAAGGAATTATTCCTCCAACTATTAATGTAGAGAATTTAGATCCAGATTGCGACTTAGATGTTGTCTCAAAAACGCGAAATCTTCCAATGAAATATGGACTATCAAATTCTTTTGGCTTTGGCGGACATAATTCAGCAATCGTGTTAAAGAATTATGATTGAAGATCCACCTTTATAATTCAGAGGTGAAATAAATGCATCTACCAAGGGTTGAACACCCTTGGTTTCAAATTTAGAATATCATGATCCGGATCTAGAATGTTCATCTGCCCGCCGATGATTTCCGCAAAGAAGGTCACGATGAGTGCATGATGCATTTTATCGTGAAAGAATACTTCTCGAACCGAATGAAGTTCATTTACTTTGCAAACATACCCTGTCTCTTCTTTCACCTCACGGACCACGGCCTGCTGCAGGTGTTCACCTTTTTCTACAGTACCGCCTGGAAGTTCCCAATATCCCTTTACATTTTTGACCATTAACATATTTTCTTCCTCATCATAAATAATAGCTGATACTACGTCTACTCGTTTCAAAGAACCCAATCATTCTCTGTTTACATCAATTGTCGAATAAATAGCACGAACTGTTCATTTCAATACATTCATTATACTGTATCCTTGATATAAGATAATGGATAAGAAAGCAAACAGCATTCGTGGGCAGATTGGAGGCCACAGCATGTGGATCATCATCATTTTACTTATTGTCCTCATTGGATTTACAGGGAATATCGTTTCTTTATTAAGACAAATGAAAGAGTCAAACGAGAAAATCATACAACTTTTAGAACATCAAAAACCGAAAAAATAAAAACCTCACCCTTTTAGAGAGAGGTTTTTAGAGTAAGCAATTATTCTTATCGTTTCTCATGAAGCAACATATATCTGATTCGACGAATATAATGCAGTGCAATATGAACGAGACATAAAATGAGCCCGATCATCGCAAGAATATAGATGGGCAGCATCAAACCAGGTACATAGTTGACGATAAAACCCAAACAAAACGCTGTCAGCATATATAGACTGATCAACCTCATCAATACCATCCGAAGCCCTCCCTTTCTACATTCACTTTAACATATTTTCCCTTTATTTTCATGATTGGCTTTTAAAAAAAGATGCGAATCCACTAAGATTCGCATGATCATTACGTATTCAATTCACCTTTCTTCGCGCGCGCTTCCTTCCACTGCTCAAGCTCTGAAACTGTTAATAATTGATATCCTTGTTTGGTCAATTCCTTGATAATCGTGACAGCTGCGTTTGCCGAGGTGTCATAGATGTCGTGCATTAAGACAGTTTCTCCGCTAGACGCATGTGTGAGAATGTAGTTGGCGACGTATTGGCTGTTGCGATATTTCCAGTCTTCAGGATCTACGTCCCAAAGCGTGACTTTCATGTTGACAGCTTCGTTGATATGCCCATTTGTTCCACCATATGGCGGTCTAAAGTGAGTCGGTGTGAATCCGCCTGCTTTTTCAATAATTTGCTGCGTATCTTCTACTTGTTTGATAGCTTGTTTTAACGGCAGTCTTGTGAGTAAAGGATGGCTATAGGAATGATTTCCGATTTCATTCCCACCCTTTCTGATCTCACCCAGCATATCGGGGTAATATTGAACCCTGCTACCTAATACAAAAAATGTCGCATGTCCTTTGTTTTCTTTTAAGGCTTTTAAGATTTTTGAGGTCGTGGATGGATTTGGTCCATCGTCAAATGTCAGAGCAATGGCTTTTTGATTTGGGTTGAATGTTGCCTGTTTTGGCAGTTTTACAAGCTTTCTTTTTGAGATCGGTTCTTTTTTCTCATTTTTGTTCTTTTCTTTATGAATGTATTCAGGCTTTAACATTCCTTTAAGCACTGTTTTTTTAATCGCCAGCACTTGAGGGCCTTTTTTGTCTGGTGCGATTTGCCCTGCTGGAAAGTAGAATTCTATAAAACGATCCTTGATGGCAAAATACTGATAATGCTCTGCCGCAGGAGATGTTCCTTGCTTGAGCAAATGCTCGTTTTCAGCAAGAGTGCGATCTTTCTTTAATTCCTCAAATGTCATTTGAGACAGTTTTTGCAGACTTTCTTTCTTTGATAAAAATAAATCATCTATTGATAAAAAATGCTGTTTCTTGAAATCAAAATTGAATATCTTCGTTTCATGTGCGCCTTTTACTCCGCCTTTCAATTCATATGTATTGAATTTGATCGCAGCAGTTTGTTTGGCATAATGAGTAATCTCGTAATCTATGTTTAATTCGTATCGATGATCTTCATCGACATCGCTTGCTTCACTAAATGATGTTTTGAATTTGTCGAGCGCTGTTTCTGCAAATCTTTTCATCTCTTGATCTAGCTTTTTTTGATGAAACACTGGATAGTTCACAGCATATCTCAAGTATCTCCCGTCATTCACGAGAGTGACAATTTCAACTTCTTTATAGCTCGAATCTGGTTCTACCTTCTTCTTCTCTGTCCCGCTTGCCTGCTGATTATGATAAAACGCAGCGATTCCGATGATGATTGCAAGTCCGCATAGGACGAGACTAATTTTCCATTTCATTGACACAATGATTCCCCTCTCGTGATGGCGTCATGTCTTGATGACGTGTGTTTGTAGGATAGACTTTGCGTGAACTCGATTTAGTTTTCAAAAAACACATTTGTCACATTTTCGTCACAATTAAGAGAGGTTGAAAAAAAGGGCTTGATCTCTCAGCCCTTTGATTATTTTTGCATATATAGTTGAAATAATTTCGTTTCTTCATCAATAGAACTCGCTCGATCAAAAGCCGCTCTAACCGTCTTCGTATTGTTCATGAGCTCATACAGCATTGTCAGGACAAAGATAAATGCCGCATCTCCATCAATGTAATCATCAGGCGCTGTATAGGACAAAGCACCTGCTTCTAAAAAGGCTTCTGCAAGTTTTTTCTCACCTAGTGTGCAGCCGGTTGATATGACGTGAACCCCTTTTAACGAAGCATACCGCTTGATTCCATCCGCTCCAAAAGTTACACCTCTAGGCTCCCCATCTTCGTATACATCTTCCCCTAACTCCGGCATGAGAAACGCTCCTTCTTCCCCATGAAAAGATAAAAGAAAGTAGTCCGTCTCCCTTCTATTTCTCCCAGATAACACATCAATCAGATCATTGGGTCTGCCTATCCAATGCATATCGACTTTTGCACCAAAGTTCTCAAATGCTGCACGCAGGGCAAAAGATTCTAGCTCACTATTTGGTCCTGTTGCTAATGTGATGCGCATGGTCTGTTGTTCCACTTGTATCTCCTCCAAACGATGATAAAAATAAATCCATTTTTTCTTCATCTGCATATGTATCCGTCCATTTTAGTGCACTGATCAATACATTTGCTCGATGTCCTGTCGTTCTCGTGCGAAGGAAAGAGCTTCCGTCATCAAGACTTGCCTACTCCCTTTCCGTGGGCACCAGCCGTTACATACATCACTGCTACATTCGCTCGGTGCTTTAATTTCTGTAAGGTTTCTTGGATGAGCGTGACCGTCCCCACAAGCTGCCCCATAAAAGGTGCCAAAGGTCCACATAGATTGTGCCGAAGCAAAACGAGCCGCATATTTGTCTTTTGTATCTATTTGTTCTTCTTCATAGCTCATTGCAAAGCCCTCTGGATGTAATCGCAGTGCTTCTAGTCTTAATGCTGTATATTCTTCAGATCACCTGCGTTAACAATTGAATATTCAGACAACCACCTCCAACAGAATGATTGATACTTCCAATTTTATCTTGAAAGGAGGTTTTGATCAAAGGATATTGATCCCTTAGCACCAATCTCTTTTCCTACATGCAATTAGACATGCTTATCCATCTGCGAAAACAAGGTATTTCCGATCATGTTTACTCGTTTTATCCTAGCAAAAACGATTCTTTTCTCACTTATCTTTTGACCTTTTTTATATTAATCTATAACTAATTCATGAAAAAAAAGAAAAAAAAGGATTGCTATGAATGAAAAGATATCATAAGATAGAATAGTAATAAAAAGTCAAAAAAGGGAGGAATTTGATATGACAGAAACAAGAAACGAAATCAAACTACATGTTCTTTTTGGTGCTTTAGCAGTAGGTTTCCTTATGCTAGCTCTTTTTTCCTTCTCGCTACAGATGCTGCCAGTTGCTGATCTAGCAAAAGAATTTGGTATTCCAGGCAGTGTTGCAGCTGTTGTTTTGAACGTTGTTGAAGCGGGCGGAGCTGTTACAACAATCGTCTCCATTTTAACTGCTGTAGGATCAGGTGGTCTTTCTCTTATTGCAGCGGCTGGTAAAGAGACCATTCGTCAGTACCTTAAAGCCCAAATTAAGAAAAAAGGCCGTAAAGCCGTTATTGCTTGGTAATTCATTTTTATGACTCAATAGAAGGAGACTTTGTTCTCCTTCTATTTAAATTTTGATGCAGGTGAGAAGATGTTATATCCATTATTATCACTACTTCTATCAATTAGAATTCAACAACAATATTCAAATCTAGCTCAGTTTATAATACGTAAGGTTCCATTTTTCACATCGTTTTCTTCTAAACAGTACATATTATTTTCTTGTATCCTTGATACTTTATTCGGATGTATGATTGTAATCGTTATTTCTTCATTTCTTTACTCTCCGATCTATCAAATAGAATGGGAGAGTGCTTTTGTGATATTTTTGTTTCTTTTCTCTATCGTCAAAGGGATTGAATCTTATAGAAGAACTCATATTCTTCCTTTTGAAGAATTGATACAGCTTGCACCTGTTTCCTCAAGACACCTTTTCCAAACGCTTTTGTTTTCAGAACTGATCTGGTTGATGTTGACCAGTTTGAGTACTTATTTAATCTATTTTCTGTTTCAATATTCTATTGCTCCAACACATGATTGGATATTCTGGTTAAAGCATCTCAATGTCATGTTGACAGGTTTCTTCCTATTTATCGTCAGCAATAAGATATTTGGTGCTTACATCTATAATATTGTCGTGAAAAAAATCGGGATCATTCGTGTTCTTTTTTTCGCAAGCATCTCTTTACTTTTTTTCTTATTTGGAAGAGTCCTGATATTGAACATTATTTTCCCTTTTTATCACACCTTCCAACAACTTTTTCAGTCGATTTCATCGCTTGCAGAGGATTCGTTTTGGATTACACTTTCCAACAATTTGGTGGCTTTATATCAAAATGATCTTCAGCATATCCATCATGCTTTATTCTCAAAGGATTCTGTATTTCTACAATTTCAAGCGCTTTTCACTTCACCTGTCACATTTTTCGTGGTGATATTAGCAGCTATACTCGTCATGAAGAGTCCTGTACGCTGGATTCCAACTGGGAAAGATCATGATCAAAACTCAACACATTTTCGAGATTTATTTTATTGGTACTTTCAAGTACTTAATAAAATTCAAGGCTCGCTGTTTCAAAAGAATATGTTGATCCAAAAAGACCTCAAGGTGTTAAAAGAAAAAAGATGGCTGCTGTCTAAAGAGTTTTTTAATTATATGTTTATGTCATATGAAGCCTTCTTTTATATCGGGGTTATGACTAGTTTGATCTCCATTATTGATCATCCGGCTTTGCAGATTCAGCTGCTTTTTACATTAAATGTGATGATTTTAGCAAATCAAACGTATGAGATGAGAATGCTGACCCCTTCTATTTTTTCTTTAAGTGCTGAAAAAAAGAATATTTGGCTTTTTGAGCTTTCTCAAACATCTCTTATTCAGTTTTTCTTATCAAAAATCCAGTTATTTTATTGTTTATTTTCCATACCAGCTCTCTTTCTGCTATTCATTAATCTATCAATCATGGGTGTATATCAGCTTTTTGATATTCAGATGCTCATTCAATTTGTGGCATTAGGGATTGGTTTTTTCATTTTCCCTTTGATTCAGCTTTACTTGTTTCCATTTACAACGAAATTCAATTTTATTCATGAGCATGAAATAGGGACAACCAATGAGGAAATAGAAGTTATCGATAAAGGGCAGGCTTTTGCAAGAAACTTTCTTGTATTACCTTTCATGTACTACATGATCTTGACCTCTTTTCTACCTATTTTGCAGCAATCCTCAGGTCTCATAAACTTTCTGTTTGCTTTATATTTTGTGATCGTTTCATTGATCTGCTGGGTGTTATGCCGCAAGACCATCTATAAAGGGATTGAGTATGTTGAAAAAAATAAGATATTTTCTATCGGAGAATAGACTGATTTTACGCCTCGGCTATATTTATGCTGCTATCTTTATTGCAGCAGTGCTGATTGGTAGCCTTCTTCCTTATGATCAGATTCCTTATTTAAAAAAGGATGAAGAGATGTTTTTTCTATCTATTTTCTTAAACAATTTGCAAGTTGGGATGGCGATATTAGGGATCGGAGCTTTTACAGGCGGCATCATGGCTGCTGGCATTCTTTTTTACAACGGATACATTATTGGCAAACTAGTTCAGTATTTGATTGTCAATCAAGAAGTGCAGCAGATATTCACAGGATTACTGCCTCATGCTTTCGTAGAGATTCTTGGTTTCATCTTGTTTTCAATTGTCAGCTTTTTTCCTTTTATTTATCTTTATCGATTTATAAAAGGAGAAACAATTGATTTAAAAAAGTTGACTGTGACTGTGCTTCAATTGATTTTTGCAGCAATTGTTCTCTTATTCGCAGCATCTCTTTTAGAGGAATACGTTAGCCATGTACATCTACCATAGAAGAAAGGGGAATGTGGTTCCATGGAGCTACTTCTACGACCTAAGGAATTTTTCAATCAGAATCAATCGATTAAAACCATTGTAGGCCTTGTCTTACTATCATTATTTGTTTCGACTGTCTTTTTAACATTTTTTATTATTGATTTGTTAGTAGATGAACCGTTACCTGCTGGAAAACAAGTAGCCAGCATTGTTTTTATTTTTTTGCTGACGATCCCGCTTTATTTCATTTTGAATTTTCTCAGTACTGTTCTCACTTCAATTTATATGTATTTTTTTCATAAAGCTTTTATTTTACGCAAAATGTATCTTGTCATTTTGGTTTATAATGCATTTCTTTTATTAGTGAATAGTGCAGCGATCTATTGTGTGATGGTGTTACAATTAGACCACTATTTTATCTTGATCCAAGCAATTTCCTTCTTCATCAACTTATATCTTTTGCGCATCCTTTATGATGGCATCATTTACTATGCAGAAGGGTCGAAAAAGGCTGCCCTTGCGACAGTGATCTTGTATATGCTGGTGACCACTGTGTTTGTTATTGGAGGATTCATCAATGGCTAGTCTTCAAGTGTCTCAGCTATCTTTTCGCTATGAAACAACAGAAGAAAGCTCTCTCCTTCTCGATCAAGTTTCGTTTGATCTGAAAGGAAGTGATCGAGCTTGTATCATTGGAAAGAACGGCAGCGGTAAATCGACTCTTTTAAAGATCATCGCTGGTCTGCTTCCATCTGTATCAGAAACGATTTTACTCAACAAACAGCTTCACCCCAGGACCACTCAATATAAAAGTCTGGTGGCGTACATCCCTGATAAGCCTTTAGTCTATGATGCGCTCACTGGTCTTGAGCACATGGAGCTTGTTCAGTCTTTATGGAAAATGAACAAGTCAGAAAAAGAGTTATACAAAGAGACCTTTCTAACGCTTTGTGATGCATTTGATTTAACGCATGCCCTAAAGATGCCAGTCAAACAGTATTCATTGGGCATGAGATATAAACTTTTCTTTAATTGTATGGTGGCAAGATCTCCAGAGCTGATCATTCTTGATGAGCCTTTTACCTCTCTTGATGAGGCCTCACAGATACAATCGATTTCTTTATTAAAAAAAGAATTCTCACATCGATGTGTTTTATTTACCAGCCATCAGCGCTACCTTTATTCAGAATTAGGAAACCGTTTCTTCCAGCTGGATCAAGGACAATTAAACGAAGTGGAACGTTAGACATACAAAAGGCATCCCATAAAAGGATGCCTCTCTTCTTTTTCTCGATCACATTACCACTTACAGCGTTTCACTGGACGGCAGCAAGGTTTTTTGATATCCCTGCCGCAATCGTATTCTTCCACAATGTACTCGTTATGAGTAGATTGAGTGACAGGGTAGTAGTTTTCAATTCTTTTGATGTTTTTATTGACGTTTGTGATATGCGTTGGATGAATTTTTCTGATGGTTTGTTCATTCGTTGTCGTGTTGACAATTTGACGTGTGGGGAAAACAACCGTTTCATCTCCTCCTTGGTTTCCTCTGCGAGGACCAAAGAAAAAGTCATCTAATCGATTTCGGCTCATCTCAACACCCCTTCAAGTTGTCTTTCACTTACACTCTATCGTATGTAAGAAGCGCATTTCGTGACTAGATGCTTGTCTATTTTTAAAAAAAATCCACTATTCATCTCGTTTTCTCTTTCTTTACAAAAGGGCAATTTTAACATATTATACAATATGATATATTGTGGTAGAAGAAATTGTGGCCCATAACCTTCCCACTTATCAAATATGAGGTGAACGATATGATCAATACGACACAACCAATCGAACGAAACAAGCTAGACATTGCACTTGAACTGACTCAATTGCATTTGAATCGATATGAAACGAATCATCCTGATCAGTTGAGTGAGGTTTATGCGAAATATTATGCGCTGCTTGAAGTGCTGGATTTATCTTCTTATGATCAATTGATTGATTTATTGCCCGCTGAGCTAAAACAGACGCTTGAGTAAAAAACCCCTCTATCCACATGGGATAGAGGGTTTTCTTTATACTCGTGCTGCCATATCTGTTTCGATTTGTTCTAAGCTTCTTCCTTTTGTTTCAACTAGCACAAAACGGGTGAATAATAGTCCGATTAAGCAGATGACACCAAATGAGGAGAAAATGACACCAAAGCTGAATTTGTCTGCCAGGATAGGGAACACGAGTCCAACAGCTAACGATCCCGTCCAGTTAAAGGCAGATGAAATGCCTGCTCCAATGCCCCTGACAGAGAGTGGGAAGATTTCGCCGATGATGATCCACGTGATCGGTGCCCATGAGAAGGCGTAACACAAGATAAAGCAGCAAAGGGAAATCAATGTCACCCAGTTTAAAATCCCTTCACTAACGCCAAGTGCACCTAATGCGGCTGGTGCAAAGAAAGAAAGGGCCATGCCCGTTCCCCCTACGGTGAGAATCGTTCGGCGGTCGAACCTGTCGACAAATTGTAAAAAGATCACGGTTGTGACGACAAAAATGACACCGACAATGACTGTAAAGCCTGCTGCGACCTGCGGCGCAAGGCCTACATTCCGAGCAATACTCGTTGCATAATACACAATGGAGTTCGCGCCTTGAATTTGCTGAAGGGTCGCCATCCCAACCCCGATGAAAAGAGCCATTCTGAATTTCTTTTGGAACAATTCACGAATACCAGAGCGTTCTTCTTTCGCGACTTCTAAAATTTCCTGCATTTCTGCTTCGATTTCTTCACGGGAAGAACGCAGTGATCCTAATACCTCCCGTGCTTTATGAGCCATTCCGTGTTTAATTAAATATCTCGGAGATTCAGGGAGCCTCAGCATACCAATATAAAGCACGATAGCAAATAAAGCGGCACTTCCCAGCATCCAGCGCCAGCTGTCTGGAATAGGTTCAAACACAAATGCAACAATATAGCTCAGCAATAGTCCGCTCACGATCATGAGCTGATTGAGCCCAGACAATTTCCCGCGAATTTTAGCAGGAGCAATTTCAGACATGTATGCCGGCACCAAAGATGAGGCTGTACCAACGGCTGTTCCTAAAAAGATACGTGCAATGGTTAATGAAATCTCTTCTGGTGCAATAGCTGATCCGATCGCTCCGACAAAAAAGATAACGGATGAGACCAAAATAAGCTTTCTGCGGCCAAATTTATCCCCTAAGAGACCGCTTAAAATGGAGCCAATGATGGCCCCGCCCATTAATGAAGAGACAACGATTCCAAGCCATAATGGGCTGAGCTGAAATTCTTGCTGAATATGTCCCTCTGCCCCTGCAATAATCCCAATATCATATCCGAATAAGATGCCTGCAAAGGACCCGAAAAAGAAAATAAATTTGCTTGACACTTTTTTCTCCAAGTGGATGACCCCCTCACTTAATTAACCGCTTTCATTTCTCCCGGTGCTTCTACTGTAAACAGTAGAAGACGTTTCACCCTTCTATAAAACCACATATTCTGCATGAACAAGCTTTGTAAAATGAACAATTTGATCAACCGTTAAATTGAGGGATACGACTGTATGATGACCCCCGCCTTGCTTAATCCATGCTTTGACTCCGTCCTGAAAATTCGGCTTGATTTTCCAGAGCACACGTGCAACCGGTAAATGAGGTGCTGCTTCCTCCGGCTCAAAGGCTTCGACTTCTTGTATGAGCCATTTGAAATGGGTTCCAAAGTCAGCAATGGAAACAACAACACCTTCGCCTGCTTTTCCATCAAACACAAGACGCGCTGGATCTTCCCTGTTTCCGATACCAAGTGGAGATACGACAATCACTGGTTTCGTATGGGCGAGCGCTGGATCTACTTCTAACATATGAGATTGCAGCACCGCTTCCTGTCCAGAGGTCATTTCATACGTGTAGTCCTCCATAAAACCAGTGGATTGATGATGACTCATCACCTTTAATAATCGGTCCAGTGCAGCAGTTTTCCAATCGCCTTCCCCAGCAAAGCCATATCCCTTTGCCATCAGCCGCTGTACCGCAAGTCCTGGCAGCTGTTTCATTCCATGTAAATCTTCAAAGTTTGTCGTAAAGGCATTGTAGCCGCCTTCATCTAAGAAGCGTTTGATGGCAATTTCATAACGCGCTTGCACCTTGACACTTTTTTCCCATTCTTCAACTGAATACGTTCCATAATCCACATCATATTGCGTTAAATACTCCGCAAATAATGCATCTACCTCTGCTTCTTCTACTGCATTTACATATTCGACGAGATCGCCTATACCAAAGTAATCAACGGTCCACCCTAGTTGAATCTGGGCTTCGATTTTATCTCCTTCTGTTACAGCCACGTGGCGCATGTTGTCACCAAACCTAGCCACTTTAATCTGAAAGCTTTCATGATAGGCAGCCGCCACATCCATCCAATCAGCGATTTGCTGCTGCACATCCGGCTTAGACCAATGACCGGCGACAATTTGATTTTGTTTATTTAAGCGCGCATTGATATAGCCATATTCTCTATCTCCATGGGCAGATTGATGAAGATTCATATAGTCCATGTCGATCGTGTCCCACGGAATCTTCTCATAATACTGTGTGACAAGATGCAAAAGAGGCTTCTGCAAGAGATCGGTTCCGCGTATCCACATTTTTGCCGGTGAAAATGTATGCATCCATGTCATCACGCCGACAACCTCATCGCGATAATTGACTTCTTTCATGAGCTTTGTGATTTGATCCGCGCTGACAGCCAGCTCCTGCAAGATCACTGGGTAAGGAAGTAAACCGCTCTCATTTAAGGCATCCGTCATCTTTTGAGCATCTGCTTTTACTTTCTGCAGTGCTTCATCTCCATATAAATGCTGCGATCCAACAATAAACCAGCATTCTTTATGTTGACTTGTTAACATAGAAATCCCTCTTTTCTTTATCTTGAAGGTTTTTGTCCGTAATACGCATGTTCTCCGTGTTTTCTTAAGTAATGTTTATCTAAAATTCGCTGCGGGAGAGGCTCCGCGTATTCGTTTAATTGCTTTGCGAACAGATTCATTTTGGCGACTTCATCTAAAATCACACTGTTTGTGACCGCACTTTTTGCATCTTTTCCCCACGTGAATGGACCGTGACCTTGAAGCAATACACCCGGCACCGCCATCACATCTAGGTTTCTTTCCTCAAACGTTTCGATGATCAGCCGGCCCGTTTCTACCTCATAACCGCGGTTGACTTCTTCTTCTGTCAGAAATCGAGCACACGGAACAGCGCCGTAAAATGTATCGGCATGTGTTGTGCCCATTGCCTGTAAATCAAGACCTGCCTGCGCCCAAACGGTTGCCCACATGGAATGGCTATGTGATATACCGCCAATTTCCTCAAAGTGTTTGTAAAGAACAGCATGTGTTGCTGTATCTGATGAAGGACTGAATTCCCCTTCCACTACTTCACCGTCAAAGTCGACCACAACCATGTCTTTTGCTGATAATTGGTCATACGCTATACCGCTCGGCTTAATAACAAATAGACCGCTGTCACGATCACACGCACTGACATTGCCCCATGTAAATTTCACAAGTCCGTATTTCGGCAAATCTAAATTTGCTTCAAATACTTCTTCTTTTAAGCGCTCTAGCATACGGTTGTCACTCCTTTCTTTGGCATCAGATGTGCTACTGCCGCTTCTTCAATCGCAAGGCCCTCTTGATAGCGCTTTAAAAATTCGTCAAAGCCTTTGACATCAAGCGGGTCGGGTTCCATGAGCTCTTCTGATGTATGGGCAAACACTTGATGCGTGAGAAATTCAGCCAATGTTTGCTTTTGATGATGGACCATATAGGAAGCAAGGACAGCCATCCCAAACGCACCGCCTTCTCCCGCAGTGGAAACGACTGATACAGGTGTATCAAGCGCTGCGGCCACCATTTTTTGACCAACGAGCGGGGTTTTAAATAACCCCCCATGCCCTAGTAACCGATCAATCACAACCTGTTCATGTTCTTTTAAACGATCCATCCCTATTTTCATTGCACCAAAAGCAGAAAAAAGATGGGTACGCATGAAATTAGCCAGATTAAAGCGGCTTTCAGCTGATCTGACAAAAAGAGGCCTTCCTTCTGGCAGTCTCGTAATATTTTCACCAGAATAATAGCCATAGCTTAAGAGTCCGCCGCCATCTCGATCTGCTTCTAACGCCTGCTGCAATAAGGCTTCGTATACCTTTTCTGACGCCACTTGCATACCCAATGCTTCAAATGCCTCTCTGAATATATTCATCCAAGCATTTAAGTCACTTGTACAGTTGTTCGCATGAACCATTGCGACTGGCAGTCCGTCTGGTGTTGTGACCATATCCACTTCTGGATACACACCCTTTAGCTCCTGCTCTAGCACAATCATGGCAAAAACAGATGTCCCAACTGAAATGTTCCCTGTCCGTTTTTCTACACTGTTTGTTGCCACCATTCCCGTTCCAGCGTCACCTTCCGGCGGGCAAAATGGAATGCCTGGCTTCAAGTGTTTGCCTTGATCTAAAATGGCTGCTCCTGCTGCCGTTAACACGCCAGCCTCCTCGCCTGCTAAATAAACACGCGGCAGAAGGTGACGCAGCTTCCACGGGTAGCCTTTTTCTACGATCAAGTCTTCAAATTGATGGAGCATTACTTCATTGTAATCCTTCGTTTGTTCATCAATTGGAAACATGCCTGACGCATCACCAATGCCAATGGCCTGCTTTCCGGTTAACAGCCAGTGAATGTACCCTGATAGGGTGGTCATATATTCTAAACGGAAAAGATGTTTTTCCTCCTCTAATATCGCTTGGTACAGATGGGCAATGCTCCATCTTTCTGGAATATGAAATTGGAAGACATCCGTCAGTTTTTGACTCGCCTCAATGGTTGTTGCATTCCGCCATGTTCGGAATGGAACGAGGACCTCTCCTGTATGATCACATGCCACATAGCCATGCATCATAGCTGATACTCCAATTGAGCCAATGGTTTGAATGGTCACGCCATACCTTTGCTCGACTTGCTCTTTCATCTCCCGGTACGCCACTTGAAGACCTGTAATGATATCAATTAAGTTGTACGTCCAAATTCCTTCCTGGAGAGAACTTTCCCATTCAAATGTACCTTGAGCAATTGGCTGAAACGCTTCATCTATTAAAATGGCTTTAATTCGTGTTGAACCAAATTCAATCCCTAAAGATGTCCGTCCTTCTTTTAAGGCTTTGGTCGTCTCTTCATGATCCATTCTGCGTTCACCTCCATAATTGATAGCGGTTTCAATTTTAATTTTCTAGATTCATTGATTCTCTGTGCACATTCACAATATAATATTTGTACGTACATATGTCAATATTAAATATAGTTGTACATACACAATATGACAAAAACCTTCACTTTTCTAAAGCTGAGACGACAGAACGGGAAAGCGCCTGTTTTTGATTCGACAACCATGTTAAAATATGTCCATACAATTTCTTCTCAATCCGAGTAGATGATCAACTGAGAAAGAAGTGAAACGATGAAAAAGAAGTACCAGATCATTATCGATGATATAAAAAGCAAAATACTCACAGGGGATTACCGGATCGGGGAACGTATTCCAACCGAATCAAGCCTGCAGGAGATGTATCAAGTGAGCAGGCATACGGTTCGAAAGGCCATCTTAGAATTGTCGAGCGAAGGGTTTTTGCGAAGTGAAAAGGGCTCAGGTACATTTGTGACCAATCAATATCAAGCAAAGCCTGCTGGACATGCACATATGAAAACGATTGGGGTTATCACGACATACATATCCGATTACATTTTCCCTTCTATTATTCGAGGCATTGAAAGCCGATTAAACGAAGAGAACTATTCTTTGTTACTGGCAAGTACGAATAATGATGTGGAACAGGAGAAAAAAGCGCTGGAAATGATGCTGTCATTTGGTGTGGACGGACTCATTGTCGAGCCGACGAAAAGCAATTTATATAATCCGAACATCTCGTACTACCTATCTTTTAAAGAACAGGATGTACCGCTCATTATGATCAATGCCTATTACGAGCAGTTAGAGGTTCCCTTTCTCTGTTTAGATGATGTGAAGTCCAGCTATTTAGCCACAAAAGAGCTGATCACCTCTGGACATCAGCAAATCGGCCTGATCTCAAAAACAGATGACTTACAGGGAAAGTACCGAATGAAGGGATATATTCAAGCGCTCGGTGAAGCCAAGCTTAATTTTCTGCCTGAGCACGTCCTCTTTTTCGATACAGAATCGAAGCAGCATTTGGGAGATGATATCAAAACTTTCTTAATAGAGCATCAGCATGAGCTGACTGCCCTTGTTTGCTATAACGACGAGGTTGGATTAGAAGTTGCCAATGTATGCAGTGACATCGGGCTGTCCATTCCAGAGGATCTCTCCATTATTGGACAGGATAATTCGTATATAGCCCAGAAAAATGCCCATGTGAAGCTGACAACATTGACCCACCCTCAGGAGCAAATGGGCCGGGATGCGGCAGGCTGGATGATTAAAAAAGTTCAAGGAAAAAAGAATCTCCCTCATCAAACCTTTTACGAACCTGAATTGGTTCCAGGTGAAACGATCAAACAAATGAATGCAAGAAAAAAATGAGCCCTTGCCGCAGGAGGCTCATTTTTTATATGATTAGATATCTTCTTTAGGGGCAGGCACTGCGCATACGCCGTCTGCACATGCTGCTTCAAATGCATTGGCAGCCGCTTTCTCAGCTTGAGCTGCTTCTTCTGTCCATGCCGCTTCAAGTGCACGAAGGAAGGTATCGGCTGGCTGTGCACCTGCCACTGAATATTTGCCATTCAATAAGAAAAAAGGAACAGCAGAAACGCCAAGCTGTCTCGCCTCTTTTTCGTCTTTTCGTACATGATCTGCAAAATCTTCGCCGCTTAAAACTTGCTGTACTTCCTTCAGATCAAGACCTGCTTTTTCTGCAATTTCTAAAAGGGTTTGACGATCACCAACATGCTTTCCATCTGTAAAATACGCTTGAAACAGCTCTCCCATGACGAAATCGCCTTTCCCCATTTGACCAGCATATTGCGCCAATCGATGGGCATCAAAGGTGTTTGTCAACACGAGTGGATCAAATTGAAAATCGATTCCTTTCTCTTTGCCGGCCTGCTTCACCTGCTCATTCATCGCCATGGCCTGGCTGCGGCTCATCCCATATTTTTTGACGAGCATATCATGGACATCATAATCGACATCAACGGGTGCATGTGGATCAAGCTCAAAGCTTTTAAACTCGATTTCTACCTGTTCCTTTTGAGGGAATTGTTCAAGCGCTGTTTCTAGTTGTTTTTTTCCTATATAACAAAAAGGACAGGCGATATCTGACCAGATTTGTACTTTCATCTTCATCTTCCTTCCGAGCTTACGCTTTTTCTTTAACGATGTAACAATTATAGTTACATCAAATAGATGATGTCAAGATTCTGCTCTTGATTTAGATAAAAAAAGCCTCTCCTTCTAAGAAAGGAAAGGCTTTGAAAATAGCTATTCTAAATTTGCATGGTGACCGTACATTTTATGTGTATCGATTTCTTTTATTTCCATTAAACGCAAGATGACCGCATCGTATGTCAGAAGAAGCGATTGCTCAAATAGCGAGCCCATTGGCTGAATGGTATGATGGCTTCCTTCCTTTTGATCCTTCGGCGCACCTGACAGTAAAATGACTTCATCCGATAGATCAGCTAGAGGTGAGTCAACTGAAAGCGTGAATGCTGCCACTTTTCCGCCAATTGCTTTTGCCTTTTTTGCAAGGACTAGCAAGGTCTCTGTTCGACCAGAGCCGCTCCCCACAATCAAGAGATCTTCTTCTGTAAAGGAAGGAGTATTGGTCTCACCGATCACATAAGCCTTGACGCCAATATGTGTAAGTCTCATGGCAAATGATTTTCCCATCAAACCAGACCTGCCAGCCCCTGACACAAAGACCTTTCTTGCAGTTAAAATGCTTGAGACAAGGCGCTCTGCCTGTTCGTCTTGAATATCCGGCGAGTGCTCAGAAAGCTCATTTAAAATGGCTTTCACATAGTCACTGGTCTTCATGATTGTGCGATCAGCTGCTTCATTTGTGCGGCTACTTCTGCTTTATTATCCTGGCTTGCGATACCACCGCCGACAATGATCAAATCAGGATTTAATTTTACGACTTCAGGTAACGTATCAAGCTTAATTCCGCCTGCAATCGCTGTTTTCGCTTGTTTGACGACTTGTTTAATGGTCAGAAGGTCAGCAAATGAGTTTTGACCAACCGCTTGCAGATCATAGCCTGTGTGCACACAAATATAGTCGACTCCAAGCTCATCCAGCTCTTTTGCCCGGCCAGCGATATCTTTGATACCTATCATATCCACTAAAATCTGTTTCCCTCTTGCTTTCGCTTCTTTCACGGCTCCTTGAATGGACATATCTTCTGCCGCTGCAAGAATGGTCACGATATCTGCTCCAGCTTCAGATGCCTGCTGCACTTCATAGCCGGCAGCATCCATAATTTTCAGATCAGCGAGTACACGTAAATTCGGAAAAGCCTGTTTGACTTCTTTTACAGCACGCAAGCCTTCGTTGATCACAACAGGTGTCCCAATTTCGACCACATCAATAGATGCTTCTACTTCTTTGATCAGCTCAATCGCTTCTGGTATATTCACTAAATCTAATGCTAATTGTAATTTCATCAATGTTCACTCCCGTTTTTCATCTCATCTTCAAGAGCTCCGCGAATGATGCATCTTGAACGATGAAATGAGTATAACAACAGGAGTGAAGCAATCCAAGTACGCACTTTTTTTTTACATACTATACTTTTTCGCATATGGTCACAAAAAAGATACTGTCTTTCGACCAGTATCTTTTGCATGTATTACTATTTATCATCCTTTAAGAAATTGCTGTCGATATACTGTTTTCCCCAATCATACATCGCCTCTAAAATCGGCATTAAGCTTTCTCCTAGTTCTGTGAGGGAATACTCAACCTTTGGCGGAACGACAGGATAAACCTCCCGATGCACAATGTGATCTTCCTCTAATTCTCTTAACTGATTGACAAGCATTCTTTGCGTAATCCCAGGCATTAACGACTTTAGCTCACCAAACCGTTTTGTCCCTTCTCTGCCAAGGTGCCATAAAATCAGCATTTTCCACTTACCGCCGATAATATTCAGCGTCAGCTCTTTTTCGCAATTAAACACTTTATTTTCCATACGTGATGACAACGACATACACTCCTTTGGTACGAACCATTTACGCTTTATCATATACTGCGGCAAAATGGATTGCCTAGCATACGGTCTTCGTTATTGATTTTGTTTTTTGACAAAAGCCATAACAGCTTTTGTCATGTCTTGCGCTTCTTTTGGCGCCCTGTCTGATCCAAACCATTTATTCAAGTCACTGTGGCTCAGCGAATGAACCCGAAAAACAAATCGCGAGCCTTTATCATGATTCAGTTTTTCTGCAAATCGGTACACCTCTGGATTTTCCC
Organism: Bacillus sp. NMCC4; assembly: GCF_002998555.1. Lineage (NCBI taxonomy): Bacteria > Bacillati > Bacillota > Bacilli > Caryophanales > Bacillaceae > Bacillus > Bacillus sp. NMCC4. The sequence continues at coordinate 324,913 of NZ_PVRA01000004.1, read as the reverse complement.
AGCCTGTGACTAAATAAACAGGCGGTACATTCGCTTGATTCATATAAGTGACAGGTGATGCCTTTGTCCAGTTCTTCTCCTGTTTGCCAAACACCTTTTTGTACGATGGTATGGCTTGTATAAATTGATTGATGTTTAACGGTCCATCTAAAATCACGATGGAATTGATCGTTTTTGGCGACAATCCAACACGTTTTAAATAAGTTGAATCTGTGGCCACCAATGCCGTTAAATGACCGCCTGCCGAATGTCCCATCATGTTGATTTTTGATGAATCGATTTGATATTCACCTGCATGATCCTTGACCCATTTAATGGCGTTTGCCGTATCATCTGCCATCTGCTCATAGTTGGCATCAGGGTGAAGCCTGTAATTCATCGAAACAAACACATACCCTTGACCCGTAAAATAATCAGCCTTTGAAGCGACTCTATTCTTATCGCCGCCTGTCCAGCCGCCGCCATGGAGATAGATCATGACTGGATGCTTCTTCTTATTGTCTTCATCTTTTCCCTTTGGCATATACATATCGAGTGTTTGCTGTTTGTTTTGTGTGTCTGCATAATGGATGTTTGTCGTCGGCTTAGGCTGGTTGAAACGGAACACAAAAAATGCGCATACCAATAAGCCAGCGATGACTGCTGCAAATAAAAGCCACTTCATCATTCGATTCAATGTCATTGCACCTTTCTATGTTGGGATGGGGAAGCATGATTCGCACATATGTAGAGAGACTAGCCCGATTCATTTGAAACGACTTGTATGACTTGAACCGTTTCACAATAAAAAGAAAAATACTGTTCTTCATAATCTTAGACAAAGTAATTCAAACATTCCCAGCCTCTATCCAAAAGTTGAATGTTCAAAAAAAGAGAGGAATCGTTTGTTAACTCCAAATCTTTGATTTGAACAGAAGAGACGTTGGTAAATTTCAGATGAATGTCTGCTTTATGGGTTGCAGATTCGTATGGGATGTGTAGATGAATACAGTTGATCAAGTCGTAATGTTCATTATACTCTTTAAAGTAGTGAAATTCATTGATTTGCTTTGGATGGTTGATATTGAAATCACGGATTTGTTTCTGGACTTTTTCATCTAAAAACCATGTCATCGTTTGTCCTCCAAGAGGTTATTATATAAGTGCAATGATTTGTTTTCTTGTTTCTTCATGGTATTGAACATAGGAATGCAATAAAGGATACGATTCAAGGATCTGTTGATACGTTTTGATTTGGGGATATTGCTCTTCAAATGACTGACGCAGCACGTTTAACTGTTTTTTCGGTATTCGTTTATGATCGACCACATAACTTAAGCTGCCTGCAACAAGTGAAAAAAACATATAAAAATCATCTGAGTACATACCAGTTTCTTCTTCAAAAGAGATGATATCATCTGGATAAGATGAATCTAATAAGTATTGATAACGTTGTTTTACATCATCGAATAAACATTGTTTATCACGGCTGATTTTCATGGATTTCTCCCCAACCTCTCATTGTTTTTAATTCTTATTTAGACGCTAATAAGATCTTCCTATACACTGCAAACAAATTCTTGTGAATCGAAACATACGTTTTTCGATTCTATTGCGAGTAACATCCCATCGATGTTAAATAGAAAATTTGCATTTGAATCAAATTCTTCAAGTAGTTCATTGTTCAAGTTCCCTGTATCATAAAGATGAAAGACAGATTTAAAATTTTCTATTTTACCCCTTCTGTTATTAATTCTTCAAATCTAGAATTACCTTACCACATTTATAAATCGTATTTCATGATGAGTGACATTTTGTAATTTTGATTATTTTATTTTCAATTATTCTCTTGAATTACTTTTTACTTATATTTGTAGAATAATTTTTAATTCTTGGACTTCTTTTGTATTACCTCTATAACAATATACTTACTTTAACTTTCGTAAAAGTTTATAAGGTTCCATAAAACTATATACCCTTTTGGCATATCTTCTCATGTTTAAAATTTGGGCAACAAATAAATAACAAAAAATGCGCCTTTTAGTGAATAAAATACTAAAAGGCACATTTCTACTAAAGCTATTTATATTTTCTTATCCATTCTTCCAAATCCTCTTCTGTGTGGAAATAGGAATTGGGAGCATCTTTCAAATCAATTCCACTTAGAAGAATCAGCATATCCCAAACTTTTTCATCATCGACTTCAGGATCATCTGCACTAACATAAATCTCAGCCCAATCAGAAACTTCTTCTCTCGTCATAGTCCCATTTAAGACTTTTTGTATTTTATTTATACAGTCTATCATTTCTGGTTCGACCATAAATTACCACTTCCCTATATACTGACCTTTACTGTTAAAGCGGTAATGCACTTTAACTTTACCATTTTGTGGTCTTACTTGTCTTACTTTACCACGATGATCAATAGTTTCATGCCATGTTCTCTTTTTTCCTGTTTTATAATTCCATTCTCTTACTACTCTTCTGCCCGCCATTTCCCCTTTTTTCTTAGCCGGTGTTACGTGGCCATAGTAACGGTAACGTCCCCCAGATAAATGCCTAACTTTTGCCTTGCCATATTTTTGTGATTGCTTATAATGTTCTTTTAATTTGCTATGCCTAGCAGCATTGTGGGCAATATTTGAAGATCGTTTAGCACGCTTTACTACTTTTAACACCTTAAATACCTTCCCAGGTCCAAAATTCGAAGCTGCTGCTAAAGCTGCGCCTTTCCAGCCCTTGCCTGATTTATAAGCTTTGTATCCATCATATACCGCAAATCCTGCATTGACAACAAACCATACCCAATGGCCGTCTGGGTCTACATTCATGACTGGGTTGTTGTTGCCATAGGTATATCCGTTTTGATCTAGTGCATCTCCATCGCTTCCTGGGTCTGGGTCAAGTGATAGGAATACGCCGTTTCTTGGTTCATAGTAGCGGGCGATTAAATAGTAAAGTCCTGTTTCTTCGTCGAAGCGGTAACCTGCATAGCGATATGGGTTTCCTTTTACTTCTTCATCTTCTTTTACCTTTGTTGGGACGCCCCATGTATCGTATTCGTACTCAGCAACGATTTTCCCTGCACTATTGGTCATGGCAATGACATCACCGTGTGCATTGTAGTGATAGAAATATTTGTTTCCATTTTGCGTGAATGATAGGAGTTGTCCACTCTCACCGTATGTGTATGCTTTTGTGACTTCGTTGTCTCCATCTGTTTCGTATAAAACATTCAAGCTGTCGCCGTCATAAAAGTAATTGGTGACTTTTCCATTCACTGTTTTTTGAATTCTATATCCACGCTCATCATATTTGTAAGTGACAAATGGCTTGTCTTCGCCTTTTTTCTTGATGGCCGTTATGTTATCTTCTGCATCCCATTCATAAAGGAATTGTCCGTCAGACGTTCGGTTGCCATTTTTGTCATAAGTTAAAGTCTCATCATTTACCTTTGTCAGTTGGTTCATGATGTTGAATGATGCGTTGATTGTTTTTTTAGTGCCATTTTTTTCAGTCGTAACTGTTTTTCTGTTTCCAAACCCATCATATGTGTATTCAATAACCGTGCCATCAGGATGAGCTTCTTTGATCAATTGATCTAATTTTCCATATTCATATCGAATCTTCCCGTTGCTTCCTTGATCAACCGTTATTCTGTTTCCATTTTGATCATATTCGTAAGCTTCGTTTAAGATCGTTGCCCCTTGGCTTGTTCCAATGTGCAAATCATTGATTAAGTTGCGCTCATCATAAGCAAAGCTAGCACCACTGCCGTTACCTGTAATAAAGGACTGAACATTTCCATTTTCATCATAATCAAACGAATACGTAGAATTCGAATCCTTCATCTGCGTCATTTGATCAAGCTTATTGTAACTGAATTGGTTCGTTCCTTTTTGATTTCCGTGTGTCCACTCAAAGGATTTCAGTTTGTCTGAATTGGCTGGATATGTCCAAGTTTGGCTGTTGCCACGCTCTGTTAACTTTGTGATGCGGTTTTGTTGGTCGAACGTTCTGTTTTTGGTTGTGTTTTGTTCTTTGTTAACAACTGTTGTTTCGTTTCCGTTTTTATCATAGCTAAAGTGATATTTTTCTGTCCCATTGTATGACTTGGATTTCACTCGGTCTGTTCCATCATACGTGAGAGACACTTCATGCCCATTTGCAGAAATGGTTTTGATTAAGTTGCTATTCGCATCATATTCACTTTTCAACACATTCCCTAATGGATCAATGGTTTTTGTCAATTTTCCCATTAGGTCGTATTCGAATCGATACGTCTGATCTGACTCTGCACGAATGGTTTTCGACTGTTCATTGCCCTCTTTATCATACGTTCTCACAATGGATGTCCCGTTAGATAAAGTGATTTTCTTCAGCTGATCAGCCTGGTCATATTCGAATGTTGTTTTTTCGCCTTTCGCATCTGTTTCAGAAAGTTTTTTGCCTGTTTCATCGTAGGCAGATTGAGATGAGTAACCAAGCTCATCCTCTTCTTTAACTGCATAGTTCCCTTTTTCGTCGTAAGTGGTTTTCGTTAAAAGACTTCCTTCGACTAGACGGATATCATCAAACCAAACCGTTCCAGTCGCGCTTTTTTGGAAAACAATCTGAACGTCGACTTTTTTCAATGGTTTTGTTTTTGGTATGACAACCGCCGCTCGGTTCCACTCCTGTGTACCGGTTGGGAATTTGGCATTAAACGTTCCTGTTGTGCCATCTGTATACGTAACGGACGCTTGAAGTGAGTAGTCATTTTCATTTGAGGCTTTGACATTTTCAGCCTTAGACATCCCAGTCAATGTGACATACACAGATTGATCATTCGCACTTTGTTCAATCGGTACAGATTGTTTATAGATGGCATTTGCTTGAGTTGAAGAGGTTCTTGTCATTTTTAACGAAACGTCATCGTTAAAGCCTTCTTCATTATCTAATGAACCACCTGTTCCACTCCAGCTTGTTGTTTTATCCGTAAAGGAATTATTTTTGACTGGATTATAACTTGATGAAACTTCGCCTTTTTCTATCTGAATCTCATCGAACCAGGCTTTTCCTTTTCCAGCCTTATCTCGATGATCCACTTCCATATAGATCACAGCTCTGCCTGCATGAGATGGCGTCGTAAACGTAACTTGGCGTTTTGTCCAATCGTTTTTGCCTGATAATGTACTGTAACCGTTACTGATCCATTGAATTCGCTTGTTGTTTGTATCTCTTAAATCGATGTTAAAAAATGCTCTTGCTTTCGTTAGCTCTGTCTTGATTTTTCCACTCAGTGTATACGTCGTATTTGGCTCTAGTGTCACTTCTTGAGTAGCAGAAGAATAGCCAAGTTCTGTTCCTTCAGTTGTCGACTGTGAACTGACCTCTAATACTCTGCCGCCAGATAACGGACCACTTTTTCCAGCTGTTTGCGCTAATTTCCCGTCATCCTTAGATGCTGTAAGCTTCCAGCCAGTTAGCGTATCTTCAAAACTGCCATTTTTTAATATACTCGCACCTGCAGCAAGTTCTTTACTCGTTTGTACCAAATTCCCGTACGAGTCATAAATACTTGCTGAAGACATATTTCCACTTTGATCCGTTTCAGATACAGCATCTAATCCATCGTAGGCGATATCTGTAATATCTCCTTCTGTATCTTTCACTTTAGTGACATCATTATTTTTGTTATATTCGTAGGTTTCTGTCCCGTAAGCATCTTTCGCCTGAATGACGTTGCCATTTTTGTCATACGAATAGCTTTCTGTAGCTTTTCCTTTCTCTACATCATTTGGGTCAGTTTCTTCTACGATTTGGTTGCCTTCATATTTGGTTTTAGTGGTGATTTTAAGTCCTTCCGCATCATCTACAACTTGAATTGGATTGGCTGCTTCGTTATACGTATACTGTATTTTTCGCCCGTTTGGCTGCGTTAGCATGAGTGTCTTTTTAGACAAATCATATGCATACTCAAAGGTTTCTTTTTTTGCATTAATTGCCTTGACTAAACGATGATTTTCATATTGATATTCTGTAAAAACAGGCTGATCTTTTGTACTGTTTTGAGAGAATTGTTTAATCAATCTGCCTTCTTTATCGTATTCATATGAGATACTTGTTCCATCTGAATCTATGACTTTCGTTAGTAAACCTGCATCATACTCATATGAAAGCTTTTTCCCTTTTGGTCCTTGAACCGAGATGATATGACCATCTTCATCATAATCCATTGTTATTTTTCGGCCAGATGCATCTTCTATTGAAGTGAGCTGATTGTTTTCGTTATATTTGTATGTCGTTGTATTTTTATGTCCATCTACAACCTTGGTGATTTTCCCACCGTTTTTACTAAAGTGTGCAAAGGTTTGATCCTTCGTTTTTAACATGTATTCATCTTTTGATTCCGTTAATTCAAGGAAAATACCTGTTGGTGGTTGATACGTACCATCTGCTTTTTTTGTAAAAACATGAGTTGTGGCATCTTCATCAAGATAGATGACACCTTCTTTTGTTGGCGTGATACTCGTTTCTACATCTGTGTACCACCCTTGACCAAACAGGTGGTCAGCTGCATCTAAACTATTGTACGTTCGACCAATTCCAAGCCCTGGTCCTCTTCCATCAATCGACATTTCTTCTTCACTGACAATCACATTCCCAGTTGCACCATTCAGCTGGCCGTCTGGTATATCAATAATCGACCAGTAATCCTCTGTTCCAAGGAATTCGGCCCCTTCATGGAATGTCGGGTTAAAGGCTGGTGTCGGAATGGTTTCTCCATTTGCATCGTAGGCGGAAAGGGTAAAGGAGTAGTTCTTGCGTCCTTTATAATTTCCATTTGCATTTTCATATACTGGTGATGGGTCTAGCGCTAATTCTCCGCCCTTTCCATCTGTATGAAGCACATATTTCCCACTTTTAACTTCAGTAGGAGTCGGCCAAATATTCTTGTTTTGTGTTGTCCAGTGATCGACATCACCCACATCAAATGATTGATATGCCTTACCGTTATAGATGTTAATTTTATATCCTTTTGCATTTTTCACTTTGTCCCAATGTAAATTGAAATAACCTGTTTGGCTCTCTTTTGTATTGGTATAAGCATATCCAGATAAAGCTTTCGGTCTAGATACATCAGGTAAAGTTGGTCCAGCTGGCGGTGAAGCAATGGCTTCTCCATCTTTATTATAGGCAATCACTCTGAAGGAATAATGTTTTTGAGCCGCATCTCCTCCAGCATTTTTGTAAGTCGCACCAGGATGAATTGGAAGCTCCGCCCCTTTTCCATCTTGGAGGTGCAATGCATATTTACCTGCTTTGATCTCAGCAGCTGTCGGCCATACTTTTTTCCCTTTTGTTGACCATGATGTTTGATTCCCGAGATCCAATGTCTCATAGCTTTTCCCATTAAACATTTGTATTTTATAACCGGTCGCACCGGAAACTGTATTCCAAGAAAGATCAAAGTAACCTGTTGCGTTGTTATTATTGAAGCCTTTTGTACTAGGTGCTTTCGCTCTTGCAATATTCGGCACAAAAGGTTTTACTTTTGCGGACATTGCACCTTCACCTTGGTCAAAAATCGCACTTACAGCTACCCAATAATTTTTACTTGCCGCATAATTTCCGCCTGAGTTTTTGTAAACCGGGGAAGGATCAACTGCTAATTCAGTCCCGCCTTTTCCATCTAAATGGAGTTTATATTTTTTTGCTGCAATCTCGCTCGCTGTCGGCCATATATTCTTTCCTTTTGTACTCCATGACGCCACATTTCCAACTGAAATGGCTTCATACTCTTTTCCGTTGTATAGCCACACTTTGTAGCCTTTTGCGCCAGACACCTTTTTCCAGCTTAAATTGAAGTAACCTGTACCATTTCCATTACTAAAACCTTTTACAGTTGGTGCATTTGCCTGTGGAATGGTATACGTTACTTCAATGACTGGTTTATTGGTAGAGTTTGTTGATGAGATTATTTTTTTCCAATGGTCTTGCCCATTTCCATTTGCATGTAATTTAAAGCCATAGTTAGCTGTTCCGCTATTCCAAGCTTTGATGGTTGATGTCACATCATAACTCGCCCATTGTCCTTTATATACATTGGCTTTGCCGATGTTTTTGGAGCTTGGTTTATTGTTCCACGTTAGTTTTGTATGATCATAGTTGGCATTCACTGTATCCAGCCAAAGACCAGTAGCCTTCGTCCCGTAATATGAGTGAGCAACATACGTTTTAAGCGTCGCTTTTGTTACATTCATATTTTGAATCGGTTTGAATGAGTTAAACTTCATGAACGCATAGTTTGTACCAGTTGTTTTATCGTAATAACCTGTTTTGAGTACATAACTTTTAAGTTTAGCGTCCCATTTTTGCGTAGAGGATGAATAATTTGTTGTTGGGTACTTACTCATGATAAATGTGTCTGCTGATACAGATAAAGAAGTCGAAGGATCGATAGACACAGGATAAACTCGTTCAGGATCTTTGAGCCATTTTTCATCTGCTGTCACATGAAGTAAATAGCCATCGTCTTCTTTTTCTAATTTAAAGCTCACATCTTCTGAGCGAGCCACTTCACCTGACTTTTCATCTAAATTAGAATCCGTCATAAACGGTTTTGGAACTTGAAAAATGGTCCGTTTTTTCTGATCATAAAATGTAATAGAACCGTCTTCCTCAATTTCCCCAGTTAGATCTGTCTTTATTTTAAATGTAAATGAATTGTAGCCATCATATTGATTGAGTACAATATCTTCCTTGATGTTTTCATTAAAGGTGAATGATCGTAAATCTATATTTGGAAATACCTCTTCATATGTAAGCTCGTTGGTGTTCTCTTTAAATTGTGCAGAGGTATCTTTGGAATTGATTTCTGATTTGTTTTTCCCTGAAGCTTTTAAAATTGAAAAATCCATTTGATGCTTCTTGTGTTCAAATGTGGCATATAATCCAAGCTGCATTTGTTTTTGAAAAGTTGATTCTAACTTTGCATTTTCTGTTTCTATTTCTTTTTTCGAGATCGTCTTTAATTCTGGAGAGATGTCCTCCCATTCAGCATCTGGAGCCTCTTTAATATGAATAGGATCAGGATATACCTCTTGTGTAAATACACCCTCTCCTTCATAAAAAAGCTTGCTGTTTTCTGTTCTTTCTGAAAAAACTTCTCTATCTTTTCCAATTTCATCTTCGTCAATGCCTGCCATTTCCAGAGCCTTTGAATCACCTAACTCTTCTAAGCTGTTATGACTTGATTTTGTATTTTTGTCATGTTCTTCCGCAAAAATGTCAGAAGGTAACATTGATAAAAGCATCACAAACGCTAGTAGTGCTGCAATATTTCTTTTCCAATTCACTTTACTTTTTAGGTTCATATTAATCTCCTTATCATATATTTGTAACATTTGTAACATTACGCCATATATAATAATACATTTGAAATGATACTTCAATATATTTCTATAAATATATCATTCTTTCAAACTAATCCATATATCATCAACTTATCAATATATCCCCTTTTTCGCATATAAAAAAGCACCCTAAACGGATGCTTCCATCAAATGATATTTTTTCAAAATGCGATAGGTGATGTCTTTTGCTTCTATGCCTGTGCCTTTGATATTTGTGGCAAAGATGTAGGTTTTGTTTTCATGTTTGATAAAACCTACGTACCAGCCGATGCCTGATCCCGAGCCTGTTTTTCCGTATAGGGTGGCGTGTTTCTCTTCTTCTTGTACCATCATTCGTTTGACTGTTCTCATGTTCTTTAGGTCAAATGGAAGAGTCTCTTCATATAGCTGTTTGAGAAAACGAACTTGTTCGATAGGAGAAATTCGCAGGGTACTGCTTAACCAAAATTGATCGATTCCGCCAGATATGTCTTTGTTCCCATAATGAATGGCTTTCACCCAATGATTCATGCGTTCTTCTCCAATGTCACGTGCCATGGCTTGATAGTACCAGACGACTGAATCTCTCATCCCAGATCCTAATGTATGATCTCTATTCCAGTTGTCAATCTCTCTTTTTACGCCATCCCAATATTTGATGTCGTATTCATCTCTCACTGCGCCTGTCTGGAGTCCGATTAAGGCATTTGCTACCTTAAATGTCGATTGAGGTGCAAAGCGCTCTTTCGCTCTTTTTTTGTTATACACCCAAGGGGACTTTTCTTTTACTTCTTGAATCACAAACGTGCCTTCCCGGTCTTTCAAGAATTCATCTACTGACCATGCTGGTGATGCTCCTTCAGTTGATGAAGGCTGGCTTATACAAAGTGCCATCAGCATCATGCCAGTAATGAGCCATTTTATATACTTTTTCTTCAAAACAATCGCTCCTTTTCCCATGATTCCATTGATTGTAGCATGTTGAGCGATGAGATATAAGGTACGCTTGTCCTCTTTTCTTTCAAACAAAAAAAGCCGGTTCATCCGGCTTTTTGCTGTATATTAGCTTTCTTTTTTCTCTTCAATGGCCTGCTTCGCAATTTTTGAAATCGTCATATCGTCCATTGGCGGGTTATGGAGCCCGGCCCGAATATCTCGATAGTAACGCTGCAGTGGACAGTCAAGGCTTAAGCTTTTCGCACCGACTAAACGCATGGTTTTATCGACAACTTGTAGACTGTGATTGACGACTGTATGTTTCACAGCGCCGAATTCATTGATTAACAGCTCTCTTTTCTCCGGCTTTTCATACAATGTCGTCGTTGAGTAGATGACGTGGCGTGCCTGCTTTAATAGTAAGTCGATTTCACCAATAAGTGTTTGGACATTTGGCAGATCACTAATCGTTCCGCTGATGCTGTTCGGTGAATGGGTGATGGCATACTGAACAGCATAGTCTCTCGCCGCTTGCGCAATCCCTAAATAGCAGGAAGGAATGTGTGCAATCCAAGGATTTAGCGTACCACCCCGTGGCCCTTTTTGCACCTCAACAAGCATGTCATCTGAGACCTTAACCTGATCTAAGATTAAATCATGGCTTTCTGTTCCTCTCATGCCCACAACATTCCACGTTTCTTCTATTGAAACACCTTCTGTCTCACGATGAATTAAGAAGAATCCCATCGCCTCTTTTTCCTCGATCCATACGCCGACTAAAAAGTATGTAAGCGCTGGTGACATCGTTGTGAAAATTTTACGTCCATTGATGATCCACTCATTACCTGATCTAGTGGCTGTTGTCCCAGGCTTGCCCCCTCTTGTTGGACTGCCTGTCTGCGCCTCGCTCACGGCACGGTTGACAAGGGCACCCTTCTTCACTTCTTCCGCAAAGAATTGCAGCTGCTTCTCATTCCATTGTTTCTTTTCGTAGATTTCGCCTACAACCCCTTGATGCCAGCCGATCGATAAGGCAGTCGCTCCGTCCATGCTACCAAGCGTTTCTTGAAACAGAACCATATCCGTCACAGATTGACCTCCGCCTCCATATTCAGCGGGAAGAGACAGGGTTGTATATCCCATGTTTACTAATGATTCGATATTCTTTTTAGGAAAATAAGCGCCTTCATCATGTTTTTTTGCGTTTTGTTCGATCGTTTCACGAAGAGATTCTAGTTGATTGAGCCATGTTTTTTGAAAATCGGTATCGACAAATAATGCTTTAGACAAAACGTATCCAACTCCTCTGTTTCTCACAATCTATCATATCTGATTTTTCCAATCGGAATAAATAAAACACACTTTACTTATAGGATTTAATGTGTTAAATTTTATCAATATTAAGTACATCTGTCAAAGGAACGTGATGCTTTTATGATTTCAGCTACTAATCTACATAAATCTTATGGGCAGACCCATGTGTTAAAAGGCATTGATTTCACCGTACAAGAAGGTGAAGTGGTCGCCATTATTGGACCGAGTGGATCTGGAAAAACAACACTTCTTCGCAGCTTAAACAGCCTTGATATTCCAGACAAAGGAGAGCTGACAGTTGGTGAAGCCACAATTCAATTTGAACAATATCATAAAAAAGATCTTCTAAAACTCAGGCAGCAATCTTCCATGGTGTTTCAGCATTATCACTTGTTTCAGAATAAACGAGCACTTGAAAATATTACAGAAGGATTGATTGTGTCTCAAAACATGTCTAAGAAAGAAGCAGAAAAAGTCGGAGAGCAATTTTTAGCGCGGATTGGACTGCTGCATAAAAAAGAGGCATTTCCGAGTGAATTATCTGGCGGTCAGCAGCAGCGAATTGGCATAGCCCGCGCTCTTGCGATGAACCCTTCAGTCCTTTTGTTTGATGAACCTACGTCGGCACTGGACCCAGAGATGATAGGAGAAATTCTTGAAATGATGAAAGATATTGCGAGCCAAGGGATGACGATGGTCATTGTGACGCATGAAATTTCTTTTGCAAAGGACGTGGCGGATACGGTGATCTTTATGGCAGATGGCGAAATCGTTGAAAAAGGCTCACCAGAAGACGTCCTGTTGAAGCCACAGCATGAACGAACGAAACAATTTTTATCAAGAATTCATCGCGGAATGTGGCAAGGATCGGAGAAAGACAAATGAAGCAAAAGACAGCATTCATGATGTCCGGTGTCCTTCTGTTTCTCCTTTCTCTGATTGGCTGCAGCAGTGTGAAAACCACGACAGATGACGGCAGACAAATTGTGAAAGTCGCACTGAGTGCAGAGGTCAATCCACCCTTTTTAGCAACAAATGACCGAAACGAACCGATTGGCTATAACATTGATTATTTAAATGAAGTGGAAAAGAGGCTTCCCCACGTACATTTTGATTACATTTTTGGCGAAGAAGAATCCAATTTAATCGGTGTAGGCGCAGGGAAGTTTGAAATGGCGGCTAATTGGTTTTTTAGTAACCCTGAACGTGAAAAGCGGTTCCTTTACCCTAAGGTCCCGTATGGCTATTCGATGACAGGTTTAATTGTGAATGAATCAGACAAGGAGATTCGATCGCTTGATGATATGACATCTAAAAAACTGGCTCCTGTCAGTCCTAGCGGAGGCTTGCGTTCGATATTAAATCAATATAATAAAGAGCATGATCCGGATATTCCACTGACGACCATTGAAAGTCCTTCAAATGAACTCAACTTAAAACGTGTTGAAAGCGGACGGTCCGATGCAGCATTTATGAACATTTCAACCTTTGATACCATTCAAAAGCATTTGAACCTAAAGGTCAAAGTTGGCGGCATTGTGTCAAAGGAGCCTATCTATCTTGTCTTACAGCCAAGCGAGAAGCAGCTTGCAGCAGATTTGGACCGGATCACACAAGAAATGATTGATGATGGAACACTGCCTAAGCTTGCGAAAAAGTGGTTTGGTGTTGATTTCTTTCAAAATATTGATGACATCTCAGAGCAAGGGGATCAAAATGAAGAAAGGAAGGAAGCGTCATGACGTTTACAGCTGGAGATTGGCTGCGCATCTTTTTACAGGTGCTTGAACGCCTGCCACTCACTTTTCTCATTATTACGGTGTCATTGTTTTTTGCTATCATCATCGGGTTGCTATTTGCTTTCATTCGTATCAAGCAAATCCCAGTGCTGAAGCAATTGGCTGTTATCTATTTATCTTTTACACGAAGTACGCCTTTAATTGTTCAGTTGTTTTTGATTTATTTTGGACTGCCTCAGCTTTTACTTGTCGCAGGGATGCAAATCAATCATTGGGATCGTGTGTTATTTGTGATGATGACGTTTTCTTTACATACTGGCGCTTATTTATCTGAAGTCTTTCGCAGTGCGTATTCATCTGTTGGGAAGGACCAGCTGGAGGCCGCCTACATTGTTGGGATGACAGATACACAGGCCTTGATCAGGATTATTATCCCGCAGGCCTTTCTCATTGCACTGCCAAACCTCGGAAATTACACCATTGATCTCGTGAAAGACACAGCGATTGCCTTTACAATCGGACTTATTGATATCATGGGACAGGTGAAGATCATTTTAGGAAATAACTACGGGATCGGCATGTTTGAAGTGTACGCGATCATTGCGATTGTGTATTGGCTCATTTGCATGAGCATTGAACTGATCACCATGCTGCTTGAAAGGAAATTTGTAAAAGGCCGCACCAGCCTGTCACGTTAAGGAGGCGATTTGATGCAAACCATTGATATTCAATTTGCGATTGACCAAGTACCTCATATTCTAAAAGGCGTTCCTTTTACTTTATTGATTGCACTCGTTTCCATGGCTGTGAGCCTTTTGATCGGATCTGTTTTTGCTTTCATTCGTCTCTTTCGCATTTCTGTACTCAGGCAGCTTGTGACACTCTATGTCTCCTTTTTTAGAGGAACGCCTCTTATTGTTCAGCTGTTCGCTTTCTTTTATGGGCTCCCTTTTGTTCTAACCAAAGTGAGCGGTACATTCGGGCTGACCTTTCATCCAGATATGGTCTCCCCATTAGCTGTTGCCCTCATTACCTTCAGCCTCCATTCAGCCGCCCATTTAACAGAGGTGGTTCGGAGTGCACTCCTTGCGGTAGACAAAGGGCAGCTTGAAGCGGCAAAAATTGTGGGTATGACGACGCGCCAGGCGATGATGCGCATTATTTTGCCGCAGGCCTTTGTGGTCGCCTTACCGAACCTAGGCAATCAGCTCATTCAGCTATTAAAAGCCACCTCTCTTTCGTTTACGATTGGAGTACTTGAAATCATGGGGATTTCCCGAATCATTGCGAATGACGGCTATCAGTTTTTAGAAACGTACCTCGTCTCTGCTTTGATCTATTGGCTGCTGAGCATTTTCTTTGAACTCGCTTTTGCCTTGTTAGAGAAACGTGTCAGCGTGTACGGAAGATCTCTTGGACGTTAAAAAAGCCGATCAGGCTCAAATACCTGACCGGCTTTTTTTATTCGCCTTTTTTCGGTGTGTTAAACAGTTCCTTTGGTGCGGGTTTTAGTTTTGGTGCGGAACCGAACACGACTGGTGCAGAAATATATCTGAATTCCCCTTTTCCATCCATGCTTCGGCCATATGCCCATCTGCCTTCCTTGCTTGCTTCTCCTCTTGAGAAGTTAAACAGATCATAGGATACTTGCTGTTTTTCTAGTGAGCGCGGGAAGGTGGTTGGTACGACGACGTCCCCTTCTCGTTCTTCTAATTCTTTAATGGCCGCAAGCCACATATTTTGATGATATGTATCACGAGCAATAAGAAAAGAAAGCATATCCTTCACGCCGCGATCATCGGTCATTTCGTAGAGCCTTGTAACCTGAAGCCTCCCTTGTGATTCTGCATTTAAGTTGGCCCTAAAATCAGCCATTAAATTTCCACTTGCAATGATATACTTGGCATTCCACGGATACCCTTGACTATCTGCTGCCATAGCTCCTAAACCGGCAACAATTGCATGCTGAGGATTCATTCCACCCATGACAGCTGCAAGCGCTGGATCACTTTGATACGCCTGTTCTTGTTCTTTAACCGGTGCTTTATCTAGTAAACGCGCGATCATCGTCGCCAGCATTTCGACATGACCAATTTCCTCTGTCCCTATGTCAAACAATAAATCTCTGTATTTTTGATCTGCCCGGCAATTAAAGCCTTGAAATAAATATTGCATCATGACACTAATTTCTCCATATTGTCCGCCTAATACTTCTTGTAGCTTTTTCGCGTAAAGCGGATCAGGCTTGGAGGGCTTTGCTTCATATTGCAGTTCTTTGATGTGATAAAACATGATGTCATCTCCCTTATCAAAACATCTTTTCACTTATCACTATTCAACCACATGCCTCTTTATGAAAATGAGTAGAATATGTGCACAAAAAAAGAGAATGGCCTCTGCCATTCCCTTTGTCATCCTACTCAGCACTAACTAAAATTTTCACTTGATCTTTTTCATTGATTAATGCATGGAAACCATCCTCGATCACATCGTCCAGCTTGATTTTTTTCGTGACGAGCGTATCTGCAGAGAAATAGCCTTTTCTCATTAAGTTTAATACAGATGGGAATACGTCTCTGTAGCCGATAATTCCTTTGACTGTACGTTCTTTAATGACAATGTCATTTGGCAGAATTTCTGCGCCTTTTTCCCAAATGCTCACAATGACTGTTTCACCTGAAATTCTTGTTGATTGGATTGCTTGCTTCAATACTACAGGTACACCTGTCACTTCAAAAGAAACATCGACGCCACCGTTTGTACGGCTTGCGATTTCTTGAACAACATCTTCATATTGAGAAGGATCAACAATGATCGCTCCAAGCTCTTTAGCTTTTTCTTGGCGTTCTTTAGATAATTCTACTGCGTAAATATCAGTAGCACCAGCTGCTTTTAATGCTTCAATGACAAGTAAGCCAATTGGTCCGCAGCCAAACACAGCCGCTGTATCCCCAGCTTGTACTTTACTAGAACGAACAGCATATAAAGCAACTGCAGAAGGCTCTACAAGCGCACCTTGCTCATATGAGATTTCGTCTGGTAATAAATGAAGTAATTCTTCATCGACAGATACATATTCAGAGAATCCACCGCCGCCTCCGGCAAGTCCTAAAAAGCCCATGTTTTCATCTAAGTTGTAAGCACCTTGGTGTCCGTGAGTCGCAAAAATAGGCTCAACAACCACTCGGTCGCCTACTTTGTAATTGCTCACGCCTTCTCCTACTTCAACAACCTCACCAGAGAACTCGTGTCCCAGCGTAACGGGTGCTTTTTCTTTTGTAAGTGGATGAGGTTCATTCACTGGAATGAAAATCGGTCCTCCTAAATATTCATGTAAATCACTACCACAAATGCCGCACCATTTTACTTTTAGTTTCACTTTTCCTGGAGCAACTGTTGGTTCGTCAATTTCCTCTAGTCGAATGTCCTTTTGATCGTGCCAGCGTAGTGCTTTCATGTGTAAGACTCCTTTTCTCATCAATTTGATTAACTTACTTAAATAATCATAACATAATTTTTTTAATTTTCTAAGTAGGATGCACTATTTTTTTGACATTCAATGGACGAAAGATGACAAAACATAGCAATAAACAGACAAGAAGCATACATACACACCCGATGACAACGGAGGTTCGGATTGATAAAACATGTGCAAGTCCACCAGAGACCCCTGTCATCATCATCGTCAGAATGGCTTCAACCAAAGCATAAAAACTGGCTACCCTCCCCATGACCTCTACCGGGATATTCGTTTGATAGAAAGTCATAAAACCTGTGTTCGCAAATGCTAAGAAGAATGCTAGTATAAAAAAACCAACAGCGGCTACAAACAATGTGCTGGAAAAAGCATAAATGAGATAGCCACATGCAACAAACAAACTGCCAATACCAAGCATGATCGAAACAGGCAGCCTCTCCACAATCACCGAATTGAGACCTGCGCCTGTGATGATGCCTGCCCCAGCTATACTGACAAGAAGACCATATTCTGTATCAGTCAGCAGCAGCACTTCTTTTGCAAAGGCTGTTTCAAGAGAGTCAATGGCAGTAGGAAGTACCGTGATGGCGGCACTAAACAACAAATACACCGCCATAATCTGGCGTGATGTCAAACTAAACCGAAGAACAAGCTTCGCATCCTCTTTTAACATTGAAAGGGAAAAGCCGTTTTGGCCAGCATCTTGTTTTAGCAAATTCGGTAAACACATCGTTAACAGAGCAGATATCAACAAGCAGATCGCATTTATATAAATTGAAAAAACAGGTGTACCGATTAAAAAAAGCAGACCTGCTGCTGTGGGTCCAAGTAAAAATCCACCCGATTGTAATAATGAGCGAATGGCATTAAACCGTTTTCGATTATCCGCCGGGATCAATCCTGTCATATATACCATCGAAGCTGGATGAAACATCGCTTGTGCCATTTGAATAAGAAACACCATCACATACAGGATCAGCAGATGTCCTGAAAATAACGCAAAGGGTACACATGCGATCAGGATAGCCCGGGTGATATCTAAGCTGATCATCACATTCCGCTGATTCAGCCTGTCAACCAAACTGCCAGACCAGCTGTTTGTCAAAAGAGCTGCAGCCGGTCTCAGCATATAGACGGCTGTTACAGCCAGCACAGAGCCCGTTTCTTGAAAAATGAGCAGATGGAGAGCAATCATATAAATCCATTCTCCTATGTTCGCAATTCCGATGGCTCCAAGCAGCAAACTCATATCCCGCCAATGTTTTTTCATAGCTGTTCCCTCCTATTTGTCATAAAAAAATCCCGCCCCCAAGACATTTCTGTCTTGAGGACGGGATTTACTCCGCGTTGCCACCTCAGTTTATTCATCTGTTGCCAGATGAACCTTAGCAGGTCATCATGAACCCATCTCTGTAACGGGAGAATTTCGCTGCACCACCATCCGAAGGAATCCGGTGCAGAGCTAAGAGGCTTGGTTCCATCATGCTTCCCAGCTCCTTCTCAGCTTAACGGAGTTCTCTGTGCGGGACAGCTATGATGTACTCTTCTCTATTTGCGCTGTGTCTTTATTTCATCACGATCTTCAGCTGAATTGTTACATATTGTACTGCGCCTCGATCAAAGCGTCAATGTTTTTTTCAAGTTAATCAGCATAGATCATCTTTCTGGTCATGCCACCATCAACGACTAAATCTGTACCCGTCACAAATTGATTGTCTTCATCTGTTAAATAAAAGCAAGCCTTCACAATATCCTTTGGCGCCCCGACTCGATTGGAAAGATGCTGCTTGTGGTCGACCTCTCGAAGATTCTCCTCATCCTTCGTTTGAATCCATCCAGGGGAAATGCTATTCACCGTGATGTGATCCGGGCTAAAAGAAGCAGCCAAGGCATGAGTCAGTGCTGATATTCCGCCTTTTGATGCAGCATATGCTTCCGTATGAGGCTCTGACATGGTCGCGCGGGTGGATGAAATGTTCACAATAGAACCGCCTTTTGGATTCTCTTTTATATAACGTGCTGCTTCTCTTGCACATAGAAAAGTCCCTCTTAGGTTCGTATGTAACACACGATCCCACTCATCGACCGTTAATTCATAAGGCGATACTGTGCACATGACGCCGGCATTATTGATGAGAATATCAATCGTTTTGCAGCGCTCCGCTGCAAACGACATTAAGTGTTGAATATCCTTCTCTTGTGTCACGTCCGTTTTTTTAAAATAAGCTTCTAAAGATTCTTTTTTCAGCTCTTCCTCCAAACGCTTGCCCTTCTCTTCATCTATATCTGCAATCACCACACGCGCTCCTTCTTTTGCATAGCCCCAGGCGATCGATTCACCAATTCCATTGGCTGCGCCTGTGATGACGACGGTTTTATTGTGAAAGTTCATCGTTTATTCAACCCTTTCTACATCAGATGTTGTCGTCTATCATACCACTCATATGTAGACGATACCTAGCCACATGAAACATAAAAGAACACCCTCCAAGTGATAGTGTCATGAGAAGGGTGTTTCTTGGGAACTCATTGATCATTCTATTCTTCTCTTTTTCTATATGGTGATTTTAAAAAGCGGCTTTTAAAATGTCTAAGTAGTCGGCTTTCGTAACGGCACGAACATTGCTTGATGTAGAGCTGTTTTGTTCTGCCAATACAGCCATTTTTTCAAAATCCTCTTCTTTTACATAAGATAATTCTTTTAGTGTTGGAATACCCAAATTCTTTGTGAATGTATACATGCCATCAATTAATTTTTGAATCGCCGCATCATCTGAATCCGTTTTATCTGCAAAGCTCATCATTTTAGCAAGCTCTGCGTGTAACAACTTGTTTTCAACAGCATTGAATTGCATGACATAAGGTAAAAATACAGCGTTTGCGATACCATGAGGTGTATCATAAAGACTACCAAGTGCTTCTGCTAAACAATGAACGGCTGCTACATCGGCTGAACCGAAGCATAAGCCAGCAAGTAAACTGCCTTCCTGCATTTTGTATCTTGCTTCTAGATTAGATCCATTTTCATATGCCTTCGGTAAGTATTTCACAATTGTTTCCATTGCACTTGCACCCATTGCTTTCGAAATAGGATTTGTTACTTTACATGAATAGCCTTCAATAGCATGTACCAATGCATCAACGCCTGTTGCGGCTGTTATGCTTTTTGGCACCGTCAATGTAAGAGCAGGATCTAAAATCGCAATGGTTGGCCGAAGCAAGGCATGCTTTAATGTGATTTTTTTATGTGAAGCAGCTAACGTAATGACAGCTGAACGTGTCACCTCAGAGCCAGTACCAGCCGTTGTTGGGATACAAATTAATGGAGATAGATTAGCATACGCCTTCTTCCCTGATATATACTCTTCAGGAATGCCGCCATTTGGTCCTAATAAAGCAATCGCTTTAGCCGTATCCATTGGACTTCCGCCACCAATCGCAATGACCGCTGATGCTTGTTCTTTTCTAAAGAGCTCTGCACCAGCTAGACATTCATTATCTCTAGGGTTTGGCGATACTTGATCAAATACAAGAACGGAATAACCAGCTTCCTGTAAATACGCTTCAATAGGCTGAACTAGTCCTGCGTTTTTCACACCAGAGTCCGTCACAATCATAACTGTGGCACCCGGCAATACAATATCCTCTACTATAGATCCGATTTCTTTTGATTGACCAGTCCCCATGATCATTTTTGTCTGGCAATGATATTCAACATTCATCATGATTTTTCTACCCCTTTATTTGTGTTTGTGGAGTTAGCAGTTTGTTTTTCTGCTCCCCACCATTCTATTTCTTTTAAACCTGGCATGCTAGATGCATAAAAGACAGGATCTTTGCCTAACAATCTTTGTTTAAACGCAGAAGCTCCCCCTAAAACTGCCGCAAACCACATCCAGAAAATAGCTCCTGGACCGCCAACTGTGATGGCAATAGCAACGCCTGCCTCCAGTACCAATTCTTGTAGCGGCTCCAATAAAAATGACTTCCCCTTTTGGATTTGGGGGATTTTTCAAAAATAGAACGAAAAACCTCTTTTAGTAAGACAATTTGCATAAATTTCATTCTCACTGTAAATTAGATTCCTATGCCTATTAACATGACTACTAAAATATATGTCCATAAAAAATCATTCACTGAATTGACAATCATTTCAAACAAAGCCATCTCCCCCTTGTGAATCTGAATATTTGAAATAATATAAATTGTAAGCGCCCACTTTAATCATAGTAAAAATGTTATGATCAATCTATAGAGGTTTTCTGATGATATCAATCGGCTCATCCGATTTAGGGAGGCTTGAAGTTGGAGATAAAGCAACTGATGATGTTCCAAACAGCATCAAAAGTATTAAACTTTACAAAAACTGCACAAATGCTTGGTTATGCTCAATCTAGTATCACAGCAAATATTGTTGCATTAGAAGAAGAACTAGGAACCCCTCTATTTGAAAGGCTTGGAAAAAAGGTAATCTTAACAGAAGCTGGCAGACAATTTCAACATTATGCGGATAAAATTTTAGGTTTAACAGGGGAAGCATTAGAGGCTGTTGGCGGGATGAATGAGCCAAGCGGCATTTTGAGAATATGTGCATCTGAAACCCAATGTACCTACCGGCTTCCTCATATTTTAACGGACTTTCAAACAAAGTATCCTAAAGTAGAACTGATCTTCCGCCCAGGAATAGCAGAAAAGGATGTTTTAAATCTATTACTAGAAGGACAAATTGATGTCGCATTATTATCTATGAATCCTGTAGTATCCTCACATTTAATTGTAAAAGAATTAAAAGATGAACCGATGGCCATTGTGTGCTGTCCAACAAATCCCTTAAGCAAAAAACAAAAAGTATATCCAATTGATTTGAACGAGCAAAGATTGTTGTTAACTGAAGACTGCGATTATCGTTATGCCTTCGAACACTCATTGAAACAGGTGGGAGCAAAACCAAGAAGCAAACTAGAATTAGCAGATGTAGAAGCCATAAAAAAATGTGTAATGGCTGGCTTAGGGATCGCTGTACTTCCTGAAATTTCTATAAAAAGAGAAATAGCAGAAGGCAATATCATCAAAATAAATTGGATGGAACCCTGTTTCTCAACGAAAATTCAACTATTTTGGCACAAAAATAAATGGATGTCCCCTGCTTTAAAGGCATTTGTTGATTTAACAGAGGAATATATACTCATGCACGGCTAGCAGAAAATCAACTCTAGATTAAATGAAGGAAGGACTATTTTTGTCGTCATTAATATTTCACGTATTCTATAACACTTACTGAAAGAGATTTGACCATTCTAAATATAAAAGAATTTATAGCTAAATAATTCCGATTAATTGCTATGCATGTTATGTTTTTATATATTGAATCTTAAATAGTAAAGGTCTTTTTGATAACACAAAAAAACTTACAGGAGGATTTCTGTAAGTTTTTTCTTAGATTATTTCCATTGTATCATTATTTAGAAATCATCCCATGCGGGTCAATCACAAATTTCTTCGCCACACCCGAATCAAAGTCGCTGTATCCTTGAGGAGCTTGATCAAGGTTAATGACGGTCGCATTTACCGCTTTGGCGATTTGTGCTCTTCCGCTTAAAATGGATTTCATTAGACTGCGGTGATATTGCATGACAGGGGTTTGACCTGTCACAAAGGTATGGGCTTTTGCCCAGCCAAGTCCAATTCGCACTTTCAGAGAACCAACTTTTGCATCAGCATCCACGGCACCTGGGTCTTCTGTGACGTAAAGCCCTGGGATTCCGAGCTTACCGCCAACTTTGGTAATATCCATAATTGTATTTAGAACGGTTGCAGGTGCTTCTCCTTGATCTCCATGACCTGAAGCTTCAAAGCCGACACAATCGACGGCACAGTCAACTTCTGGCTCTCCTAAGATATTCGTGATTTGTTCGCCGATCCGATCATGTTTTCTTAAATTGATCGTCTCACAGCCAAAGCTTCTGGCCTGCTCCAGCCTTTGTTCATTCAAATCACCGACAATTACCGCAGAGGCGCCAAGGAGCTGAGCGGAATGTGCTGCGGCAAGACCTACTGGCCCGGCACCAGCAATATATACAGTCGAACCAGGCTTTACTCCAGCCGTATAAGCACCGTGAAAACCTGTCGGGAAAATATCGGAAAGCATCGTCAGATCAAGTATTTTCTCCATCGCTTGATCTTTGTCTGGAAATTTGAGCAGCTGAAAATCTGCATATGGGACCATGACGTACTCGGATTGGCCGCCAACCCATCCGCCCATATCGACGTATCCATAGGCAGAGCCTGGACGGTCCGGGTTTACATTTAAGCACACATGAGTTTTTTGTTCCTTGCACATGACGCAGCGTCCACAAGCAATATTAAATGGAACGGACACAAGGTCTCCTTTTTGAATAAACTCCACATCTCGTCCAACCTCAACGACTTCACCTGTAATTTCATGACCAAGGACTAGTCCTGCAGGCGCAGTGGTACGCCCTCTCACCATGTGCTGGTCACTTCCGCAAATATTCGTCGTCACTACTTTTAAAATGACGCCATGCTCACATTTGCGCCCCACATTGGCTTTCGGTACACCCGGGCCATCTCTTAAAATCAAATCAGGGTATCCAATATCCTCAACTGCTACATTTCCTGCTCCTTTATAAACGACACCTTTGTTTCCCGACATGTTTTCATTCCTCCCTTTTTGTTTAAAAATGAAGTCTCTACAATTTTCTCTATTTATGAAGCAATTCCCTGCTTCAAATGGCACAATGGATGAAAAAAAAGCGAAGAATGTCTATCACGGAGAGAAAAATGTATCTTCCAGTCAAATAAAAAAAGAAAATATTGAAAAAAAAGCTAAACTTTAGAAGAACGGTGTCGATATAAGAAATAAGCCAGACAGGTATCCTTAATCGACAAACAAATTCCTTATATATACTATCATTCCTTACACACCTGGCTGGCGCCTACATAACATTGAAAAGACTCTTCTGATGAAGAGTCTTTTTTAACTTTGCATCCCATCAATCACGGATACAATTGTAAGCAAAGAGGCTCCTCTGACGAAGAGCCTCTTTTTGAACGCTTGTTCATTACCTGGGAAATATTTTCATCATTTTAACGCTTTGATACAGATGTATGTATCATAGTGATAAACCGAAACTTCTCTAAAGTGATACGCTGAAAATAGGCGGCTGATCTCTTGTTCACTATACGATGAAAAAGATTGTGACCGTTTTTGTTCCTTCATCAGTTCCTGCTGTTGGAAAGATAAGAATACTTCTCCATCCACTTGAAGAACGCGGTACACTTCCTTCATGACCTGCTCAATATCCTTCAAGTAATAGATGGTCTGTACCGTAAATAATTTATTGAATGATCTGTCTTCAAAAGGTAAATGCTCAGCTTTACCAAGAGTCACGACGGCTTTATCCTGTTCCACAAGCTTCTTATGTTTTCTTTTTGCATATTTGATCATATGACGAGAGGCATCCAATCCATATACTTTACCGCGATCAAGTTTTTCTGCTACCTTCGATAATGTCATGCCTCTTCCAGTCCCGATTTCTAAAATCCGGTCGTTTTCTTGTATATTTAAGAGTTGAATCGTCCATTCATTGATATTATGATGATTTTTTTCCATATAGCGGGCAACCCATTTTGAGAACAAGCCTTTTGGTTCCCTCATTTGTTTTCCAATCCAGCTTTGAATCAATGTTAACACCTGCTTTGCACCAGTAAATAAAACTATTTACGAATTTTCTTACTTTTCATATCGGCTCTCGCCTAACAAAGTTTAAGACCTAGTCCTAATTAGTTGTCATTGATTAGACGGCACCTTTTCAGAAAATGTTTCGCAGAACTTTAAAAAATTTTGATCTGAATAGGCGTTTTCATTAATTGTGCTCAGATTGATTTCGTTTTCTGCATGAGCTGCATATTTTATGAATGTATCTTGATTAGATAAAGGTGGTGCTAGATTATGGGCTTTGGTGGCGGTTATTCTGGAGACTGCGGTGGTTACGGTGGCGGTTTTGCAGGCGGATTCGCATTGCTTGTTGTACTGTTCATTTTGTTGATCATCATCGGTGCAAGCTGGATTTACTAATGTAAAAGGAGCAGGAAACGTATTGTTTCCTGCTCCTTTTCTTTAATACCAATAAGTTGGATAATTGTAATTGTACATATAGCGTCTAAGCATTTCTTGTTGCTCTCTTTGCATTCGGTATGGATTGCCGTACCCGTGCTTTAAGGAATGCGGAATGGACGTATACCCGTGCCCCACTGACGGAAACCTCATATATGGTGACATCGACATTCATTGATCACCTCACAATCTCCTTTTACGGATATCATATGTGCAGGTGATCAATGTGGAGCGTGTCTAAACCTGGTCCTTCTCCCTAGTATAACAATCAAGCATTGCAAGCATCATAAACATGTCAATCTCCTCCTTTTCCAATTTTTCTTTTCCTGTTTTAGTTCATATACTTTAGTTGTTTCTGCTTCATTTCTTCATAAAATGTTTCGACTTGTTGTTCATAAAGAACGGTCTCAATGTCTTTGTATTTACGCTGAATCGTCAATGTAATAAAGAATAAATGGATTGTCATATACGCTCACCTCCCTTCAGTTCGCAGCATGCGAAATAGCCCGCAGATCTTCTTTATCAGTTGACCTGCGGGCACACAAAAATGCAGATCAAAAGACAATGTCTTCCAACCTGCAATGGATGATGCGTGAAATCCTCGTTTACTTAAACAGTTTTGAAGCGTGCACCGTATAAGGTAAAGGAAGGACACGAGCTCTTCCACAGGCTGATGACATGATGAAATTGTTGGTTGAATTGATCACAAGTAGATACGAATAACATATTCTTCAGCCTCCTTTACGTTTTTAATTACTTTGTAAGTATATCCAGCAAGCACCATTTTGTAAACCTGTTTTTAGTAATATAGATGATTTTTGTGTTTTTGACTAAATTTCTACAGTTATTCTTGTCCGTTTGTCCAATACAATCAAAAAAGCCCCCTCACGTATATGAGGAGACTTTTCGAATTAATCTTCATCTAGTTCTTGCAGTTTCTTTTGAAAAAAGATCGCGCGTCTGACACAAAGAAAAGCTGCTAATAAGAAAACACAATCAATTCCCATCATCAGCATTTTTGGAGATGCTTCGATGTGCTGGTTTGGTATGATCGTACCAATATATAAAAAGGTGCTGACAGCAAGCAAAATAAAAGCGTACTGCTTGTAATCTGTCACTAAACCACTCCACTTTTTCTTCACTTGAATCACCTTCCTGTTTAACATGTCTATTGATAGCTTAACATAGTAAAAGAAAGGTAGTGGCATGTAAATCTATCCATTCACTAGTGCGTTTAGTCCTTGCTTCATATCATTCAGTAAATCATCCACATCTTCAATCCCAACGGATATACGAATTAAACCATCAGTGATGCCAAGCTCCTTCCGGCGGTCTTTCGGAATGGACGCATGAGTCATTCGAGCAGGAACAGAGATTAAGCTTTCAACCGCTCCAAGGCTTTCTGCGATTGTAAACAGCTTAAGCTGGCTTAAAAACACATCGACATGTTCTTCTTTTCCAATATCAAAAGAGATCATTCCGCCGAAGCCTGATGCTTGCGTTTTCGCAAGTTCATGTCCAGGGTGAGCACCGAGACCTGGGTAATAAACACGTGTGACCGCTGGATGTTGTTCTAAAAACTCAGCGATTTTCTGCGCATTTTGTTGATGTGCTTCCATTCTTAGTCCAAGCGTTTTGATCCCTCTCATGAGAAGCCATGAATCCTGCGGTCCAAGAATTCCACCTGTAGAATTTTGAACAAAATGAAGTTCTTCTCCAAGCTCTTTCGTCGCTGTTACAACAAGCCCGCCTACGACATCACTGTGGCCGCCTAAATATTTAGTGGCACTATGGAGGACAATGTCCGCCCCATATTCAATCGGTTTTTGGAAATAAGGTGTAAAAAATGTATTATCAACAATCATTAAGATGTTGGCTTCTTTTGTCAATTGGCCGATCGCTTTGAGATCAGTCATTTTCAGTAAAGGATTGGTTGGTGATTCAATGTAAACCGCTTTTGTTTCGGGTAAAATTGCTTTTTTCACCGCTTCAGGATCACTTGTATCCACAAAGGTCGCATGAATGCCAATACGGTTTAGTACCTTTGTAATGACGCGGTAGGTTCCGCCGTACACGTCATCTGTCAGGACAATATGATCTCCGCTGTTAAACAGCATCATGACTGCCGTAATGGCAGCCATCCCTGAACCGAATGCGTAGCCGTTTGCTCCCCCTTCAAGATCACGAATGACGGTTTCAAGTGCCGTTCTTGTTGGATTCGCTGTTCTAGAATATTCATACCCTGTATGTTCGCCTGCTTTCGGCTGCTTATAAGTGCTCACTTGGTATATCGGAACAGACACAGCGCCCGTTTTTTCATCACCAGTTGTTCCGCTGTGTATCATCATTGTTTTTGGTTTCATTCTATTTTCCTCCCTCATAAATTCCTTTACTTAAATACCGTTCACTGCTGTCAGGAAAAATGGTGACAATGACTGTCCCAGGTGCTGCCTTCTTTGCTTCCTCTAAAGCGGCATATAATGCGGCACCTGAAGAGCTTCCAATGAGAACGCCTTCTTTTTCAGCAGCTTCTTTCACCATTTGGAAAGCATCATCATCACTGACCGTGTAAATCTCATCGAATAAAGCAGATTCCATATAATCTGGGATAAATTCAAGGCCGATTCCTTCCGTTCTATGCGGGCCCGGATCTCCTCCATTTAAAATCGATCCTTCAGGTTCGACAACAATTGTTTTTAACGCCGGATGCTGCTCTTTTAAATAGGCAGCACACCCTTGAAAAGTTCCTCCAGATCCCGCTCCTGCTACGAATACATCGATGTTTCCTTGTAGGTCGGACCATAACTCTGGGCCAAGCGTTTTATAGTAAGTCAATGGATTTACTTGGTTTTTAAATTGTAAAACGCAATAGGCATTGTCAAGGCTTGCCTCTAATTCAAGAGCTCGATCAATCGCACCTTTCATGCCCTCTTTTCTTGGTGTATGAATAATCTCTGCACCGAGCGCCTTCATTAGCTGTTGTTTTTCTTGACTAAAATGTTCTGGTACGCAAAAAATGGTCCGCAATTGATGCTTTCTTGCACTGAGGGCAAGACCAATTCCTGTGTTTCCAGCAGTTGCTTCAATGATGGTTCCGCCTGGACGCAATTTGCCAGATGCCAATGCTTCTCTTATGAGCATATCACCTAAACGATCTTTAATACTTCCACCCGGATTCATCATTTCAAGCTTTGCATACACCTCTACACCATCTGGGATGCCAATCCCTGACAGCTTTAAAAGCGGTGTGCGGCCAATTAATTCTGTAATATCCTTTATGACAGCCATATGATTCCCTTCCTTTGTATGGAAAAGAAGGGGGAACCCCCTTCTTTTATTGAGTTTGCTTTATCATACGCAAGACAAGGTCGGTTGAGTGAATCGCTGCTTGCTCAAGAAATTGATCAAAGGAGACATTGGATTCTTTCCCTGCAATATCAGATAACGCTCGAACGACAACAAATGGCGTTCCAAAGAGCTGGCAAACTTGTGCAACAGCTGCGGCTTCCATTTCCACCGCATATAGTTCTGGAAACTTCTCTCTCACAAACGCTACACGATCCGGATCATTCATAAACGAATCTCCTGTTGCAATTGTTCCTTTTGCCACTTGAATATGATCGATCTCTAAAGCCGATTCCTCTGCCAGCTTCACAAGCTTTTCGTCTGCAGCGAAAGCAGCTGGCAACCCTGGTACTTGTCCGTATTCGTAATCAAAGATTGTCACATCCACATCATGATGTCGAACATCAGTAGAAATGACAATATCCCCTACATTTAATGTGTGATGGAAACCGCCAGCAGATCCTGTATTGATCACATAATCCGGCTGAAAGCGGTCAAGCAGAAGTGTTGTGCTGACCGCTGCATTTACTTTTCCAATCCCTGATTTTAATAAAATCACTTCTTTATCTTCATAAACACCTGTTGTGAATTCACACCCAGCGATGCTTTCTTGTGTAGCATTCTTTAGTTGATCTCTTAAAATCGTCACTTCTTCTTCCATTGCACCTATGACTGCAATTTTCAAATCAAAAACATCCTTTCATTCCCTTTTCTTCGCTTCTACGATCCAAACAAAATCATTCATTTGATGAAAGGACGTGCTAAAACCTTCTTCTTCAAAGATTTGCTTTAGCACATCAATGGATGGATAATATTCCGTTTCTAAATCCTCTGCAAGCTGATCGAATCCTGCGGCTTTCGCTTTGTCGATTTCCGCTTGATGTGCTGCTTGATTTTGAAACATTGTATCAGCAAAGACTATTTTACCATCTGAGTGAAGGATGTTGCTATAGGTGTGAATGGCTTGTTTTTTTTCTTCGTCCGTTAAATGGTGGAAAGCATATGAACTGACAATCGTATCCGGCTCAAATGGCGGTGCTGGAAATGATAAAAAATCCCCATCATGAAACACATCGGGTACTCCCTTTTGAAGAGCCGCTTTCTTCATGGCGTCTGATGGTTCAACACCAAACACGTTCTTATCAGCTGCAAGCAGTGCCACTGTTAGATTACCCGTGCCGCTTCCAAACTCAAGGACATATTGACCTGAACGTTCTACAATCTCTTTTAAAATGGCCGGATACCGGCGAAACACTTCTTCATACTGCTCGTCATGACCACTTACCGTGTCGTCATAAGACTCAGCCCAATGATCAAATAAAGAAAGAAACTCACGTCCCATTTTCTTTCCCTCCACTTTATCTATTTATTCCTATGCGTATAGTATGCTTTAATTCGTCGAACAGTTCTTATCCTACCACATCTTCTGTTTCTTTCCTACTAAAAAATACTGGGAGGGGTAGAAAAATATTTGCCCTTTTAGAGGAGAGAGATTAAGATGAATGGAGAGTATGGAGGAGTGAATCAAATGGATTTTCAGTTGGATTTTCTAAAGGATAAAATTGAATTCTTTGAAGCATCGTCTTTAAAAGAACTTGAACAAAAGATCCAAAAACAAATTGAACATAATCAGGCAATCTTGCTGACTGTTCATTCTGTCAGTCATCAAACAACTGTGATTGATGACCGGATTTTGTATACAGCGGTTGTTCATTTTAAGGCGAATATCTAAATAAAAAAGATAGCATGGCTGCTATCTTTTTTTCATGTTTATTTTAATTTTTCAACCTTTACAGGTTTCCAGCCTTTTTCATCTACCCATGTGATTTCCACGCGGTAGCGTTCACCTGATGATTTGTCACGGATGGTTCCCTTTGCATCTTGAGGACCTCCGTTATTTCCTAACCAAAGAACCGTCATTTGTTCTTCTGAAATCCCCGTCGCATAGGACATGGCTTTGATCATTTCTTTCCAGTCTTTTGAGTTAGAATCATAGGTTGCTGTATGTGAACCGGATTGCTCTGTTCCTACAGGCTCCCAGTCATCGCTTTCATATGTTTTGTCTACGTCACTCGTTTTGCCGCCGTCTGTTTCTTTGGCGTCTTTTAACGCATCTTTATTAGGCTCTTCTTCATCATCTGTCTTCTTCGTATCGTCGTCTTGATCAGATGAGTCCTCTTTTTTTGCATCTGCATCATCGGATGTGTCTTTCTTTTGATCTTTCACATCTTCTTCTGAGTTTTGTTTATTTTCACTTGTTGCAGGCGCCGTTTTTGATGGTTCTTTCGCTACATCTGTATCTTTCGGTTTATTAAAAATTAACAAACTCGATGCGACAACCAAAATAAGCACCACAACGATACCAATTAATATGTTAAGCACCATATTCGCCTTTCTGCGCTTATCACGATGTTCAAATCGAGAATTTCTACTCAAAATCTCTGCACTCCTTTGCCTCGTTCCCTAAGTCGTTACTATTCTAACATGACATGAAGGGATGTTCTATGTCTGTTTCTTTTCAATTTCATTGACCTTTTTTACAATATCATAAAACGCATCATTTGTCTTAGCCCGGCCACTTGCCTCATCAAGGTGAACAACGACAAGAGCATATTTTGGTTTTTCCACCGGAAAGTACCCAGCAAACCACTTATGATAAAGCGGATTCCCCTTTTTATCTTTACTGCCGGTTTGGGCAGTGCCTGATTTCCCCGCTACATCAAATGGAAGATCTTGAAACCTTCTTCCTGTTCCTTTGTCAGACGTCACCACCTGCCTTAAGTACTTTTGCAGCTTTTGAGCTGTATAGCGGTCAATACTGTCTCCTTCCGGTCGTTTGTTTTGAAAGGTTAGCATCGTTGTTCCGTTTTGATACAGCACTTTTTCAGCGATTTTCACTTCTTTTCGTTCTCCACCTCTCGCAATCGATGCCATCATATTGGCGATTTGCAAAGGAGTCGTTTTGACATTTTTTTGTCCTATTGCGGTTTGGGCAATGGCTTTTTTGACATGCTTGTCTCTTTTATCTCCCCACACACTGCCGGTTTCTTCACGATCAAACTGTTTGAAATGCTGCTTATGATAGACATCCCCTTCCCAGCCAGCTCGATCAATGAGTCCAAGCTTTGCAGCCGTCTTTTCGATGATTTGATCATCTGTTTGGATAAGCTTGCCAGCAAGTGTCGCAAAGGTATAATTACAGCTCTGCGAAAAGCTCTCAGACAGATTCAGCACTTCCTGCGTTCCTTCTGGCTCTCCATATAAATTCTTTCGACAGTCATACATCGTTTGTGGCTGGTCGAGGTTTTTTTCGATTGCTGCGGCAAGTACAGCGGTTTTAAAGACAGAGCCTGGTGCCATGGCAGTCAGCATATAATTTCTTGCCTCATGCCGGTTTTTGCTTGTGACATTTGGCGTACTCGCCATCGCCAACACGCTGCTGCTTTCAATGTCGAGCAGAACGGCCCCGCCTTTTTCGACGTCTTGTTCTTTCAGAACTTTCTCCATTTCAGCTTGCATGTTTTCATCAATTGTTGTTTGAACCTGAAGAGGATAAAATGAATGAGCCTCTGCTGTATATTTGACGTCCATTCCAAACAAAGGGTTTCCCCTTCCGTCCACATGATATAACAATTTTGTGTCTTGCTCGGGTAATAGAAATTCGTCAAAGGTACTTTCTAGCCCAAAAGTACCGATTTCTGTACGGATGGAAAGCTCTTTTTTGTCAGGATAACGCTTTCTGAGCAATTCTGGATTTTCACTCGTGAAGCCTAATGTGTGGAGGGCAAGTCTTTTTTTGTCCTTCTCTTTCATATATACGCCGTAAACACCTGAATATTTCATATCATTGATGTCTTTCAACTTTTTTTTCGTGATGTCATCTTTGAGAATCAGAGGTTTTTTGGTTTCTATCAGCTGTTTTTTGAGTTCATCTTCTTCCATCTCAAGAATAGAGGCAGTTTGTTTTAAATGAGGAAGATCATATTGCAGAAAAGGAAATAAGATAACCGCGGGCTGTTCTTTTGTGAGAAGCGCTTCGCCGTTTCGATCTAAAAATTCACCGCGACCATCTGAAATGACCACTTCTTCTGTACGCTGTTTGACACTTTCTTGTATTAAATTGATATCAAGCTTTGAAAAAGATTCTGTGAAAAACAGTTGAATTTCTGCCAGTCTCATGAGAAGACCGAGCAGCAGCATAAAAATAATAGCACCTGTCCATTGAATTCTACGTTTTTTGCGCATAAAAACACCTCGTCCCTATTGTGGACGAGGTGTTTATCGTATAAACGTGATTATGAAATTTTTACAATTTGGACGAACATTTCTCCGCCAGGTGTTTGAACGGTTACTTTGTCGTCTACTTGTTTGCCTAACAGACTTTTTGCGATTGGTGAATCGTTTGAAATCTTTCCTTCGAACGGATCAGCTTCTGCACTTCCAACGATTGTGTAAGACTCTTCTTCTCCGTCTGGTAATTCAACGAAAGTGACTGTTTTACCAAGTGAGACAATATTTGAGTTTCCTTCATCTTCGATAATTTTGGCATTGCGAATCATATTATCAAGCGTTGTGATACGGCCTTCTACAAACGCTTGCTCTTCTTTAGCAGAATCATATTCCGAGTTCTCAGAGAGGTCTCCAAAGCTTCTAGCAATTTTAATACGCTCTACAACCTCTTTACGTTTAACCGTTTTCAAATATTCAAGCTCTTCTTCTAATTTACGTTTTCCTTCTTCTGTCATTGGAAATACTTTCTCTTGTGCCATGAATCATTCACTCCTTCTATTAATCCTCATCATACAAACTTTCTGCACGTGAGTGACGACTGAAATATACAAGAATGAGGACTTCTTCAGGCCCTCATTCCTTCTGTCCCATATTTGTAAAAGTCCATCTTACATGGCGTCCCTTTTAGATGCAACTATTATGCCTTTTTTCAGACAGAACCACTCTCAGTGGTCTAAAGATGATCTATCTTCATCGCACAAACTGTGGAAAGGCACAGGAAGCTCCTGTACCTCGTTCGCCATTTCGATCATATGTAGAAGAATAACTTATCCATTCTCCATCTTCCAATACATAATATGGTCAGTGTACGATATGTCTATGCTATATTATTACAAAATTGCTTTTTGATCAAGAATTGTTTGAAAATTTGTGATGATTTGTTTGTCGTTTTTTTAATATACTTTTACAAAATCGAAACAACTTCAATATTCAGCTTGAAAACGGCATTTTTCTACATCTATTTCACATCATTGTTTTCCTATCATACCAAATCTTTCATTCAAGGTGTTCCTTCTAAAAATATTTAAGCAGCTTCTACTTATAGAAACAAGTGAAATATTGGTATTTATTCTCTTTATCAGATGTTGAAAAGACCTTTACAATGTAAAGGTCTTTTTCTTCTCCACCATTTACTCTGCTCGGTTTTGAAGAATCGTTTGAATTTTTGTTACCATTAGGTCAATCGCGACATGGTTTTGGCCGCCTTCTGGGATGATGATATCGGCGTATCGCTTTGTCGGTTCAATGAATTGATTATGCATTGGTCTGACAACAGATACATACTGTTCAATCACAGAATCGATTGAACGGCCTCTTTCTTTTGTATCGCGTAAAATGCGGCGAATGATGCGAAGGTCTGCATCTGTATCGACATACAGTTTAATATCCATTAAGTCTCTTAGACGTTCATCTTCTAGTGCAAAGATGCCTTCAACGATGATGACATCCTTTGGTTCAACATGGACAGTCTCTTCTGAACGTGTGTTTAGCTTGAAATCATATATTGGTTTTTCAATGGATTCGTACCTTAGGAGCTGTTCCAAATGCTCAAACATCAGGTCATTGTCGAATGCAAGCGGATGATCATAATTCGTAAGCAAGCGCTCTTCAAATGGCATATGACTTTGATTTTTGTAATATAAATCTTGCTGAAGCATGAGGATGGAATGTCCTTTAAATTTTTCATAGATCGAATTGGTGACGCTCGTTTTACCTGAACCCGAGCCGCCAGCAATTCCAATGACAACTGGTTTACTCCTCATGTGCCTGTTATTTCCCCTTTCTCATCATGTTGCTAGGGTATACTTTTTGATCGAGCTTGAATTTTACGATTTGCAGCGGATGACGAGCGGCATCTAGTTCATTTCCTTTTTCATCCCAAATCGTCTCAATTTTGCATGTGAAATTCTCAATTTCTGGTCCGAAAAATTCGACTTCATCGCCAGCTTTAAAGAAGTTGCGCTGCTGCAATGTGACGATTTGTTCTTTTTCATCATAATGAAGAACGAGACCTGCGAAATCAAATGTCGTTTTCTTTCCATGAATGCCAAACATTTGTTCATCCGTTCCTGGTACACCTTCGAAAAAGGCTGGCGCTGTGTCACGGTTTGCGCATTTATCTAGTTCATCTAACCATTCCTGCTGAATGACAAAATTGTCCGGGTCAGCACAATAGGCGTCAATAACTTTGCGATATACACTCACGACAGTTGCCACATAATGAATTGATTTCATTCGCCCTTCGATTTTCAAGCTGTCAATTCCCATTTCGATCATTTGAGGAATGGATTCGACAAGCTTTAAGTCTTTTGGACTCATCGCAAATGGTGCGTCTTCCTCTCCAAACAATGGCGCTTCCTCAGAACCTTCTAGTTTATAAAGATCATAATCCCAGCGGCAGGACTGGCAGCAGCCTCCGCGGTTAGAATCTCTTGCCGTCATGTGGTTACTAAGCACGCAGCGGCCAGAGTAAGCAATACACATTGCACCGTGAATGAACGTTTCAATTTCAATATCGACCTTTTCTTTCATTTCTCTAATTTCCAGCGCACTTGTCTCGCGAGCAAGCACCACACGCTCAAGACCTTCTTCCTTCCAAAACTGAACAGCTTTCCAATTCGAAAGAGATTGCTGTGTGCTTAAATGGACTTCAAGCTTCGGTGCGACACGTTTACACGTTTCAATGATCAGCGGGTCAGCCACAATAATGCCCGCTACTCCAGCGCCTTCAATCCCTTGAAGGTATTCCTCAAGTCCGTCCATGTTTTCGTTGTGGGCAAAGATATTCGTTGTCACATAAATTCGTGCACCGTATTTGTTTGCAAATGCGACGCCTTCAGCCATTTCTTCAATTGAAAAGTTATCGGCATTTGAGCGAAGTCCAAATTCTTTCCCGCCAATAAAGACCGCGTCTGCTCCGTAATGTACAGCAATTTTCAGCTTTTCCAAGTTTCCTGCTGGTGCAAGCAGTTCTGGTTTTTTTGTAATGACACGTTTTCCATCAATCATTTCAGAAATACCATCTTTCAATAGTGCCATTTCCTCTGCCTCCTCTTATATTAATAAACCGTTTCTTTAAAGAAGAACCCTGTATCGATTGAACGGTTGACAGGCTGAATCTCTTCAATCCGCTCCACCCATTCATCTTTCTGATCTTCATAGCCTTCCTTATCAGTCACTAGTAAATCAATGGCTTTTCGATATAGTGATGTCACCTCTGTCATATAAGAAAGTGACTTTAAAATTCCGTCAATTTTAAATGAGTCAATGCCTGCGTCAACAAATTCTTCTAATTCGTCAATCATACACACATCATTAGGACTCATAATATGTGTGCCGTTTGCATCCTCGAAAATAGGGTATTTGTTTTGACGTTCCTGGTCATGAAGGAATAGTCCTTCCTCCATATTTCTGCCTTCAACGTCCATTTGTTTGCCTTGGTATTCAAAGTAGTTGCCAATGAGCGTACGTTTCGATTGAAACATACATGTCATGCCATGAACTTGAATTTCGATTTCCACCTCAGCATTTTCTTTAATGTC
Source organism: Bacillus sp. NMCC4 (assembly GCF_002998555.1). Classification (NCBI taxonomy): domain Bacteria; kingdom Bacillati; phylum Bacillota; class Bacilli; order Caryophanales; family Bacillaceae; genus Bacillus; species Bacillus sp. NMCC4. The sequence goes on along the minus strand of NZ_PVRA01000004.1, from coordinate 288,775 downwards.
GATTACACTGTCCATGTTCAGCTCTTTGGCAAGAACAGCACGCGTTGCGCCTTTTCTGCCCCAGTAGTTACAAGTGTAATAGTTTGTCCCAGTCGTTTCTGTACTCCAGTGGAGATTCAGGCTCACCCCAGTTTCCTTTGCGGCCATGATCACGGCTGGGTCTCCAAAGACGACGCCATCTACGTTTAATGCATCGAGAAAGGTTAAATAATCTCCAAGCAGCTGCACACGGTCATTATGAAAAATCGCGTTCATCGCCACATACACTTTTTTGTGATGCGCATGTGCCAGCTCAACCGTCTGTTTCACATCTTCTCTTGAAAACTCGCCTGCAAGACGAATACCGTATGTTTGTTCGCCTATGAAGAATGCATCAGCTCCCGCCTCGATTAATGGCAGTACGTCTGACACCTTGCTTGGCGTCACAAGCAATTCTGGTTTTTTCATGATTGGTCACCTCTTTTTGTACTAATGGCGATCCCGTCTCCAACTGGAATAATACACGTTTGGAAATCAGGGTTTGACATGAGCCATTGATTGTATCGATCAATTTTTCCAATTAATTGTTTTTTTCGTTTATCTTCAATTTCTTCTTCATAGTTCGTTGCCACTAAGCCTTTGAATAATACGTTGTCTGTTATGATCATTCCGTCATGAGCAAGCATCGGTTCAAACAGCTCAAAAAAACGTTTGTACTGCCCTTTTGCGGCATCAATAAAGATCACGTCATAGGGCGCCATCGTTTGGACCGTTTTAGCCGATTCCATGGCATCACCAAAGAACACGTGTATTCTTTCTTTTAACTTTAATTCCTCAATGTTCCGTGTCGCCTCTTCATAGCGTTTTGCATTTCGCTCAATCGTATAAATCTCAGCATCTGGCAGAGCTGTCGCCATTCGAATGGCGGAGTAGCCAATCGCTGTCCCAACCTCAAGAATTTTCTTCGGCTTTTTCATCGACAGCAACTGCAGTAAAAGTTCGATGCTCACCTTTTCCATAATTGGCACATGGTGCTCTTTTGCGTATACCTCTAATTGAGCGATTGCATCAGGACTTGGGTGAATTAAATGTTCAATATAATCATTGATTTGATCATCTTCGATAGTCATTATTTGTCTAGCTCCTTCATGACCTGAAAAAGAAGAGTCCTGCCTATTGCAGCTCTCTTTCTCGTCAATCTTTCGTTCATCTAAGTAAAAACAACCCGATATATTTTACCACAAAGAAGTGGTAATTGCGAACCTATAAAATGGATATTCCAACGAAAAAAACTGCAGGCAATCTTGTATTGTCTACAGTCTTTTTCGATTCACATGTACATTAATTGCTGCCTGTGATGTATTTTGCTTTCGCTTTGTTGTGCTCATTTAACGTTTTCGTAAAGACGACTTCTCCATTTTTCTTCGCAAGGAAGTACACATAATCCGTTTTCTCTGGATGCAGTGCGGCTTTCCAGGAAGATTCACCAGCATTTGCAATAGGTCCAGGCGGCAGCCCCTTGTTATTATACGTATTATAAGGAGATTTCACCTTAAGGTCTTTGTAATAAACGCGGGATTTATGCTCTCCCAGTGCATAAAGAACGGTTGGGTCGGTTTGAAGCGGCATGTCCTTTTTCAACCGGTTATAAAATACACTAGAGATTTTTGCTCGATCCGTCTTTTCCGTCGCTTCCATTTCAATCAGTGATGCCATCGTTAACACATCATGTATGGACATGTTTGTCTTTTTCATGTCTTTTTCATACGTTTTCACGTATTGATCTGTTTGTTTAATCATTGTTTCAATGATCGTTTCGAGTGATTCATCCTCACGATAAAATGGATACGTCGCAGGGAATAAATAACCTTCTAACGGATGTTTCACCTGTTTGCCATTTACCTGTGAAGTCACCGTTTTCGGATATTTTTTCATTAACGTTTGAATAAACGCAGGATCATCAAGCTTTGATTCCACTTCCTTGGCTGAAAAATGCGTCTGGTTTGCAATAATCGCCGCAATATCAGACAGCTGTTTTCCTTCTGGAATCACAAGCTGAAAGGCGTAGTCTGTCCCTCCAGATGTCAGCTTTTGAATCAGCTTGTCTGCGTCCATCGTTTGTTTTAAATGAAAATACCCTGCTTTAAATCCGGACGCATTTTTGTATTTTGCATAATAAGTGAAAATCGTGTCATTCGAAATGAGCCCATTTTCTTTTAAAATGCTCGCAATCTCACGGACAGATGTCCCATTTGGAATATGAATATTAATCGTTTGTTTGCTTTTTTGATCGACCGGTCCAAGTGCTGATTTAACATATAAAAAGCCTGATAATGCTGCAATGATGATGACAGCAAGAACAGATAACAGGACGATCCCCATTTTTCTTTTAAAAAATGGTCGTTTCTTTTGTTCTGAAAACATGCATGGCCCTCCTCACATCTAGCTTTTATAGTACATGATTCGACGGAGTTCGGCAATTACTTGCTCATGCATGTCATGACAGAACTTGACATAATACGGCTAAACCAACGCCGCCACCGCTTCCAATAGCAGCCATGACATAGCTTCCATTTGGTAAAGCGCGTGCTTCGTAAAATAGTCTCACCATCATAGCAGCTCCCGATGCGCTGTATGGATGACCAAGACAAAGTGCACCGCCTCTTTTATTGATCCGGTCATAAGGAATACCAAGCGTACGAGCAATCAGCGCTATTTTCAGAGCAAAGGCTTCATTGATTTCAAACAGCGCTACATCCTCTGCCTTAATTTTCTCTTGATCTAGAAGTTTCTTGATCGCATCAATCGGCGCAGCAGCTGGAAAATGTGGATGCATCGCCGTCACAGCACTTCCAGCATATCGCAGCATCGGCTGAAAATCATTCGCCTCCGCTAACGCTCTTTCCATCACAACGACCGCTGCTGCCCCGTCTGCTTCTTTGCAGCTATTGGCGGCAGTCACAGTTCCTTTTCCCGGTGAAAATACAGGCTTTGCCCGCTGGATCAGCTTCTCCATCGGTCTTATTTTAGCGGCCGCTTCATCAATGCTCAGTCCGCTAATCGAAACAATTTCCTCTGAATATGTACCACGTTTGATTGAGTCTATACTTCTTTCCCAGCTTAATTGCGCATAATCATCTTGTTCTTTTCTTGTCACAGAAAATCTCGAGGCGGTCAGCTCTGCTGCTTCGCCCATAGCCGGATCTCCTATCCATTCAGGTGAAAAGCGGGCTCTTTCTTTCATTGGTGATCTGGAAATGCTCTCAGTCCCGCCAGCGATATACATTGAACCTTCCCCTGATTGAACCATGACGCAAGCTGTTCGAATTGCTTCAAGACCAGAGGCACACTGCCTATCAATCGTCATACCAGGAACGTGCAAAGAAAGCCCTGCTTCTAATGAGGACAGACGGGCCATATTTCCGCCGCCTCCTACAACATTGCCTAATATGACGTCGTCCGGCGTCATCCCTTGAGACAAATGCTGAATAAGGGGCGCGGCTAATTGCTCTGGACGATAATCCTTCAGCATCCCGTTTTTATCACCGAAGGGTGTCCGTTTTGCTTGTACGATTACTGCTTGCATGACAACTGCTCCTCCGCCCACTTTTTCATGCTGGCACGTGCTATTTTTCCCCCAGATGTTTCAATCATTTGATCAATGACAAGCCATTTTTTAGGCATCTTGTAGGCAGCCAATTTTTCTTTGACAGCTTGCCGAACCGTCTTTGTCTGCTGTCCTTCTTCAATAATGGCAACAGGAATTTCACCCCAATATGGGTCAGGAACGCCAACCACAATCGACCGCTTCACCTCGGGCTGTTCATTTAGCACGCGTTCAATTTCCTCCGGAAAAATATTCAGCCCCCCATAGACGATCATGCCATTCTCACGGCCGCTCATATACAAATAGCCGTCTTCATCCATCCAGCCCATATCATAAACTGTCAGCCACTCCTCCGGCGGTTTCACCTCATGTAAGTAGCCTGAAAAAGACATTGGGCTCTTCACATAAATTCTTCCTGTCTCATTTGGCTGGCAGACAGATTGATCGGCCCGCCTCACTTCAACTTGAATGGAAGAAAAGGGTCGTCCGACAGAAGAAGGTTTTTGCAGAAAGTCATTTGAAGATAAGTAGGAAACAAAGCTTAACTCTGATGTGCCGTAAAAATCAAAAAAAGTGACATGCGGATAGTTGGTGACAAGTTGTTTTTTTGATGAGATGCCCCAATCTGCTCCGGATGATATGACAAGAAGCGGGTTATCTCCCTCAAAAACATTAATTTGCAGTAACGATTCTGTCATTGTCGGGACAGTATACATAACAGTGATGTCTCCTGTCTCTAAAGCTTTCTTTGCTTTCACTGGCGTGAATTTTTCTAAAAGCGTCACTGTGCCGCCAAAGTATAGGGTACTGATGGCACCATATAAAAAGTGAGAGGATAAGAGTGTGCCTGCTATAAGAACATGATCTTGATGAGTGATTCCAAATGTAACCGCTGTCGTTCGAAAGCTTTCGATCCATGACTGCTGACGCCTGATAAAGGCTTTAGGTGAACCCGTTGATCCTGACGTAAATCCCATATAAAAGACAGGGTCGTTCTCGCTGTCGCTTTTGTTATATGGACCTTGTGTGATCAGGCTCATTCTTTCCTTCCATTCAGATAAAGAAAAAACCGGCATGTCTACGCTGTGTTTTTCAAATCTTTTCATATATCGATCCTCTATAATGACGAGAGCTGCCTCACTTAACAAAAGCTTTTCTACACATTCCTCATGGCCCCATCTCGGATCAAGCGGGATAGCTGTCCAGCCTGCACAAGCAGCGCCAGCAAATATTTGCAAGAAAGAAGCACCATTTGATAATAAAAAAGCGACTCTTTTTTTCTCATGAGCCGTTCGTTGTAGCCATTGTGCCGATGTCTGGACACGTTCATACCACTCTTGATAAGTGACCCTTTCTTTTCCATCAATGATGGCGATATGATCTGGGTTCATTTCTGCATGTAATGCATAGCTATCCGTTATTCTGTTCAAACCGCACGCCTCCCTTTATGCACATCCCTTTTTCGATATGACATGGCCTCAATGATTTTCACCGTGAGAACGGCACACATGCCCGCTTTGATGAGATCACCTGGAATATAAATCAGACTAAGAAGAGCTGCCTGAGTGACCTTTATATCCATCATCATGGCTTGAAAAGGAATGCCGCATAGATACAAAATTCCAATACTGCATACCGCAAAGATCATAAAAAGACGCAGAGCGGTCACTTTTTTTAGTCGGTTCAGCCAAAAACTGATCATAAGAGCAGCCACTGGATAAGCTAATAAAAAACCTCCGCTTGGTCCAAAAAAGACTCCTATTCCGCCTCTCCCACCAGACAAAAGAGGTGCGCCTGCTGCCACAACTAAGAGGAACAGAAGTAAACTGATCAGTGCCTGTTTTGGTTTTAACAGCCCCCCAGCAAGCAAAAGACCTGCCGTTTGCAATGTGATTGGTACAGGTGTAAACGTAAGAAAAATCGGCGGGATCAACCCTAACATTCCGATAACCGCTGTCATTAACGCCATTTGCATCATATCTTGAATTTTCAACATTCATGCCCCTCACTCATTCGTTATTAAAATTAGAGTAAAAGGTACAGTTTATTATGTCAACATAAAATAAAATAAAGTTAACATATTGATCGTAAAAAAAGACCTGTGAAGAAAGATCACCAAGATCCGTTCACAGGCCTTTTATTCGTTCTATTCTTCGTCTTCTTCTTGATCTAAGAACGTATTTAACGTTTCTTCAATCATGTCCCACTCTTCATCCGTTTCAATAGGCTCTAGCTCGCCATCTTCACCGTCTTCGTTCGGCGTGAAGCTTGATGCATGAATTTCAATTTCTTCATTGTCTTGCTCAGAAATTGGGTAGTAAAGAACATATGATTTGTTAAAATGGTCGCTTTCAAAAGTAAATAGTACTTCGCAAAGCTGTTCATTTCCATTATCATCAACGATTGTAATTTGCTTTTCTCCGTGTTCCATTTGATTCACCTCATTTTAATTTAAGCTGTCTAAATACCCTTGCAGGATCATAACAGCCGCCATTTTATCAATGACTTTTTTACGCTTTTGTCTGCTCACATCTGCAGAGATGAGCATTTTTTCCGCTGCCATTGTCGACAGACGCTCGTCCCAAAGCACAACAGGAACATTGTACGTGTTTTCTAACACTTTCGCAAATAATTGGCTGGCTTCGCCTCTAGGACCGACCGTACCGTTCATATTTTTTGGAAAGCCAAGTACGATTTTATCCGTTCCGTATTGCGCGACGATCTCAGACAGGCGGCTGAGACCGAAGTCTCCGCCTGCTTCATCAATTTTAATTGTTTCTATCCCTTGCGCTGTCCATCCCATTTCATCACTGATCGCAACACCAAGGGTTTTCGTGCCTAAATCCAAGCCTAAAATTCTCATGTTTTACGCCTCTTTATGTGTCTCTAAGTACGATTTAACCAATTCCTCAATTAATTCGTCTCGTTCTAGTTTACGAATTAGGTTGCGTGCATCCTGATGTCTTGGAATATAAGCAGGGTCGCCTGACAGCAAGTATCCGACAATTTGATTGATCGGGTTGTATCCTTTTTCTTGGAGTGCGTCATATACTGTAATGAGCACTTCATTCACATTGGTTTCAGCTGAATCATCAGAGAAGTTAAACTTCATTGTCTTATCAAATGAACTCACTGCTTCTTGCACCTCTCTTCCAACATTCTACTAGCAAGCTTTTTTCTAACCGCTCATCTAATACCATTATTCTACACTACATCGCCTGATTATAAAACGGATTTGACAGATTCTTCGACAGTTGCCAGTGCTTCTTCTAGCTTTTCCGGTTGTTTACCGCCTGCTTGTGCCATGTCTGGACGTCCGCCTCCGCCTCCGCCGCAGATTTCAGCTGCCTGCTTCACAAGTTTCCCTGCATGCAGACCTTTTTCGATGACGTCTTTTGTTACTCCTGCTGAAATGTTTACTTTTCCGTTTTGAACGGCTCCGAGCACAATGACAGCTGATCCTAATTTGGCTTTTAAGTCATCAACCATTGTTCTTAAATGGTTCATGTCTTTCGCGTTTACTTTTTCAGTTAACACTTTCACTCCGCCGATTTCTGTCACTTTCTCTAAAATAGAGCCTGCTTCAGCCTGGCTTAATTTTGCAAGAAGAGATTCGTTTTCTCTTTGAGCCTCTTTTAAATCTGCCTGCAATGCGGCGATACGTTTTGGTACGTCTTTCGTATTTGACTTCAGCTCACTCGCTGCCTGTTCTAAAATGGCCAGCTGGTCATTTAATTCTTCGTATGCACCTTTACCAGTCACAGCCTCAATCCGGCGTGTTCCAGCACCAATACCCGATTCAGACGCAATTTTAAACAACCCGATTTCCGCCGTGTTTTGCACGTGACAGCCGCCGCATAGCTCGATGCTGTAATCGCCTACCTGGACCACGCGGACAATATCGCCATACTTCTCGCCAAAGAGCGCCATTGCACCCATTTCTTTTGCTTCAGCAATCGGCTTCAGGTCAATCGCAACAGAGATGCCTTCCCAGATTTTTTCGTTCACGATTTTTTCAATCTGAGACAATTCTTCTTTTGTCACTTGTCCAAAGTGAGAGAAGTCAAAGCGAAGTCTGTTTTCATTCACCAATGATCCCGCTTGGTTCACGTGGCTGCCCAATACATCTTTTAGCGCCTGATGCAAAAGATGTGTCGCTGTATGGTTTTTCACAATGCCTTTTCGAAGAGCTGATTCCACTTCTGCAGTGACTTCAAGTCCTTTTTTGGCTGTACCGCTTACAACCACTCCCTCATGGACATGCTGACCGTTTGGCGCCTTTTTCACATCTTTAATGTCGATGATGACTTCAGCGCTTTTTAATGTCCCTTTATCAGCCACTTGTCCGCCGCTTTCCGCATAGAAAGGTGTTTCATCTAACAAGATTTGTACCGTATCGCCTTCATGTGCTTCTGTGACAATTTCACCATTTTGAAGCAATTCGACAATGTGGGCATCTGCCGTTAGATTTTCGTAGCCAACGAATGTGCTTTCTACTTTAATATCTCCTAGAGCGCCGCCTTGAACCTGCATACTGCCGACATCTTGTCTCGCTTTTCTTGCACGTTCACGCTGCTTCTCCATCTCAGCCTGGAAGCCTTCTCGATCCACTGTCATGTTCTCATCTTCTGCGTATTCTTCTGTCAGCTCGACAGGGAATCCATACGTGTCATACAGTTTAAAGACATCTTCACCTGAAATCTGCGTGTTGCCTTTGTCTCTTTCTTTTTTGATGACTTCTGACAAAATAGCTAACCCTTCGTTCAGTGTTTCATGGAAACGTTCTTCTTCATTTTTGATGACTTTCGCAATAAATTCTTCTTTTGCTTGTACATCTGGGTAGAAATCCTTCATGATTTCCGCCACAACTGGAACTAGGTCAAACATAAACGGGCGATGGATGTGAATGGTTTTTGCATAACGCACTGCACGGCGAAGCAAACGTCTTAACACATACCCTCGGCCTTCATTGGAAGGAAGCGCTCCATCACTTACAGCAAAGGCAACCGTCCGGATATGGTCAGCAATGACTTTAAATGCTGTATCCTTTTCCTTTGTCTCGCCATAGCTTTCTCCAGAGATGGTTTCAACTGCACGAATAATCGGCATGAATAGATCTGTATCAAAGTTCGTTGGTACGTTTTGAATGACGGATACCATTCGTTCAAGACCCATCCCTGTATCAATGTTTTTCTTCGGCAGCGGCGTGTATGACCCATCTGGATTATGGTTAAATTCAGAGAACACAAGGTTCCACACTTCTAGATAACGCTCATTTTCTCCGCCAGGATATAATTCTGGATCGTTCATGTCGTCACCGTATGATTCGCCGCGGTCATAGAAAATTTCCGTATTCGGTCCACTTGGGCCCTCGCCAATATCCCAGAAGTTTCCTTCAAGACGAATAATACGTTCTTCAGGAACACCGATTTTATCTCTCCATAGAACATACGCCTCTTCGTCCTCTGGATGGACAGTGACAGATAACAAATTCGGGTCAAAGCCAATCCACTCGTCACTTGTGAGGAATTCCCACGCCCATTCAATCGCTTCTTCTTTAAAATAATCACCAATAGAGAAGTTGCCGAGCATTTCAAAGAACGTATGATGGCGTGCTGTCTTTCCTACATTTTCAATATCATTTGTACGAATTGATTTTTGCGCGTTGCAAATACGCGGATTTTCAGGTACGACGCGGCCATCAAAGTATTTCTTTAATGTTGCCACGCCGCTGTTGATCCACAAAAGTGTCGGATCATCATGCGGTACGAGTGACGCACTCGGTTCTACAGCATGTCCTTTTTCTTTAAAAAAGTCTAAAAACATTTGGCGTACTTGAGCTGAAGTTAAAGTTTTCATTCAAAAATCCTCCCTTATCATTCATCAATCTCCACACAAACGAAAAAACATCCCGCCCTATGCAAGCACAAAACGACTTACACAGGGACGAGATGCTCTCGCGGTACCACCCTGATTATAGACCTATTCGTCTATCACCTTCACATCCGATAACGCCGGAAGAGAGCGGCAGTGTTTATCTGCACTCGGGACTAGCTTCCGTTAAAGGTCTGATAAGGCTTTTCTCAGCAAAATAAAGCCTCTCTCTGCAACAGCTTTTTAACGTACTCGGGTCCGTCATTGAATTCAGTATGTATGAATCGAAATTATTATAGACAACTCGGCTCCTCTTGTCAATGAACGCTTCGTCTCATGAGGATATATTGCACAATGATCACCCTGATTATAGCAGCTGTAGGTACCGCTAAAATCATCCCAATTAAGCCAAATAACTCTCCTCCTGCGAGCAAGACAAGCATAATGACGACAGGATGCATATGGAGACTTCTCCCTACGATGATCGGACTGAGGACGTTGCTTTCTAAAAATTGCAGCACTGCTACTGTGATCAGCACAATAATAACCGATTTGACCGAGATGGTAAACGCGATAAAGACAGCGGGAATCGCGCCAATAATCGGTCCAAAATACGGAATGACATTCGTTGCGCCAATCAGCATACCAAGGACAAGCGGATACGGGATATGAAACAGCCAGAGCACAATGGCTGCTGCACCGCCGATTAAGGAACAGACAAGCAGCTGCCCTCTAATATAATTACCAAGCGATTCATCAACTGCTTTCACAAACGCATGCCCCCTCTTTCGAAATGAGGGCGGCGTTAAATACCATGCAGCCCGCTTCATCGTATTCATGTCCTTCACCATATAAAAAACAAGAAAAGGAATGAGCGCTGCAACTAATGCGTAATCAAGTAATACTTTACAGCTAAGAATCATCCGCTCAGCGCCGTTAGCTGCATATGTCTCCGATTGGACAATCAAACGGTCCAGCCTGTCGTGAAGTCCGTCGGGCCAATGGCTAGTATGACGATGAATATGAGATAAGGCGCCATTATACGTTTCAGCAAGCACAGGAATTTGTTCTGACAGCTCATTTAACTGCTTAATCATGACAGGTGCCCCTTTATAAACCGCAAGCCCAATCCCGCCAAAAAACAGTACATAAATCAATAAGAGACTAACAGTCCTTGGTAAGCCCCCCGCGTGCAATCTTTCCACTATCGGATAAAGCAGATAAGAAATAAAAATAGCAATGAGAAGCGGAATCAGAACCGCCTTTAACAACAAAAAAATAGGCATCCATAACTCGTCGAGCTGCAGTAAAATGAGCAAGGATGCAAGGACAAGCAGGACCCCTGCAGCATATATCAGAAATTGGATCGGACGTTTCTTCACCTTTTTCACCTCTTTTCTTATTGTTTAACCTTCTTCTGCAATTATCCATGTAAATAAAATTTGTCCTAACTTTGTTAAAAATGAATACACATGAAACATACAGCTCCATCAAAAGTCACTAAAATATCTCCACTGAATATTCCATCATGTACAAGAGGAGGTTTTTCATGATCACATTCGAAGAAGTCAACAAGCATTATGGCCAGTTCCATGTACTTAAGGACATTAACCTACATATTCAAAAAGGTGAGGTGGTCGTGATCATCGGTCCTTCAGGATCAGGTAAAAGCACGATGCTCAGATGCATCAATCGTCTTGAAAGCATTGATGAGGGAAAGGTACTCGTCAACCAAGTGCCTGTTCAGCATCCGAAGACCAACATTAATCTTGTCAGGCAAAATATCGGGATGGTGTTTCAGCATTTTCATCTCTATCCTCATAAAACGGTGCTTGAAAACATTATGCTTGCGCCAATGAAGGTGAAAAAGGTGAGCAAGGAAGAAGCGAGGGAAACAGCCGAATTTTATTTACATAAAGTCGGCATTCCTGATAAGGCTGACGCCTACCCTTCAAGACTCTCAGGCGGACAGCAGCAGCGTGTTGCCATTGCAAGAGGGCTTGCGATGAAGCCAGAGATCATGCTGTTCGACGAACCGACATCGGCACTCGACCCAGAGATGATTGGAGAGGTACTAGATGTGATGAAGCAGCTCGCCCGAGAAGGAATGACCATGGTAGTCGTCACACATGAGATGGGGTTTGCCAGGGAAGTGGCCGACCGCATTGTCTTTATTGATGAAGGCAGAGTTCTTGAAGAGTCAACACCGGCTGCATTTTATGAGAAACCGCGTGAGAAACGCGCTCAGCTCTTTTTAAGCCGTATTTTAAATCACTAGGGGGAAAGATTTGATGAAAAAAATGAAACGTATTGGCCTACTACTCTTTATGACTTGCTGTATTGCCGCTTTAGCTGCTTGCGGCTCTGCTGAAAAAGGCTCGACGAATGCAAAGCAAGGAAGCTCTTTAGAAGCCATTCAGAAAGACAAAAAAATCATATTCGGGGTCAAGAATGATACACGTCTCTTCGGTCTAAAAAATCCTAGCAGCGGAGATATCGAAGGATTTGATATCGATATAGCAAAAGCCATCGCAAAGGAAATGCTCGGTGATGAAGGAAAAGCAGAATTCAAAGAAGTGACATCGAAAACGAGAATTCCTTTACTGCAAAAAGGAGATATTCATGCGATCGTCGCAACCATGACGATTACCGAAGAGCGTAAAAAAGAAGTCAATTTCTCAGATGTTTACTTTGAAGCAGGACAATCACTGCTTGTGAAAAAAGGAAGCGACATTCAATCGATTGATGATCTTAAAAAAGGGACGAAAGTGCTTGCAGTGAAAGGATCTACTTCTTCTCAAAATATCCGCGAAAAAGCACCTGAAGCGTCTGTATTAGAATTTGAGAACTATCAGGAAGCTTTTACAGCTTTAAAATCAAACCAAGGGCAAGTGCTGACAACTGATAATGCGATCTTATTTGGTATGGCAGATGAGGATTCAAATTACGAAGTCGTCGGCGGCACCTTTACAGATGAGCCTTATGGCATTGCTGTAAAGAAAGGGGATCAGGAATTAACAACTGCGATCAATAAAGCCCTAAAAACCTTAAAAGACAATGGAGAGTATGACAAGATTCATCAAAAATGGATCAAAGAATAACCGTTTGACTTGTTAAGACCTATTATCTTAGGGTGAGCCGCTCATTGGCTCCCCTGTTGATCAGGAAGGAAGTGAACTGATTGCTGCGGTTTTCCATTCTCACTGAAAACTTCAATCTTTATGTAGAAGGCTTTAAATATACCATTGGTGCAAGTGTCATTGCTTTGATTGGAAGCTTTTTGATCGGTACACTCATTGCCATTATGAGAATTGCGCCACTCAGGCCGCTCAACTGGTTAGGAACGGCTTATGTGGAATTTATTCGGAATATTCCGTTATTATTGATCACATTCGTTTTCTTCTTTGGTTTACCCGTGCTAGGTATTGTAGCAGATGGCTTCACCGCTGGCACCATTGCCCTTGCCATTTATACGTCTGCCTTTATTGCTGAAGCCATTCGCGCAGGGATACAAGCTGTACCGCTTGGACAAATGGAAGCCGCCCGCGCTTCAGGTCTATCCTATGGCGGGACGATGCGGTATATCATTCTGCCGCAAGCGATTAAAATTGTCATTCCCCCTCTTGGGAATCAATTTATTAACCTTGTCAAAAACTCCTCTATTTTAGGTGTCATTGCAGGGTTTGATCTCATGTATCAAGGAGACCTCATCGCTTCTAGAACATTTGTGACATTTGATGTCTACATCTTTGTTGCCATGTTCTATCTGATATTAACAATTCCGCTCAGTATAGGCGTTGGTTATTTAGAAAAAAGATTAGCAAGAAGCCACTAGAAAGGAGGAAACACCATGGATTTTCTAGGTGCCTACCAGCCTGATCATCTCGCCTTTTTACTTGAAGGATTTGCTGTCACCTTAAAAGTGGCTTTTATCTCCATCATTTTGAGCTTTCTCATTGGATTAGTCATTGGCACATTGCGGTTCGCTCAAATTCCGGTTTTATCAAAGATACTTGCAGTCGTCGTAGAAACCATTCGAAACCTGCCGCTCTTATTGATCATCTTTTTTACGTATTTTGCACTGCCCGAAATCGGCATTAAGCTGAGCATTACAGCCTCGGCTATTGCAGCTTTAACCGTATTTGAATCAGCGATGCTGTCAGAAATTATTCGAAGCGGTTTAAAATCAATTGATAAGGGGCAGATCGAAGCAGCCAGGTCTTCTGGTTTAACCTATATTCAAACGTTAAAAATGATTATTATGCCGCAGGCTTTACGCCGTATGGTGCCGCCAATTGTCAGTCAATTCATCTCTCTTTTAAAAGATACGTCGCTTGCTGTTGTCATTGCACTTCCAGAACTATTGCATCACGCTCAAATATTAAACGGTCAGAGCCAATCTTACTTACTGCCCATCTTCCTATTAGCGGCGATGATGTATTTTGTCGTCAATTTCAGCTTATCACTACTTGCACGCCGATTAGAATACAGGCAGGCGTAAAAAAGGACATCCGCTTTTGGCGGATGCCTTTTTGTTTACATCATTCTCATAACACGTTTTCTTAGCTTTTTCATATCCCGCTTTGATGGCATATCATATCGACTTGCAAAGTGATATGCGAGTGCACCTGCACCAAGCGTTAATAGTGAAGAAGTCATTTTGCCCATTCGAAATTCCCCCTTAACACTTATAGTTGAATTGAACGTTCATCATCACTAAACAGATCATCTAAGCTGCTTAGTGTCCCGTCTTCTTCCACTTGGTGTGTAGATATTTTGCCTTTTGACAGCGTCAATTCAATAAAACAGCCCCAGCAATAATATTGATTGACCCCAATTTTTCCGATGTCTTTACATTTGCAATTTGGGCAAATGAGCATAATCAGCACCTCTTTACGTTCGGTTTAGAACAAGTGCTTCCTTTTGAACGTTGATCAAGGTTCCGGCAGCCTGCAGCTGTTTTCGAATCCCTGATAGCTCTGTAAAGAAGCCGTCCGAGAGTTCATATGCTACGATTGTGCCCGAATTTGTGCAAAAGTATACATCTTCCAAAATGCCTAAATTTTCACCCTCAGGTGACTGCATCATTTTCTTTTTCAATTTCGAAAATAAGAAGGATGGGGCAGAGGAATCCATGCCTACTCCCTCCTGGCAGCTCACATATAAGCCTTTGTCTGTCAGCTGATCACCAGCAGAGAATGGAATGAGTGCACAGTCTTTCTTTTTCCCATCTAACACATATCCTCCGCAGCTGCCTCCGGCTAATAAGCAAATATCTTTAATGGAACCAAGTGAATGAGACAGCTCACCTGTATAGATTGACATTCCTTCAAGCTCTCGACATGTTCTCAAAATGTGCTCAACCACCTTTTGCGGAACAGTCTTATCGTGTGCGTTTGCTTCGATACTCATACGAAGAAATGGCTTCCATGAACGTAATATGAGGATTTCTTTTCACGCTAAAAAGGCTCCCGTATGGAAGCCTTTTATTCATGCATAAAATCAAACGGAGTGATTCCCTCCATGCCAATATTTGCGTCATGTACGCTAAACGGAAGCTCTTTTTGGAGCGCTGCAAGCTCCGCATCCATAACTTCATCAGTTTGCATCAGCCGCATCGTTAAGGACGTTTGTCTGAGCGAATCCTCATTGTTTTTCACACCCCACTCCAGCGCTGATTCCTCGCCGCACAGGATTAAAAACTTTTTACTTCGTGTAATAGCTGTGTACAGCAGATTTCGCCGCAGCATTCTGTAGTAGCTTCTCACGACTGGCAGCACAACGATTGGGAATTCACTGCCTTGTGATTTGTGGATGGAGCAGCAATAGGCATGTGTAAATTGATGAAAATCCTTTTTTGTAAAGGTGATTTCATTCCCATCAAAGGAGATCACAGCCATGTCTTCTTTTTCCGTGTTTTCTTTCGCATAAAAAATCGAGACAATTTCGCCGATATCACCGTTAAAAATATTATTTTCCGGCTGATTCACAAGCTGAAGCACTTTATCACCGGTCCGGTACACCACATCACCAAACGGGATTTCTCTGCCCTTTGGTTTTTTTGGATTCAAAATGTGCTGCAGCATTTTATTGAGCTCATTAATGCCTGCTTTCCCTTTATACATTGGCGCAAGCACTTGAATGTCTTTTGCTGAATAGCCTTTTTGAGCAGCATTGCTGACGACTTTCTCAATCACTTCTTTCATTTGATCAGCTGAGCATTTTATGAAAGATCGATCCTTTGAACGTGCGGTAATATCTTTTGGCAGGACGCCATTTTTCATATCATGTGCAAGTTCAACAATGCTGGAGCCGTCTGCCTGCCGGTAAATATCTGTCAGTGTAACAGCTGGTACGGCTTGTGAGGCAAGTAAATCCCTTAACACTTGGCCTGGTCCGACAGATGGAAGCTGATGTTCATCTCCTACCATGATCACTTGGATATGATCAGGAATCGCTTTAAACAAGTGATTCGCAAGCCAAATATCCAGCATACTTGATTCATCAATGATGACAAGCTTTCCTTCAATCGGCTGTTCCTCATCATGCGAAAAGCCCTCTGATCCGTTCCAGCCGAGCAAACGGTGAATGGTTACAGCTGGAAGCCCTGTTGATTCTGTCATCCGTTTAGCTGCTCGTCCAGTTGGCGCCGCAAGCACAAATGGAAAGGATTCATCTTTTTTGTAATCACTCGGATCAAGAGATACACCGTGAAGATCGCTGTAAAGCTCAACAATCCCTTTAATGACCGTTGTCTTCCCAGTCCCAGGTCCGCCTGTTAAAAGCAGCATCGGGGACATGAGTGCCTTTTGAATCGCTTCCTTTTGTGTCGGCGCATACTGGACGCCCAGCCGTTCCTCGAGCTCGCCAAGTGCGAGCAGGAATTCTGATTCAGGGAATTGATCTGCATATTCCGTTTGGGAGACGATTTTTTGTATTCGTTTGGCGACACTTTGCTCCGCATAAAATAAGGACGGATGATAGCAGCGCTCATCTTCAATGATCATCTCTTTCCCTTCGCCAAGTGCAATGATCTGATTGGCGACATCCATTTCCGTCACTTTGTACTCATTGCCTGTCTGATTGAGCAGCTTGCGGGTTTCAACGATCAAATCTTTCGTTTGTATGTACGTATGACCGTCCTGAAGACTTGCTGTTTCGACTGTATAAAGCAGGGCTGCACGGATTCGCTCTGGGTCATTTCCTGAGATGCCGGTTCTAGCGCCAAGCTCATCCGCCTTAATAAATCCGATCCCTTCGACATCCTTGACGAGCTGATACGGGTTTTCCTCAATCTTTTGCAGCGTTTCACTCTCGTACACTTGGTATATCTTCATGCTGAGCTGAGGACCAAAGCCATATTGATTCAGGCTGATCATGATTTGTTCCAATCCTTGATGTTCCTGGAGCGCTGCAGCCAGCTTATCTGCCTTCTTTTTTGATAAGCGCGGAACATCATACAAAACAGCTGGGTCACGCATAATTTTATGAAGCGTCTGGTTGCCAAGCTGCCCCACAATTTCTTCCGCCGTCTTTTTCCCTATCCCCTCAAATAAATCACTTGAGAGATAAAGAATGATTCCTTGCTTCGTTGTCGGTACTTCCTTTTGAAAATGAGTGGCCTGAAACTGTTCACCAAATTTCGGATGGCTTGTGACTTTGCCATAGAAGGTGTAAGTTTCTTCCTCATGAAGTGCTGGGAAGTAGCCTGTGACAGATGCTGTTTTTTCCTCTAAGTTTTCCGATGTTTCAATGACTTTCACCTTTAACACCGAGTATAAATTACTTTCATTATGGAAAATAACGGCTTGAACTGTCCCCTTTAAAAACGGTTCGTCCTCAAGCTTCATTTGATCTGGATGTTCCTGCACAGGTCTTCCCTCCTTCCGTCTATTCTGCCTCTTGAATCAGCTTTTGCGCATGTAGTGCCAGCATATGGTCAGGCTGCACGTCAATGGCTTTTCCTAGCATCTCAAGTGCTTCGTCTTTTTTCTCTAAGTATGCATACGCAACCCCTAAATTATAAAAGGCATCTGCATGCTGCGGATCACGCGCGACCACCTCGGTAAAGGTTGTCACCGCTTCTTCCAGCAATTGTTCATTGGCTAAGCACATGCCAAATTGGAATCTTGCTTCATTATCTTCTTCATTCAGTTCGATGGCACGCTGAAGATAGGGCATCGCAAGCTTCGGCTGCTCTAATTTGATGAGCGTCTGCCCCAGCATATAAAATAAATCACTATTTTCCATGCCAGCTTGTAGTGCTTGTTCAAAATAGTCTTTTGCTTTCATAAAGTCTTCTTTTAATGTGTATACATTTCCTGCCCCGTAATAGGCTGCAGCTGCGGCGTGATCAAGTTCAATGGCTTTTTGAAAGAAGTTTAACGCACGTTCAAATTCATTGATGCTTGAAAGCAAGTTCGCAAAGTTAATATATGGAACCGGGTCTTTTGGGCTTTCTTCAATGGCTTTCGTAAAAGCTTCAGCTGCTTTTTCGATGTTGCCTTGATTTAAGGCTTCTATGCCAATTTCGTTATGATTCATTCGCTCTCTCATCCTTTCATTAAAAAACCTCAACAGCGACGTTGAGGTTTTGAAAACATGTTACACATACGACAGCTTTTGACCGTCCTTAAAAACATCGTCAATTGTTCCGCCGCCAAGGCATTCGTCGCCATCATAAAAGACAACTGCTTGTCCTGGAGTCACAGCACGAACGGGTTCATCAAAGATGACCATCGCTTCTTGCTCACCTGTCATTTTGACCTTCACATGGTGATCTTCTTGACGGTATCTGAATTTGGCTGTGCATGTTAATTCACCATTTTCGCCGACAATATGAGGACGAGTCCAGCTGATATTGACGGCTGAAATGCTTTCAGAATATAAAAGTGGATTGTGGAAACCTTGTTCAACAAACAAGATATTTTGTTTCAAGTCTTTTCCAACGACAAACCAAGGATCACCGCTGCCGCCAATGCCAAGACCTTGGCGTTGACCGATCGTGTAATACATCAGTCCATCATGTTCACCTTTGACTTCTCCGTCCATTGTCTGCATCACGCCAGGCTGCGCAGGCAAATATTGACTGAGGAATGTTTTAAAGTTTTTTTCCCCAATAAAGCAAATACCAGTTGAATCTTTTTTCGTTGCTGTTGCGAGCTCTGCTTCTTTTGCCAATTCACGAACCCTTTTCTTCTCTAAATCTCCGATTGGGAACATGACTTTATCAATCTGTTCCTGAGTCAGCTGATTTAAGAAATACGTTTGGTCTTTGTTGGCATCAAGACCCCTTAGCATTTTGACTTCATCACCAGTTCTGTCGACGCGCGCATAGTGGCCTGTTGCTAAATAATCTGCACCGAGTGACAATGCATGCTCGAGGAACGCTTTGAACTTAATTTCTTTGTTACACATGACATCTGGGTTTGGCGTTCTGCCCGCTTTATATTCATCAAGGAAATATTGAAACACTTTGTCCCAATATTGCTTCTCGAAATTCACCGCATAATAAGGGATTCCAATTTGGTTACACACGCGGATGACATCCTCATAGTCCTCCGTTGCTGTACATACACCATTTTCATCTGTGTCATCCCAGTTTTTCATAAATATGCCGATTACATCATAGCCTTGCTCCTTTAACATAAGAGCAGCAACTGATGAATCGACTCCTCCGGACATACCGACCACAACTCTTGTGTCTTCTGGTCTTTTTGTCATCTTCATCAACTCCATTTTCAATGAAACAGCATGTGCGTTTCGTTCTTCAGGTGCCTGGCTGTTTCATTTTTCACACACGAACAAAAGAGGAACGTTTATTTGGCTAAGCGTTTGACAACAGCTGCTATCTTGCGTGCCGCCTGTTTCACATGATCCTCTTCATTCCCAAGACCGAAGCTTATTCTGACTGAGGACGTCAGCTTGTCTGCTTCTTCGCCATACATGGCGCTTAACACGTGCGAAGGAAGGACGGATCCAGCCGTACATGCAGATCCACTTGAAACAGCAATTCCTTCCATATCTAAATTCACAAGTAACGATTCGATGGAAACGCCCGGGAAATGAACATTTAATATATGAGGCAATGTCTCTTTCGGGTGCCCATTGATAGAGAAAGTAAGTGATTCCTCTTCGAATACTTGCAGCATGATTTCTTTGAGCTTACCATAATGCATGGCTTTTTCTCTTCTATTTTGCTTCGTTATTTGAACAGCCTCTGCAAGTCCCACGATCCCTGCCACATTTTCAGTGCCAGCACGGCGTTTTCTTTCTTGTTCTCCTCCGAATATTTGCGGAGAAAGTTTCACGCCTTCGTTTACATATAAAAAGCCTGTTCCCATTGGACCATTTAGCTTATGGCCAGAAGCAGATAAAAGATCAATATGAAGGTCTGCTACATCGATTGGCATTGTTCCAAACGCCTGCACGGCGTCTGTATGAAAATGAGCAGTGTGATTGTGTAAAAGCTCGCCAATGTCTTTGATTGGCTGAATCACACCTGTTTCATTGTTGCCGTACATGATGGTCACAAGAATCGTATCATCTCTCAGTGCTTGTTTTAGTTGTTCAAGATGAATCAATCCAGTTTCATCCACATCTAAATATGTCACGTCAAATCCTAGCTTCTCTAGGCGTTCACATGTGTGCAGCACCGCATGATGCTCTGTTTTTGCTGTGATGATATGTTTTCCTTCATGCTGTCTTGCCATGGCCACACCTGTAATCGCCAGGTTGTCCGCCTCTGTCCCTCCGCTTGTGAGGATGATCTCCTGCGGTTTACAGTGTAATTCTCCTGCAATCACTTCTCTTGCTTCATCGAGCCACTTTCTTGCCTCGCGCCCATATGAATGAATACTAGAGGGATTGCCAAATATCTCTGTAAAGTAAGGCATCATCTTGTCCACAATACGCTGATCCATCGGCGTTGTGGCCGCATGATCTAAATAGATTCGTTCCATTTCCGGTACACCTCTGATCTAAATATAGAACATATACGCGTCTTGATTCCCGTCATCTGTATAGCTTGCCAAGTCTTCAAGAGTTGTATTGTCTAGTACGTCTTTTACTGCATCACGAATCCTAATCCAAAGTTCACGCTTTGCTGGTTCTTCGTTTTCGATGACTTCGACAGGACTAATCGGTCCTTCTAATACTCGAATAATATCACCGGCTGTGATCTCGTTTGGTTCATGTGCAAGAACATAGCCGCCATATGCACCGCGAATACTTTTCACAAGACGGGCATTACGAAGTGGTGAGACAAGCTGCTCTAAATAATGCTCAGACAAATTATTGTTTTGAGCGATTGATTTTAATGATGTGGGGCCTTCGCCATGTTTTTTGGCTAATTCGATCATGATCGTCAGACCATATCTGCCTTTAGTTGAAATTTTCAAGTTAAACACCTCTGCGTTTTCTATTCTATGTCATCAATTATTTTTCTGATTTCATATACGCTGATATATAGACCAAAAGCAATTATATCATACTTTCAGCCAACTTTCATTTGCCGGTTCTGCGCTTTAGGAGGACGCATCCCTTTTCTATTTGAAGAAATTTCGGTACTCTATACAAACAAGACATTGCTTTAGGAGAGATAATCATGAAACCTTTAGCGTACCGGATGCGCCCAAGTCATATTGAAGACATCATTGGGCAGGAACATCTCGTTGGAGAAGGTCAAATTATTAGACGAATGGTCGAGGCAAAACATTTATCCTCGATGATTTTATACGGACCGCCGGGCATCGGCAAAACATCGATTGCGACCGCGATCGCTGGCAGTACAAGCATTGCGTTTCGGACATTGAATGCAGTCATTCATAACAAAAAGGATATGGAAGCTGTCGCCGCTGAAGCGAAAATGAGCGGCCAAGTCATCCTTATTTTAGACGAGGTTCACAGGCTTGATAAAGGAAAGCAGGATTTCCTTCTTCCTTATTTAGAAAATGGCATGATCATTTTAATTGGCGCAACGACGGCTAACCCCTATCATGCGATCAACCCTGCCATCCGAAGCCGGACACAAATATTTGAGCTGAAACCGCTTGAAACAGAGCAAATCAAGGCTGCGTTAACAAGAGCGTTACAGGATGAACATCGCGGGCTTGGCGGTTATGAGGTGACAGTGAACGATGAAGCGATGAATCATTTTGCCAATGGATGCGGCGGAGACGTACGCTCTGCTTTAAATGCGCTAGAACTAGCTGTCTTATCGACAAAAGCAGATGAGGCTGGGCATATTATGATCACTCTTGCCGCAGCAGAAGAATGTTTACAAAAAAAGAGCTTCTCACATGATAAGAATGGTGATGCTCATTATGATGTCCTCTCGGCTTTTCAAAAATCCATTAGAGGATCTGACGCAGATGCGGCGCTGCATTACCTTGCCAGACTGATTGAAGCAGGAGACCTTGAAAGCATTTCAAGGAGATTACTCGTGATGGCTTACGAAGATATTGGTTTAGCTAGTCCGCAGGCAGGTCCTCGTGTGTTAAGCGCTGTTCAAACAGCAGAAAGAGTCGGCTTCCCGGAAGCACGAATTCCGCTGGCTAACGCAGTCATTGAACTGTGTCTTTCTCCTAAGTCCAACTCAGCATATAAGGCGGTTGATGCGGCACTGGGTGACATTCGATCAGGGAAAATTGGTGAAATCCCTGTTCATTTAAAGGATGCTCACTACAAAGGAGCTACAGCACTCGGCAGAGGTGTCGATTACTTATACCCACACGATTATGAAAACGGCTGGGTGAAGCAGCAATACTTACCTGATCCGCTGAAAAACAAGCAATACTATGAACCGAAGCAAACAGGCAAATTTGAAGGCGCACTGAAACAGGTATATGAAAATTTAAAACGCCAAAAATAAAAAAAGCCCCCTGCATGTTAGCAGGCGGGCTGTTTATTTATCCTTCACACGTGTAATCGGAATATCTTTTAAAAGCTTCATAATGACATGACCACCCATGATCAGCCCTGCAACAGACGGGACGAACGCATTGGATGATGGCGGCATTTGTGCCTTGCGAATCTTCGCTTCATCATTTCCAACTTCTTTTCTGACATCTTCACGAATCACAATCGGACTTTCATCAGAGAAAATGACTTCAATTCCTTTACGAATTCCTTCTTTGCGCAGACGCGTTCTCACGACTTTTGCAATTGGATCGGTATGTGTTTTTGAAATGTCATCAATTTTGAAGCGGGTCGGATCTGTTTTGTTTGCAGCACCCATACTCGAAATAATGTTCACATTGCGTTTCAGGCACTCTTTCATTAAATGAATTTTATAGTGAATCGTATCTGACGCATCGATGACATAATCAAGCGGATACTCAAAAAATTGCTCATATGTTTCCTCTGTATAAAACATCTTTAGTGCAACTACTTCACATTCTGGATTAATATCAGCGATTCTCGCCTGCATTAAGTCAACCTTTGGCTGACCAACTGTTGAAAGCAATGCTGGAAGCTGACGGTTCACATTTGTAATATCAATATCATCTTTATCAACAAGAACAATACGGCCAACGCCTGAACGAGCGAGTGCCTCAACTGCAAATGAGCCAACGCCGCCCACACCAAGCACTGCAACTGTACTGTTTTTTAATATATCTAAGCCTTCCTTGCCTATAGCAAGCTCGTTTCTTGAAAACTGATGTAACAAGTGCCTCACTCCACCTTTATTTAAAATGAATCGAAAGAATCATATCATATTCAAACTTCTTCGTCATCCTTCTGAAAAAGAAAAAAACACAAAAAAGTCCCGACAACGCCGCCAGCTTTTCCTTCGTTTTGAACCCCGCACCATGCAGGTGGGTGCTTTCTTCCTGACTTTATAAGTCCTCTAAAGAGGCATTTATGCAGAAAGGAAAGGCAAGCTCCCGTATAAAAAAATGTTCGGTCAAAACTAGGTAACCACCGTACGTATCAGGACTTTATTTATTGATTGAAGAAAGCATATCATAGGCATGCCGCTTTTTCAAGCGTTTACATGCCTATAAACATGCGCCTATTTTACTGTTTTACTTTTGTTTTAATGGCTAAACTTAGCTCATCAAGCTGCGCTTCGCTTACAGTGCCAGGAGCATCTGTTAGCACGCAGCTCGCACTTGCCGTTTTCGGGAACGCAATGGTATCTCTTAGGTTAGAGCGGCCGGCAAGTAGCATGACTAAGCGGTCAAGACCAAGTGCGATTCCGCCGTGCGGAGGAACACCATGCTCAAAAGCATCCAGAAGGAAGCCGAATTGTTCATAGGCCTCTTCTTTTGTAAAACCAAGTAAGCTAAACATTTTTTCTTGAATGTCCTTTTCGAAAATACGAATCGAACCTCCGCCAAGCTCATAGCCATTCAGCACAAGATCGTAAGCCTGTGCCTTCATGTCTTCAGGACTTGTCTCAATTAATTCAAGATCGTCGCGTACTGGCATTGTGAAAGGATGATGGGCAGCATAGAAGCGGCCTTCTTCTTCATCTTTTTCAAGCAGCGGCCAATCCACAACCCATAAGAAGTTGAATACAGACTCATCGATGAGTTCAAGCTCTTTGCCGAGTTTAAGGCGAAGGGCACCAAGCGCATCATGGACAACAGACGTCTTATCTGCAACGAAGAGTAACAGGTCACCTTCTTCAACTTGCAGCTGCTCTTTTAATTCTGCCTGCTTTGCTTCATCAAAGAATTTAGCAATCGGCCCTTTTAATTCTGCCCCTTCCGCTTTTAGCCAAGCTAGACCTTTTGCACCGTAGTTCGCTGCAAATGCACCAAGGGCATCAATGTCTTTTCTTGAGTAGTTGGCTGCAGCCCCTTTGACATTGATAGCCTTCACAGCTCCACCATTTTTCACAGCTCCGCTAAAGACTTTGAAATCGGAGTCTTTTACCGTGTCTGAAATATTGACAAGTTTCATCTCAAAACGTGTATCTGGCTTATCAGATCCATAAGAATTCATCGCTTCATCGTATGTCATACGAGGTAATGGCAATGTCAGATCTACGCCTTTGACATCTTTCATCACCTTTGCCATCATCTCTTCAGCAAGCGTCATTATGTCCTCTTGACTCATAAAGGACATTTCAATATCGACTTGTGTGAATTCCGGCTGACGGTCAGCACGCAAGTCTTCATCTCTAAAGCAGCGAGCAATTTGATAGTAACGATCCATCCCTGAGACCATCAGCAATTGTTTAAATAATTGCGGAGACT
Source organism: Bacillus sp. NMCC4 (assembly GCF_002998555.1). Taxonomy (NCBI): domain Bacteria; kingdom Bacillati; phylum Bacillota; class Bacilli; order Caryophanales; family Bacillaceae; genus Bacillus; species Bacillus sp. NMCC4. The sequence continues at coordinate 264,109 of NZ_PVRA01000004.1, read as the reverse complement.
GAGGCAAGGCATAGAATTCTCCCTCGTGTACACGGCTTGGAACAAGATAGTCACGTGCACCCTCTGGCGTACTTTTTGTTAAAATCGGTGTTTCAATATCTAGAAAGCCGTTGTCATCTAAGAAATGGCGGAATGCTTTTGTGACTTCATGTCGCATTTTCATCGTTTCAAACATAGCAGGACGGCGAAGATCTAAGTAACGGTATTTTAAGCGCACATCTTCTGATACCTCGTCCGCTTGATCTGAAATCACAAAAGGAGGGGTCTTCGCTTCATTTAACACGCTGACCGTTTCGACTTGTATTTCAATTTTCCCTGTTTTTAAATTTGGATTGATTGTTGCTTCTTCTCTTGCGACAACTGTTCCTTTAATATCAAGCACATATTCATTACGAATCGATTCTGCTGTCTCAAGCGCCTCTTTTGATAGGTCTGGATTGAAGACAGCTTGTACAATCCCTGTACGGTCGCGCAAATCAATAAAGATTAATCCGCCAAGGTCACGTCTTTTTTGAACCCATCCTTTTAATACAACGGTTTGACCGATTTGGTCTTCTGTTACTTCTCCACAATAAAAAGTTCTACCAAACACAAACATTCCACTCCTTCTTTACGCCTTCTTGTGGGCCTTCATCATTTGAATCAGCTCATCAAGCTTCACTTCAATTTGTTCACCCGTTGTCGTATCTTTTACATTCACAATGCGCTGCGCCAGCTCATCTTCACCAAGGACTGCAATAAACTTGGCTTTTAATCGATCAGCCGCTTTAAATTGTCCTTTTAATTTCTTCCCTGTATAGTCCATTTCACTTGAAATGCCTTCTTTTCTCAGACGATTTAATAATGAAACAGAGTAATCCTTCGCTTCATCACCGAGTGCCGCAATGTATAGATCAATGCCATCTTGCAGAGGAAGATCAATCCCTTCAGCATCGATTGCTGCTAGGAAACGCTCAATACTCATAGCAAAACCGATTCCTGGTGATTCAGGACCGCCAATTCCTTCAACAAGTCCATCATAACGGCCTCCGCCGGCTAATGTGGTAATCGCGCCAAAGCCTTCTGCATTACTCATGATCTCAAATGCCGTGTGATTGTAGTAATCAAGACCGCGGACTAAGTTCGGATCGACGACATATTCAATGCCTATATCTGCTAAGTATTGTTTGACCTTTTCAAAATAAGTCCGTGATTCTTCATTTAAGTAATCTTGAATGGATGGAGCCGTTGCCATCAATTCGTGGTCACGATCTTTTTTACAATCAAGAATTCGCAGCGGATTTTGATGTAAACGGGTTTGACAGTCATGACAGAATTCATCAATTCTTGGCTCAAAGTGCTCGACAAGTGCTTTGCGGTAGTCTGCACGGCTCTCTTTGTCACCAAGGCTGTTAATGACGAGCTTTAAGTTAGAAAGGCCTGCTTTCTCATAAACACTCATCGCAAGTGAAATGACTTCTGCATCAATGGCAGGATCCTTTGAACCGATCGCTTCAATCCCAAATTGATAAAATTGACGATATCTCCCTGTTTGCGGACGTTCATAGCGGAACATCGGCCCAATGTAATACAGCTTTGTTGGCTGCGCCGGCTGTGCAAATAATTTATTTTCAACATAAGAACGTACAGTTGAAGCCGTTCCCTCTGGACGAAGTGTGATGCTGCGTCCCTTTTTATCTTCAAATGTATACATCTCTTTTTGAACGATATCGGTTGATTCGCCTACTCCCCGTGCAAACAGCTCTGTATGCTCAAAAATCGGTGTACGGATTTCTTTGTATTGAAAGGCTGCACATATATCTCTTGCAATTTGTTCAACATACTGCCAGCGTTCTGACTCTCCAGGTAAAATATCCTGTGTGCCTCTTGGAATATTAAAACTCATTTTTCGTCCTCCTACGACCATCATTCATTTTTTATGTGGACATATAAAAAACCCCCGCCTCTACTATGTGTATAGTAGGGACGAGAGTTATACCCGTGGTGCCACCCTAGTTGGAACATGATCCAGTCATGTTCCCGCTCAAATCCTTAACGCAGATTCACGTTCTCCGCCTATTGACTCATTTTTAGAGCGTTCAGCAGGAAACCTACAGAGTGTTCTTTCGTGATAAATGCCATGCGGATTCGCTTTCAGCCTAAGGCGATTCCTCTCTGCTCACGCAATTTACCCTACTATTCTCTATCATCAGTTCCACATTTTAAATTTTCAAGTGTGTTGATTTATATTATAATAAGGTCGGTGCTGCCACTCTGTCAACCCTTGCCGTGCCTCTTTTTCTTTTCCAGCTCTTCTTTTGACGTACATCCGTATTCAGATGCGGTTTCTTCAAGGAAGCCTGGTTGATCCATTTCGTCGTGCTGCCAGCGATCGATATCACGATGTCCATTATATTGCACTCGTCCTAATTTTCTGCTTAATCTCATGTTTGTACATCCTTTTATCACGTTTTTATTTAGTATAAACAGATTGATTCATTTTTATTAGGGAAACTGCAAGGAATTAGTCCATTACATAACGAATTTACATTCATCGGTTTTACAAGGGAGGGGAAAACACCGTTTTGAATCTAAAAAAATACAATCAAATGTTGATGCTTCTTACCTGTTTTGTTCTCATCGCAAGTACTTTGCCTATGACACATGCTACAGCACAAACAGATCAAGCTGTGGTTGCAACAGATGAAATCAATGTGAGAACGGGCCCTGGTTTAAGCTATGGAATCGCAGCTGTTGTGAAGCGCGGAGAAAGCTATCCCATTCTCACTAAACAAGGAGAATGGGTGCAGATCCAATTGTCAAACGGTCAAAAAGGCTGGGTCGTCTCTTGGCTGATTACCACATCATCTGGCAGCCAAAAGTCTGCTAAGCCAAAGGCGCAAAATCAGAGCGCATCAGGCAGCAGTTCCATTACATCGACAGCCTCGGATCTTCGCATACGGACAGGCCCTGGGACTTCCTATCAAGTCATCGGAACTTTCCCGCAAGGCGCTTCCGCTAAAAAGCTGAAAACAAACGGCGAATGGACAAAAATTTCGTATAAACAAGCAGAAGGCTGGGTTCACTCTGATTATGTGTCAGGCGGCCAAAAAGCTTCTCAATCAAGCTCTGGCGAGTCCTCTCGCTCTAAACAGACAGGCACAGTTGGCGTATCGAGCTTGAATGTAAGGCAATCGGCGGCACCGAATGCACAAGTCGTCGCTTCACTTGCCCGCAACACACAGATCACCATTTTGCGCGAGCAGAACGGCTGGTATGAAATTGAGGGCAAAGGCGTAAAAGGATGGGCTGCAAGCTATTACATCGTCACAAGCAATGGAGCGAGTTCGGCGGGTGAACAGAATTCATCTTCTTCGTCTTCCCAAAAGAAAGCGTACATTGTCTACGATGGCACCAACATCCGAAAAAGCGCTTCTACCTCTGCTGGGATTGCAGAAAGAGCCACAAAAGGCGCTGCCTATCAAATTGTTCGCACGCAAGGTGACTGGTACGAGGTGACACTATCAAACGGCGGAACTGGTTATGTGGCAAGCTGGGTCGTTCAAACGAATAAAAATAGCAGCGAAGCACCAAGACCACAGCAGGATTCATCGTCTGGAACTGGGTCTTTAAAAGGAAAAACGATTGTTCTTGATCCTGGTCATGGCGGAAAAGACAGCGGCACGATTGGCGCAGATGGTGCATTTGAAAAGAACATTACCATCAAAACCGCCAATTTACTTGCAGGCAAATTAAGGGCTTCTGGTGCAAATGTCTATTTAACAAGAAGTGATGATACTTTTATCAGCCTTCAATCGAGGGTCGCGACATCTCATTACAGAAATGCAGATGCATTTATTAGTCTTCATTATGATAGTTTTATGGACCCAAGTATCAGAGGAAGTACAGCGTATTATTATCAAGCAGCAAAAGACCAGCAATTAGCGACAAACGTCCATACAGAAGTCGCTAAACGCTCTCAAATCCCTGATAAGGGTGTCAAATTCGGAGATTATTTTGTTTTAAGAGAGAACAAACGCCCTTCTCTTTTATATGAACTCGGCTATTTAAGCAATCCTCAGGAGGAAGCGATCATTTATAGCGCTTCTTACCAAGAACGAGTCACAGAAGGAATGACGGAAGGATTAAAACAATATTTCCGTTAAAAAGAAAGAGGCCTCTGCGCCTCTTTTTTGTTTGATCGCAAAAGAAAAAGACTCTAAACAAACTCCTGCATGAGTTTATCTACAGTCTAAAGCGAATCTATTCTTTGCTATCCATCCAGATGGTGACGGGCCCTGAATTGGTCAATGACACATCCATCATCGCGCCAAAGCGGCCAGTTTCTACATGAATGCCTTTTTCTCTAAGGGCTTTATTGAAACATTCGTAAAGGGAGTTCGCGGCATCTGGCTTGGCTGCTTTCATAAAATTCGGTCGTCTGCCCTTTCTCGTATCACCATAAAGGGTAAATTGAGACACAGACAGGACGCTTCCTTTTACATCCAATAACGAATGATTCATTTTCCCGTTTTCATCTTCAAAAATACGTAAATGTGCAAGCTTTTCTGCTAAATAAAGCACATCTTCTTCTGTATCTTCATGTGTGACACCAACGAGCACCATATACCCTTCATTGATGGCACCTGTGATCTCTTCTTCTACCTTCACAGATGCACTTGTCACACGCTGCACTACAAGCCTCATAGACGATATACTTCCTTTCTAATTCATGAATCGGCGAACAGAGTAAATGTCTTTGATTTGTTTAATGCGCTCTACTACTTTGTGCAAATGGTTAATGTTTTGGATAAAGATCGCCATATGGATCGTCGCCACTTTGTTACGGTCAGACTTCCCAGAAACTGAAGAGATGTTCGTTTTGGTTTCATTGACTGCTTGAAGCACCTCATTGAGTAAGCCGCGTCTATCATATCCTAATATTTCAATTTCCACATTGTATTCTTTACGGTTTCGAGCAGGCTGTTCATGCTCCCACTCTACCGGGATTAACCGTTCCTGCGCTTCTCCTGTCTTCACGTTCGGACAGTCATCACGGTGAACAGATACGCCCCTGCCTTTCGTAATAAAACCAACAATGCTATCACCTGGAACAGGATTACAGCACTTAGATAAGCGGACAAGCAGGTTATCTATCCCTTTGACTCTTACGCCTGCTTCTCGTTTTTTCCCATGATACGTCTTTGACTCTACTGTCACTTCTTGAACAGTTTTCTCTTGTTCTTCTTGATCTCTTTGTTTTCTTTCTTTTTCTGTTAAACGATTGGCGACTTGAAGTGCAGTAATTCCGTTATAACCAACCGCTGCATACATGTCCTCTTCGTTTGAAAAATTAAATTTGTCAGCCACTTTTTGCAGGTTTTCATCTGTCAGAATGTCTTTGACATCAAACTCAAGGTTTTTGATTTCTTTCTCCACGAGTTCTCGGCCTTTTTCGACATTTTCTTCACGGCGCTGTTTTTTGAAAAACTGTCTGATCTTGTGCTTCGCTTGGGAGGTTTGGGCAAGTTTGACCCAATCCTGACTTGGTCCATAGCTGTGCTTAGATGTCAGAATTTCAATAATGTCACCTGTTTTCAATTTATGATCGAGCGTGACCATCTTTCCGTTGACCTTAGCACCGATCGTTTTATTCCCAATTTCCGAGTGAATCCGGTAAGAGAAGTCAATCGGAACTGAACCCGACGGCAGTTCAATGACGTCTCCTTTTGGTGTAAACACAAACACCATATCAGAGAAGAGATCGATCTTTAACGATTCCATAAATTCTTCTGCATCTGTCGATTCATTTTGGAATTCAAGGATTTCTCTAAACCAAGAGAGCTTCTTCTGGAAGACAGCTTCCTCCGTTGATTCTGCTGACTCTTTTCCTTCTTTGTATGCCCAGTGCGCTGCAATTCCGTACTCTGCAATTTCATGCATTTCCACTGTACGGATCTGAACTTCAAGCGGGTCACCTTTTGGCCCAATCACTGTTGTATGAAGGGATTGGTACATGTTCGGCTTTGGCATCGCAATATAATCCTTAAACCTGCCTGGCATCGGCTTCCAGCATGTATGGATAATCCCGAGCACGGCATAGCAGTCTTTAATGCTGTCAACCAAAATACGAACGGCCAGCAGATCATAAATTTCATTAAACTGCTTATTTTGCAGGACCATTTTGCGATAAATACTATAAATATGCTTTGGTCTGCCGGAAAATTCAGCCTTGATGTTCACCTCTGACACACGGTCTTTCACTTCATTAACAACCTCGTCCAAGTATTCCTCACGTTCCGCTCGTTTGCGCTTCATGAGATTCACGATCCGGTAATATTGCTGCGGATTTAAGTAACGGAGCGCTGTATCTTCAAGCTCCCACTTAATCTTTGAAATCCCTAATCTGTGCGCAAGCGGTGCAAAGATTTCAAGTGTTTCATTTGAAATTCTTCGCTGCTTCTCCTGAGGAAGGTGTTTGAGCGTTCTCATATTGTGCAGACGGTCTGCCAGTTTAATTAAGATGACGCGTATATCCTGCGCCATTGCCACAAACATTTTTCGATGGTTTTCGGCCTGCTGTTCTTCTTGTGATTTATATTTAATCTTCCCGAGCTTTGTCACACCATCAACAAGCATCGCAACTTCTTCGTTAAAATGCTCTTTTAAATCCTGTAATGTCACATCCGTATCCTCGACAACATCGTGCAGGAAACCGCCTGCAATGGTCGATGGGTCCATTTCAAGGTCAACAAGAATCCCCGCCACTTGAATTGGATGGATAATATAAGGCTCACCAGATTTCCGGTATTGCTCCTTGTGTGCATTTTCAGCATATTCATATGCTCGCTCTATAAATTGAATATGTTCAGCGGACAGGTATTCTCTTGCCTTGTCAATGACCTGCTGCGCCGTTAAAACTTGTTCGTTCGCCATGGAATCACCTTTTTAAATGAAAACTGTATTGTAGTTTATTATCAAGAAAAATTCGATAGATGTAAAGAGAAGAAGTCCGCTAAAAGATTTTTGATAGGAAAAAAGCACCCTTCTTACCGAGTGCTTTTTGCGTAAAACTCCATTAGTATTGCATTAACGTCAAGATGTCGTAACCGTCAAGCTTCTTTCTGCCATCCAGATACGTCAACTCAATCAAGAATGCAATTCCTGCCACAACGCCGCCTAATTCCTCTACAAGCTTGATGGATGCTTCAATTGTTCCACCAGTCGCAAGTAAGTCATCTGTAATCAATACACGCTGACCAGGACGAATCGCATCTTTATGAATCGTTAATACATCTTTACCATATTCTAAGCCGTAATCGACTTTAACGACTTCACGAGGAAGCTTTCCTTCTTTACGAACTGGTGCAAAACCTACACCTAGTGCGTATGCTACAGGGCAGCCAATAATGAATCCACGCGCTTCAGGTCCAACAATGAGATCAATGTCTCTTTCCTTCGCGTATTCAACGATTTGATCCGTTGCATAACGGTACACTTCGCCTTTATCCATTAACGTTGTAATATCTTTAAATTGTACACCTTCCTTTGGGTAGTCAGGTACAACTGTCACATATTGTTTTAAATCCATCTTTTCCTTTTCCTCCTCGTACGTCAAAGCACAGGTGAGACTTCGCTCATCATGCTATTCAGCCATTCCTTCAGCTCTTTGGCTGAGGAATATGTTAGTGTTTGATCGAGTTCCATCAATCGTTGTTTTGCTGTATAGGATGCTGATGCCGTTAAATCTTTTTTAGGGGCATCACGTACTATTGACAGCACACCATTCTCTATTTTAACAAAACCGAGTTCAAAAAACACCTTTGTCATAAAAATGATTGTATCTTTTGTCCAGCCTCTATGTTTGGCAAGCTCCATTCCTTGTTCTTTGAGGGGGAAACTTCCTCGTTTTAACAAGAATCCATAAAACCATTTGAATTGATCACGGCTAGGGAAAGAAGACATAAAATGATCTTCTTTTCTTTGAAAAACCGTATAAACTCTAGCTGGCTTTTGGTTTTCTAAAAGTTGCCTTAGCAAATGCTCATCTGCAGGAACATCCGCAAAGACGATATACTTGCCCTCTACATCGAACGTTGGAACATTTTCTGCATGGACATGATAAATTGGGATATTGACTTCCTGTTTTGTTTCTTCGTCAAAACAGACCACCACATATTTTTCTGGATCAAGCGTGGAGATTGTCTTTTCCCAATCCTTTTTGCCGCGCAAATCAAACAGCTGCCATTCATCTACTCGGGCATCTTTTAGCATAAGCTGAGGTTTCTTCCGGTTATTCCATTCATTGATGGACATTTCACCAATTACGGAAATGCGGCTACCTGTGACAATTTCTTCTTTTAATTGACCTTGATGAAAACCGACACAGTCAAGCAGCTTGTCTTCGTCTTTCAGAGACATTTTAATATGATTCTGATTTGCCCCAATCGTTCGGATCTCTTCAAGCCTCGCATCTTCAATCATGATGAACGGCTTTGGATTCTGCATGCCAAATGGTGACAGCATCCCCACTTCTTCAATCGCTTCAACCGTCAATTCGTCTACCTTGCATACGGCATCGACCCGCTGAATCGGAATAAAATCTTCTTCTGTCAACGTTTCATTCGCATATTGATTTAATCTTTCCCTTAGTAAAGGAACATCATCCGCTCGAAGTGTCATACCCGCAGCCATCGGGTGCCCGCCGAAATGCGGCAGAATGTCACGGCATTTGCTTAAATGGAAAAATAGATCGAAGCCAGGAATACTCCGCGCTGATCCTTTTGCCATTTGCGTCTCTTCATCTATTCCAAGCACAATCGCCGGACGTGAAAATCTATCCGTCAATTTAGAGGCAACAATTCCGACAACACCCGGATTCCAGCCAGCTTTCGCTACAACGATCGCAGACTGGTCATCACCTGTCTCTTCCACCATTTGAATGGCTTCTTCTGTGATCGTACTCACAATTTTTTGACGTTCTTTATTGAGTTCTTGTACAAAACGAGCGAGCTCTTCTGCTTCATCCTTATCCTCTGTCATGAGAAGATGAACAGCTGGATCTGCCTGCTCAATTCGCCCTACAGCATTCAGCCTTGGCGCAATTTGAAAGCCGACCGTTTCTTCATTTGCTTCTTCAAGAGTAGCTCCCGCTTCTTTCAATAACGCTTTCAGCCCCGGTCTATTCGACTGCCTAAGCTGCACAAGCCCTTTTTTGGCGAGCCATCTATTCTCATCATGAAGCGGCACAAGATCCGCTATTGTCCCAATTGCCGCAAGATCTAACAGCTGAGCTGGCAGCTTTCCAAGGAGTGCATGCGCCACTTTAAACGCTACGCCTACACCGGCAAGTTCTTTAAAGGGATACTCACAGCCCGGCTGCTTAGGATGGACAATCGCAAGTGCCTCAGGCAGCTCCTCACTTGGTTCATGGTGATCTGTAATGATCAGGTCTAACCCTATTTCTTTTGCAATACGTGCTTCATTTACAGCTGCAATGCCTGTATCGACCGTGATGACAAGCGATGCGCCTTGCTCTTTGATATATCGGAAAGCCTGTTCATTAGGCCCGTAGCCTTCTTTAAATCGATCTGGAATATAAAAGTCTACTTTCGCAGACCGCTCTTTTAATGTATGTAAAAGCACAGACGTACTTGTCACACCATCCGCATCATAGTCTCCGAAGATCACAATCGATTCCTGCTCTTCGATCGCTTTGTTGATGCGCTCTACTGCTTCTTTCATTCCTTTTAATAGAAATGGATCATGAAATTCGGCTTTTTGATCAAATAAAAAAGACCTCGCTTCTTCTACTTCTTCGAGTCCTCTTTTTACAAGAAGCGATGCAGTCAGCGCTGAAATATTCAGATTTTCAGAGAGTGATTTCACTTTTTCTTCGCTTGGATGTTCATATTCCCAGCGCATTTTGGATAATAACATAAATTCACCCCTCAACCACACTATTATACTAGAGTGGCCTGAGGGGTTTCAATTTTTATTTTATGAAATTGTGCTGGAAGATTATTTTTCCTTCCGGTCAAATGATGCTGGCTGTTCTTTTAAAGGCGTCACATTCGGTTTCTTTTGAACGTCTTTGTCGATCTTTTTATTCGAAGCAGCAGGTGCAGGTGCGGCTGCACGCTCAGCTTTTAAAGCCCTTAGTTCACGTTTTAGTTTCACAATTTGGAAAATCCCTGCAAAAGCCACAATGAGTCCGCCCATGAGCACAGAACCAATAATGACAAGAATCAGCGGCCATTCAGCCGTTCCAAATAAGTAGTCAACTTGCACTGGCCGCACATTGATCACGGCAAATACTGAAACAATTAATACGAAAATAAATGCGAATATGATGGTCCATTGTTGTTTGTTCATCTACATATCCCCCAAGCTTTTTCTTTTATTCTTCCCTTTTCCTTGTCCTTTTTAAACACAGAAAGAAAAGAGCGGAAGAAAATCTATCAGCATGGGCATGATTAGCTGCTGAGTTTTTCTTTAATGAGGTTCTTTATTTCTTGTCTTTCTCCAGAAATAACAAGGGTATCCCCTTCTTCAATGACCGTATCAGGTCCTGGATTTAAAATCTTCTCATGTGATTTTCTCACGATAGCGATGACTGTTACTTGATCATTTTGGCGGACATTGAGGTCTCCGATTGTCTGCTGAACAGCTGGTGCATTCTTTTCAATCTTAAACCATTCAATCATCAGTTCATCAATGGCTACCTCTACAGTTTCAAGCGCTTTCGGCTTATATACCATGCCGCCTAAAATAGCTGCAATTTGTCTTGCTTCTTCATCGTTTAGCAAAATACCAGAAATAGATTCTTCATGGTCGTCCTCTTGAAAATGATACATTTCTCTTCTGCCGTCATCGTGTGTAATGATGGCAAGCTTCTCATTATTTCTTGTGATCATTTCGGCTTTGTGACCGATACCTGGCAGTTCAGTTTCCCGAACCTTCATAACAGCCCCTCCAATGAATAAAGCCAAATGCCTCAAACGGACACTTGCTTTCTATACTGATCTAAACGTATGTCATTATAGCAAAAGACCATTTCAAGATCAATGAAACCCGAAATGTTTTTTTCGAATCGACTGCTGATCCGGAGAAACTACAGAAAAAGACTGCCAATTAGGCAGTCTCGCTACATTAAATATCTTGCTCAGTATCAATCTTCGCCGGTTTTTTCATCTCACGGCCTTTCCACATGAGCCAAATTTGCGCTGCGATATATAGAGATGAGTACACCCCTGTTAACAGACCGACAAGTAAGGCGATGGAGAAGTTTGTAATAGATGCTGATCCAAAGATAAGCAGTGCGATCACAACGACAAGTACGGTTAATACCGTGTTGACAGATCGCGTAAAGGTTTGCTGTAAACTCAAGTTCACAATGTACGAAAGATCTTCAATGGTTTTTGGTTTGCGTTTCTTCATTTGTTCACGAACCCTGTCAAAGGTGACGATCGTGTCGTTGATCGAATATCCGATGACTGTGAGAATCGCCGCAATGAAGGTGACGTCCACCTCTAAACGCGTAATACTAAAGAAGGCCACGATAAAGAACGCATCATATAGTAGTGAGATAATCGCTGCAATTGCCATTTTATATTCAAAACGAATGGATACATATAAAATGATCCCGATTGAAGCAATGATGACAGCATATAATGCATTTCGGGCAAGTTCTTTTCCAACAGTCGGAGACACTGTACTTACGTTCGGCTCCGTTCCGTATTTATCTTTGAAGTAATCTTTCACTTCAGCAATCTTTTCTTTGTTCGGCACACCGACAAATCTCGCTGCTGCCTGATTTTCTTTTTGACCCGATAACACGACACTGTCTGTCTCAAGGTCCAGTTTTTTAAAGTCTTGCTCGATTTGTTCAGTTGACAGCTTGTGATCACTTTGGATATCAATTCTAGTTCCACTTGTAAAGTCAATTCCGGCATTCAGCTTGAAGATGGAAAGAACGATGATTCCCGCAATGGTGATAGTAGTTGAGAAAATCATAAATCCTTTACGTTTGCTGACGAAATCCCACTTATCAAATGGCGTTTTCGGCTCGGTATTTTCTGTTGTTTCGTGAATGTTCATAATGTCTTTTTGACGAACACCAAACCAGCTTTTTCTCCGGTCAAGATAGCGGCTTTCAACAAGAAGACCAAGAAGGAATCTTGATAGGAAGACAGCTGTGATAAAGCTTGTTAAAATCGAGAGGATGAGCATCGTTGCAAATCCTTTTACAGAGCTTGTCCCGAAGAAGAACAGCACGCCGCCGGCAATGATACTTGTTAAGTTTGCATCAAAGATGGTCGCAAATGATCGGCGGTTCCCTGATCTAAAAGCAGAACGGACAGATTTGCCGAGCTTGAGTTCTTCTTTGATCCGCTCATAAGTAATAATGTTGGCATCAACAGCCATCCCTACCCCTAGAATCAGTGCCGCAATTCCAGGCAGAGTCATGACTGCACCCATCCAGTCAAACACTTGAAGCGTAATGTAAATATAAGCTGAAAGTGTGATGACAGCAATAAGACCAGGTAATCGGTAATAAAGCAGCATGAATAAGAAGATAAATGCGATTCCTACAATTCCTGCGAACACCGTTTCGTTCAGTGCTTGTTCACCAAACTGTGCACTCACAGATGTTGAATATTTTTCTGTTAATTTCACTGGCAATGCCCCTGCATTTAAAATACTTGCAAGGTCCTTTGCCTCTTGGACAGTAAATTTCCCTTCAATTTGCACGTCACTGCTGCTAATTTCTTGGTTCACATTCGGCGCAGAGACATACTTGTGGTTTGATTTTGAGACTTCTTTTTTGAAGGAATCTCCTTTGTGGTAATCAAGCCAAATGACAAGCTGGTTATTCGGCGCCATCGCCGCTACTTTTCTTGTGACGTCACCAAATTTTTTCGCATCCTTTAGTTTAACCGTCACAATTGGCTCATTCGTTTGACTGAATGTTTGTTTTGCACTGTTTTCGACCAAGTCAGCCCCGTTTAGGAGTTCTTTATCATTCGTATCTCTGAAGGATAGCTGTGCTTCAGTGGAAAGAATCTCCCTAGCTCTGTTTTGATCTTTTACTCCCGCAAGTTGCACGCGGATACGATTGTTGCCTTCAATCGAGATGTTCGGTTCACTTACACCTAACACATTGGCTCTTCGGTTTAAAGCCTCCACTGTACTGACGAGGACACTATTTGTAATCTTGTCCTCTTTTTTCACTGGATGTACATCATACAGGACTTCAAATCCACCCTGCAAATCCAGCCCTAGCGTCATATCTTTCGCAACAGGCTTTGTTAGTAAGCCTACGCCAGTTCCGATTAACAGAACCACTAAGAAAAACGCAAGAATGCGCCCTTTTTTCATTATGTATTTCCTCCTTAAACACCTGAATCCATTAAGATGGCTTATTTCAACAGTTCATCTAGCATATTCTTGCCATCTTCACTGTCCAAAAAAGCAGACGTTTTAAACGACTGAACGGTTGCATAGTTCATAAATTCGCCAATTTTCACAGATAAAATATCTGCAACCATTTCATGAATCGGATACTCTTGTTTTTTCTTCCACTTCTTATTCTCTAAGTATGACCATAATTCCTCTAAATCTACATCTTTATAGCCCAAAACGATGAATTCTTCAAGCTTACTGAACAGAAAAGGCTTTAAATGGTCTTTGTAAATTGCAGCCGGATGTTGTGTCAATGGGATGCTCCCCCTTTTCAGTTTTTATCGAGAGACTTGTCATGCTTGGACGATATACACGCATATCTTATTGTATATGATTCTATGTCGTTTGAGAAGGCAGGTGATCTTTGATTTGACGAAGCAAACGTTTTTAAAGGGCACGATTATTTTAATTTTAGCAGGTTTTATCACGAGAATATTGGGTTTTGTCAATCGGATTGTGATTGCAAGGTTCATTGGCGAAGAAGGAGTCGGGCTTTATATGATGGCTGCCCCTACCTTTTTTCTCGCTGTGACGCTGACACAATTTGGACTGCCTGTCGCTATTAGCAAGCTTGTCGCAGAAGCAGAAGCCCGGGGTGACAAACAGAAAACTAAACGTATTCTAGTCATGTCCCTTGCGATAACAGGAACACTCAGCCTGATATTCACGCCGCTCTTTTTATGGTTTGCACCCATTATGGCAGAAAATATGCTGACAGATCCTAGAACGGTCTATCCACTTCTTGCTATTACGCCCGTTGTTCCAGTCATCGCCATTTCCAGTGTGTTGAGAGGATATTTTCAAGGCAGACAGCAAATGAGCCCGCTTGCTATATCTCAAGTACTGGAACAGGTCGCAAGAATTTCTCTAGTGGCAGTATGTACAACAGCTTTCCTTCCTTATGGGATTGAATACGCGGCAGCTGGTGCGATGATTTCATCTGTCATTGGAGAGATGATTTCACTTGCATATTTACTGATTGCCTTTCGTTATAAAAAGACCATTCGTATTCGAAAACGATTTTTTAAGGCGATTCATGACGGTAAGGATACGTTTAAGCAGCTGATGAGTATTGCCCTGCCAACAACAGGCAGCCGTTTCATCGGGAATATTTCGTGGTTTTTAGAGCCGATAGTTGTCGCGCAAAGTCTTGCTATTGCTGGATATGCGGCTGTAGAAGCGACACGGCAGTATGGGGAGTTGACTGGTCTTGCGCTGACCCTTTTGACACTGCCTAGCTTTATTACGTACTCTCTATCCACTGCATTGGTCCCGGCGATCAGTGAAGGAATGGAGCAGAACAAACGCAAAACGGTCGAATACCGGCTGAAGCAGGCGATGCGTCTTTGTCTACTCAGCGGAGGCATTTCCTGTATTATTCTTTTCGTTTATGCAGAAGATTTAACGCTCTTTATGTATGGTTCATCGCATGCGGCTATCTATGTAAAATTCATGGCCCCATTTTTTCTATTATATTATTTTCAAGGGCCGCTTCAAGCTGTCCTGCAAGCACTCAATTTAGCTGGTGCGGCGATGACGAATAGTCTGATAGGTGCTGTTGTGAAAACAGGGATGATTTTTGTCCTTGCTTCACAGCCGGGCTTTGGCATTATGGGGGCAGCACTCGCGATATTAATCGGCATCGTCCTTGTCACGCTGCTTCATGCGGCAACTGTCGGTAAAGTACTGCCTATTCATTTACCAATGAAGGAATATGGGATATGCGTTCTTGTGATCATCGGCACCGGGGCTGTCAGCCTTTGGCTGAAGTCTCAAGTAAACGGGCTCTTTTCTGCCCCTATTGAGCTTGTGATGCTGATCTTTGTTACGTGTATGCTATATGTCATTCTATTAATCTGTCTAGGGCTAGTGAAGCGTGAAGAGCTTCGCCGCATCCCATTCATTGGGAAACTGCTTTAGCTCATCTCTTCTTGATCACTTCATCTTTCAAATCAATATAAAATGTCTTTTGATTAAAGCTGCAGTAGGAAATCTGATCAATTTCATGATAGCCCCTTTTGGCAAGCTCATCTTTCAGCCACTGTTCATTTTGATTAATTTGCTTCAGATGATCGTGCTGTACAACACCATCTGCAATAAGTGGCAGCTCAAGCGCTCCGTGTGTGTGCTTGTTTTCTTTTTCAACGACCGCAAGCTTTCCGGATGGCTCTAAAATGGCGTAAGAGACGTCCTGAATGCTATCGATGTTGTTTTCTCTTAATTGAATAAGCAGGTCATCAAAATTGTATCGCTGTTTTCTCATCGCACCCTCGTCGATTTTCCCATTGATGATGAGCAGGGTCGGTTTGCCGTCTAGAAAGCGCCGGACACCTTGGAATTTCAATGAGAGGTAGGCGAGTGTGATTTGAATGAAGGTTAACAGCAGGATCGGCCATACCGTATGTAACATGTGATCTTCGACTTCTTCTATGGCGAGAACTGCAATTTCTGCGATCATCATAAAAATGACAAGATCTAAAATACTCAATTCGCCAATTTCTCTCTTGCCCATTAACCGAAAAATAAACCAAACAAGAAAATATAAAATGATTGTTCTCATGGAGATAATCAAGATGTCCTGCATGTGATGTAAACCCTCCTTCTCCACCATAGCTTGTGTCAAAACACTTTATTTATGTAGAAAAGAAAGCCTCTGTTTTTATCGTGAGAAACATGTCTATTTTTTCTTCACGGTGAATACATTTTAGTAAAAGACAAGCTTCGGTCAATTGGAGAGGAGACGAATCACATGCAGGAAACGAAACAAATCGGAAAAGGGATTTTATCCGGCTTAATGGCCATTTTTATCGTGATGATTGTCACAAGCTTACTTGTATCGCTCATGCTTACCTTCACAAGTATGCAGGAATCATCGTTTAAATGGATGATTATGATTTTGTCCTTTGTGGCACTTTTATTAGGGGGGATCATTTCTGGAGGAAAAGCAAAGGAGCGCGGCTGGCTCATTGGCGCGATCACTTCTATGATCTTTTCTCTCACTGTATTCTTATTTCAATATTTAGGGTTTGGAGAAACCTTTTCACCAGGGCAGTTTATCTATCATGGGGCATTTCTAGGGATTTGTATGCTGGGCGGAATGATTGGCGTCAATCTTCGAGGCAAATAAAAAAAGAGCGGATCATATCGCTCTTTTTTTATGGCTATGTATCGGAGGATTAACCTTTGTCAGCTAATTCTCTAATAGCACGTCGATCGAAAGTTAAACGGTTGTTCTCGCTAGTTTTGATGACCACTTTTGATTCATCAATGTAGTCGATTTCACCGTGTAAACCACCGATTGTGACGATTTTATCGCCTTTTGATAAAGATTGCTGCATCTGACGCACAGCTTTTTGTTGCTTTTGCTGTGGACGGATTAACAAGAAGTAAAGCACAGCAAACATGACAACAATCATAATGATTGAACCCATACCACCATCCATTCTATTTCACCCCTTTCTAAAGCATTATAAAGCCTTTCGTTTATGCGTTAAAAGTTTTTCGCATTCGGTTTGTTAAAGCCATAACGCTCAAAAAACTCTTCTTTAAAATCACCTAAACGATCCTCACGGATAGCTTCTCTCACTTGCTCCATTAATTTTAACAGAAAATGAAGATTATGATAAGTTGTTAATCGAATTCCGAACGTTTCATTTGTTCGGATTAAATGTCTAATATAGGCGCGTGTGTAGTTTTTACATGTGTAGCAGTCACAATTTTCATCGATTGGTCTGAAATCACGCTCATATTTTGCATTTTTCACAACAAGACGTCCTTCGCTTGTCATCAAGGTGCCGTTTCTTGCAATTCGCGTCGGCAATACACAGTCAAACATATCTACACCGCGAATGGCACCGTCAATTAAGGAATCTGGTGAGCCGACACCCATTAAGTACCTTGGCTTGTCTGCCGGTAACAATGGCGTTGTGAACTCCAGTACACGGTTCATCACATCTTTTGGTTCACCAACAGATAAGCCTCCGATGGCGTAGCCTGGGAAATCAAGTGAAACCAGATCTTTTGCACTTTGTTTCCGAAGCTCTTCGTATTCTCCGCCTTGGACAATTCCAAACAGCCCTTGATCCTCTGGACGCTGGTGCGCTTCTAGACAGCGCTCTGCCCATCTGCTTGTCCGCTCCACAGAACGTTTCATGTAGTCGTACTCTGCTGGATATGGCGGACATTCATCAAATGCCATCATAATATCAGAGCCAAGCGCATTTTGGATGTCCATGGCCTTTTCAGGAGAAAGGAACAGCTTGTCTCCGTTTAAGT
This sequence comes from Bacillus sp. NMCC4, assembly GCF_002998555.1. NCBI lineage: Bacteria > Bacillati > Bacillota > Bacilli > Caryophanales > Bacillaceae > Bacillus > Bacillus sp. NMCC4. Next base: position 246,391 of record NZ_PVRA01000004.1, on the reverse strand, counting down.
GATTACGGAAGTGGACGCCTTCTTCTTCAATTTTTCTAAATTCACTCAAAGAGAATACTTGGAATCCGCCTGAATCGGTCAGAATCGCTCGATCCCAGTTCATAAATTTGTGCAGCCCGCCTGCTTCTTTCACAATGTCATGACCCGGACGGAGCCATAGGTGGTACGTATTGCTTAAGATGATGCCTGCATCCATTGCCTTTAGTTCTTCAGGTGCCATCGTTTTGACTGTAGCCAGTGTACCTACCGGCATAAATACAGGTGTTTCAAAGGAGCCGTGCGGTGTATGAACGCGTCCTAGTCGTGCACCTGTTTGTTTGCATGTTTTAATGAACTCATAACGTATCGGTAATTGCGACAAAAATGAGCCCTCCTGTCTTTGTTGTATGATGTTATTGAATCAGCATGGCATCGCCAAAGCTGAAGAATCGGTATTCCTCTTTTACAGCCTCATTGTACGCTTTTAGTACATGCTCTCGTCCAGCTAATGCGCTGACAAGCATGATTAACGAGGATTTTGGCAGATGGAAATTCGTGATCATGCCATCAATGGCCTTGAATGTATAGCCAGGGTAAATAAAGATTGACGTCCAGCCGCTTGACGCTTTGAATTCGCCGTCATGCGCACTTGCAATGGTTTCGAGCGTTCTCGTTGACGTTGTCCCAACTGAAATAATCCGTCCGCCTTCCTTGCGAACGCGATTGAGCTCTTCAGCTGTTTCTTCATTCATTTCGTAAAACTCTGCGTGCATTTCGTGTTCTTCAATACGTTCTGCACTGACCGGACGAAAAGTACCAAGCCCCACGTGCAGTGTAATGAAAGCTATATGCACACCTTTTGCTTTCAGCGCATCCAGCAGCTCGTTTGTAAAGTGAAGACCAGCAGTTGGAGCAGCAGCGGAGCCAACCTCTTTTGAATACACCGTTTGATAGCGTTCACGATCGTCCAGCTGCTCTTTAATATAAGGAGGCAGCGGCATCTCACCGAGGGATTCAAGTACTTCATAAAAAATGCCTGTATACTGAAACTTAACTTTTCTTCCGCCATGTTCCATCTCTTCTGTACATACCGCTTGAAGCCGTCCATCACCAAATGTGATAACCGTTCCTTTTTTCACCCGTTTGGCTGGTTTTACAAGTGTTTCCCAGTTGTCTCCCTCCTCTTGTTTTAATAGAAGAAGTTCAACTTTTGCACCTGTATCCTCTTTCATTCCAAACAAACGTGCCGGCAGAACGCGTGTATTGTTTAAAACGAGACAATCACCCGTTTGAAAATAATCGGTGATTTGTGAGAATGTATCATGTGTCATCGCACCCGTTTGTTTGTTTAAGACCATCAGTCTTGATGCATCTCGTTTTTCAAGCGGCACTTGTGCAATCAATCTTTCTGGTAAATCAAAATCAAATAGTTCTAGCTTCATTTCCTTCACCTATTCTGTAGTTAACTAGTTAACGTTATTTCATCCGTCCAAAGATATTAAGTAATATGGTTAGCACAATGCTAATGGCAATGCATGTGATCACAGGAAAAAAGAACGTCACATTTCCTTTTTTCACAAAAATATCACCTGGAAGCTTACCAACCAATTGAAATACTAATCCTGCGGCAAAAAGGACACCACCTAAAATCATCAATATTTTAGGGAATTCAGTCACGAATCGGAACCTCCATTTGAAAATGTTCATACGCTTCTCTTGTGACGACCCGTCCTCTTGGTGTTCTTTGCAGGAAACCAATTTGCAGTAAATACGGTTCGTACACATCTTCAATCGTATGTGATTCTTCTCCAATTGTCGCTGAGATTGTATCAAGCCCAACAGGACCGCCTCTAAATTTTTCGATCATACTTAAAAGCAGCTTATGGTCTATATGATCCAGGCCAAGCCTGTCGACTTGAAGGCGCTCAAGGGCATCTTCCGCAATGTCCTCGGTAATCGCATGATTCCCAAGCACCTGCGCAAAATCTCTTACTCTTCTGAGCAGACGATTGGCAACCCTTGGCGTGCCCCGGGAACGTCTTGCGATCTCTTCGGCTGAGCGAAGATCGATCCCAATCTCAAACAGCTCGGCTGTTCTTGCCACAATGTGAGCCAAATCTCTTTGCTCATAGTATTCCAATCTTGCATGTACCCCAAACCTGTCACGAAGCGGTGCTGTTAAAAGCCCTACACGGGTCGTGGCACCTACAAGTGTAAATGGCGGTAAATCAAGCCGTACAGAGCGCGCTGTATCTCCCTTGCCAATGACGATATCTAAACAAAAATCCTCCATTGCCGGATAAAGCACTTCCTCAATTGAGCGCTGCAAGCGATGAATTTCATCTATAAACAACACATCACCTGGCTCAAGAGAAGTTAAGATTGCCGCCAAATCGCCAGGACGTTCAATCGCTGGTCCAGATGTTGTACGCAGCTGAACATTCATTTCATTGGCGATAATCGACGCAAGCGTTGTTTTCCCGAGTCCAGGCGGTCCATATAAAAGGACGTGATCGAGTGTTTCCTGCCTCATGCGGGCAGCTTCAATAAACACACTGAGGTTATCTTTTACTTTTTGCTGACCGATATATTGGCTAAGTGTCTGTGGCCGCAGACTTTGCTCAATGGCTGATTCATGGTTGTCTGCTTCAGTTGAGACGAGCCGTTCATCCATGAGATATCACCCTATTTCAACATTTTTTGTAAAGCTTTTTTCACATATTGATCGGTTGTGAGATTCTTTTCTTCTTTTAATAATGGAAGAACCTTTTTAATTTCACGATCACCGTATCCAAGAACATTTAAGGCTTCAAGCGCTTCGTCTAATGCCGTTTGCTGCGTTTCGACCTGAATATGGTCCTCGTGATTAAATAGGTTGCCAATCATTTCCGGTACGACATCGGCTAGCTTTCCTTTTAGATCGAGAATGATTTGGCGAGCTGTCTTTTTGCCAACACCAGGGAACTTAATCAGGAACGCTTCATCTTCACGTTCTATCGCTGAAATGACAGCGCCAGGATCACCGGAAGCAAGAATCGCTAGAGCCCCCTTCGGCCCAATCCCCGTGACATTTAACAGTTTTGTGAACAGCGCTTTTTCTTCTCGCGTTTGAAATCCATATAACGAAAAAGCGTCTTCCTTTATGTAATGATACGTATAAATCGTTTCTTGTTTGTTTACTTGATAGATAAACGGGTTTGGGGTATAGACTTGATATCCCACTCCGCCGTTTTCAATGACAACATATTGCGGGCACACATAATCAATGGTCCCTTTTACAAACTCTATCACCGTTTTCACCTCTTTGACTGTTCTTCATTGTAACATAAATCGAGAAGAAAACCGCAATAAAAGTTAACATACGTTCGCTCAATGCATTTTTACGATAAAACCACGAAAAACAGCTTGCGGCCTTCACACCAGCAAGCTGTTACACGCTTTAAAACGATATTTCATTTCGGTAAGGCTTCATGACTTCAAGCACATGCTCAAATTCATCCTTTGTTCGAAAAGGAATGCCTTGCTCAAGCTGCTCCTCCACATGACTTTCTAAACGGGACGTATCAATTTGAAAAAAGAGATGAATAGGCTCCGCCCAGCCGTCAGGCCTTCCATGAAACGTAGAAATCACACCGTCCTCTGATAATCCGATATATCCATTTGCTTTACTTAATGGAGAGATATCATCAATTTGCTTTCTAAAAAGCGCAAAATCCTCTCTCTGTTCTACTAGCGTCCAGCCTTTATACTGTGCCCAGAATGTGTCTTTGTCTTCTAATGATGCCCGGTGTCTTTCAATACTCACATCTCCGTCTAGATAGACTTTTTCAAGCTGCACGGTGATAGAGTTTGACTGCTTTTGCAAGTGTTCTTTTCCTTCCATATCCGCAGCGAAAAAAAGCACACTTGTCATGATAAGTCCTGTAACGAAACATTTCATCTTCACTTTCACTATTTACACCTCTTTAGAACATGAGATCGATGCATGACATATGTAGTTTGACCCATTTTTCTAAACATTAACCAAATCGATGAATGAATATATGGGAAGAGTCTTTCGTTGTATCCTTCATTCGTAAATGGTATGTTTTATACAATCCATTGCTTTTCGAATGACTCGGTTTTTTCATCATTCGTTTTTCAGCCGCATAAACTGAAACCAAAGAAGGTGAAGTCAATGTCAGATGTTAAAAGATTAGCCGAATCGATTCAGTATCATGAAGATAAACGTCTTCATAAGCTTGCCTTTAAACCGGCAGAGCTTGAACTGTGCGGCAAAGGAAGAAGTGCCTATGTCTTTTCATACAAAAAAGACGGCAAGAAAATGGCACTAAAAGTCTTTTTCCCTTCTTATCAACATATTGCCCGCAAAGAAGCCGCCATTTATGAAAAACTTTCTGGTTCGTCTTACTACCCTGAGATTTATGAATCTGGGGATCAGTATATTTTAATGGAATATATTAAAGGCTACACATTCTATGAATGCCTCACAAAGGGGATTCCTATTAAAAAACAAATGATTGAACAAGTCGATGATGCGCTAGAAGAAGCACGCGAGAAAGGATTGAATCCTTCTGATATCCATCTGCGGAATCTGATCTTAACAAAGGAAGGCCAGGTCAGGGTCATCGACGTAGCCCGTTTCACACAAACAAAAGCATGCCATCAATGGAATGATTTAAAAGCCGCTTACGCTTATTATCAAAAACCTTTTTTCCCTAAAAAAGCACCGCGTCTATGGCTTGAAGTGATTGCTTATTTGTATAAAAAGAACTGGCTGTCCCGCGGTCAGCTTAATAATCGAAATGATTTTTCTGCATAATGAAAGCCGCTCAGAGAGAACGGATTCAGATTTTTGACAAAGGACTAAAATGATCTTTCTTTTAGTCCTTTGTCTTCTTTTCAGCGTGATAGAAAACCTTTGCAGCCCTAGGAAGGACGAGTACCGGAGCGGAGCGAATTTGACATTCGTGAGCACCGGCACGTAGGACTGACACTGAATGCGAGGGTTTGTCTACACGCAGAAAGCCGCTCTCTCCGAGCGGCTTTCTGTTTTAATCTGTTTCTACGTGGATGCTATTCACATTTAATAAGTTAATGATTTCATTATTCAGCTTAAACCAATGATTGGCTTCTTCAATTTTCTTATACACATCATAGGTAGCTGGGCGTTTTAGCTCGAAATCAAGCACTTCCCCATTGTTCATATGAAATGTTACCTTAAATACTTTCATCATAAGATCACCTTCCACTCTTTCTTGTTAGCTGGCCAAATAGATCGGCTCTTTTCATTCATTCTCTATTCAACTCGTTTCCCCTCCTTCTTTCCTTTCAAACACAAGAAGTTTAAATTTTGTTTAAATTCAAACAACATCTCTATCCCTCTGCTTTGCAAAGAAGTATATTATTTAAAAAGGAGGCTGTCTTCATGAAACGGAAAAAGAAACGAACATCTCCCGAAAGACAAACCGTCTTTTTTCATTTAACAGATGCCCTCATTCCGAGTCTGGACATGATAGGGATTGCATTAAAGACATTTTTCCACATCTTAAGAAAAGCCTTTTCCGCGATCTGATAGAACCCCGCACAACATATGTGCGAGGTTCTTTTTTTAGGATGAATAAATTTGACTTCCTTGGCTGATAAACTCCTTCGCCTTCTTCTCCATCTCTCTTTTCACTTCTTCTGATTGATTGCGAATATCATGTGAAATTTTCATACTGCAAAACTTCGGTCCGCACATCGAGCAAAAATGGGCAGTCTTAGCGCCTTCCGCAGGCAATGTTTCATCATGGAACGCCATAGCTCTTTCTGGATCAAGTGACAGGTGGAATTGGTCACGCCACCTAAATTCAAACCTCGCTTTCGATAAAGCATCATCGCGCTTTTGAGCAGCAGGATGTCCTTTTGCTAGATCAGCGGCATGTGCGGCAATTTTATAGGCAATCACACCTTCTCTTACATCTTCTTTGTTCGGCAGACCTAAATGCTCTTTTGGCGTCACATAGCATAGCATCGCTGTTCCATACCAGCCGATCATGGCCGCACCGATGGCGGATGTAATGTGATCATATCCCGGGGCAATATCTGTTGTAAGAGGCCCTAACGTATAAAATGGTGCCTCTTTGCAAATCTCCATTTGCTTGTCCACATTCTCTTTGATTTTATCCATCGGAACATGTCCAGGCCCTTCAATCATCACCTGTACATCATGTTTCCAAGCGATCTCTGTCAATTCACCTAACGTTTCAAGCTCTGCAAACTGCGCCTCATCATTGGCATCAGCAATCGAGCCTGGTCTCAGACCGTCTCCAAGTGAAAAAGCAATATCATACGTTTTCATAATCTCACAAATGTCTTCGAAGTGGGTATAGAGGAAATTCTCTTGATGATGGGCAAGACACCACCTTGCCATAATGGCACCGCCTCTTGAAACAATTCCGGTCACCCGATCGACTGTCAGCGGAATATACCTTAACCTCACGCCCGCATGAATCGTAAAGTAGTCTACTCCTTGCTCTGCTTGTTCAATTAATGTGTCTCTGTACACGTCCCACGTCAAATCTTCTGCCACTCCATTTACTTTTTCAAGCGCCTGATAAATGGGAACGGTTCCTACTGGGACTGGGCAATTCCGTATGATCCATTCTCTCGTTGTATGAATGTCCTTTCCTGTAGACAGGTCCATCATGGTGTCTGCACCCCATCTGATCGCCCATGTCATCTTTTCTACCTCTTCATCAATGGATGATGTCACAGCTGAATTGCCAATATTCGCATTGATTTTGACGTGAAAATGCCTTCCAATAATCATCGGTTCACTTTCAGGATGGTTAATATTCGCTGGAATGACTGCTCTTCCGCTGGCTACCTCCTCTCTCACAAACTCAGGGCTTAGCTCTTCTCTTAACGCGATAAACTCCATTTCAGGCGTAACAATACCTTTTTTTGCATAATGCATTTGCGTCACACAGGCACCTTGTTTTGCGCGGAGCGGCTCATGATGAAAATCAGTATGAACATGATGAAAGGACTCTTTTTCCTTAGAACGATATCCGTTATCTTCTGGTTTCACATGGCGCCCTTCATAGCTTTCTGTATCCCCTCTTTCTTCGATCCATGCTGCCCTAAGGCGTTTTAATCCCTTAGTGACATCAATATGGGCTCTCTCATCGGTGTACGGTCCACTCGTATCGTACACACGAATCGGTTCATTTTGAATGTTCCCCGCCTGTGTCACAGTTTTTGAGAGGGCAATCTCCCTTTTTGGCACTAAAATGTCAGGTCTTGATCCTTTCTCATACACCTTTCGGCTGCCGTCAAAGCTTGATAATAAGGATTGAGTTGTTGGGGTATTTTTCTTTTCTTTCATTTGCTGTTCTCTCCTTCTCTTCTTGTCACCGGACAGGATGGAATCAGCACCAGCAAAAAAACCAGGCTCTATGAACAGAACCTGGTTTCGTCGACAGAAATAAACATGAATGTCATTCATATGACCCATGTATCATCTTCAACTTCCCCACGCTGGTACGAGCCAGATCAGGTCCAAAGGGTTAAGAAGCATACACTTCTCTCTCAGCCCAACTGCGGGCACCCCTAGTCACATTTATTGATTTCCACAACAGTGTAGCATAGAGATGCCATGAAAAAAAGAAGTTTTAGGAAAATAGTTCCTTTCCACTACAAAAGAGATACAGCAAGCTTGATATGCACCTTTATATACATCATCTCTCCCAATCATTTCGATAAAATATGAAATAATCATTGATCCTTTTCTCCTATTATGTATAGTTAATCTAAACTGAGAATTTTTATACAAATTTTTCCAAAGGAAGTTCTAGTCGATTGCAAACATTTCTCGCATTTATCGTCGTAGGATTGTCAATTGCTCTGCCAGTTGGAGCGATCACGGTTGAAATGACAAAAAGGGATTAAAAAACGGATTCTTTCATGGATGCTGAATTTGCTCAGTTTTTATCACTGCCATTTGTCCAAATCCCGCTCTGGCTGATCGGAGCAGTATTCTTAATAATTCGGATCAAGACATCCATTTAGCTGGCGAAAAAGTCAATAAATCATTCGCAAAAACGTACAGAAACGGCTTGCTTGTCGCGGTGTCCCCTGGAAACCTTGTGTTCTGGGTTTCAGTATTCGGTGCTGTACTGGCAGATGCATATACAAAAACAGATTCATGTGAATTTATGCTGGCTTCAGGCGGTATTTTGGCAGGGATTCTCCTTCATGACATCGGTCTTCTCCCCCTTGTATCCTTAACAAGAAAGGTATTTTATTACTTGGATTTGGCTGGTATTTCTTTAACGATTTTTATACAAGCATCAAGGGTTATTTTTAAGAAAAGGCTAAAGTTCTTGAGGAACTTTAGCCTTTCTTATTCTCCAACCTATCGAGTCATGCCTGTTTGGCCTGTTTCAAATTGTGTTCTTCTCATATCTCTAAAGCGTGTGAAAGCACCCTCGTCTTTAATGACTTGGACAGCTCTTCCATCCGCATAACGAGTCGCTGCTTCTTCAACTTGTGATACGCCCTCTGACGTCAAACGTCCATCTGATTTAATGGCAATATACACATTTTCATCTGTCACCATCACCTGTGAGTCTGCAACGTGGTTCATTTTATTGACACGGTTGGCAATTTTTCTTGAACGCTGGACGTTCTCTTGTTTATCGTAGCCAGAGAACGACATTTGGTTATGATAGTTCATATCTCCATGACTGTAGCGTCCATCTCCACCTGCGAGAGGCATTCGATCATCGGCTTGAGGACGGGTGCGATAATCAACATTCGTTGTGTTCCCAGTGTTCCCACCGTTCATCCCCTCCATGAGTTCAGAAACTGGCCCTTGATGATCTTGATTATTGTCAGCCGCACGGTTATTCGAATGATATCCGACTGGCTGACCTGATTGATTATGACGTGTATCTACACCTGCATTATCATTTGTACCACATGCCGTTAACCCAATAGGAAGAAGCACTAATGCGATCGTTTTTTGCCATTTTTGTCTCAAACGAAAAACCCCCTGTACAAATTCAATCTCATGAGCGCGAAACAGGCTCTGTTTTAGCATGTACAGTTTGGGAAAAAATCAAGCTGTCAGTTATAAACAAAAAAAGGAACGATTGAGATCGTTCCTTCTGTCATTACTCTTCTTCGTCTTCTTCTGGTCTTGCAAAAACAGATTGACCTGGATATGGCTGCATATAAGGCTGAGCTGGAAAAGCCCCCATTTGGCCATAAGGAACAGGATTCGGATAATGTTCTGGCCACGGCTGATGCTGCTTCATGCCATCATCACATCCGCAGTCTTCCTTGCCATAAGCTTCATTTGAAACGTTTGGATAAAAGCCTTGATTCACGTTCGCATTGGCATTTGGGTGCATATGGTGATGCCAGTGATGCCCATCGTTTGCATGATGTGCATGATGTTCATAATGTTCCCCGTAATAAGCTGGCGCTTGATACGTAGGATAATACGGCTGAGCTGGGTATGGATATGGCATCATGTGATGGTGATAATATGGCTGGACAGGATAACAAAGACCTGAACCTGGTAAAATTGGCGATGCTGGCACCATTTGTTGCGGGTATGGATACATTGCCGGCATGTAATGTCCATGACCAAAACCATAATAAGGATCATATGAGTCATGATGCTGGTGATGGTGATGATGCTCTTTATTCTCAGCCATTCCTCCTACCGCTGCGCCTCCAACATTCGGCATTTGCGGGAAATTAGGAAGGTTTGGGTAATTGCTTTGCTCCATATCTTTTCCCTCCTCCTTTTGATGCGGAATATGAATAAACGGATCATACCCCTTTGCCACTCCATCTTTTAGATGGCCTTTATTTTCATCATAAAAATGGTCCTTGTTATTTTTATGGTCCTTATTTTCATGATGAAAATGTTCCTTATTATCTTTATGGTCCTTATTTTCATGATGAAAATGTTCCTTATTATCTTTATGGTCCTTATTTTCATGATGAAAATGTTCCTTATTATCTTTATAGTCCTTGTTTTCATGATGAACATGATCTTTGTGATCCTTTTTGTCATGAACATGATCTTTCTTTTCATGAACGTAATCTTTTTTCTCATGATGTTCTTTTTTGGGAGGAGGCGTGAATGGCTGGTAGAGATTGGTCTGATAATAGTTCACATCGACTTGTGGAAAAACTGGATGCTCGATCTTTGGCACTGGCGGTACATAAGGTACCGGTTCATTTGGCTTTTCTTTCGGCTTCGTATCTTGCACTTGCACGACATCTTTTGGCTTTTCTTTCACATACGGATGTTCTTTCGGCTTTGGCATTTCTTTTGCTTTGTGATGATCTGTTTTTACAGGAACACCACTAGATGGAATCTTGATCTTCATACCCGGCATGATCAAATCTGGGTTACTGAGTTGTGAATTTAGTTTTTTCAATTCTTGAAAGTCGACTCCGTATTTCTTTGAAATTTTCCAAAGGGAGTCTCCTTTTTGCACAATATGAATTTTCAACGTTTTCCCCTCCTATGCAAAACGTGAACGTAACGGTTATGTCAGAAGTACAATATGTTTCACCATAAATTTATGCCTATTTACAAGCCGATATGATAAAAACTTGTTTTCTGATAGGAGGGGCTGATTTATTATTTAATGGCGAGCATTTTATTCAGTGCAAGTAAAGCCTCTTTGGTAATGTCTTCATTGACCTGAATCAAACCGACCGGATCACCTTTCTCAATGCTTTCTAGTGACCATAACAAATGAGGAAGATCGATCCGATTCATGGTCAAACATGGACACATATCCGGATTGAGGGATTCAATTTGTTTATCTGGATGCTGATCTATTATCCGCTTGACTAAATTCATCTCTGTTCCAATCGCCCACTTGCTTCCTGCTGGCGCTTCCTTAATCGTATCAATAATAAATTTCGTTGAACCGGCAAGATCAGAAGCCCTGACGACTTCATGCGTGCATTCTGGATGGACAAGGATTTGAATGTCACGGTCTCTTTTTCTCGTTTCTTCAATATTCCGCACCGTAAATTTCTCATGGACAGAGCAATGGCCTTTCCATAAAATCATCTTGATGCGGGAAAGCGGCTGATCGGTGATGAGCTTTTCTTCTATTTGATCCCAGACAGCCATTTCTTCTAGTGAAATGCCTAAATCGAATGCCGTATTACGCCCTAAATGCTGATCAGGGAGAAACAGAATCCGCTCTTTTTGTGTGAGCGCCCACTCCAGCACTTTTTTAGCGTTTGACGATGTAACAGTCGCCCCGCCATGCTTGCCGACAAATGCTTTAATATCCGCTGTTGAGTTGACATACGTGAGCGGTAGGATCGTATCTCCAAACAGATCAGTGAGCTGCTCCCATGCTCTATCCGTTTGCTTCATGTTCGCCATATCAGCCATTGAACAGCCTGCTCTCATATCTGGCAATAGGACCTTTTGATTCTTAATTGACAGCATATCTGCCGTTTCAGCCATGAAGTGAACACCGCAAAACACAATGTACTCAGCCTCCTGATTGTCCGCGGCTATTTGTGCGAGCTGCAGTGAATCGCCTGTTGCATCTGCAAATTGGATGACTTCATCCTTTTGATAATGATGCCCCGGTATAAAAAGCTTTGATCCAAAGGCCCATTTAATGTCTAACACACGCTGCTTCATCTCATCAACAGAGCGGTGTTTATATTCTTCTGGCATCATGGCTGCATGTTGATTTGCGAGTACATCAAGCAGTGACATGAGTTGTTCCCCCTTTATGACTGAATTCCATATTCATACTAAAATCAAATGCTGGAGCAGAATGTGTCAAAAAACCAAGTGAAATAAAGTCGACACCTGTCCCCCTGTAACTTGGCAATGTCTCTAACGTGATGCCTCCTGAAGCCTCCGTCAGAATTGTCTCCGGCGTCATTTGTTTAAAACGTTTCACTTCGTCTGGAGAGCAGTTGTCAAACATGATGACATCGGCTTTTGCATCAATGGCTTCCATTAGCTGCGTTTCTGATTCAATTTCTACTTCAATTTTCACCATATGACCGGCATATGCTCTTGCTTTATCTACAGCTTCACGAATAGAGCCGCATGCGGCAATATGATTATCTTTAATCATCACTCCATCTGATAAGCCGAAGCGATGATTCTTTCCGCCTCCTGTCTTCACAGCGTATTTCTCTAACATGCGCAAGCCGGGAGTCGTTTTTCTCGTATCACAAATCGTAATCGACGGATCCGCTAATCGCTGCACCGCTTCATGTGTTAATGTGGCGATACCTGTCATGCGCTGCAAAACATTCAAAATGACCCTTTCTCCTTTTAATAAGTCGCTGACCGGCCCCTTTATTTTCGCCAGCACAGCGCCTGAATGAATCCAATCACCTTCCTCAAAAAACAACTCAGCTTGAATCTGTTCATTCAGCAGGCGGTACCCTATGTCAATGACTTGAGAACCTGCCAATACACCCGATTGTTTTGCGATGATGTATGCTGTTCCTTTCTTTTCTCCAAAAATGGCATCAGCTGATACATCTCCAAAGCCAATATCTTCTGTGAAAAAATGAGTCATCATTTGTTTTAACTGTAAACGTTCCATTTGGCACCGATCCTTTCATTTTTCATCATATGAATGTGGCCTTTTTCATGGACAATCTGCATGCCCCGCCACAAAGCATCATTCCGATTTGGATAATCCATTCGAAAATGGCCGCCTCTGCTTTCTGTACGAAGTAATGCAGACTTCACAAGGCAAATCGCTAATGCCCATTGATTGCTTAATTCGATCTGTTCACTTGTGATATTCTTCACATTCGTTTGCTGATAAGGGACTTGCTGTAATACTTGAAGCAAGGCCTTTAGCCCTTTTTCGTCTCTTACAATTGCGGCATATGTCATTATCCATTGGCTCAACTGATCCTCTGAAATCGCTGGGACGGACCATACTTCTTGAATAGAAAAAGATGGGACTATTTTTTTCTGTTTAGGTACCTGTTCAATTCTCCGTGCCGCTTTGTGTCCTAAAACGAGACCTTCCAAGAGAGAATTACTCGCTAATCGGTTCGCTCCGTGTAAGCCTGTACAGGCCGCTTCTCCGATAGCAAAAAGAGATGGAACAGTGGTTTCTCCATATTCATTCACGCAGATTCCGCCCATTAAAAAATGCATACCAGGGGAAACTGGGAGCCTGCCGCTTGCCATATCGACACCTGCCCGCTGACACATCGCATTAATTGCTGGAAAACGAGCTGAAAAATGTGGAATCTCGCGGATATTGAGATACAGATCATGACCTAATTGCTGCTCATGAAAAATAGCTCTAGCGACCACATCTCTAGGCGCTAAATCAGCTTGTGGGTGAATGCCTTTCATTATCCTCCTGCCTGTTTCATCTTCTAAATAGGCTCCCTCTCCCCGGACTGCCTCTGAAACGAGACCGACTGCTTTTCCAGCGATCGTCAAGAGGGTGGGGTGGAATTGAACAAATTCAAGATCTGCTAATTGTGCCCCGGCTCGATAGGCCATCATCAGTCCGTCTCCTGTTACAGAAGGGTCATTTGTGTTTGTTTCATATAGGGAGCCGCAGCCGCCCGTGGATAAAACAACTGCATCTGCGGTCATGGTATGGACGTGTCCTTTCTCATCTTTCCATACCACCCCTATGCAGGTTCCTTCATGGACCAATAGATCAATGACATGGTGATATTCGTATAAATGAATATGTGAGCCAAGCTGACTTTTTAAATACTGCACTAGGGTTTTGCCTGTTTGGTCTCCTCCTGCATGCAAAATGCGATGAGTCGTATGTGCCCCCTCTTTACCTAATTGCGGCTCGCCCGTCTCCGTCTGATCAAATGGACAGCCTTCTTCTACGAGCTGCTCCACCAATTGCTTTCCACGACTTACGATCTCTTGTACCGCCCTCTCATCATTGTGATCACAGCCGGCAGCTAATGTGTCTTGTACATGCTGATGAACTGAATCCTGTGCTGAAAAGGCAGCAGCGATTCCTCCTTGTGCAAGTATGGAATTACTAGAGGAAAATTGTTTTTTTGTCATCATGATAACTTGGCAGCTTTCTGAAATGGTTTTTGCAAAGGAAAGCGCTGCAATGCCTGATCCCACCACAATGACTTTTTTGATTGATGACACCTTCGCCCCTCCTGTCATTTACACATGTCTTGACACATATCATTACACAACACTACAATAAATACAAGAAAAAATTTTCTCATAGGAGATGGATGGATTGGTTTATTTAGATTACGCAGCTTCTACACCTGTTTCAGAGGAAGCACTGCATGTTTTTCAGCAGCTAAGTCAAGATTGCTTCGGGAATGCAAGCAGTCTTCATGATGCAGGTGGAAGAGCAAATGACATACTGACTTACAGCAGACAATCATTCGCTGCCATTCTTGAGGGCGAACCAGACGGCATCTACTTTACAAGCGGCGGAACAGAATCCAATCTTCTGGCGATTCAATCGATCGCAAATGGTCTGCCAGCACACAGGCAGCATGTCATCACAACTTCTGTAGAGCACCCTTCTGTTCATCACGCGGTTAGTAGCTTAGAGCGTCTTGGCGTGAAGGTCACAATCATTGAACCGAATCAAGATGGGATCATCACTCAGGACATTCTCAAAGAAGCATTATTGCCTGAAACAGGACTAGTATCTATTCAGCATGCTAATTCAGAAACAGGGATTATCCAGCCGCTCGCTGAATTAGCACCCCTTTTAAAAGAAAGGCACATTCTTTTTCATACAGATGCCGTGCAAACATTCGGAAAGATTCGTGTGTCCATCAAGGAGCTTGGGGTTGATGCCGTGTCCATCTCTAGCCATAAAGTGTATGCACCTAAAGGAGCTGGTGCTGTCTATATGAGCGCTCATGTTCCTTGGAAGCCTTTATATTCAGGTGCAGTTCAGGAAGGTGGCTTCCGCCTTGGAACAGTGAACGTTCCATGCATCGGTGCTTTTGCTGCTGCGAGTGAACAATTGATGCTTAAGCTGGATGAGCAGCAACGACAGAATGAGCAGCTTCGTGATTATTTTCTTCAGCAGCTGAAAATGAGACAGCTTCCTGTTCGTACACTTCAAAACAATGGCAATCGCCGCATGCTGCCTCATATTATTGGTTGTTTTTTTGAAGGGTTTGAAGGACAATATGTAATGTTAGCATGTAACCGGCATGGGGTTTGTATATCGACTGGAAGCGCATGTGCTTCTGGTTATCACCATCCTTCCCCGGCTGTGAAGGCATTGCACGTATCAGATCGTGATGCTCTTCAATTCATTCGAGTATCATTTGGATCGAAGTCATCAAAAGAGGACATCGATCAGCTTTTGCATACATTTGAACAATTGCAAAAGGAGAAGAAAGGAGCATAAGACGTGGAGCAAGAGAGGAAACTCATTGGCGAAGAGAGAAGAAACGCCATTTTAGAGTGGCTGAAAGAAACAGATTCACCGCTCACCGGAAGCTTTTTGGCTAAAAAGGCGGCTGTCTCTCGACAAGTCATTGTACAAGATATGTCACTATTGAAAGCAAAAAACGAACCCATTATTGCTACAAGTCAAGGCTATGTATATATGGCACCGCAGCATGCGCCAGAAAGAGAAATTGAACAAATCATCGCCTGCAAGCATAATCCTGTTCGTACAGAAGAGGAACTAACCTTGATTGTAGACTTTGGTGTGACGGTGAAAGATGTGATCATAGAGCACCCCGTTTACGGTGAACTAACGGCCTCTATTCGCGTCAGCACTCGCAAGCAAGTAGCTGATTTCGTCCATCACATTTCTAACACGGGCGCCTCCTACTTGTCAGAACTAACAGACGGCGTGCATTTACATACACTCACTTCTTACAGTCAAAAGCAGCTTAACCAAGCCATTCAAGCACTCGATGATGCTGGTTTTTTAATTAAAGACTAAAAAAAGTGTCCTGCAAGGGACACTATTTTTCATTCGTTAGTTCATATGTTTGGTAGCTGCCGAGCAGTTTGACCTCACAGCCAATCGCTTCTAATTCCTGAATCGCGCCAGGGACAAGGACATCATCCATTTCTTTTTCAATATCTATTATAAATAAATAGTGTCCAAGACCCGTTTTTGTCGGACGAGATTCAATTTTTGACAAGTTGAGATTCCGCCAAGAAAAAGCAGATAACACGCGATGCAATGCACCTGATTGGTCATCCTTTGGCAGACTGACGACAATGGTCGTTTTTGGCTTCGATGAGAACCCAGCATTCATTGGGAACGACGCCTTAGGATCTTTATGTAAAATAACAAAGCGTGTATGATTGTGCGGATAATCATGAATGTCTTTTTTTGCAATCGTTAAACCATATGTTTGCGCGGCAATTTCATTGGCAATGGCCCCAGCAGCCTCATCCGGATGCTCACTGATATATTTGGCTGCATAGCCTGTTGATTCTACCGGACGGTGCGGAATATCTGGGTACTGTTTTTTCAGAAATTGATGGCACTGGGCAATCGCGTGCGGATGTGATTGGATCACATCTAATGTCTCCCAGCTTTCCGCTCTTGATGGGTGGACAAGCAAATGCTGCCGAATCGGTGCTGTCATTTCACCAACAATGGACAGCGCTTCCTCATGAATTAAATAATCAATCGTTAAGTTCACAGATCCTTCGAGTGCATTTTCAAGTGGAACGACCGCCAAATCGACTTCACCTTTTGACACAGCATCCATACATTGCGGAATCGTTGCATAGGCACGCTGCACTGCATCTGCTGGAAAGCAAGAGCATACGGCCAAATGAGTAAATGTTGCCTCTGGTCCAAAATAACCTACAGTTAATTGCTTCATCTGCTATGATCTCTCCTTTTACGCCCCAGAACCTAGAATTTCAACTTTTTCGACAAATTCAAGTTTTCTTAATTGATTCATGACTGTATTGATATCATCTGCCATACCAGCCGTGCTAATGGATAGGGTGACATTCGCTCTTCCCTGCAGCGGAATCGTTTGGTGAATGGATAACACATTACAGCCAGAGTCCGCCACAATTTGAAGCAGCCTTGACAGAGCCCCAGACCGATCCTCAAGGTGGAAAAACAATGTGATGATCTGCTCTTTCACCATTGTATAAAATGGAAAAACAGCATCTCTGTATTTATAAAAAGCACTGCGGCTTAAATCCGCTTGTTGAACAGCATCGGCAACTGAATCCGCTTTTTTGCGATCGAGAAGCTTTTTGACTTCAAGCGTTTTTCGCATCGCATCTGGAAGGACATCCTCTCTTACTAAATAGAACGTTTCTTCTTTCACCTGTTTTCTCCCCTTTTAAAAACGGGAGAGCCCATGGACTGGACCCTCCTTTTGATCAATCAATAAATTCAAATTCAAATTCAAGCAGACGAATGATGTCGCCGTCTTTTGCACCACGCTCACGCAAGGCATCATCGACACCCATTCCGCGCAGTTGTCTAGAGAATCGTTTCACGGACTCATCTCTTGAGAAATCTGTCATCTTAAACAGTCGCTCAAGTGCTTTACCCGTTATGACAAACGTACCGTCAGGATCTCTTGTGATCTCAAATGGCGCGTCTCCCTCATCAAACCTGTACATCACCCGGTTATCAGACAGTTCCTCTTCATTATAGAGCGGGAATTCCGGTGTTGTTTCAAGCTGATTGGCGATTTCAAATAAAAGCTCACGAAGCCCTTCTCTTGTGATCGCACTAATTGGGAACACTTTATAGTCATCCGTTAATTTTTCTTTAAATGCCGCTAGATTGTCAGCTGCTTCTGGCATGTCCATTTTGTTCGCTACAATGATTTGTGGACGCTCAGTCAATCTCATATTGTATTGCTCAAGCTCTTCATTAATCGTCACATAATCTTCGTACGGGTCACGCCCTTCAAGTGCTGACATATCAATGACATGGACAATAACCCGTGTCCGCTCAATGTGGCGTAAAAATTGATGACCTAAGCCAACGCCTTCGTGCGCTCCTTCGATCAGTCCTGGCAGATCCGCCATGACGAAGCTTCGGTTATCATCTGTTTCGACAACTCCTAGGTTCGGCACAAGCGTTGTGAAATGATAATCCGCAATTTTCGGTTTCGCAGAAGAGACAATTGAAAGCAGTGTCGACTTCCCGACACTTGGGAAACCAACAAGTCCAACATCTGCAAGTACTTTTAGTTCTAAGATGACGTCACGTTCTTTTCCCGGCTCACCGTTTTCAGAGAGCTGCGGTGCAGGGTTTGCCGGTGTTGCGAAACGTGAATTTCCACGTCCGCCTCGTCCGCCTTTTGCAATGACTGCCCGCTGTCCATGCTCTGTTAAGTCAGCGAGTACTTGTTCCGTCTCTGCATCTGTCACGACCGTACCGGGCGGAACTTTGACAATCATTTCTTCCGCATTTCGGCCATGCTGGTTTTTACTCATTCCATGCTCGCCGCGATCCGCCTTAAAATGGCGCTTATAACGAAAGTCCATCAACGTTCTGAGTCCTTCGTCTACTTCAAATACAACATCTGCACCATTTCCGCCGTCGCCGCCAGCTGGCCCGCCTTTTGGCACATATTTTTCACGACGGAACGCCACCATACCGTTTCCGCCGTCACCGCCTTTAACATACACTTTAACCTGATCTACAAACATAACTTCCTCCGTTTCTCTGCATCACATATCTCGTTCTTGCCTCAAACAAAGCTCAATCATGGACTCATGACTTGTCACATGAAATTGAGCTACACTCATACATGGATAGTTTGCGTCATGAAACGCATTTAACGCATCCAAACTTGTTAATTTTCCTTTGAAATCAAAATATAAGACCACATCATTCTCTTCTTGATCTGTTTGGAACGTGACCGTTAAATGATTTTCAGTTTTTTGGCAAACTGATTGATCGAATATCGAAAACAACTCCTGTGATACCGTTAGCAGCTGCGATTCATATGCTGATAAGTCTCGGGTTTCACCAAGCACTTCATATTCTAGGGTGATAAAATGCGACTCCCAATTAAATGTTAGAAAGTAATAGGCCAATTGGGGAATTTTTAAATTTGAGAGTTTGGATTCATGCTGTGCTTCAATGACCATTTCTTCTATAATTTCAAACACCCGGTCATATTTTTCTAATGTCAAGTTGCCCTTGATCAGCTGCAATTTATTCATCCAATCGTGTCTTGAACGACTGAGCAGATAGATCAATTCATTTGTTAATGCAACGTGAGTTAATTTTTCGTTTTGTTTACTTGGTATCTCTTCCATTATCGCACTCCCAATCGTTTGGTCTCTCTTTTAGGAGTCTTATCATCACTATGTCTCCCTGAATTATAACAGAGAAGACAGCATAGAAAAACACTAGTTATGTGAGGAAAGGTTGTTTTTTCTGATCTATAGGAGAAAATGAGGCAAAGTCAGCAAACGTTCTTTGATATTTATGGAGTGCATCTTCTTTTATCATCTTCGATACTACTTGTAAAAAGTGAAAAAAACTCCAGTCAATGACCGGAGTTTTTAGCAATTATTGTGCCGCAGGATATACGCTCACTTTTTTACGGTCACGACCGAAACGTTCGAATTTAACCGTTCCGTCGATTTTAGCGAAAAGAGTGTCGTCGCCTCCGCGTCCAACGTTTTCACCTGGATAGATTTTCGTTCCACGTTGACGATAAAGGATAGAACCACCAGTTACGAATTGACCATCAGCACGTTTAGCGCCTAAACGTTTAGACTCAGAGTCACGTCCGTTCTTTGTAGAACCTACCCCTTTTTTAGATGCGAAAAATTGAAGATCTAATCTAAGCATGAAGTTCACCTCCTATTTTTTTGTAGATATTCTCACATAATCGTGATAATCTCGTTCGATTGTCTCTAAGGAAACGACCATGCCTTCTAAAAGCAGCTGGGCTTTTTCAAAGGATACTGGATCTGTATCAGCTGGCAATTCAAAAGAGAAATAGCCGCCTTCTTCACCAATATCGAGCAGTGGATCCATTCCTGTCAGTGCAATAATTGAATTGACTGAGCCGAAAACAACAGCAGATACACCTGCACAAACGAGATCCTGACCTTTTTCAGCAAACTCGGCATGTCCAGTCATCTGAAAAGACGTAATGCTTTCATCTGCTGCCGACCGAGTAATGGTTGCTTTGATCATATCACTCACACGCCTTAAGCGTTGATTTTTTCGATAACAACTTTAGTGTAAGGTTGACGATGACCTTGTTTCTTGTGGTTGTTTTTCTTCGGTTTGTACTTGAACACAGTAATTTTCTTACCTCGACCTTGTTTTTCAACTTTAGCCGTTACTGTTGCTCCAGCAACTGAAGGGTTACCCACTTTGACAGTGTCTCCGCCGACAAACAATACGTTTTCAAAAGTTACTGTTTCACCTGCTTCAGCAGCTAGTTTTTCAACATAAACAGTTTGACCTTCTTCAACTTTTACTTGTTTACCACCAGTTTCGATAATTGCGTACATCTCTGCACCTCCTAATAAACTCAGACTCGCCGAATACAGGGGGCCTTAGGCTCTTTACACCTGCTTCGCGCGGTTGTAGCACGGGTGCTACATATCCATAACATTAAAAAATATATCAAATTAGACGCAGAATGTCAACGTATTTTCATCACTAGTACGGCAAAAGGAGCTCTTCCATTGAGGAGGTGGTTCTTCGATCTGAAAAATACGCATGGAGCAGTTCATTTTCGTCAAGTTGGCTCATTTTCACGCCATCTCTTTCAATAATAATCGGATGCTTACAGCCTCTTTGGAATCGCGCCATTACTTCATATACTTTTTCCTCAGCGCTCGCTCTCAGCGGAATAAGCTTTTCTACCTTTTGCTCTTTTTTACCGTAATAGCGTTCTAGTAAAAAGCGGACCCTGACGTAATGCCGCTGCCGGTGTTCCATTACGAGTGAATAGGCTAAAAAAGTGAGCAGCACCCAGCCGTTGAATTGCAGCGGCGCAAACAAAAGCAACCCTGCAGTCAATAGAACGAAAAAGACAAGTGAGCCTTTTATGGCAAGGGTATGTGCACGTTGGAAAGGGTAATATGCTGATAAGAGCAAAAAGAATAATTTCCCGCCATCAAGCGGCCAAATAGGCAAAAGATTCACAAGGAAAATCGCCATATTATAAAAAGTGAACATCGTAAAAATGTCGTGCGAAATAAGAGAAGTTTCCATGAAAAGCCATGCCATAAGCTGGAGCGGTACATGCTGGAGCGGCCCGCATAAAATGACCGCCAGCTCTTCCTTTAGCGGACGGTTCCCATGCTCTTCTACTTCTACCGCTCCGCCAAATGGCAGTAAAAAAATCCGCCGAATGCGCCAATGATAATAGCAAGCAGCCGCTGCATGTCCAAGCTCATGGACAAAGACGATGATGAGCAGACAAAGCAGCGGCTTGATTTGACCAGAGAGAATCGCAAACGCCATCACAATCCACAGCAGCGGATGAATGTGAATTTTCGTCAGCATGACCAGCCATCTATTCAAAGGTCATCACCTGAATAGGATCGATAAACTGTTCATTTTGCTTAATGGCAAAGTAATACGTGCCCTTTCCTTGATCATCAAGTGAGATCTGGCCAATTTTCTCACCCTTATCGACAAAATCGTATAAGGCCACATCGGCTTCCTTTAATTGACCGTACCAGCTATAGCTGTTATCCGCATGCTGCACGACCACTGTAAGCCCTGTGTCACTTTTCTTTTTTACCTCTACCACATAGCCTTCTTTCATACTGTCAATGGCTTCAGCCGATGTTTCGACTTTGACACCTGCTCCATTTTGCGTAAAGGATTCCTGCACTTTTCCAGAAGCAGGTACAGCCAGTTCTTGGTTCGCTTGTACATCTTTTTGGTCTGCCTTTTTGTCGGTTAAAAAGGCAAGGGGGTTTCCAACTGTTTTCTCAAACCAGTGATTGGCAGCAGCAAATTGAAAATCTTGCTCAAAGGTCTGCGTAATGATCGGCTTCAGCTGCTGAAACGGCCCTGCCTGACCTTTAAATGAAATGGCTGCAATCAACACAAGGGACGCAGATAATAAACATTTAAGCACAAAGGCATTGGGGTTAAATAACGGATGCCGATATTTCTTCGGCTGGTGAGACGACGACTCAAAGGAAGACGACCCTGAATGCTTTTCTTCCTCTGTCAGCATGACCCATGGAGGGATATCTTCTTTTTTCTTGAAAGTCGTCTTCTTAGGTGGAGCAGCTGGCTGCTTCGTTTTGCGGCGCTGCGCAATTTTCTTTCGGTACTCGTCCACTCTTTTCATGAGATCACCCTTTACATACAAACAGTTTGTACATTTTATGTGACGACCTCATCTGATATGCAACAAAAAGACCGATTCTCATCGAATCGGTCTCATCTTACTTGAATGCTTATGCTCTTACACCAAAAAATGCTTTCAGCTTCGCAAACATTCCTTTGTTTTCATCTTCAAATGATTGAAGCGGAACAGATTCGCCTAGTACACGGCGGGCGATATTACGATACGCAATCGATACTTTATTTTTAGCATCCATGACAATCGGTTCACCATTGTTTGAAGCCTTAATCACGTCATCATCATCTGCCACAATGCCAAGAAGATCAATCGATAAGTGATGTACAACTTCATCCACATCCATTGAATCGCCACTTTTCGCCATGTGTGTACGAATACGGTTGACAATCAAACGAGGTGGTTCGATATCTTCTTGTTCTAATAAGCCGATGATACGGTCAGCATCTCTCACAGCTGAGATCTCAGGCGTCGTCACGACAATTGCCTTATCTGCACCAGATACAGCATTTTTAAAGCCTTGCTCGATTCCAGCAGGGCAATCAATGACGACATAATCAAAGTCTTGTTTCAATGATTGAATTAATTCTTTGATCTGCTCCGGCTCTACAGCCGTTTTATCGCTTGTTTGAGCAGCGGGTAAAAGATACAAAAGATCCTCGAAACGCTTATCTTTTACAAGCGCTTGGTGAATTTTACATCTTCCTTCTACTACATCGACTAGATCATAAATAATGCGGTTCTCAAGCCCCATCACGACATCTAGATTCCGAAGGCCAATATCGGTATCCACTAGACACACTTTTTTCCCTTGAATTGCTAGTGCTGTGCCTAAGTTTGCAGATGTTGTTGTTTTGCCAACGCCGCCTTTTCCTGAGGTAATCACAATAGCCTCGCCCAATTTCACATTCCTCCCTCAAGCCTTGTCAGATTAGGTCTTATATGAGCCAATTGCTGCAGGCGTTCAATGATCATGTTGCCATCTATATCTAAATAAGCACATTCCATTTCGTTTCCATCTTCTTTTTGATCTGGTGCACGGTTAAACACTTGTGCGATGCGAAGCTGAGTTGGAATCATACGAGATGCCGCAATGACAGCTTGTTTATTCCCATTACATCCAGCATGTGCTACGCCTTTTAATGCGCCGAGCACAAAAATATTTCCCCCTGCACGAATCGTTCCGCCAGGATTGACATCTCCTATTAATAAGAGATCTCCTTCGACATACAGCACCTGTCCAGAGCGCACAATTTTGGCTACAGAGGTAATTTCGGCCTCTGCTTTTAATCGTCTCGCCTCTTCAGTTGACATGACGTCACTTTCAATGGAGTGAATGACGAGATGTTCATTTTCAGAGACCGCTTCAGTCAAACGCATTTCCTGATCCTCTGTTAAATACCGAAAACCAAGCTTAATATGCACATTAACCTTATGCCCTTCTCTACCATCTGTATATTGCTCAAGTAAAAGAACCTCTCGCAAGCCAGAAAGAAGGTCATCAAACGAACAGTCATCATTTAACTGTAATGTTAATCCGTTTTTTGTACCTTTTATCGTCACATATTGCTGTTTTTGAGTTTTCAAGATGCTCACCTCAACAACATACTCATTTCGCCGTAATTGGACAAACTCCTGCTTTTATTCGTCGATCAGTCCTTGTTTCATATTGATGAAAAAGAGCCTAAGCGGCACAACAAGTATGAGAGACGCAGCAGTATTTAAAAGAATCGTTGGAATAAAGCGTTCGATGACATACGTATTAAACGGCATAATCCCTGGTTGAATTGTCGCTTGAACGCCGTATACATAAAACTCCATCACGGAAACAGCAATAATCGACAGAAAGACGACCACTAGCATATTCGTTTGCAGAACTTTAAAGGCTTTCGCTAGCAAATAGCAGAGCGCTCCAAAGCCAAACATATGAACACCAAGTATGCCTGTATACGAAATATCATATAAAAGTCCAAAGATAAAACCGAAAATCACACCATATTTTTGATTCACAAAAGCAGTCATAAATACAAGTGCGAGTAAGATGAAATGAGGAGCTAAAATTTGATTGTCTGAAACAAATGGGAGCTTCACTAGATCGACAAAAATACTGTCAAATACGAAGATAAACAACATGACGAAAGCAAGAAGGACACGTCTCACGAGCCTTCCTCCTTCGTCAATTCAGATGCATCTGCCGTACTTGAGCTGCGATTCACCACAATCACGCGGTCTAAATTGTTGAGTTCAGCCGCTGGTTCTACATAAATGATTTTTGTCAGGCCGTAATGATCTGGCTCGATTTCACTCACCTTACCAATCGTCAAGCCTTGCGGGAATACGCCCCCTGCTCCAGATGTTTCAACAAGATCTCCTTTTTTGACATCTCCATCTGCATCAGATTTCAGAATATTCATTGTCAGCATTTTTTTCTTACTGTCATAACCGTTAATAATTCCGTTGAGTTCTTCTTTGCCCTTTTTCGCAAAAATTTTCGTTGAAATTCTATTATTTTGGTCCGTAGAGCTTAGCAACCTTACAGTTGAAGTAAAATTGTTGAGCTTATCACTTTCAATTTTCCCAATTAACGCACCACTCTCATTTGTGACCGCCATATCTTTGTCAACGCCTTGTTTTTTCCCTTTATCAATCATCACAAAGCTATCCCAAAGGGACGGGTTTCTCGCGATAACCGTTGATAGAATTGGCGTATAATCACGAATAGAGTTCACATATCCGAGCTGCTTGCGAAGCTTTTTGTTCTCATCTTCTAGCTCTTGAAGTTTCGCCTCATATTGAGTTTGTCCATCAAGTTTTTTTCGAAGACGCTCGTTTTCATCATATGTGTTCTTTAAATCTTGTACGTTCCCATAAATACCGGCAATAAATTGTGATGGTTTATGAAAGACACCTTGAAAAAAGCCTGTCGTATCCCCCACTAATTTTTCCGGCCATGAAGCACCTCTGCCGCTTTTCACTGAAAAACCAATCATGGCCACCAGTACGATGACACAGACAAGGAGCAACATTAATCTTTTATTCATAAAAAACTGCGGCATGTCTTACACCTCTTTATTTACGCCCGATTATCGATTATCTTTAGATTTTCCTTTGAACAAATGAATGTGCTCTAGTGCTTTTCCTGTACCGATTGCCACACAGTCAAGCGGGTCTTCAGCAATAATGACTGGCATCTTCGTTTCATCACTAATGACTTTGTCAAGATTACGCAGCAATGCACCGCCGCCTGTTAAAACGATTCCGCGGTCCATAATATCTGCTGCCAGCTCAGGCGGGGTTTTTTCAAGTGTCATTTTCACCGCATCGACAATTGTTTCCACCGTATCGCGAAGCGCTTTTGCAATCTCATCTGCCGTAATAGAGATCGTTTTTGGCAGACCTGTTAAAAGGTCACGGCCGCGAATATCCATCTCATCATGTACATCAGGCTGTGCAGAACCGATTTCCATTTTAATGGCTTCTGACGTACGGTCACCGATCATCAGGTTATACGTTTTACGGATGTAGCTGCTGATCGCATCATCCATTTCATCTCCTGCCACGCGGATAGACTGTGAGGTCACAATGCCGCCAAGAGAAATAATAGCTACCTCTGTTGTACCGCCGCCAATGTCTACAACCATACTTCCTGTTGGCTCCCATACAGGCAGGTTAGCACCGATCGCCGCAGCAAATGGCTCTTCAATCGGGTATGCGTCACGTGCACCAGCTTGTCTTGTTGCATCAATGACTGCACGCTCTTCTACAGCTGTAATACCAGATGGTACACATACCATCACGTAAGGTTTACGAGCAAAAAGCCCTTTGCCTTTTAATGCTTGATTAATGTAATATTTCATCATTGTTGCTGTCGTCTCGTAATCTGCAATGACTCCGTCTTTCATCGGGCGTAGTGCCACAACATTACCAGGTGTACGGCCAATCATGTTTCTAGCGTCATTTCCGACCGCCACTATAGACTTCGTATCAGTTTCCAAAGCTACGACCGAAGGTTCTCTTACAACAATGCCTTTTCCTTTAATAAAAACAAGCGTATTCGCTGTTCCAAGATCTATTCCAAGGTCTTTTGTACCAATTCCAAACATATGTATGTATCTTCCTTTCTTAAACCAAAATTCCCTTTAGGGAAAAACTCATAAACTCTATTATATCGTAAAACATTGAAAAAAAAAGTGTTACAAATACCCTTTTTCCTTCAAACTCACAAATTTTTGATCACCTATGACAAGATGATCAAGCAGCTGTATTCCAATCAGCTTTCCACATTCAAAAAGTCGCTGTGTAACTTCAATATCTTCCCTGCTGGGCGTCGGATCTCCAGATGGATGGTTGTGCACACATATAAATGAAGCCGCCGAACGTTTAAAGGCCTCTTTGAAAATTTCACGCGGGTGAACGATCGATGAATTCAGGCTTCCAATAAACACGGTATGTTTATGAAGAACTTGATTTTTGGTATTGAGATAAAGACAAACGAAATTTTCCTGTGTCAAAAATCTCATATCTTCCATCACAAAGTTCGCTCCGTCTTCTGGTGTGCGGATCACATAGCGGTTATCCGTCGTTTGATGGTGTAATCTAGTGCCGAGTTCTAAAGCAGCTAAAAGAGAAATCGCCTTCGCCTTTCCAACTCCTCGGATCTTCGACATTTCTTCAATTGAGGCTTCTTTTACAGAGCGAAGACCGCCAAATGTTTGCAGAAGTCTTGCGGAAATTTGGAGAACTGATTCTTTTTTTGTGCCTGTTCTTAGAAGGATCGCAACAAGTTCATGATTTGACAAACTGCTGGGCCCGTATTTGATAAATCGTTCTCTCGGTTTTTCATCATGAGGGAAATGCTTTAGCAGCATAGGGAAATCGTTCAGGATGACCACTCCTTTTAGAATTCCTTCCTGTCTTCAAAAAGGGGTGATTCCAAAGGTTTCAAGCACTCTGACTGTTTTCGCAATAGGTAGACCTACAACGGAAAAATAATCACCATCTATTTTTTGAACAAACAGTGCGCCTTTCCCTTGAATGCCATAGCTTCCCGCTTTATCAAGGGGCTCGCCCGTATTGATATAGCGGTCTATTTCATTTTGAGTCAGCGTCCAAAATGTCACTTCTGTCTGTTCATAAAATGTTTCTTTTCTATTCTCTGACTGAACCGTGACACCCGTCAAGACTTGATGTGTCTTTCCTGATAATAATTGAAGCATGAAAGCCGCTTCTTTCTTATCTTTTGGTTTCCCAAGACATTTGCCGTCAATTGCAACAATTGTATCTGCACCAATGATCACAGCTTTAGGATTTAATCTTTGAATATCATTTGCTTTTTGTTCTGCCAACCATTGGACGTTCTCAGCAGGAGAAAGGTTTCGATTTATTTCTTCTTTTAAATGACTTGCTTGAATGTCATAAGAAAACCCTGCTAGATCAAGCAATTCTTTTCTTCTAGGTGATTGAGATGCGAGAATCAATTGGTTCATGTTTGTTCATCCTTTCAGGGTTTAGCCTAAGAAGTAAGATACCCATTCATCCTAGCAAATGTACATCTTACCGACAATCTACGAAAATTCATTTTTCATGTACCTTCATCATTATGTTGGATGTAAAAGAAAAAAACTAGTCATTTTTTGACTAGTTTCGTTTCTAAAAAAATGATTTTACGTATTTAATTGATCAAGCAGTGCCTGCTGAGATTTCCAGCCGTTTTCAGCAGTTGGGTCATTTAATAGCTGCACAGCTTTTAGCAAACTGCTTTTAGCCGATGCGTCCGCTGTTTTGGCACTTTCAAGCTCAGAAACCAGCTGCGTGACTTCCTTTTGATCCACTTCATCGCCGGCAATCACTTTAGAGGATAATACAGATGCCTTTTCTATTAAACTAGTCAGCTCATCCGGTACTTGAAATGAGAGCTCCTTTCCTCCCCACGCCTCAAAGTGCTGATCGATCAGCTTCTTCCCTACAGCGCTTGTCATTCCCTGCTCTGTCGCAAGCCCAGCAATGACATAATATCCATCATCCATTGAGACCTTTTTCCCTGCATACCCTGCATCTTTTAAACTGCCAACTAAGTCATCTGCTCCTTTTTCAGAAGAAAATTTCCCAGCCTGTACAACAAAGGTTGATAAACTGCCAGAGGCACTTTTTTCATCGTTGTTCTCTTTTGAGTCATCCGTAGTACCTGCTTTCGGCGCATCCCCGCCGGCTTTCATCGATGATTGATTTCCAGATCCAGATGCCGAGACACTGATATCTCCTCCTGATGGACTTGGTGTACCATCTTGACTTAAACTAAGCGCAAACACCCCAAGGCCTGTCCCAAGAACCACCGCAAACACAATCGTTGTCATCACTCTCTTGAAGGGGCCGCGGTTTTTACCAAACTTCTGATCAAAGGAGCCTTTTTTCTTTTGATAAGGCGTGACGACCTTTGGATCAGAATGATAAATATGATCAGCTGCATCATCCCACTGGAAATCTTCTTCTTTCGGTTTAGACGAATCTTCCTGAGAAGCCGCTGTCTCCTGTTCCGACTGCCTCTTTTCCTCCCAATTCGAAAACGTCACTTGATCTTCCTGCTTTTTTGGCGGCTGATGATCATCTTCATGCAGCATTTCTTCCTTGCCATTAATATTGACCTTGAGCCCTTGTTTTTTTGCCTGCCTCTTTTTCACTGTCATTCCCCGCTTTCTGACATGTTTGTAAGAAAGACCTTTCTGTCCAATGAATCAGCGCGAATTTAACCCGTCCTTCTTTCTGTTTCACACTTTAACATAGCAGTAAAAAAAAAGAACAAGACTTTTGTCGGCAGGGCAAAAAAGTGTTCGCCAATTTTTTCACCCCTTCGACTAGCCAAATAGAAACAAGACAGGAGCACCAAAGAGATACAGCCAAAAAGAAAAAGCGATCGCAGGAACAAAGGGGAATGGCTCGTCTAATTGAAAGGAAAAGACCTTCGCATAGACCATTCCAGCGATACATGAGAGAAAAAGCATGAGAAGGAACGGCTTGAATCCAAAGCAAAACGCAAGCAAACTGAACAGCTTCATATCAGCTCCGCCCATGCTATTTGGCTTAAAATAATCTAGACTAGAAAACAAAAGAATGCAAAAAATCAGAGAAGCCGCTCCTTCCCACCAAATAAGGAGCGGTTCCAGCGTGCGGTATATGACGAAAAGAGGGAAAAAGAAGAGAAACAGCTCGTTCGGCACCCTCATATAGAGAAGATCACTCACGACAGCAATCACGAATAAACTACAAAGAATCACAAGGAAAAGACCTTCAAACGAAAAACCAGCGATCCTATAAACGAACAAAAAAAGACCGCCTGTCAGCAGCTCAACCGTTGGATATAGCCAAGACAACCGAGTGCCGCAATGTTTACAGGCCCCCCTCAAGAAAGCATACGAAACTATCGGGATCATCTCGTATAGAGAAAGCGGCTGTTTACAGGCTATGCAGTGAGAGCGAGGGAAGAGAATAGACCGCTTCACTGGCAGCCTTTCGCCAACGAGATGAAAGAACGATCCCATCGTGATGCCTGCAAGAAACAGAAAAATCTCAATCATATATGGTGCTCCTTCCGGGAATAAGATAGACCGGATTTTACCATG
Source organism: Bacillus sp. NMCC4 (assembly GCF_002998555.1). Taxonomy (NCBI): domain Bacteria; kingdom Bacillati; phylum Bacillota; class Bacilli; order Caryophanales; family Bacillaceae; genus Bacillus; species Bacillus sp. NMCC4. Next base: position 216,494 of record NZ_PVRA01000004.1, on the reverse strand, counting down.
ACCCTATCCACTAAAGCATCTAGTGAAAATATGATTTTCCCCCTTTTCTACATATAAAAAGAAAAAGACGCAGGAGGCATCAAAGCCATTTGCGTCTTTTCGTTACCCGATCATACGATTTCGTATATCTGAAATAAAATAAAGAGAACCTGTCACAAGGATCACCGCTAAAGGATCATCACTCTTTTTCTGAATCCATTCAAGCACTGCACGAGGGTCATCATCATATGATTTTGCCTCTAACTGACTGCACGCATAAAGTTTTTCAGCTGATTCCGCTCTTGGAAAGTCAAACGAAACAAAATGAATAGATGAACTAACAGCTTCAAGCTTTTGAATCATTTGCTTGTACGGCTTATCCTTTAAAGCACTAAAACAAACATGCACTTGTTTACCAGAAAAATGAGCTTGTATCGTTTCAATTAAACGGTCGATTCCCTCTTCATTATGAGCGCCGTCTAAATAAACTGCTGGATGGTCTTTGACTTTTTCAAATCTTCCAGCCCAAACTGCATTCCGAATACCTTCATATACCTGTTCTTCTGTCACACTGATATAGCCTTCTTGCTCCAGCCATTCAATGAGTAGAACGGCAAGAGAAGCATTTTGCCGTTGATGCGTTCCAATTAATCCTGTTTCAAGCTGCGGATACTGCCTTTTTGATGTGTGTAACGTAAACCGTTCGCCTGTTTCTGTTGGCTGCTGCTCACCGAAGGTACAAGTATGCTGTAATGAGATGCATTCCGCATTCTTTTCTTTTGCGATGTTTTGAATGACCCCAAGTGCTTCCGGTTGATGAACTGCGGTGATCATCGGAATATTCTCTTTGATAATGCCCGCTTTTTCAGATGCAATTTGTTCAAGTGTGTCACCTAAAATCGCCATATGATCATGACCAATCGACGTAATCGCTGTTAAGATCGGTACGGCAACATTTGTTGAATCAAGTCTTCCGCCAAGCCCTGTCTCTAATAGGACAAAGTCTACTTGGTGCACATCGGCAAAATAAGCAAATGCACATGCGGTAATGATTTCAAATTCTGTTGCTGCGCCAAGCTCTGTTTGATCTAATTCATCAACAAAAGGCTTGATCTTATTCACCAAACTCAGCCATTCTTCATCCTGTATAGGCGCTCCGTTCACGCTGATTCGTTCATTGAACGTTAAAATAAACGGGGAGGTGAAGGTTCCGACCGAATAGCCTGCAGCCTGTAAAACGGAACGAGTAAACGCAATGGTTGAACCTTTTCCATTTGTCCCTGCAACATGCACCGCTTTTATGCGTTGTTCCGGATGGCCTAGTCTGTTCATCAGCCACTTCATTCTTTCAAGACCCGGTTTTACACCAAAGGCCAGTCTACTGTGAATCCACTCAATGGCTTCATGATAGGTTGTAAACAATGTCATCTCTCATTTCATACGAAATTTTCAAAAAAGACGACTCCATTTTGTTAGGAGCCGTCTTTTCAACTTTATGCTTTCAGCTCTTCAATCCGCTTTTGAACAGCTTCGCGTTTTGCGACATAATCACGTTCTTTCGCACGCTCTTCTTCTACGACACTTTCAGGCGCTTTTTTCATAAAGCCTTCGTTGCCAAGCTTTTTCTGGACGCGTTCTACTTCTTTTGTCAGCTTATCAAACTCTTTTTGCAGACGAGCAATTTCCTCATCTAAGTTAATTAAGCCTTCAAGCGGCAGAATGAGCTCTGCTCCAGAAATAACAGCCGTCATCGCTTTATCACTAGCTGGGACATCTGTGCCAATTTCAAGAACACTTGGGTTCGTGAAGCGCTCAATATATGAACGATTCTTCTCTAAACGTTCTTGTACATCAGATGTGGATGCTTTGATGTAAAGTTCGACTTGTTTGCTCATTGGTGTGTTTACTTCACTGCGAATGTTACGAACAGAGCGAATGAGTTCAACAAGCAGTTTCATGTCAGCAGAAGCTTGATCATTTGAAAGCTCCGGCTTCACCTCAGGCCAAGCTGCTACAGTAATGGACTCACCTTCATGCGGAAGATGCTGCCAGATTTCTTCTGTTAAGAACGGCATAAACGGATGAAGAAGTCTCATCGTTTGATCTAATACGTACGCAAGGATCGAACGAGTCGTTTTTTTCGCTGCTTCATCTTCACCATAAAGTGGAAGCTTCGCCATCTCAATGTACCAATCACAGAAATCATCCCAAATGAAGTTGTATAAATGTCTGCCCACTTCACCGAATTCATACTTGTCAGCTAGCTGTGTGACACTTTCAATCGTTTCATTTAAGCGGGTTAAAATCCATTGGTCAGCGACTGATTTTTCTCCAGTCAAATCAAGTTCATCATACGTTAAGCCATCCATGTTCATTAAAGCAAAACGCGATGCGTTCCAAATTTTGTTCGCAAAGTTCCAAGTGGATTCAACCTTTTCAAAGCTAAAGCGAAGATCCTGACCTGGTGAGCTTCCAGTCGCTAAGAAATATCTTAATGAATCTGCACCGTATTGATCAATGACCTCCATTGGATCAATTCCGTTGCCGAGCGACTTACTCATTTTACGTCCTTGTTCGTCGCGGATCAGTCCATGAATCAGAACGTCTTTGAACGGTTTTTCTCCTGTGAATTCAAGACCCTGGAAGATCATGCGAGAGACCCAGAAGAAAATGATGTCATAGCCTGTAACAAGCAGGTTTGTTGGATAGTAGCGCTTGAAGTCTTCACTGTCTGCATCTGGCCAGCCCATTGTAGAGAAAGGCCAAAGCGCTGAACTAAACCATGTATCAAGCACATCGTTATCCTGTTCCCAGTTCTCCAGATCTTCTGGCGCTTCCAGTCCAACATATACTTCTTTCGTTTCTTTATGATACCAAGCCGGAATGCGGTGTCCCCACCATAGCTGACGAGAAATACACCAGTCACGGATATTTTCCATCCAGTGTAAATACGTCTTTTCAAAGCGGTCTGGAACAAATTGAACTTGGTCGTCCCCATTTTGAAGGTTGATGGCTTCGTCTGCCAGCGGCTGCATTTTTACAAACCATTGAGTAGATAAATAAGGCTCAACGACAGCTCCGCTTCGCTCACTATGACCAACTGAATGCATGTGGTCCTCAATTTTGAACAAAATACCCTCTTCTTGTAAATCTTTTACAAGCTGTTTACGGCATTCGAAGCGGTCCATTCCTTTGTATTGCAATGCATTTGCATTCATTGTGCCATCTTCATTCATGACAAGAATACGCTCTAGCTCATGGCGGTTTCCAAGCTCAAAGTCATTCGGGTCATGGGCAGGTGTAATTTTCACAGCTCCTGAACCAAACTCCATATCGACATAGTCATCACCAACGATTGGAATCTCTCGGCCTGTAATTGGTAAGACCACTGTTTTTCCAATCAAATGCTGATAGCGTTCGTCATCAGGGTGCACGGCAACGGCTGTATCCCCAAGCATGGTTTCAGGTCTTGTCGTCGCAATTTCAATTGAACCCGTGCCATCTGAAAGCGGGTATCTCAAGTGATAAAACGCACCTTGAACATCTTTATAAATGACTTCAATATCAGAAAGTGCCGTTTTCGTCGCTGGATCCCAGTTAATGATGTACTCTCCGCGATAGATAAGTCCTTTTTCATACAATTGGACAAACACTTGGCGTACCGCTTTATTCAGACCTTCATCTAATGTAAAACGTTCACGTGAATAATCAAGACCAAGTCCCATTTTCGCCCACTGGCTGCGAATAAAGTCCGCATATTCTTCTTTCCATTTCCACGTTTCTTCCACAAATTTCTCCCGGCCAAGGTCATAACGGCTCACGCCTTCTTCGCGAAGCTTTGCCTCTACCTTTGCTTGGGTCGCAATACCGGCATGGTCCATTCCTGGAAGCCATAGAACATCATAGCCCTGCATCCGTTTCATACGTGTTACGATGTCTTGAAGTGTAGAATCCCATGCATGCCCAAGGTGCAGTTTTCCTGTCACGTTTGGTGGAGGAATGACGACTGTATATGGATCTTTCGTTTTGTCATTTTGTGCTTCGAAGAATTTCCCTTCAAGCCAGTACGTATAGCGGTCTTTTTCAATCGCATTTGGATCGTACTTTGTTGGCATTTCTTGATTATTTGTTCCCATTTGTGTAACCTCCACATTTTTTCGGCTGATGAAACATAAAAAAAGCCTTTCCATCCTTATAAAAGGACGAAAAAGCTTTTTCGCGGTACCACCTTTTTTCATGGAACACATAGACGTGTCCCATACACTCTAAAGGATAACGGGGTTCTCCCGAATTTCTCTACTTGTTCATTCAAGAAATTAAGCTCACAGGCGACCTTCCAAACAAGTACATCCTAGGAAACCTTTCAGCTCATGGTCTCCCTCTCTTTAGGGTCTTGCTCGTACTCTTCCTGATCCACGCTTACGATATATCACGTTCATCAGCACATACTCATCTTTTATTTATATTACTAAATGCCTTTTGTTTTCGTCAATCATCTTTTCCGCTTTTCTTCTTCTTTATACAAATTGAGCAGGCACCCTTCCTACCTTTGCCCATATGATAATAACAAAATGAAGAAGGAGGGCGTTTGCTTTGAAGAAAATCAACCCTTACACACTTCCCCCCTGGCTGAGACAAATTCGGGCAGTTGCCTCCCAAGTCGTTCTACCGATTGCGATATTTCAAGGGTTTCGTACGATCATTTTCCCCACGACATTTGACGTCCTCATCCTAGGTATTTTGATTTTTCTCGCCTGCGCCTTTCACCTTGATTGGTTTTAAACTCGCGCTTATGTAACGGCCAATATGAACACAAAATAACCTCGTCATTCCGCTGATGACGAGGCACTTTGTTCTTCTTCAAGCCGTCTAGCCTGCTCAATCTCATGAATCTTCATGACGATCGGCTCTGAATTTTTCATCTGCCAATACGCTCTTAACAGCCGCTGACAGCTTTCCATTTCATCCTGTCCTCCTGCTTCATAGGCTTTTACTGTATCAAACAGACCTTGCGGATAAGCAAGGTAACTAAGAAACAAATGCAGTTCTTCCTCCCGAAGAGGATTTCCTTTTTGGTACGTATAAAACAAGGAAGTGCATTCAGGACAAGACGTGGGATAGGTTTTGAAAGTCCGAAAGTAAAAAGTCAGAAGGTCATAAATGGGGGCGGCTTTTTTAGACCGCTCAAAATTGGTGAAATGTCCTGTGCCCACATCATTATACAAAAAGTGATGAATCGACAGCTGCCCATGATTTAACACAACACGTGTTGTCTCTTGATCTTTCATTTCTTCATGCCAATCTTCTAATCGTTCAAGCGCAAATTCGCTGGCAGACATCGCCTCTGAAAAATACATCGCAGCAGCCAGTTCAAATGGGGACATATACCAAGTCTGCTCTGCCCGCTCTATGAATCGTTCATACATATCTTTCTCTGTTTCCCATTTGGTCTTGATTTGTGTGTAGTGCGCTTCTATCTCTTGCTCTGTGATATCCATCATCACTTCAGTCCGCTTATGAAGTTTTGCAATCTCTTGAAATAAATATTCATGTTTATCGTCCTGCTCTTCTCTCTTTTCATTCGTCAGCCACGGCATGAGATAGTATGCGTACTGGCTTTCTCGATGACTTGAGAAAAAAGAACCGCTCTTCGTCCGATAAATCGGCACAAAAGAGCGATAGCCCTTTGATTCTAGTTCAAGCATTTGCTCTGTAAACTGCATATGTCGATTGGCTTTTACTCGCTTTAGGGCAAATATGCCCTGCTTTGTATATACTTTGACAACAGCAGGACTGACAGGTTCAATGTATTCCGCCTCAAGCCCGTATTCGTATAGGATAGATTGGATTTCATCCACGTTCACTCACCACATTTTCTCGGTCGGTCATCGCTTGTTATGCATTGCTTTTTTGATATTCAGGAATATAAAGAATCTGCCCTTCTTCAAGCTCCGCATCAACCGATAATGAGTTTGTGCGAAGGAGCTGCTGCACATTCAACTGATATCGCTCACAAATAAGATCGACCGTATCTTCTTGCTGAACTATACATATTTTCATGCGAGAAAAATCTTCCTCCTCCTGCTTAGCAAATAGCTTTGTTAAATAAAGAGAGTTCTCACTGCCAGACGTTTCTCTCTCGTCATATTCAGGCTCCTCTTCTTCTTGAGCTGACTCATATACTTTTGGTGCTTCTCGTTCATATAACCGTCCGAGCTGGTTCGTATCATCCTGTTCCTGTTCCTCTTGCTCCTCTTCTACGTGGTAAGTGGGTGATTCAAATATTGGATACGGCTGAACCGTTTCTTCCAGCTCTTCGGCTGCTTCCGGATCTTTTCTCACTTCCACCTCAAAGAACGTATCTTCCCGCTTCTCTTCTTCTAAGAGCTTAGGCGGTTCAAAAAATGGTGGTTCTTGCACCTGAGCTTCAGGTAAGGAGCGATAACCAAGCGCCACTTCTTCTTGGCTCTCCGTTTCCTCCAGTTCTTCCGATTCTTCCGGTTCTTCGGTTTCTCCCTCTTCTTCCCTACTCACCAGCTCTATCTCAATTTCTTCTTCCTGTTCTTCTTGCTGTTCTTCTTGCTCGGCGCGTGTGTCATGCTGTAATACAGCCTGTTCCTCATATTCTTGGCTCTCCGTTTCCTCCAGTTCTTCCGATTCTTCCAGTTCTTCGGTTTCTCCCTCTTCTTCCCTACTCACCAGCTCTATCTCAATTTCTTCTTCCCGTTCTTCTTCCTGTTCTTCTTGCTCGGCGTGTGTATCATGCTGTAATACAGCCTGTTCCTCATAGACCTCACGTTCATTGCCTTGCAGCTCTTCTTGTTCCTCATGCTCTGGCTGCAGCTGATAATCGTAGGTCACATCGCCATATTCTTCTTGAGGACGATGGACAAATTCATACGGCTCCACTACAGGCGCTTGAGGCATTTTCTCGTCTAATAGACCCTCAATCGCCAGATCAGCTTGAATGGTGAGCAAACGATTTTCTGTCAGCTGGTAATCAAACGCATCAATAAACACAAACACATCATTTAAATGACTGATTTTGTTCTTAGGGATGGTGATATCGACCGGGAATTGATGCAGAAGCTCCGCCGTTCCGTCTTCTCTTACCTTCACCTCATCAGCTTCCCTGTATGATGCATAGGAACTCAATTCACCCAATAGCTCCTCTTGATTTATGTTGTATTCTCCTGTTAGCTCAAGTGAACCTCTAATCGAAACATAATCATTCACTTCTTGAACGAGAATGTCAGGATCGAGAGAAATTGACAGCAGCTCACTGACTTCCTGTCCGCTTTTGAAATAAATGGATTCTTCTACCGAAAACTGTAATCGATTGTTTTGAGACAAGTCGGTGTCCTCCTTTCATCTAATCCTTCAAAATAAAATTAGATGTCAATACAGATGTATGTGAGAGGCAGTGAAAATATGATTGGTTTTCAGCAACACAAAAAAGCCGATATGTCCCCATACCGGCTTTCGTTTATCGACGCAGTTTTTGAAATACCTTTTCCACTGTCTCAATCGTATATTCGATGTCTTCATCTGTATGAGCTGTTGACAGGAACAGTCCTTCGAATTGAGAAGGAGGAAGGAAGATGCCGCGATCCGCCATTTCCTTGTAAAATTCAGCGAATAAAGCGAGATCAGCGGTTTTTGCTTTGTCATAATTGACCACTTCTTCATTTGTAAAGAAGAATCCAATCATCGAACCCGCACGGTTAAACGTTAATGGAATTCCGTGTACTTTCGCCGCTTTTGAAATGCCTTCTTCCAGCCGGTCTCCTTTTCGTCTAAACTCTTCATAAGACTCAGGTGTCAGCTGTTTTAAGGTTTCTAAGCCTGCTGTCATCGCAAGAGGGTTACCAGATAACGTTCCTGCTTGATAAATTGGACCGCTTGGTGCAATTTGTCTCATGATATCCGCTCTTCCGCCATAAGCACCGACCGGGAGACCGCCTCCGATCACTTTACCAAGGCACGTCAGATCAGGTGTGATGCCAAAATAGCCTTGCGCGCAGTGATAATCCACACGGAAGCCAGTCATGACCTCATCAAAAATGAGTAAAGCTCCGTATTGCTCCGTGATGTCTCTCAGCCCTTGTAAGAAACCTTCTTGCGGAGGAACAACCCCCATATTTCCTGCAACCGGCTCGACAATGACACCTGCAATATCGTCTCCAAACTCCTGAAAAGCAACTTGAATGCTCTCTAAATCATTGTACGGCACTGTGATCGTGTTGCTTGCAGTCCCTTCAGGTACACCTGGGCTATCTGGAAGCCCTAGCGTTGCGACACCTGAACCCGCTTTAATGAGCAAAGAATCGCCGTGGCCATGATAGCAGCCTTCAAATTTCACAATTTTATTTCTGCCTGTAAAGCCGCGAGCTAGACGAAGTGCACTCATGGTCGCCTCTGTACCAGAGCTGACCATACGAATGACTTCGATGGAAGGAACTCGCTCTGATACAAGCTTAGCTAATTCATTTTCAACTAACGTGGAAGCACCAAAGCTTGTCCCCTGTTCCGCAACTCGTTGAATACTTTCAACCACACGGTCATTCGTATGCCCTAAAATTAGCGGTCCCCATGATAAGACATAATCGATGTATTCATTTCCATCAATATCATATATCTTGGCGCCTTTGCCTCGTTCCATAAAAATCGGGTCTGTGTTAACTGATTTAAATGCACGCACAGGGCTGTTGACACCACCAGGCATTAAATGCTGCGCTTCTTCAAATGCTTGCTTTGATTTTTCATAGCTACGTCCCATTTCAACGTCCTCCTGTCTATCCGTTCTTTATTCTGAGAGCCATTTGGCTGCATCTTTTGCATGATACGTAATGATGAGCTCTGCTCCTGCACGTTTCATGCTTGTCAGCATTTCAAGAACAAGCTCTTTTTCAGAAATCCAGCCATTTTGAGCAGCGGCTTTGACCATTGCATATTCTCCGCTCACATTGTAAGCAACAACAGGGAGTGTAAATTCATTTTTGACATCACGCATAATATCTAAATAAGAAAGGGATGGTTTGACAATGAGGAAATCAGCCCCCTCTTCTACATCAGACTGCGCTTCTCTGAGTGCCTCTAAACGGTTTGCAGGGTCCATTTGGTATGTTTTACGATCTCCAAACTGCGGTGTGCTATGCGCCGCGTCACGAAACGGGCCGTAAAAAGCACTTGCATATTTCACAGCATATGACATGACAGGTACATGAATAAAGCCAGCTTCATCAAGTGCCTCACGAATGGCCACAACAAATCCATCCATCATATTGGAAGGAGCAATGATATCTGCACCTGCGCGCGCTTGGCTAACAGCTGTTTTCGCTAAAAGCTGAAGAGATTCATCATTTAAAATTTCACCATCTTCAACGATGCCGCAATGTCCATGATCTGTATATTGGCATAAGCAAGTGTCTGCAATGACCACAAGTTCTGGGAAATGCTTTTTGATCTCAAGCGTCGCTCTTTGAACAATGCCATGGTCGTGATACGCCTCACTGCCCACATGGTCTTTATGATCTGGAACACCAAATACAATAATTGATTTGATGCCTAGGTCGACAAGTTCTTGGACTTCTTCTTTTACAAGGTCCACTGAAATGTGATAAACACCCGGCATTGAAGGGACTTCTTTTCGGACATTTTCTCCCTCTACAAAAAAGATCGGATAAATGAAATCAGATGGTCTTAAAAAGGTTTCTCTGACTAATTCTCTCATTCCTGCGCTTGTCCGCAGTCTGCGGTGTCTGTTAAATTTCATCATTGGTTCAACTTCCTTTCAGATAAACGGCACATCAATTCAAGCATTCCGTCTACCGTATAAGTATCTGGGGTTTCAGAAGAAATCCCGTATTGAAGCAGTGCCTCTTTTGTCAGAGGACCGATCGTCACAAAACAGGTGCCAGAAGCAGCCAGCTTCGCTGCATCTGCCTCCATGGCATGCATAAATGAATGGACAGTGGATGAGCTCGTAAATGTAATAAAATCAAATGATTGCTTCGTCATCGCCGTTTTGAGAGCGGCAATACCTTCCTCATCCTTGACGGTTTCATATAAAATCCATTCCTTTACTTCTATGCCAAGCGGAATGAGGGTTTTCTTCACGACATCTCGAGACAGGTGTCCTTTTGCTACAAACACACGCTCTCCCGGACGCACATGGTCAAGTAACGCATCTGCGAGCTCTTCCGCTATGAATCGTTCTGGTACCACATCCACCTTCAAGCCGTGCTGCTCAAGATAGGCAGAGGTTTTCTCACCTACAGCAGCCACTTTCAAATGCGATAAACTCTTATGTAAATGATGGTCCTTTATGTAGCTCAGAAAAAAAGACGCACCATTCACACTCGTGAAAACAAGCCATTGGCTATTTTCTAAGTCCTTTAAAAAGGCCTGCGCTTTTTCTTTTGTGAGCATAGGCTCAAACCTAATAAGAGAGGTTAAAACAGCATGGCCGTTCAGCTCTTCAATCTTTTGCTGAAACACACCCGCTTGACGTTCATTTCGAGTGACAAGCACCGTCTGTCCGTGAAGCGATTTGCCTATGGTCATTGGGAGGACAGATCCTTTTTCACCTTGTCGATTAAATCTTTTGCTCCCTTATCAGCCATCTGCTTCGCACATGCTGTCCCAATTGCCTCAGGGTCAGTGCCTGATACAGTTTCTCGAATAATCGTGTGTCCGTCAGCTGATGCCACAAGACCCGTCAGTTCAATTTCATCACGCTCATTCATCGTTGCATAGCCAGCGATCGGCACCTGACAGCTGCCATCCATTTGTTTGAGGAAAGCTCTTTCAGCGAGAACCGTTTTCTTCGTATATTCATTCGTAAATTGAGCGAGGAGCTGCAATAGCTCTTCATCATCCCCGCGGCACTCAATCGACAAAGCGCCTTGGCCAACGGCGGGCAGGCAAGTCTCAGGAGATAAAAATTCCGACACAACCTCTTTGCTCCATCCCATTCTGGACAGCCCAGCAGCCGCTAGAATAATGGCATCATATTCTTCATTTTTCAGCTTTTCCAATCTTGTATCAATGTTTCCTCGAATCCATTTAATTTCAAGATCTGGTCTTTCCTGAAGAAGCTGGGCACTGCGCCGTAAGCTGCTTGTTCCCACAATAGCACCCTTCGGCAGTTCATGAAGACGCAGATGATCCTTCGAAATAAGAGCGTCCCTTACATCTTCACGCTCAGGAATACAGCCAATGACTAAACCTTCAGGAAGAGCAGCCGGCATATCCTTCATACTGTGAACCGCCATATCGATGTCATGATTCAGCATCGCCTGTTCAATTTCTTTGACAAACAGTCCTTTTCCGCCAACCTTTGATAAGGTCACATCTAAAATTTGATCACCCTTTGTCACAATCTCTTTTATTTCAAAAGAATAAGAAGGGTTTAGTTCAGACAGCTTTTGAATAACCCATTTTGTTTGTGTAATTGCAAGCTTACTTCTTCTAGAACCTACTTTAATTGTACGCAATACGTCTTCCTCCCGACAATGCCCTTTAGACTCATCATTATTTATTGAAACCAATGAAAGGTTGATAAGCTACCAAGCAGAAAATAATTGATCATCAGCACAATGAATGAACCGACATTCCACAGTGCCACGATTTTGCCCTGCATATTTCTCACCAATCTGATATATAAGTAAAAGCCGTATAAAAACAGCATAATAAACGAACCAAGCACCTTTGCATCTGTCCAGTACAACGTATCATACGAAATATATGCCCAAATGATGCCAAGAATCAAACTAAGCAAGAGCATTGGCACACCAATAATGTTTAATACGTACGCCATATGATCAAGCTTCGATAAATCTTCAATTCTCAGAAGCCATTTTCCCCATTTTTTCTTTTTCAGCAAACGATATTGAAAGAGATAGAGAAGGGAGAAAGCAAATGAAAGTGAAAAAGCACCGTATGATAAAATCGCCATCGTAATATGAATCACAAGCAGTTCACTCGTCAGCTTCCCCGTTAGTTCTGCTGAGTGGAGATCAGATGGTGTAAAGGTGTGAATCGCCATCATGGAAAAACCGATGACATTTGTAAAAAAGACAATAAATTCAACACGCAATACTTTTGTGAGAACAAGTGAAAGTGTCACAAGCACCCACGTATAAAAATATAAACCCTCTGCTACATTCAACACAGGGAATCGGTCTGTTTCCATCATAATATAGAACATGTAGACTGTTTGCAGCAGCCAGACAATAGAAAGCAACCAGAAAGCCATTTTTCCAGCCTTCCGGTTGTGTTGAAGAAAATCTATGAAATAGAACAAGACACTTAGTGCATAGATCAAGGTCGTCGCTTCGCCTAGTCTCGCTACAATGGATTCCATCATCGCTTAATCACTCACTGGCAACTGTAGCAAAGCCTTGTGCCATATTTGGTTTGAACAGCTGAAATGACCCTTGCTCCACCTGTACAGGCTCCACCTTTTGCTCTTCATCTTCAACCTGTAAATCAAAGATTTCTTTGAAGAGTAAAAGTTTTTCCTCTGCATTCGGCTCCGCGGCAATTTCTTTTGCCTTTAAGATAGGATCTTTCAGCATTTGATTAATAATGCTTTTCGTATGTTTATTTAATAGCTTCATTTCACGGTGTGTGAGGTTCGGAAGCTTTCGTTCAATACTCTGCATCGTATCCGCTTGAATCGTCAGCGCCTTTTCTCTAAGTGCAGAAATGACAGGAACCACACCAAGCGTATTCAGCCATTGCTTAAATTCCACAATTTCTGCTTCAATGAGGAGCTCAACCTGCTCAGCCACCGCACGGCGCTCTTTTAAGTTGGCTGCCACGATGCCCTCAAGGTCATCAATGTCATACAAAAAAGCACCTTCTACTTCAGAAATGGCTGGATCTAAATCACGGGGCACAGCAATATCCACCATAAATAGAGGTCTGCCCTTCCGCTTTTTATTCGCACTTTCGACCATTTCCTTTGTAATGACAAATTGTTTCGCACCAGTGGAGCTAATTAAAATGTCCGCTTCGGATAATGTTTTTTCCAATTGGTTTAAGCTTTTAGGCTCTCCTGAAAAACGACCCGCCAATTCTTTTGCTTTCTCATACGTTCGATTGATGACCGTTACTTGACCAATCCCTTGACCTTGAAGGTTTTGAGCCGCTAGTTCGCCCATTTTACCCGCACCAAGAATCAGGACATGTTTATCAGAAAGACGTCCAAAGATTTTTTTCGCAAGCTCGACAGCTGCATAGCTGACAGACACGGCATTAGACGCAATGTCTGTTTCCGCATGAGAGCGTTTTGCAACGGTGACCGCCTGTTTAAATAAATAATTGAAAACGGTACCAATGGTCTTCTCCTCTTGAGCTACTTTAAAGCTAGAGCGCACTTGACCAAGTATTTGTGTTTCGCCAATCACCATGGAATCAAGTCCACAGGCCACACGGAATAAATGCTCAACCGCTCCATCATTTTCATAGAACTTCAAATAAGGAGAGACATCTTCTTTTTCTAAACCGAACCAATCGGCTAAAAATCTTTTTATATAAAACCGTCCAGTATGAAGCTGATCTACCACTGCGTAGATCTCTGTTCGATTACATGTTGAGATGACGATATTCTCTAGAATGCTTTTTTCTTCTTTAAGCTTGGACATCGCTATTCCGAGCTCGCTCGGTTCAAAGCTCAGCTGTTCCCGTATCTCAACAGGGGCTGTTTTATAATCTAAACCCACAACAAGAATATGCATAACTTTAGCTTGCACCCCCAACGCCCTGTCTAATTTATAATAATTACAATATAGAATTTATTATTTATAATGATTATAACATATATTCATTTTTAACTGGATGAAAATTGTGAACAGATTTCAAAAATGTTGTGATATAGTAGAAAAATGTTCGACACTAATTATGCCATATCATCACTTCAAGCAATTTACCAGATTTGGCGCGTGCGGACAAATGATCTGCTTAAAAGAAGGTGACATCTTTGAAGAAAAAATCCATTTTGCTGCCGCTCACTTTGCTGGCTGTAGCGCTATATGCCATTCTCTCAGGAGGTCAATTTGACATTTGGAAGGATCAAGAGAAATGGTATACACTCATACTGCTTTTTGGCCTCGCTTTCTTATATCAAGGAAAGAAGGAGCAAGAAAGCGCTCATGTGTTTATCGGTATGCTTATGACGGGCCTTTCGCTACACTTTATTCTTCAACCAAAATTAGACCACTGGCCAGACACATTTACGATGATCGTATTCATCGTTGGACTTGCACTCTTTATGAAATCATCTCAGAAAAAAGAATATCGTATTGAAAGTGTTGTTCTCATTGCACTCGGTCTGTTCCTTTATTTCTTTCAGCAAATTACAAAACAGCTAAGTTCCCTTTCGATCCCTACTTCCGGTTTTGAATTGTACTGGCCTTATGTACTGATTGCTGTCAGTCTCCTCTTATTATTTTTAAAAAGGAAATAACTTATACAATAAAAAGGCATCTGTCCATGACAGATGCCTTTTCTTTTAGCTGTTAATCTTCGCAAGGATGGCATTCCAGGCTTCGTCTTTTCCCTTTTTCGTTTCAGAAGAGAACAGGACTAGTTCGTCTGATGGGTCAATGTCGAGTGTCTGTTTGACGACTTTCGCATGTTTTTCCCATTTGCCTTTTGGAATTTTGTCCGCCTTTGTTGCGATGACGATCACGGGAACTCCGTAATATTTCAGGAATTCATACATGTTCACATCATCTACTGATGGCTTATGACGCAGGTCCACAATTTGGACGACTGCTTTTAATTCTTCACGCATTGTAATATACGTTTCGATCATTCTACCCCAGGCTTCGCGCTCTGTCTTTGATACTTTAGCAAAGCCGTAGCCTGGAACGTCCACAAAATGGAGCATATCATTGATGATGTAGAAATTAAGCGTTTGAGTCTTACCTGGTTTAGAAGACGTACGCGCTAAATTTTTACGATTAATCAATGAGTTGATGAACGAGGACTTCCCAACATTTGATCGTCCAGCAAGAGCGATTTCAGGCAGTCCCCCGCTCGGGTACTGCTCTGGTTTTACCGCACTAATGACGATATCTGATTTTGTTACTTTCATCTTCCCTCTCCTACCAACGCTTTCTCAAGCACCTCATCTAAATGTGAGACCGGAATAAAGGTTAGTCCTTCTCTCACACTTTCAGGAATATCATCAATATCCTTCTCATTGTCCTTTGGAAGAATAATGGTTTTCAGTCCTGCGCGATGTGCGCCTAATGCTTTTTCTTTTAGTCCGCCAATTGGAAGCACTCTTCCTCTTAACGTAATCTCTCCTGTCATACCAACCTCTTTTGACACAGGTCGACCTGTGAGGGCTGATACAAGAGCCGTCGCAATGGTGATACCAGCTGATGGCCCGTCCTTTGGAACCGCACCCTCTGGAACATGGATATGAATATCATGCTTTTCATTAAAATTAGGATCAATGTTCAGTTCATCTGCTTTCGAACGAATATAACTGAATGCCGCCTGTGCAGATTCTCTCATGACATCACCAAGCTTCCCTGTTAACAAGAGCTTGCCTTTACCCGGTGAGAGTGATACCTCAATCGACAAGGTGTCTCCGCCAACAGTGGTATACGCAAGTCCTGTGACAACCCCCACTTGGTCTGTCGTTTCAGCCTGGCCATAACGGTAAAGTCTTTTTCCGAGAAATTCAGATAAATTCTTTTCCGTCACCGTGATGCGTTTGCGGTCTTCAGCCACAATCGCTCTTGCCGCTTTTCGGCAAATCGCCGCAAGCTGACGCTCTAATCCACGAACACCCGCTTCTCTTGTGTAATAGCGAATGGTATCATAAATCGCTGCTTCACGAAGCTGCAAGTTCCCTTTCTTTAATCCGTGCTCCTTTAGCTGCTTCGGCAGAAGGTGATCTTTCACAATTTCTGCTTTTTCAACCTCTGTATACCCTGCAATCGTGATAATCTCCATTCTATCACGAAGTGGACCTGGAATGGTTGCTAAATTGTTGGCAGTGGCAATAAATAGCACCTGAGACAAATCAAATGTTTCTTCAATATAGTGATCGCTAAAGTTATGATTTTGCTCTGGGTCTAAGACTTCGAGCATCGCTGAAGATGGATCACCTCTAAAATCAGAGGACATCTTATCGATTTCATCTAAAAGGAACACCGGATTCATCGTTCCTGCCTTGCTCATTCCGCGAATGATACGGCCTGGCATCGCACCTACATACGTTCTTCTATGTCCACGAATCTCAGACTCATCGCGCACACCGCCAAGGGAGATCCGGATAAACTTTCGGTCAAGTGATTTGGCAATGGATTTGGCAAGTGACGTTTTCCCTACCCCAGGAGGTCCTGCTAAGCAAAGAATCGGTCCTTTTAATGAATTGGTCAGCTTCTGTACAGCAAGATATTCAAGCACCCGTTCTTTGACCTTTTCCAGCCCGTGATGCTCATCATCTAAAATTTCACTTGCAAGCTTTAAATCTAGACGATCTTCTGTATAGATGCCCCATGGAAGATTGATCAGCCAATCAATATAATTTCGAATCACAGAGCTCTCAGCAGAGCTTGAAGGAATTTTTTCATAACGGTTCAATTCTTTGAGCGCTGTTTCACGAACAGAATCCGGCATGCTCGACTCTTCGATTTTAGACATTAAAGAACTGACTTCGCCAGTTTTCCCTTCCTTGTCCCCAAGCTCCTTTTGAATGGCTTTCATTTGTTCACGCAAATAATATTCTTTTTGCGTACGTTCCATTGAACGTTTCACGCGTTGCCCGATTTTCTTTTCAATCTCCAGTACTTCTTTTTCATTGTGTATTAAGCTGATGACCCGATTCAGCCGTTTTTTGACATCCACTGTTTCCAGTACTTCTTGTTTGTCCTTTAATTTGAGCGGCAGGTGAGAAGCGACGATATCTGCCATTCTCCCTGGTTCCTCAATATCCGTCACTGTTGCATATGTTTCAGCTGAGATTTTTTTTGAAATTTTTATGTATTGATCAAAGTGATCTAACAATGTGCGCATGAGTGCTTCTGCTTCTGCGTCCTTTAATTCTTCTTCTGCCATTTCTTTTATGTCGACGGACGTATAGTCCTCCAGCTCTACGTATGATTCGATCTGCGCTCGATTTAAGCCTTCAACGAGTACACGAATCGTTCCATTTGGCAGCTTCAGCATTTGTTTAATTTTTGTGTAGGTGCCGACTTTGAAAATTTCCTCTTCACCTGGTTCATCTATTGAAATTTCCCGCTGTGTTGCTAGAAAAATCATATGATCGTTCATCATCGCCTGTTCTAATGCTTGAACAGACTTCTCGCGTCCAACGTCCAAATGCAAGACCATTGTTGGATAAACAAGTAAACCTCGCAATGGAAGGAGCGGAACATTCTTTTTGATTTCATCTGCCATGTTGATTGACACCTCCGTCACTAGTATGAATCATTATAATATACCTGTTTCAGTCTTGTACAATGTAAAAGACTTGAGAAATGTTGATCTTACCGTAGTATACCCTTTCTTTTTATCATGAAAAAGAAAAAAAGATCTATTTCACTAAAAAATCCCCATATGTGATGGGGATTAAACAGATTTTCTTTTCATTTCGTCTTCTAGTCCATCTTTCTTCTCGTCTGGCGGGTTGACCAAACACTGATCCAGCACTTCTTGGAAGTGCTTCACAGGCACAATGGTGACCCCTTCAATCTCTTTTAAGATCGACTGCTGGTTGTCATAAGGAATAATGACGGTTGTCGCACCAGCTTGTTTCGCTGCCTTAATCTTCGGTATCACACCGCCGATCGGCTTCACCTGACCCTGCAATCCGATTTCACCCGTCATGGCTGTCAGATGATCGATCGGGATTTGATGTATGGCTGAGAAGATCGCGGTCGCCATGGCAATCCCAGCAGACGGTCCATCAATAGGGGCACCGCCTGGAAAATTAATATGGATGTCATATTCATTTGTCCGAATGCCTAAATTTCGAAGCACCGTTAATACATTTTCAACTGACCCTTTGGCCATACTTTTTCGTCTAATGGATTTCGACTGATTGCCAATGCTTTCTTCTTCTGCAATGCCTGTAATATTGATACTGCCTTTTTCAAGCGCCTTACAGATGTTCACTTCAATCTCAAGCAGAGCACCGCTGTTTGGTCCATAAACGGCCAGGCCATTGACTACCCCCACTTTTGGCTTTTCCGGTACTTTTTGTTCATATCTTGGTGTCAGCTGGCTTGAATGAATGACCCATTCTACATCTGCGATCGTGATGTCTTTACGGTTTTCCGTGACAGCCATACCAGCTGCAATCTGCACCATGTTGACCGCTTCACGTCCATTTTTCACATAGGATGTTAAAAGGTTCAGCCCTTCATCACTTAATTCCTTTTGAATTTTTTGGACAGCCTTGGCAGCGACGATTTTCAGTTCATGCTGGTCAAGGTCCTTAAAGAAAATTTCCAGACACCTTGACCGGATCGCTGGTGGAATTTCGTCAGGCGTTCTTGTCGTGGCACCAATCAATCGAAAATCGGCCGGAAGCCCATTTTGGAAAATATCATGAATGTGATTGGGGATTTGGGTATTTTCTTCACTGTAGTAGGCACTGTCTAAAAAGACTTTCCGATCTTCAAGCACTTTGAGCATTTTGTTCATTTGGATCGGATGCAGCTCGCCAATTTCATCGATAAATAGAACCCCGCCATGAGCATGTGTGACAGCTCCTTGTTTTGGCTGCGGAATGCCTGCCTGTCCCATTGCTCCAGCCCCTTGGTAAATCGGGTCATGCACAGAACCAATGAGCGGGTCTGCGATGCCTCGTTCATCGAATCTCGCGGTTGTGGCATCGAGCTCTACAAAGACCGCATCTTTTTTAAACGGAGAATCAGAGTGACGCTTCGCTTCTTCCATCACAAGACGGGCAGCGGCTGTTTTACCGACTCCCGGTGGTCCGTAGACGATGACATGCTGAGGGTTCGGCCCGCATAGTGCCGCTTTTAGTGCACGAATGCCGTCTTCCTGCCCTACAATATCTTGAAACCCCTTTGGCCGGACTCTCTCTGATAAAGGTTCACTCAGCTTGATTGACCGCATCTTTCTGAGTGCTTCCATTTCTTTCTTTGACTCTTTGTCTATCGTCACCTTTTGTGTGCGCTGATTTCGCAGTAAGTTCCAAAAGTACAGCCCGATGACGATACCAAAGAACAGCTGTATGAATAATACGATTCCTGTCCAGCTCAATCGGTGCTCCCTCCTTCATCTATCGTATGTATTGGTTTCTGTCTGCTAGTATTTCCTAGAGCTGGACGGAATAAACACAACTTCCACGATAAATAAAAAACTCCTGAATCAAAAAGATTCAGGAGTGAGACTACCCTTATGCAGATGTTTTCGTATCTTTATTGACGACTGTGCCGTCCTTTAACACAAGACGCGGCGACTCGCCATCGGCAACCGTTGCACCAGTGATCACACATTTTTCAATATCATCACGTGATGGAAGGTCAAACATCACATCAAGCATGATGCCTTCAATGATTGAACGTAGACCACGAGCTCCTGTTTTACGCTCAATTGCTTTTTTCGCAATTTCGCTAAGAGCATCTTCTTCAAACTCAAGCTCTACATCATCAAGCTCAAGCATTTTTGTATACTGCTTAACGAGCGCATTCTTAGGCTTCGTCAAGATCTCTACAAGTGCTTTTTCATCTAACGGCTCTAGGCTTGCAATAACCGGTAGACGACCGATGAATTCCGGGATTAAACCGAAGCGAAGCAAGTCTTCTGGGAGTACTTTTGATAGAAGGACTTCTTTTTCAAGATCTTCGATTTTATTTTCCGCACCGAATCCAATGACTTTTTGACCTAGGCGGCGTTTGATGATTTGCTCAATGCCGTCAAAGGCTCCACCACAAATAAAGAGGATATTTGTTGTATCGATTTGAATGAATTCTTGATGAGGATGCTTACGTCCACCTTGAGGCGGTACACTAGCGACAGTTCCTTCAAGAATTTTCAATAGTGCTTGCTGAACACCTTCCCCAGATACATCACGAGTGATAGAAGGGTTTTCTGATTTTCTTGCTACTTTATCGATTTCATCGATGTAGATAATGCCTTTTTCCGCTTTTTCTACATCATAATCGGCTGCTTGGATCAGCTTTAGTAAAATATTCTCTACGTCTTCACCAACATAACCTGCTTCAGTTAATGATGTTGCATCTGCAATCGCAAATGGCACATTTAAAATACGAGCAAGCGTTTGAGCAAGTAAAGTTTTACCGCTTCCTGTTGGCCCAATCATAGAGATATTACTTTTTGAAAGCTCAACATCATCAATCTTGCTGTTGGAATTGATCCGTTTGTAGTGGTTATACACCGCTACAGCTAAGGATTTCTTCGCATTTTCTTGTCCGATGACATATTCATCAAGAATCTCCCGAATTTCATGAGGCTTCGGAACATCCTTGAATTCAACTTCTTCCTCAGTGCCGAGCTCTTCTTCAACTATTTCCGTGCAAAGCTCGATACATTCATCACATATATATACGCCAGGTCCTGCGACCAGTTTACGCACTTGATCTTGCGTTTTTCCGCAAAACGAGCATTTTAATTGACCTTTTTCCTCGTTGAATTTAAACATTCTTTCACCCCTTATTCTTCTTCACTTGCCTGTAGCTAACAGTCAGCTACCTTTCTGGGTCCAGTATGTATGCATTTTACCATACTTTCCTAAAAGACGGTAATGATGTGTTTCTAACACTGCACATTGAGATATGTATAACAGAAAGATGCGACTTACACTATCGTTTCCAAAAGAAGCGATGATAAGTCAAAAATTGTACAAAACAAGGCACGAGTCACTCGCGCCCTGTTTTATTATTATGCACCATATTAACGGTTTTCTACAAGAAAATCAATTGCTTTGCGAACTTTTAGATCTTCTTTCATTGCGTCAGTAGATCCGATCGCTTGTTTGATATTTTCAATTGGCATGTTGTATGCTTCAGCCATTTTTGAAAGTTCTTCTTCTACTTCTTCATCAGACACTTGTAAGTTTTCTACAGCAGCAATTGCTTCAAGTGTTAGGTTAGATTTCACGCGTTTAGCAGCATCTTCTTTCATTTGCTCTTTCAGCGCATTTTCATCTTGTCCTGAGAATTGGAAGTAAAGCTCAAGGTTCATTCCTTGCATTTGAAGGCGTTGTTCGAATTCTTTCATCATACGGTCTAGCTCTGTGTCAACCATCGCTTGTGGGATGTCAACTTCCGCATTTTCAGAAGCTTTCTCCACTAGCTCTTCGCGAAGTTTACCTTCTGCTTCGTTTTCTTTCGCTTCTTCAAGACGTTTCTTCGTTTTTTCAGTTAGTTCAGCAAGAGTTTCTACTTCTTCATCAGCATCTTTCGCGAACTCATCGTCAAGTGCTGGAAGTTCTTTTGCTTTGATTTCGTGAATTTTCACTTTGAATACAGCTGGTTTACCTGCAAGGTCTTCAGCATGATATTCTTCTGGGAAAGTGACTTCTACGTCTTTTTCAGCGCCTGCTTCAAGACCAACTAACTGCTCTTCGAAACCAGGGATGAATGAACCTGAACCTACTTCAAGAGAGTAGTTTTCAGCTTTTCCGCCTTCGAATGCTTCTCCATCAACGAATCCTTCGAAATCAAGCACAACTGTATCGCCGTTTTCGATTGCGCCTTCTTCTTTGACAACAAGCTCAGCTTGACGGTTTTGCATGCCTTTTAACTCTTCTTGTACATCTTCATCAGTGACAGTAGCGTCGTCTTTTTCTACGTTAAGACCTTTGTAGTCACCAAGTTTCACTTCAGGCTTCACTGTTACTTTTGCAGTGAAGATTAAGCTTTCGCCTTTTTCGATTTTCTCAACATCGATTTCAGGGCGGTCAACTGGCTCGATACCAGCTTCGTCGATTGCTTTTGGATATTCAACTGGAAGAAGAATATCTAATGCATCTTGATAAAGAGATTCTACACCAAAACGCTGTTCGAAAAGACCACGTGGTACTTTCCCTTTACGGAATCCAGGGATCGATACTTGCTTGACAACCTTCTTAAACGCATCATCAAGTGCTTTGTTAAATGTTTCAGCATCAACTTCTACAGTTAGGACGCCTTCGTTACCTTCTTGTTTTTCCCATTTTACTGACATGTGTGTTTCCCTCCAAAAATCTATTCAGATTGTGCGTTGTTACATTCTAAAGCATCATAAAGACTTCGTCCAATCAAAAACCACGCACGCCGCTCAAGAAGCGGTATTATGTATACAACATTTGACTTGATTATACATATCGTCTTTCAACCGTTGGAATCTACAACTGCACGATATATGCACAAATACAACCATTATATTATAACATAACAAGTCCGTCTTTCAACTAAATCGACAAATTACAAATAAGAAATTTCTTCAATATCTTTCAGCATTGTGCAAGCTTCTCTCAGCTCTCGTTCATTAAATTCATACAATAGATGCAATTCTTCGAGGTCAATCTCAATCCCGTGCATTTCATAGCCGACTTTATGAAGTGCTGCTGCCCAAAGATTCGGATCTGTGTATTTAGGAAGAAATGGATAAAGGACAAATAAGTGCCGGCGCCATAACTCTTCCACGCCTTGGTAAAGGGTTGGGTTCTCATTGCCGAGTGTGTCATCGAGCTTACGAAGGACTTGCTGAAGTAGCGGCATCTGCTCTGGCTTAACAGCCTCAGAAGGAACAAGCGTTAAAGAATCACCGAATTTCGTCACATGAACCGGCTTTGCCACATCATGATCTGACAGAAGCTGCAGGATTAATGATTTGACCAAAGGGTTTCCATCAGGCTTTTGTAAGATCGTATTTAATAGACCCATGTGTGGTGTGATGTTCCGGTCTTTCAACGAATGGATGAACTGCACCTGCTCTTCTGGCCGCTCAAGCATATCATCTATATTGATTTCGCCGCCGTCCTCCTCATCTTCATCTAAAATCTGTTCAGGCGATTCAATCATTTTTCTACTAAATTCGAGCAGCTTGTAAAAATGCTCCGCGCTTTCTGCTGGAAGGTGGTTTTCCTCAAGTACTGCCTCAATTGTCTGCTTCACTTCTTCATATTCTTTCAGCTGAATTAAAATCGTCATATACACTTGAAGCACGGTGAAGTAATGACCATATCCCTCATGCAGCATCTTTTCACAAACACGCTTTGCATCCTGCAGCTCGCCCAGCTCCAGAAAACAAATCGCCATGCCGAGGTGAATATCGGATTCTTCATCGTCATCATAAGATTTCGCTTCTGAAAACAAGTGAAGCGCCTCTTGATACTGTTTATCTTTTAATGCTGCCATTCCTTTTTCAATCAGTCTTTCTTTCAGACCAGGAAACAAAATGACATTATCTTTCTTCTTGTCATGTTTCATGCTTACGTTCCTTTCGGGCGCATATTTTTTATCAGTTTACCAACGAAGGTTAGTAAACACAAGTAACGAGAGGTTTTCATGCAAAAAAGAAGCCGTCACACCTCGGGCGGACGGCTTCTTGTTGTTTACGCACGCAGCCAGCTGCTGCGCTTATCTTCAAATGCTTGAATGTCATCTTCTAGTAGTAAAGTTAATGAGATCTCATCATAGCCATTCAGGAGCATTTCTCTCCAGTGAGGATCCACATCAAAAGGAGTGATATTCCCTTCATGATCTTCTATTTGCTGTTTTTCCAGATCAACCGTCATCTCATACCCTTTGTTCTCATATGACGCAGCGAATGTTTTCCACACATCATAATCAAGACGAATCGGAAGCATCCCATTTTTAAAGCAGTTTTGGTGAAAAATATCTGCGAATGATGGTGCGATGACAATTTTGAAACCATAATCATCAAGTGCCCAAGGGGCATGTTCCCTTGATGATCCGCAGCCAAAGTTTTCTCCTGCGATCAAAATGGATGCTCCTTCATAAATCGGCTGATTCAGCTCGAAATCAGGATTTGGGCTGCCATCGGCTAAATACCGCCAGTCGAAAAAGGCAAACCGGCCATATCCTGTTCGTTCAATTCTTTTCAAAAATTGCTTCGGAATAATTTGATCTGTATCTACGTTGATACGGTTAAGCACAGCGGCTTTCCCTTTGTGTGTGACTAAAGGCTCCATCTATGACAACTCCTTACACGACTGTTTTCTCTTGATTAAACTTCCTGACATCGACAAATCGGCCATGTATTGCAGCCATTGCAGCCATTGCCGGGCTGACAAGATGCGTTCTCGCACCTTTTCCTTGACGTCCCTCAAAGTTACGGTTTGATGTGGATGCGCAGCGTTCGCCTTCTGGTACCACATCGTTATTCATGCTAAGACACATACTGCAGCCAGATTCTCTCCATTCAAATCCTGCTTCAAGGAAGATTTCATGAAGACCTTCTTCTTCTGCTTGCAATTTGACGCTTTGAGAGCCAGGCACGACAATCGCTCTGACATGATCAGCTACCTTTTGTCCTTCTATCATAGAAGCTGCTTGGCGTAAATCAGTCATTCTTGAGTTTGTACATGAGCCGATAAACACATGCTCAATCGTAATATCTTCAATACGCTGATGCGGATGAACACCCATGTATTCGTACGCACGAATCGCTTCTTTTTGATCATCCTCTTGTGCAAAATCCTCAGGTCCTGGGATCGACGCATCTACAGGCAGCACCATTCCTGGGTTAATTCCCCATGTGACCATTGGTGAAATCTCATTCCCATCTAAAACAATCGTTTTATCATAGGTTGCACCTGGATCTGTTTTAAGTTCTTCCCATTCTTTAATCGCTGCTTCGAAGTCTTCTCCCTGCGGTGCATATTTGCGGCCGCGGCAATATTCAAAGGTGACTTCATCAGGTGCAATCAATCCTGCTCTTGCGCCTGCTTCAATCGACATATTACAAACCGTCATGCGTTCATCCATCGTCATGTTTCTGAATACTTCCCCAGTGTATTCAATCACATAACCTGATCCGAACTTCACGCCATGCGCACCAATGACTGCTAAAATGACATCTTTGGCCGTTACCCCTTTTTGCAGCTTTCCGTCTACTCTAATTTCTAATGTTTTCGGACGCTGCTGCCAAAGCGTTTGTGTGGAAAGTACATGTTCAACCTCACTTGTACCGATTCCAAAAGCAAGTGCGCCAAACGCGCCATGAGTTGATGTATGACTATCTCCGCAAACGATTGTTTTCCCTGGCAGTGTCAACCCAAGCTCCGGTCCAACAACATGGACGATCCCTTGATCTACACTGTGAAGGTCAGCTAGACGGACACCAAATTCAGCACAGTTGCGCTCTAGAGCACTCACTTGTTTTTTAGCAATCTCATCTTTGATCACAAATCGATTCACAGTCGGGATATTGTGATCCATGGTCGCAAACGTGTTTTGAGGTCTTCTCACCTTTCGTCCTTTTTGTCTTAATCCTTCAAATGCTTGAGGTGATGTCACTTCATGCACTAAGTGCAGATCAATATATAAAAGGTCTGGTTTCCCCTCGCCGCTTTTGACAACGTGCTGATCCCATATTTTTTCGATGATTGTTCGAGGCATAACCCTTTTCCTCCCTCTACCTAATTCCACAAGATTCTATTTATACAATTGTTTTCACGCGCTGCTTGAGTGCGTCTACAACTGCATGAGTGATGTCTTCAGTTGTTTGATACGTTCCCTCTTTTGCCGATAAGTCCTTTGTTCGTTTGCCAGAGGCAAGAACAGCTTCCACAGCTTCTTCTATTGCAGCCGCTTCTTCTTCTAACGCAAAAGATGTTCTAAGCAAGCTAGCTGCCGACAAAATGGTTGCTAGAGGGTTTGCGACGTTTTGCCCCGCAATATCGGGTGCTGAACCATGAATCGGCTCATATAAATGGAGGCCAGTACTTGATAGACTGGCAGATGGCAGCATACCGAGTGACCCAGTAATCATTGAAGCCTCGTCACTTAAAATGTCACCAAACATATTCTCTGTCACAATGACATCAAATTGAGCAGGCTTATAAATCAGCTGCATGGCGGCATTATCAACGAGCATGTGCTCATATTCGACGTCTGGATATTGAGAAGCCACTTCTTCTACCGCATCCCGCCATAGTTTACTAGAAGCAAGAACATTCGCTTTATCCACAGACGTTACTTTTTTCCGTCTCGTTAAGGCCATGTCGAATGCTTCTTTTAATACACGGACAATCTCTTGCTTTGTATAAAGAAGCGTATCAACCGCAGCTTCTTTTCCTTCTTCATCCGTGTAACGCTCGCTTGGTTCACCAAAATAGAGACCGCCTGTTAATTCACGAACGATGACAAAATCGACTCCGCTAATGTGATCCTGTTTTAACGGTGACGCCTCGCTTAAGCTATCGAACACTTTGACAGGACGAATGTTTGCAAATAAGTCCAGTTGTTTACGAATAGCGAGCAAGCCTTTTTCCGGACGAAGCTCTGGCGGGTTTTGATCCCATTTTGGTCCGCCGACTGCTCCTAATAAAATCGCATCAGCGCTCTTGCATACATCAACCGTTTCTTTTGGGAGCGGATTGTTTTTTTCATCTATTGCGATACCGCCAATGAGCGCCGTTTCGAATTCGAATTCGTGTTGAAATTGAGCCGCTGTCTCTTTGAGGACAGCGACCGCTGATGTCACAACTTCCGGTCCGATTCCATCGCCGGGCAAAAGTGCAATTTTCTTTTTCATGAGAACCTACCTCCTTTCCTATGAAATCGCGTGATGTTTCTCAATTTCAATGAGATTTGATTTAAAGATTAAATGCCTGTTTACTGCATTGACGTAGGCTTTCGCCGATGCTTCCAGCACATCTTGCGCCACACCGCGTCCAGCTGTTTCTTTTCCTTCTATTGAAACAGTGACGTATACTTCCGCTAGTGCATCTCTGCCTTTTCCATTCGATTGAATACGGTAGTCTAGCAAATGAATTCTTTCCTCCATACAGCGCTCCAGCGTGTTGTACACAGCTTCTACACTGCCTGCGCCTGTAGCTGCTTCTTGAATGACTTCCTGCGTTTCTTGATTTTTCAGAGAGACCGTTGCTGTTGGCATTTGTTCTGTCCCATAGTGCACTTGAAGACTTTCAAATTCGTAGCCAATTTTTCGGTCTGCTACTTTTTCTTCTAATATAATAGAGATCAAATCATCATCAGTGATTTCTTTTTTCTTCTCCGTCAAGTTCTTGAAGGTTTCGAAGAACTTATTGATTTCTTCTTCCGTTAGTTTAAATCCTAGCGTTTTCATACGATCTTTAAACGCATGTCTTCCGGAGTGTTTTCCAAGGACTAGTACATCTGTTGTCACACCGACAAGCTCTGGAGAAATGATTTCATAGGTTGTTTTTTCTTTGAGGAAACCATCTTGGTGAATACCTGATTCATGTGCAAAAGCGTTGTTGCCAACGACTGCTTTATTGCGCGGTACAATCATTCCTGAGTATTTGCTCACTACATCACTTGTACGCTTAATTTCATTCAATTGAATCGTTGATTCGACCTGGTAGAAGTCTTTTCGAATATGAAGAGCGACTGCAATTTCTTCTAAAGCGGCATTCCCTGCACGTTCTCCAATTCCGTTAACAGCTGTTTCAATTTGATTTGCTCCATTTTCAATGGCAGCAAGTGAGTTTGCTACAGCCATTCCTAGATCATCATGACAGTGAGCAGACAAGTTGACGCGGTCGATATTTGGAACGTGTTCCTTCATATATTTAAAGATATTGCCGTACTCTTTTGGCGCTAAGTATCCAACTGTATCTGGCAAGTTAATGACACTTGCCCCAGCGTCAATGACCTTCTCTACAATTTCTGCTAAGAAAGCTAGATCTGTACGACACGCATCTTCTGCGGACCACTGAACAACCGGAAAACGTTCTTTCGCGTATTTCACCATTGAGACAGCCTGTTCTACGACTTCTTCACGTGTTTTCTTTAGTTTATGCTTCAGATGAATATCAGAAGTAGCGATAAAGATATGAATTCTTGGTTCCACTCCATCTTTTAACGCTTCCCATGCAGCATCGATGTCACCTTTCACACATCGTGCAAGACCAGCAACTGAACAGTTTTTGATCGTTCTAGCAATTTCTTGTACGCCTAAGAAATCCCCTCGGGATGAAGCGGGAAAACCCGCTTCAATGATATTAACCCCAAGGCGCTCAAGCTGCTTTGCAATGATTAGCTTTTCTTGTGCATTTAAGTTCACTCCTGGTGATTGCTCTCCATCTCGAAGTGTTGTGTCAAAAAAATTAATTTTCCGCACCGACGCTCACCGCTTCCTTTTTCTTTCCTTGTTTGACGAAAGGCATCATTTCACGAAGCTTTCTTCCGACGATTTCAATTTGGTGCTCATTTTCATTTGCATTGATCGCATTGAAACGTGGACGATTCACTTGGTTTTCAACAATCCATTCTTTTGCAAATGTTCCGTTTTGGATATCAGTCAAGACGGCTTTCATAGATTCTTTTACGTTTGCATCCACAACACGCGGTCCTGATACGAAGTCACCCCATTGTGCTGTATCAGAGATTGAATATCTCATGCCTTCTAATCCTTCTTCATACATAAGGTCAACAATTAATTTCAGTTCATGCAGACACTCGAAGTATGCAAGCTCTGGCTGATAACCAGCTTCTGTTAACGTTTCGAAACCTGCTTTCACTAGTGAAGTAAGACCTCCACAAAGGACCGCTTGCTCACCGAATAGATCCGTTTCCGTTTCTTCTTTAAATGTTGTTTCAAGGACGCCTGCTCTTGCTCCGCCGATTGCTTTTGCATAAGCAAGTGCTTTGTCTTTCGCTTGGCCAGATACATCTTGATAGATAGCAAATAGGGCAGGTACACCAGCGCCTTGCTCATATGTTCTTCTCACAAGATGTCCTGGACCTTTTGGAGCCACAAGATACACATCTACGTCACTTGGAGGAACAATTTGATGGAAGTGAACGTTGAATCCGTGTGCGAAAACAAGTGAGTTGCCTGCTTCTAATTGATCTTTGATTTCTTCGTCATATACTTTCTTTTGCTGCTCATCTGGTAGTAGTACCATGACGAGATCTGCTTGTGCTGCCGCTTCTTTTACTGTGAATACTTGATGGCCATCTTCTTGTGCTTTTGTATAAGATCCGCCTTTTCTCACGCCGACGATCACATCTACGCCGCTTTCTTTTAAGTTCAATGCATGTGCATGACCTTGTGATCCATACCCAATGATAGCAACCTTTTGACCATTTAATACGTTTTCTTGAATATCACCGTTATAATATACTTTTACCATTTGACTCTCTCCTTTTGTTTAGACAATTGAAATTGTTTTATTTGATTGCGGCTTTTGCTGATTATCTCTCGCAAAGGCCGTGGTGCCAGTTCTGGCGACTTCTTTAATGCCGTATGGCTTAAGTAATTCAATGAGTGCTTCAATTTTTGAAGACTCACCTGTCACCTGAATGACGACACTCTCTCTGCTTACATCTACAATAGAAGCTCTAAACGGTTCAATGACCCCTGTGATTTCCATTCTAGATGCCGGTGCAGAAACGACTTTTATCAAAGCCAGCTCTCGCTGAACGATTGATTGGTTTGTAATGTCTGTTACTTTGAGAACATCAATTTGCTTGTTCAGCTGTTTTGTCAGCTGTTCGATGTCTTTCTCTTGGTCTACATGGACGACGAACGTGATGCGTGATACATCTTGAATCTCAGAATGGCCGACCGTAATGCTTTCAATGTTGTAGTGTCTTTTGGTAAAAAGGCCAGTGATTCGGTTCAGTACGCCTGATCGATTTAATACAGTCAACACAATAATTCTTTTCAAGGTTTCACCCCCACCATCTCATGAAGTCCTTTCCCCGGTGCGACCATCGGGAATACTTTTTCATCTCTCGCTACATTGACATCGATGAAAACAGGCTCTCTAGAGGTTAACGCTTCTTCAAGCTTTTCTTTCGCCTCTTCGTCTGATGAGATTCTGATTCCTTTAATGCCATAAGCTTCAGATAATTTAACGAAGTCTGGCTGCTCTGAAAATTTAGAATATGAGTAGCGTTCTTCGTAGAAAATTTCTTGCCATTGTCTTACCATTCCAAGGCTGTGATTATTCAGAACAATCACTTTCACTGGAAGGTTCAGCTCACGGATAACGGCAAGTTCTTGCAAGGTCATTTGGAAACCTCCGTCTCCTAAAATCGCCACAACCGTTGCCTCTTGATCAGCCAGCTGAGCGCCGATGGCTGCCGGTAAACCGAAGCCCATCGTACCAAGGCCGCCAGATGTGACCCACTTATCTGCATTTTCAAATGGATAGAACTGAGCTGCCCACATTTGATGCTGTCCGACATCAGTTGCCACAATGGCTTCACCTTTTGTGAATTGATGAATGTATTCAATCAGCTTTTGAGGCTTAAAGCCCTCTGCTTCGTTTTCAACGTACCAGAGCGGATATTCTGCCTTCCACTGATCTAATTGGTTTTTCCATTTGTCTGATTCCCCTTGCTTCCCGTCTTGCTTGATCAGCTCTTCAAGGACTAGCTTACTGTCTCCAACAACCGGGATATGGGTATGAATGTTCTTACCAATTTCCGCCGGGTCGATATCAATGTGTGCTACCTTCGCATGTTTCGCAAAGTGATTGAGGTTGCCAGTTACCCTGTCATCAAATCTTGCACCGATTGAAATGAGCAGATCACATTGGTGAAGGGCCATATTCGCCGCATATGTGCCATGCATACCAGCCATCCCTAGAAATAGAGGATGCTTTGCTGGGAATCCGCCAAGTCCAAGCAGTGTATGAGCGACTGGGATTTGCTGCTGCTCTACATACTGCCTTAATTCTTCAGATGCTTTGCCATGAAGAACGCCAGCTCCTGCTAGAATGACTGGTTTCTTCGCTCTGCTTACAGCTTCTACTAATTTGCGAATTTGCAAATAGTTCGGCTCGACTTTTGGCTGATAACCAGGTAAATCAATTGGCTGATCATATTCAAACGTTCCTTCAATGCCTGCCACATCTTTTGGAATATCAATCAAGACTGGACCAGGTCTGCCTGTTGTTGCGATGTGGAACGCCTCTTTAATGACACCCGGTAATTCCTCTGGATTTCTTACTTGGTAGCTGTGCTTTGTGATTGGCATTGTGATGCCGAGCACATCTGCTTCCTGGAAAGCATCCGATCCAATAACTGAGGTTGCCACCTGTCCTGTGAAGACAACAAGAGGAAGTGAATCAATCATTGCATCTGCAATTCCTGTGACAAGGTTTGTCGCTCCAGGTCCTGATGTCGCAATGACAACACCCGGTTTGCCAGATACTCTTGCGTATCCTTCTGCTGCGTGAATCGCTCCCTGCTCATGCCTTGGCAGGACATGAAATAAACCAGAATCATAAATTTTATCGTAGATCGGTAAAACCGCTCCGCCTGGATATCCGAAAATGACTTCTACTTTTTCTCTTTTGAGTGCTTCAATTAACATGAGTGCACCGTTCATCGTTTGTGGTGCTTTAGATGTTTCCGTCTCCACTTGTACATTTGTCCCCATTTGATTTCCTCCTCTTTGTCTTGCTTCAGTCAAGTCTTTTCACCCTTTTCTATTCAAGATCGAGATTTTAGACCATATAAAAAAGCCTTCTCACCCCACAATGACACTACTTTTCACTAGGTCAAAGGGGCGAAAAAGCTTTGTTTTTCGCGGTACCACCCTTGTTCACGGCAAAATCTGCTGCCGTCTCATGGACATCTTTCATCCATTTTGGTAACGAGTGAGCAATGTCACTCGGTCTGCCCTACTATCATTTCAAGCAGACACTCAGAGGTGAGTTCACTTTAGAAAGTAACACCGGTTTCCAGCTACCACCGGCTCTCTGTAGATACTGACTCTAAAGCTACTAGTCCTCTTCAACGTTTATCGATATCTATTTAGCTTGCGTGAATGTTTTCATCTGTAAATACGACTTTTTCTCCTTCTTCAACCACTCGCTTGCGGAATTGTTCAAGAAGTGTGTTTGTGTGGACCCCGGGTTTCCCTTCACCGATTGTACGGCCGTCAACCTTTACAACAGCGATCACTTCGGCTGCGGTTCCTGTCAGAAAAACTTCTTCTGCTGTATACACATCGTGCCTTGTGAATGGTTCTTCTTTCACTTCGTAGCCTAAGTCTTCTGCAATCTCCATGATGGCATTTCTTGTGATGCCTTCAAGAGCGCCGATATAACCTGGCGGTGTATAAAGCTTACCTTTTTTATAAATAAACACATTGTCTGCAGAACCTTCTGCCACGTACCCTTGATCGTTCAGCATCAGCGCTTCACTCACACCGGCCATATGGGCTTCGATTCGGACAAGGATGTTATTCAAATAATTTAATGATTTCACTTTTGGGCTCAGTACATCGGGACGATTTCGTCTCGTCGGTACCGTTACAATATCAATACCCGTTTCATATAGGTGCTTTGGAAAGATGGCCAGCGGCTCTACAATGATCACTGTGTTGGCTCTCCCGCAGTTGTTTGGATCTAAACCAAGATCACCAGCTCCTCTTGAGACAACAAGACGAATATAGGCATCCTTTAGGCCGTTCCTTTCAACTGTATGAATCATTTTTTCCGTGAGTTCCTCAAGTGAATATGGAATGTTCAGCATAATGGATCTGGCGGAATCATACAGGCGGTCTAAATGTTCTTTCATTCGAAAGATATTTCCGTTATACACGCGTATCCCTTCGAACACACCGTCACCATATAAGAAGCCATGATCATAAACTGAAATTTTTGCATCCTCTTTTTTCACGAGTTCATCGTTTAAAAAGATCCACTGTTCCTTTTGGTCTTCCATTTTCAGTGAGCACCCTCTCTTTCAAACAAAAAGTAGTTGAATTTTCAGACACTTTTTATTGAAGCCTCTCACGCTTGCTCTGCGTGTTTGTTTAGCTTTTGTTGAACCCATCTTACGCCGCTTTCCATACAGTGTCAACAGCATTTTTAAAATTATTAGACAATTTAGACTAATCAAAATTAAATGTATACGCTTACACCTTTGCTAGACAAGGAATGAAAAAACTTAAAATTTTTTGTATTTTTTCTTCAATTTATTTACTTTACCTGAACGCTTTTCTTTTGAGAAAACGTTTGTCATATTTTTTCACATCGTTTTTAATGAAGACTGGTAGATTTCAACGCTTTTGATTTTCTTTCGGCATGCCTTTCTAAAGCGTTTTCCTATGAATTTATGATAGAATGAGAGCATCTTATAGAAGGAGGGCAATACATGGCTAACATCAGAGGTTATATCGGAACGTATACAAAGGGAGACAGTAAAGGCATTTATACTTTTACATTAAATACGGACAAGCAGCAGATCGAACAAGTAAAAGTAGCTGCTGAACTTGAAAATCCTACATATTTAACCGTCTCAGATTCTCAAAAATTTGTGTATTCTGTTGTGAAAGAAGGATCACAGGGCGGCGTGGCTGCGTATCAAATTGATGCAGAAACCGGCACACTTCGTTTCATCAACCAAGAGCTTGCCGATGGCGCTTCTCCTTGCCACGTCAGCGTGGACAGTCAAACAAAAACAGCTTTTACAGCAAACTATCATAAAGGAACAGCAGAGATGTATGAAATCGATGCTGAAAATGGCTCAGTCATCCGCACGCTGTCACAGGCGCAGCATGAAGGAACTGGACCAAACGAAGACCGTCAGGAAAAACCGCACACTCACTTTATGGGTCTGACACCAGATGAACAATTTGCAGTGGCTGTTGACCTTGGGACAGATGGCATTTATACGTATAAGAAAGAGGGCGGCAAACTCGAGCTCGCTCATACATTTGAAACAAAACCAGGCACCGGTCCTCGCCATATCACATTCCATCCAACGAAACCTGTGGCATATGTGATGACAGAGCTAAGCTCAGAGGTGATTGTGCTTCGTTACTTTGAAGATGGTCATTTCGAAGAGATCCAAACGATCGCAACCATTCCAAGCGACTTTACAGAGAACAATCAAGGCAGTGCCATTCACGTCTCTTCAGACGGGCAATTTGTTTATGCAGGAAATCGCGGTCATGACAGCATTGCGATTTTTAAAGCAGACGCTGACGGCCAATTAAGTCTTGTCGAGATTGCTTCCTCTGAAGGAAACTGGCCTAGAGACTTTGTGCTTGATCCAACTGAAGAATTCCTCGTCGGTTCAAACCAAGAATCTAGCAACCTAGTGTTATACAAACGCGACAAAGAAACAGGACGACTCACTGTCTTACAATCAGACATCGCCGTTCCTCATCCAGTTTGCGTGAAATTTTTAGGATAAAGAAAAAAGCCTCCGTTTTGGAGGCTTCAGCTTGTTGACAAAGGGCTAAAATGAACTTTTTTTAGCCCTTTGTCTTCTTTTCAGCGTGCAGACGGCGTCCCGCCATCTTCAAGCTTTTGATCAATAAGAGACGTATCGGTTTTTTCACCGAACCATTTTGACAGCCTGTCCTTCGCTTTTCCTTTCACATCATCATCAATGTACATCGCTACTTGGAGCAGAGCAAATGTGATCGCTCCTAAATCATCTGTGTAGCCGACACCAATCAATGTATCAGGGATGAGGTCAATAGGAAGGATAAAGTATCCGAGTGCCCCAATAATAAGGGTTTTTGCTTTGACAGGCACTTCGGGTTTTTGCAATGTATAGTAAAGTAATAGCACAGCATAGACAAGAGTGACACCAGCTTTTTGTGCCGTCTTTTTTAACTTTTCCCAAAAGGCATGATCATTAAAATGCTTCTTCGAACGCTTTAATAGTTCTTTTTTCTCAGAACGGTTCATCATATCGCCTCCATCTACAGCATAGCCCTTTTCCCTTCGTTATACAAGATATCCGCCGATTCGACAAACAAAAAGCAGCAGAAAGCTGCTGCATTCTACTGCTCTTTGTAAAACTTTTCGATCGCCTTATCGATGTAGACCCATCCTTTATAAGACACATGAATTGTATCTTTAAAGAAGTAAGGATCGTATTCATGTTTAGTCAAATCTGCGACTTCATACCCGTTATCTCGAATTTGACGATTGATTTTCTCATAATACTCTGTACGCCCCTCTTTCGGGAAACCGGTATAATCATACCATTTTCCATTGACAGGAATCGTCACAAACAAAGGCTTCGCCCCTGCCTGTTTTAAAATATCCAGCATGATTTGAAAATCTTTGTATTCTGGTGATTCCGCATAAGAGTGGTCTTCACGAGAATCTTTCATCTTTTTCATGATCGGTTTCAGCTTGCGGTCAAATAGTTTTTGATTAATATAAAACGGGTTGTTCCCTGCTTTTTCCGCACCTAAGACACTTGCTTCTTTTTCAAGCTCAGTCCATGTTTTTCCTTTGACAGAAGGAGACGGATGAAGCTTACGCTCTTTCCCCGATCCAATTGTATAGTACATGTCTTTCTTTTGAAGCATGCCATAATACATTTTTGCAATAGGAGAAATCGCGCCATAAGCGAATTTGTTCCCAGAAAGCTCTGCTTTAAAAAGTTCTGTGATGACCATGTCGTTCTTTACAGCTTTAAACGTCATGATTCTCTTGATCAGTTCTTTTTTCACAGCTGGATCAATTTCTTTATTATAAGCGAGATTAAGCGCTTGAAGCGCTGAATAGTTCGGTGCAAAGTGATTCTCGTCAGATCCCCATTTCACAAACCACTGCGGGGACACGATAAACACAAGCTTCTTCCCTTTTAATTTATCCATATGCGCTGCGAAGTTCATCGCATGAATTAATGATTGTGACCCACCTTTTCCAATAAGATAAGGTGTAAACCCTTGAGGATTCTCATGAAAGAAATTCGAAGGGTGATATGGATCAAAACGTGATAGTTCAGAAGATCCATAGATCGGCAAATAAGTTGGATCTTTTAGCATTTCATCTTGTAAATAGAGCCCCTGGAACATCCCTGGATCTAATTCTGTGGCTGACTTTTGTAATTTGTCTTTTGGGATCAGATGTGAGAGCCATGCATTTGGTACAAGAAGAACACCAATGAATAGAACAGCCGCTAAAATAAGCGGCCCAAAAAAACGCTTTTTCATTACTTCATCTCTGCCAGCTGCTCAGCAATGTGATTCGGTGTATCCCACACATCACGATCGAACTCTGTAATCGGAACAGTGATTCCGAGCTGACTTTCAATTGCCATAAGCAGTTCTACTGTACCAAATGAATCTAGAAGACCTTCTTCAAAAATTGCAATCTCTGGATTTTCTTTCACAACGTCGTCCTGACAAACCTCTGCAATAATACCGTATACTTGATTTTTAAATTCCATAATTTTCTACTCCCTTAATGATTAATGATGAAATGGTTTTCCTGAAAAAATATAAAATCCGAAACAAATCACATGGAATGTAATAATGATCGACACAACCATTGTGACCTTATTATCCGGCCACCACTTGTGCTTTTTATTCCATTTCTCAAATAAATTGTAACCGGACATCACAACTGCGTGATATAGTCCGTAAATAATATATTGAAGTGCTAGACCATGCCAAGCACCCATCAATAGAAAGAGGACAAAGTACCCAATATTTGATACAGCCATACGGTTCTTGATCCACTTCTTTTTTGTCATAAAGAACACAAATCTCATAAACACGTAGTCTCTGAACCAGAAGGAGAGGGACATGTGCCAGCGATTCCAGAAGTCTTTAATGTTCCGGCTGATAAACGGTTTGTTAAAGTTTTCTGGTGATTTAATGCCCATCATATAACTCACACCAACAGCAAATGCTGTATATCCAGCGAAGTCAAAGAACAAATACATACTGTACGCATACATATACGTTAACTGTTGAACAAAGTGACTGCTGCTAATGTGATGAATATTCATGAGAATATACGTGTGAATCAGATAACCAATAATGAACTTATATAAGAAGCCGATAAAAATTTTATGAATACCGGCGTATAGAAGATCACTGTACGCTTCCTTTTCAGGCGGCGTATCCATATCCTTTTCAAACCGGCGGTAACGATCAATCGGACCTGATGAAATCGTCGGGAAAAAGACAATGAAATAGACCAAACGATGAATCGGAATTTTCTTCTTAATCAAGCCGTCTCTTGTCTCGATAATTAACTGGACACCTTTAAATGTTAGGTACGAGATTCCTAAAAAGCTCAGCCAGTTCATTGGCGGCGGTTGATGCGGCTGATGAGTTAAAAAGAACGGTAAAACCTTTGAGAGTACAAGCGGCAAAATAGATGCCACCACTGCCATATAGAAGACAGACGCTTGATTCGCCTTCAGCCGGTACGAAAGGTACAAGCGGATGATCAAGATTTGCCACACTGTAAACAAGAAGAGCAGCAATGCGCCATGTGCATCCTTTGAGAAAATAAGCGCGAGCGCCACAACCGTTGCAAACATGTTGTAGCCCTGCATTCTTTTGCCGCGAAGACCAAGAATGATCGTCGGCAAAAGAAGAACACCAATTAGAATGAAGAAAAAGAATGAACTAAACGGAATCATAGAAGAACCTCTTTCGCGATTCTTTTACGATCAACCTTCCCGTTTGGCGTCATGTACAGCTGCTCAAGATAGACAAACTTTCTTGGAATCATGTACGCAGGCAGTGAATCCGCCATTTCTTTCTTAATTGCACTTGTCAGCTGATATTCTTTTTCAAAAGAATGCGCTGCTGGAACAATGGCTGCAATTAAGTACTCCACATGACCGTTTGGCTGGAACGGCACAATCACACAAGCATTGACATAGGTTGTCTCGCTCACATGATATTCAATTTCTTCAAGCTCCATTCGGTATCCATGCAGCTTAATTTGATAGTCCAGACGGCCGTGGCACGTAATCAAACCATCCTGCGCCACACCTGCATCACCTGTACGGTAAGCAGGGCGTCCTTCGTATTTAAAGAACACTTTATCTGTTAAGGCTTGTTCACCTAAGTAGCCTCTTGTGACGCTTGGCCCCACGATGACAATTTCTCCTTTTTCACCATCAGGAAGGGTCTTGCCTTCTTCATCTAAAATGACGATATCTGTATCTGGCTTCGCATAGCCGACTGGTAAAGAATCGTGCTGATCAAGAATCGCCTGCGTGACTTCAATCGATGTGATCGCAACAGTTGCTTCAGTCGGACCATACGTATTAAAGACCTGCGCCTTTGGAAAACGCTCAAGGAGCGCACTTGCTACAGATACAGGAAGTGCCTCTCCGCAGAACAAGAAGACTTTCAGCTCTGGTAAAAGCTCCCCTGTAAAGGAAGGATCCATTAAGCACATTTGCACAAAGGAAGGTGTTGATGTCCACACTTCAACGTCAGATTGACCAAGTGCTGCAAACATATCCTTCGGCTTATTCACTAGATCTTTCACTAAACAGTACAGAGTACCGCCTGATTGAAGCGCTGGATACAAATCCATCACTGATAAGTCAAAAGAAAACGGTGCTTGATTTAAGAATGTGCGCCCCCCGCCAATTGGGAAGTCTCGGCACATCCACTCTGTAAAGCTTTCTAAATTATTGGCTGTTACCTGAACGCCTTTCGGTTTTCCGGTACTGCCAGACGTATAAATGATGTAAAAAACATCATCCTGTTGAACCCACTGCGAGGATGGCGGTGCTTCTTTTTCAAGAGCTAAAAGAGATGCCGCACTTTTCACTTCAATGTGTTCTTCTACATCTAGTACATTCTGCTCATTTGCACAAATCAACAGACTGGCTTTTGAGCTTTCAATAATTGAGACGATACGCTCGGCAGGGATTGAGATGTCGACCGGAATATAAGGTCTGCCTGATTTCACACTACCTAAGAAAGAAATCAGCATCTCTGGCTCCATATGACCGTATACAATGACAGGTGCACTGCCAGTTGCGACTGCATCGATCGCACCAGCCATTTGGTCTGATAGATGCCAAAGCTCATCATATGTGATCGAAGCATGTTGAGAAACAAATGCTGGCTGTGTTGGTTTCGTTTGTTGGTATTCATGAATCGTGTGTAATAGTTTCATAGTTTAATCTCCAATTAAAAATCGTTGTAAATGAATGATCCCGTATTTGCTGTATGGAATCCGTAAATAAA
Source organism: Bacillus sp. NMCC4 (assembly GCF_002998555.1). NCBI lineage: Bacteria > Bacillati > Bacillota > Bacilli > Caryophanales > Bacillaceae > Bacillus > Bacillus sp. NMCC4. The sequence goes on along the minus strand of NZ_PVRA01000004.1, from coordinate 177,395 downwards.
GAACAATAATAGCAAAATAAGTAAGTAAAAACTCGTATATCCTATCCATTTTACAGACTTATTTTCTGATAGCTTTTTGAATAGCATATTGATAACCTCTTTTCTTTTGACACTTATAGAGACGCATGAATCATTAAAAGAGTTTCATACCAAAACATAAAAATTTTAAGAAATGATGAAAAAAGATGTCGAATCGATAAGCGTGTCTTTAGGCAAAGCTGTCTTATTGTAACAAAGATTTAATGTATTTGAAATGAAATTCGAGCTTAAATTTGCCTTAAAATTGCTGAAAGCTGTCGAATAAACGCAAAAGCCACCTAGTTTGCCTAGATGGCTTTGATTTCAATTACTTCTTATATTTATTGACTTCGAACATGAGAATGTTTTTGAACACCACATAATCCTTTTTACTTTCAAAGGGACCTTTATTGTTGTCATGCTCATCAATTTCATAAAACCCTGGTCCTTCTCCGGCATCACGCTTTTTGTACCAGGATAGGAAAGCGTTGACTTCTTTCATGGAGAGATCGTACTCTTTTTGCAAACCGTTGACCATTGTGATGATGAGAAGGGCATCGCCGTCTTCATTTGTTGTATCGTCTTTTGGCGGTGTGGTTGGTTCTTGGTCTTTGTCGCCTGGGGTTTCTGTATTGTTTGGAAGTTCCAAATCTTTTAAAGAAATAGAAATAACCGATTTATAGTTTCTATCAGCAACATCTGTATAATTCAAGTTCTGATTATATTTGCGACCTCCTATTACATATAACATATCCCCTATAATAACTGATGAAGCACCAACACGAATATCATTGTTAGGTATAACTACTTTGACCATTTCTTCTTTTTCATCATTATAGACATATAATCTATTAGGTGAAATGGTAGGTAATATCATATTATCTTTATAAGTAACTCCAGTCAGATATACTTTTTTGAATCCTCCTTTTTTTGCGGACCAACTCTCATTAGCAGCATCAAATTCAAAAATTTCACCATTATTGTTTTCTCCAATAATATAGAACTTCTCTTTCAAAACTAGACCAATTGCTCTTTGTGTTTTAAAAGATGGTGAAGCTTCCTTTTTCCATTTGTTTTCTGTTAGATCATAACTAAAAAATTCATTGCCACCTAATACATAAATTTTATTTCCGATAACACCAGCTTGAACATTATAAGCGCCTTTAGAAGGACTTTCAAAAGGAATATCAGTTAAAACTTCCCACTCGTCTTTTTTTGTATCGTATACTTCAAATTTATTGAATGAATTTTGGTGTTTGCCTGCTAGAACATAAATTTTAGACCCTACAACAACAGACGCTGCTCCTCCTCTTCCACTAGGTATATCTTTCATCTTCGTCCATTGATTAGTAGAAGGGTTATACTCTAATGTTTCGTTAAGAGCATTAAATCCTCCAATTACATATATTTTCCCATCAACTGCATTAGCTACAGCTCCAATTCTTGCTGTTGGCAAATCAGCTAATTGATTCCATTCATCCTTAGCCGCATGTACCATTTGAACTGACTGCGTGAATGAAAGGATTACTAGCAACATCATGACGACCCATTTTTTCAAAAATAACCCTCCCTTTTCATTATCTTACTTCTTCATTATCGGAGTGTTTTTTAATTTTTATAGAATAATTGATCTTTTTAAGAGAAATTAATAGTAAAAAGGCATCAAAATTACTAAAGAAATCCGCTTAAAAAAATAAATTCTATTAAACATTGCCTGAGTCTATATACAAAGAACCCATGATTTCATGGGTTTCTCATCAATCCATTATTAGAAAATCCGTCACAAGGCAAGCAGGTTCTCCGTTTTCATCCAGCCCCCAAAAGCTTGGATACATCCCGTCACCGAAGCCTGTTGTAAACATAGCAATGTCCACCTTGTCATGCTATGTTATTAACTATTTCTTTTGAATATTTCTTAATCAATGTTTCGCTAATACTGCTTACGATATAGATCGCAATCGCTAAAATCAGCATCAACGGAAACATGCTCAACCGATCATCTGCAACATAAACAATGATAGCCACTACGATTGCCGTTAAAAAATGCTTCACCGCCTCCTCACCCCTTTGTATATATCATATACATTTTATTACACAAAAGATTCAATTGAAATAATTTCCACAAAATTAACAAGTTTCGTTTGTTCCGCTCTTAAAGTAGATTGCTATCCGACCTTATGTTGTTCGTACAATCTCCTCCATATGCTAAAATTAACTAAAATATACATATAATGGATCAACCAGGAGGTCATTCAGTGACGCAGCAAATCAAGCCATCCAAAATGTTATTAATTACTTTACCCAGCGCTATTATTGCCCTTGTGATGATCTTAGGGAAAATATATACACCTGTAACAAATGTTTTATTTTATATTGTGGCTTTCGGTGTTATGGGTTTAGTTGTTTCAAGCTTAATAAAGGACTACAGGAAAAAGAAAAATTAACTCCACGTTTAGGGAGCTATAGTTCCTAACTGATTGTAACCTCTCAATCCATTACTGTTGGAAGATAAATGGCCGTTAAAAATCCGCCCTCAACCCGCTCCCAAAAAACTAATTTTAAGCAAAAAACCGAACTTAAGTTTCAACAAACAAAAAAAGCCTGAAATCCTTTCATATCAAGGATTTCAAGCTTTTACATTAATACGTCCCAGGAGAGATTCGAACTCCCGACCGACGCCTTAGAAGGGCGTTGCTCTATCCAGCTGAGCTACTGGGACATGTTGTTATGTAGTGTTCTGTTGGTGAGTACCTCACCGACAAGATTTATTATATTACTATTGTTCTTTAAAGTCAACGGTTTTTCGAAAGTTTTTTCATAAGGGGCAAATGCTGCACCCTTATGAAATACCTTCCAATGTGACAGTATTTTCGAGATCTTGTATGACCTGACCTTCGTCCGTGAAAAACTGTACGTTCGCTTCGCTTCCATCTAGTGTCAGTATAGCATAGCTGCGCTCTTTACGCACTCTTGGCAGGTGCACGCTGCCTGGGTTAATGAGCAGTTTTCCTCTTAGCAGCTCACTGCCTGGGATGTGCGAGTGGCCAAAGCAGATAATGTCTGCGCCCAGCTCTTCTGCACGGTAGTAGACTTGAAGCAAGGATTGTTTGATGCCATGCAGATGTCCGTGAGTGAGAAATAGTTTTCCGCCTCCATCAAGTGGGAGCAGGAGCTCTTCTTCAAAATCGCCCATAAAGTCACAATTTCCTTTGACGACTTTGTATCCTTCGAGTGCTGGGTGGTTCGTTTCGAGTTCTGAATCTCCGCAGTGAATCATCATATCGACTTCATCCGCGTGCCGTTTGGCAATGGTTTGAAGTTCGTCTGTGAGTCCATGACTGTCACTCATGATGAGTATCTTCATGGCTTCATTCCCCCTTATTCATTTGCGTCTAGCAGTGATGAAAGCTTTTGAAGCGCGACCGCTCGATGGCTGATCTTGTTTTTCTCCTCTGGTGATAATTCGGCCATCGTCTGGTCTTTGTCTTTGACGATGAAAATGGGGTCATATCCGAAGCCGTTTTCGCCGATTGGTTCCTCTGCGATGAAGCCTTCTACTGATCCTTCTACCGTCTTTGTTTCTTTGCCCGGTATGCTGACAGCCAGGGCACATCTGAATCTGGCTGTGCGGTCTTCTTTTTCAATTCCTTGAAGCTCGCTCAGCACTTTTTCCACATTCTCAGCATCGTCTTTATGCTCACCAGCGTATCTCGCTGAATATACGCCAGGTTTTCCGCCAAGATAGTCAATCGACAAACCGGAATCGTCTGCAATGACCATTTCACCTGCTTTGGCTTGAATCGCCTCTGCTTTGATGATGGCATTTTCTTCGAAGGTTTGTCCTGTTTCTTCAATCTCTTCAGTAAAGCCGATGTCTGCTAGTGTTTTGACCGTGAATCCTTTTGGCTCAAGAATGGCTTTGAATTCTTTCGCTTTGCCCGCATTGTGCGTTGCAATGATGGCTGTTTTCATCCTGATCAAACCCTTCTTTTTATTCGATGACTTCTCCTGTCACTGCTTTTTGCTTTTCGATTAATTCTTTGATGCCCTTTTCGGCTAAATCAAGCAGTCCGTTTAGCTGTTCTCTTGAGAATGTCGCTTCTTCGCCTGTCCCTTGAAGTTCAACAAAGCGTCCAGCGCCTGTCATGATGACATTCATATCTACTTCAGCTGAAGAATCTTCTTCATAATTTAAATCTAACAGAAGACCCTGCTGAGAATCAATTCCGACGGATATCGCCGCTAAATAATCAGTGATCGGGTTTTCTTTGATAACTCCTTCTGCTCGAAGCTTTTGAATCGCAAGTGTCATGGCGACAAAAGCACCGGTAATGGATGCTGTGCGTGTTCCGCCGTCTGCTTGAATGACATCACAGTCAATCCAAATCGTGCGTTCGCCAAGCTTTTCTAAGTCAACGACTGCACGGAGTGCTCGTCCAATTAAGCGCTGAATCTCCATTGTACGTCCTGTCACTTTTCCTTTAGAAGATTCTCTCATCGTTCTTTGTGCGGTTGCTCTTGGAAGCATGCTATATTCTGCTGTAATCCAGCCTTTTCCTTCTCCTCTTAAAAAAGGAGGTACGCGGTCTTCGATGGATGCGTTACAAATCACCTTCGTATTTCCCGATGAGATTAAGACAGAGCCTTCTGGATGCTTAATGTAGCCTGCCTCTATTTCAACTTTTCTTAATTCGTCATATTGTCTTTCATCTAATCTCATGATTTACCTCCATTACGATATACATTCCGCGCGGGTGCCAGCGGGGTTCTCCTACTAACTTTGACAACCTAGGCTCGTTCTAATCGCTTGGAATAAAAAAGAGGCAGCGAATATGCATGCCTCTTTTTCTCCATTATATCAATGTGTGCCGTTAAAAACTACCTGTATTCACTTGTTCTGGTCTTGAAACCGGCTTTGTCAGCTCTGCTCCTTTTTCGTTCACAAGCTCAGCCTTGCCGTTTACCTTAACCGATACGCTTTTGACGTCCGGCAGCTCTGTTAATGTGAGCACAATGCTATCAAGAACTTTTTGTGAAATGACCTTTTTCTTTTCATCTGCACTGCCAAAAATGGATTCGTTGAAATCAAGTGTCACATGTCCGTCTTTTACTTTCGGGACATCATTCAGCTTTACATCTTGATCAAAGTCTGTGAGCAAATGGCTTTTTTTGCTTGGTCCAGAGACGAGCTCATCAATGGCTGCTGTAATCGGATCATCCTCGTCTTTTGGCGCTCTTTTGGTCACAGGAACATAGTACGTCTGTTCATCAGATTCAGCTAAGTAGTAAACCGTCACTGGCTTTGTCGATGTCATATCAGCGGCAGCCTCGTGCTGAATATTTATACCGTCTTCTCTGCTTAAATCATCGGAGATCGGTGTACCGTTCACAGGCATTTCTTTTAGTTCATGTCCATTCATTTTCAATTTGACTTTGGCGACAGAATCAAACTGCGTTAACGTCCAAGTGACAGATTGCAGGATGCGCTGTTCGTCTTCTTTTTTATAGTTTTTGAATTCATTTGAAAAATCCACTACGGCCGTTCCGTCTTTAATGTCGACAGATACGCTCGTGTCGGCCGGCAAAACAGCTCGGAACCCATTTGGCATGAGGTTAGAAATCGGTCCTCCGTCCACGAGATATTCAAGGGTTTGTTTGGCACTTCCTTCGTTTTTCGGCAGCGGAATGGATTGAGAGACGACATACCCGTTTTTATCAATTAAATATAATTCTCTCATGACTGTATCTGCCTTCTTCTCTTCTTTTCCTTCTTTGGCTGTTTGTTTATCTTCTTTATTTTCTTTCACATATGTGACGTTTTGTGGCGGGTCAATCTCTGTTTTCGCTTGGTCTGTTTGAAACAATCCGCATCCTGACAAAAGCATGGCTGACGCGATACACGTCACAGCTGCTGTAGATCCTTTTTTCAGCATACTTCACCCTCCTCTAGTAGTTTGTACTACTATGTATACGAGCTCCTCATGTGGATTAGACCCTTTTCATAAAAAAATAACCCACCTCAAGAAGAAGCGGGTTATTGCTGATAGACGTGTTCAAGTGATACGGTTTCGACCTTCCCTGGGAGGTAGCCAAACCAGTCACGAGCGATGTTTTGAAAATTTTGCTGCTGCCCTGTTGTATAAAATGTATGAACAGGTGCTTCTTGAGAAGTGTTTAACAGCCCTTTATACGAAAGAATCGTACTGGCTTCTCTAGCTGTCTCATCCCCTGATGAAATAATGCTCACATCACTGCCCATAAAGCGCTGAATCGACTCTTTTAAAATCGGATAGTGCGTGCAGCCAAGAATGAGCGTATCAATTCCTGTTTCTTTCATTGGTTCAAGGGAATCTTTCACCACTTCATCTGCTGTCTGATCTAAAAACGTACCGCTTTCCACAAATGGGACAAGCAGCGGACATGCCAGACTTTGAACCGCTAGTCCTGCTTTTAGGGATAGCAGTGCTTCTTTGTATGCCTCGCTTTTGATCGTATTGGCTGTACCAATGACACCAATCTGCTGATTGTTTGTCACCTTGATGGCTGTACGGGCGCCGGGCTGAATCACGCCAATGACCGGAATATCAAGCGTTGCTTTGATTTCATCAAGTGCGATCGCCGTCGCTGTGTTGCATGCGATGACGAGCATTTTAATATGGTGATTTCTTAATAAGTAGTGTGCCATTTCCCAAGTATATTGAAGAACCTCTTCTTCTTTCCGCGGGCCATACGGACACCGTTTTGTATCGCCTACGTAAATGATCTTTTCTTTTGGCAGTTGTCTCATGATTTCCTTTGCAACGGTTAAACCGCCGACGCCGGAATCAATCACGCCGATTGGTTGATCCAACAAAATCGCCTCATTTTCTTTTCATTTGCTGCTGTAGTTTCGTTAAGGATTGGTTGAAAACGATGGCTTCTTCTTCTGAGAAAGCCCCTAGAAGTTCACTGACGTATTCTTGGCGTTTGATAATCACTTCTTGAATGATCCGTTCGCCTTCAGGTAATAAATGAATGCGAACCACGCGGCGGTCAGAAGGATCTTTTACTCGTTCAACAAGTTCACTTTTCTCCATCCGATCAATTAAGTCGGTGGTTGTGCTGCAAGCCAAATACATCTTTTGTGATAGCTCACCTATTGTCATATCTCCGAATTCATAAAGCCACTGAAGCCCTACAAATTGAGGAGGTGTAATCGTATATTGATTCAGGATTTCTCTGCCTTTTTGCTTAATAATTGCAGCAATATGGCGCAATGATTTTTCAATCTCTGCTACATGGTCGAACTCATTCGTTTCCATTTCATTGATACCTCACTATAGCATCTCACTTTGATTAAAACGTACATTCCTATTTTCCTCGTTTTTCAGAGAAAATGCAAGAAGAGACTCATGGAAACCATATAGAAATAACCGGTTCCTCCCTAGTGTGGAAGGAAAACCGGCTGACTTTAGAGCTCTAGCTCACCCATACGCAGAAGCTCGACGACGGCCTGTGAACGGCCTTTGACTCCTAGCTTTTGCATGGCATTCGAAATATGATTTCGAACAGTCTTTTCGCTAATAAAAAGCTCGCTTGCAATTTCTTTAGTTGTTTTATCTTGGACGAGCAATTCGAATACTTCTCTTTCTCTTTTGGTTAATAGCGGCTTGGATTGAAACTCTTTCTCCTTCAAGTATTGTAACCCTCCTTGCTAAGGTGAGAGCTCTAGTCTCTATAGAATGGGATTCTGTATAGTCGAGATATCATATGCCGGGTGCCCGAGGTAGGTGACGTTAAAATCGAGAATTCCCGCATATGAGCGTCCAATTTGTGCGCTTTTATCAGCACAAAAAAGGACGAGTCTCCTATCCGAGACATCGTCCTTTTCATACACGTATTTAAAAGATAGAAATGGCTCCTGTTAACAAAGCGATCAATGTTGTAAAAAGGGCTGTTAACACAGTCCACAGCAGTGCGTATTTTTGCAAATCGCCAATATCTTTGTTCAGCATACTGACAAGAAGCAGCGTTGAGGCCACAAGAGGGCTCAGCAGGTGAACAGGCTGTCCTATGATAGAAGCGCGCGCAATTTCCACCGGATCAATTCCGTAAGCTGCACCTGCTTCTGCCAAGATTGGCAGCACCCCGAAATAATAAGCATCATTAGAAAGAACAAATGTAAATGGCATACTCGTCAAAGCAACAATCAGCGGGAAAAATGAGCTGTAGGAATCCGGAATCATGTAAATCACCAAATTGGCAATGGACTCAACCATTTTTGTTCCCGAAAAGATCCCTGTGAAAATCCCTGCTGCAAATACAAGTGTGATGACCGTTAATGCGTTTCCTGCATGCGATAAGATTCTCTCGCGCTGATCTTCAACCTTTGGATAGTTGATCATGAGAGCGATGACAAATCCAATTAAGAAGAGTACAGGTATTGGTATAATATCTAGGACTAGTGTCGCCATCACCGCAATCGTCAAGAAGAAGTTAACCCAAATGAGGTTGGGTCTTTTCATGTCTTCTACTCCATCTTCGATTGACGCTGCCAATTCAGGGGAGATCGAGGCCTCTTCTTTGTACTGAATCTCTGCAACCCCAATTCGTTTCCGCTCTTTTTTTCCAAGCACATACGCAGTAAAAAGAATAAAAAGACCGCCTCCAACCATTGTTGGAAGTAATGGAATAAAAAATTCACCAGCATCTAATCCAAGCGCCGCGATGGCACGGGTTGCCGGACCGCCCCAAGGCGTCATTCCGCTCATAATTCCTAAAGACAATAATGAAATCGTTCCTAAAATTAATGGGTTCATCCCAATTCTTAAGAAAAGTGGCAGCATTGCTGATACGGTAATCATATAGGTTGTTGTTCCATCACCATCTAAAGCAACAAGCATAGACAAAATTGCTACCCCAAAAGCAATTTTGACAGGATCACCTTTCACAATACGTAAAATGAGTTTAATCAGTGGATCAAACAGCCCAGCATCCAGCATGACACCAAAGAATAAAATCGCAAATAACAATAAAGCAGCTGATGGTGCAACAGTTTTCAGTCCATCAAGCATCATGTCCCCTAATCCGCGGTTAAAACCACCGATCAATGCAAATATGATAGGTACAACGGTTAGAGCCACCACCGGATGCATACGTTTTGTCATAATGAGAAATGTAAATGTCAAGACCATCAAGATCCCTAAAATAGCTAGCACTTTATATCCCTCCATCCTCTTCTTTACGCGATCAGCAAGCGCCCCTTTGCACTTGCGATGAATGTTAGCGCTTTCTATTTCAAGGATATAATAGCTCTTTTTATAATGAAAATATTGATTTTTTCGTATATTCTATAAAATTCTTTTATAATCAACCTTGCTGACTTCTTAAAAACTCAATGAATGCTTTCACAACAGATAAATGAAGGGAGTCTGGCTGGTACATAAGCCATGTATCTCTTAAAACGGGCTGTCCATCTTTATACGAAAGACCTTTTACAAATAGCTCATCACTTGGTCTGAGGCAAATTTCTGGGACAATGGCATAGCCTAAACCATGCTTGACCATCTCTTTTGATGTATCCTGACGGTCTGTCTCCATCGTCACAAGCGGAGGCATTGTGAACGTTTCCTGCCACCATCTGTTAATCAATCGTTTTAATGAACTATCTGTATGATAGTCAATGAGCGGCAGCTTTGGGAGGTCTTTCAGCTGGATTTCTGATTTTGAAATGATACAAAGCCGCTCTTTATCGAGCAAAAACCGCTCTCCATTCCAGTCGTAATCCCCTCTTAAAATCCCTAAATGGACACTTGATGTGCCTAATAAGTCCATGACTTTCGTGCTCCAGCCTGTGTTTACCATAAATTGAACATGTGGATACTGCTTAGAAAATTCTTTTAAAATTTCTGGCAGCTTATACTGAGCAAAGTTACTTGAGACCCCTAACCGAATTGTCCCTTTGACCTTTTTTTGCATATTCAGCATGCCATCTTTCGTTTGTTGGAGCTGTTTGAGCATGTCATTTGCGTATTTAGCCAAGTACTCGCCCTCTGACGTAAATTCGATTCCTCGTTTTCTTTTAAAGAAAAGCTTCATATCAAACTCCTCTTCAAGCTGTTTCAATCGATAGCTTAAGGCAGGCTGAGAGACAAATAATTTTTCTGCCGCTTTTGTGATGTTCTTTTCTTCATAAAGCACCTTTAGAAACCGCCAATCTTTTTCATCCATTTTATGCCCTCCTTTTTTACTAATTATAAAATATTTTTATCGATTATTCTCAAAATAATGTATTTAACTTATTTCTTATTATACTTTACCATTTTGGTTAGATAAACAGTTCATTAAAAAATTGAGGGTGAGAGTAATGAGAAAAGTTCCAATCACAATCATGCGAGGCGGTACAAGTAAAGGGGTATTCATTCAAGCAAACAATGCACCATTTGAACACGATGAGCTCGAGGCATTTCTACTAGACATTATGGGCAGCCCTGACCGGTTGCAGGTCGATGGAATCGGCGGCGGTAATTCTTTAACAAGCAAAGTGGCCATTATCGATAAAGCCACCCGCCCAGATGTGGATGTGAACTATACATTTGCACAAGTCAGCATTAATGAGAGATTTGTCGACTTTAAAGGAAACTGTGGGAACATCTCATCAGCTGTTGGACCATATGCCATCATTAAAGGACTTGTTCAAGCGGTCGAGCCCATTACGACTGTACGTATCCTCAATACCAACACAAATAAAGTCATTACAGCAGAGGTCGAAGTCGAAAATGGAGAAGTAAAATTTGAGGGACAGGCAGAAATTCCAGGAGTAAAAGGGACAGGTTCTCCCATTTATTTATCTTTTGAAAATCCTGAAGGTGCTGTCACAGGTAAAACCTTTCCGACTGGAAACAAAATTGATACGATTCAAACAAAGTTTGGAGAGATTCCCATCTCGATTGTTGACATTGCAAATCCAATTGCCTTTATTCGTGCCAAAGATATTCAATTAAAAGGAACTGAATTGCCTGAAGAGTTTACAGACGAATTATTGGATGATTTAGAAGAAATTCGTTCTATCGCTGCTGAAATGTGTCACTTTGCACCAAAAGAAATGGCGACATTACAGTCTCCAGCTGTTCCAAAGCTTGCGCTCATTAGCGAGCCTGCTGATTATGTAGATACTAATGGAATCTTGAGAAGAGCAGCCGATATGGACATCATCGTTCGTATGCTATCTATGCAAAGACCGCACCAAGCACTTGCCATTACCGGCTCTGTCTGCGTATCAGCCAGCTGTTTTATGGAACAAACGCTTCCTGCACAGCTTTATCATGGTCAACATGATACGCTTCGAATTGGGCATCCTGCTGGGATTATGCAAACAGAAATAGACATGTCTCAAAACAGAGTCAAAGTCATTCGAACCGCAAGAGAAATTCTAGACGGGGTTGTCTTTACAAAACAAGACTATATCGTGCAGCCTCATATTAAAAGAGAAGCCTAAAGCAGACGAGAACATCGTCTGCTTTTTTTAATGCTGAAGCGGGGCATCAATATCTCCAGCAGAATGAGCTTTTATCTGCCCTTTCTCATCTTTTAACTGGAGATGACCGTAGCGGTTGACTCCGCAGCAAATGCCTTCTTCCCATGTTTGTTTTTCACGATCTAACGAAATGCGAAGGGGCTTGTTGAGACGATATAACCGTTTGTTATAGAGGGCAGTGAGTGCTTCAAACCCTTCATTCTGCCAGCGTGAATGGTATTTTTCAAAAGCCGCTGCCAGTTCTTTCACTAGCTGATCGGCTTTCACCTCTGTCAGCTCTGATAAGCAAATGGTTTTGTACGGGACATGCTCCGGCTTCGTCTCTACATTGATGCCAACACCGATATAAATGGAACTGCGGTCTGCTTCAATTAATGTGCCGGATACCTTTGCTTCATTAATGAGAATATCATTAGGCCATTTGATCGCCAGCTGATCCTCCGCTCTCATGAGTGGTTTCAGAACATCATAGATTGCTAGTGCTGTCAGCGGGGCGATCGTTGACTGGGTGGAGAGTTCTGCTGGCGGTAAGACTGTCATGGTGACCGCCACATTCCCTAAAGGTGTTTCCCACGGCCTGCCGAGTCTGCCTCTTCCTGCTGTCTGCTGGCGTGCATAGACAGCAAATGAGGGCTTTTCTCCTTGCTGCATGAGCCTTTTCGCTTCATTATTTGTACTATCAATGGTGTCATATTGAAAAATCTTCATGTGTTCTCCTCTTGTTTCTTCTTGATATGATGCTTTTATTATAACAAAATGAAGTGTGCATGTTGATGAGCCAGCATGTTACTCATTTCGCTGCGCCTGAAACGTCTCTTTTTCTTCCTCTGTAAACGGGACAGATGCGCCTGTGTCTTTACTAATTTGCACCATGGTGACTGAGCCTGTAAAGCATGGTTCCTGCTGCTCATTTTCTCCTAAATAATGAAGGATGAGTGAGCTTGATCCGACCTTTTCCGGCTTGACATACACACGAAGCCTCTCCCCAATCTCTACCTGCTTGATGTAATCACATTGCAGGTTTGCGACGACTGTCATGGTCTCCCTCACACGTTTCATCCGTTTATCAACAATTCCCGTCTTTTGAAAAAAGGCAATTCGTGCCTCTTCGAAATACACAAAAGGGGTGACATTGTTCATATGGCCAAACATATCCGTTTCTGAAAAACGAACGGTGGTTTCGACATAAAATCGAAAGGATGCCCTCCACTCTTCAAATGGTTCTTCAATATATGACGGCAATCTCACTTGATCATCTCCTTATTTGGAAACAAAACGCCTCTCCCGTATTGGAAGAGGCGTTTGTTTATATGTTGCATCCAGCCTCTTAAACACTCATCATGATTGGCAAAGAGGACTGAATGTGTTGTTATTCTGCGTGATCGCTTCCGAAGAAGTTACGGAATGCTTGTAAAGTTGTATCTCGGTTAAGTGCTGCAATTGACGTTGTCAGCGGGATTCCTTTCGGACAAGCCTGCACACAGTTTTGGGAGTTCCCGCAGTTCGCAAGACCGCCGTCCCCCATAATTTCTTCTAGACGGTCAGACTTATTCATCGCACCTGTCGGATGTGCGTTAAATAAACGGACTTGTGAAAGCGGTGCAGGGCCCATAAAGGAAGACTTATCATTCACGTTTGGACAAGCTTCAAGGCAGACACCACATGTCATACATTTAGAAAGCTCATACGCCCATTGACGTTTTTTCTCAGGCATTCTTGGTCCAGGACCGAGATCATATGTGCCATCGATCGGTACCCATGCTTTCACCTTTTTCAAGGAATTGAACATCCGGCTTCTATCAACCTGCAAGTCTCTCACAACCGGGAATGTCTTCATCGGCTGAAGACGAATCGGCTGATCTAACTGATCGATGAGTGCTGTACATGACTGGCGCGGTGTTCCATTAATGACCATGGAACAAGCTCCGCACACCTCTTCAAGACAGTTCATATCCCAGTTAATCGCTGTTGTTTTTTCCCCTTGTTTATTGACCGGGTTCCGTCTTATTTCCATAAGGGCGGAAATGACGTTCATATTTGGGCGGTAAGGGATTTCGAATTCTTCATCATAAGGCTTTCCATCTGCTGTATCTTGACGTGTGATAATGAATTGAATCGTGTTTTTTTCACTCATCTTATTTCTCCACCTTTTTCTTCGAGTAATCTCGTTTACGAGGTGCAATTAACGATACATCGACGTCCTCATAGTGGAATGCAGGCTTTTGATTTTTCCCTTTGAACGTAGCCATCGTTGTTTTTAGGAATTCTTCATCGTTTCTCTCTGGGAAATCCGGTTTGTAGTGTGCGCCTCGGCTTTCATTCCGGTTGTATGCCCCGATCGTAATGACTCTTGCCAACTGAAGCATGTTGTCAAGCTGACGTGTGAAGGCAGCGCCTTGGTTGCTCCATGAAGCTGTATCGTTGATGTTAATCTGCTTGTAGCGCTCCATTAATTCTTCGATCTTCTGATCTGTTTTTAAGAGTTTGTCATTGTAACGAACCACTGTGACGTTATCCGTCATCCATTCTCCAAGCTCTTTATGAAGCACGTATGCATTTTCTGTTCCGTCCATACTGAGGATGTTGTCCCATTTCTCCTGCTCTTTCTTCACAGCGCTGTCAAATGTTGCAGAAGATAGGTCTTCCGCAGATTTTTCAAGGCCGCTAATGTACTTGACCGCATTTGGTCCAGCGACCATCCCGCCGTAAATCGCAGAAAGCAGTGAGTTTGCACCAAGTCTGTTTCCGCCGTGCATAGAGTAATCACATTCTCCGGCAGCGAATAGACCTTTGATATTCGTCATTTGATCATAATCAACCCATAATCCGCCCATTGAATAATGAACAGCAGGGAAAATTTTCATTGGGAGCTTACGCGGGTCATCACCCATGAATTTTTCATAGATTTCAATGATGCCGCCAAGTTTAATATCAAGTTCTTTTGGATCTTTATGAGAAAGATCGAGGTATACCATGTTCTCTCCGTTGATGCCAAGCTTTTGCTCGACACATACGTCGAAGATTTCACGCGTTGCGATATCACGCGGTACAAGGTTCCCGTATGCTGGGTATTTTTCTTCAAGGAAGTACCAAGGCTTCCCGTCTTTATATGTCCAAACACGTCCGCCTTCACCACGAGCCGATTCACTCATGAGACGAAGCTTGTCATCTCCAGGGATCGCTGTTGGGTGAATTTGAATGAATTCTCCATTTGCGTAATGAGCACCTTGCTGATAGACGATGGATGCAGCAGATCCAGTGTTGATCATCGAGTTCGTTGATTTACCGAACACAATTCCAGGACCACCAGTTGCCATGATCACTGCATCTGAACGGAAGGATTCAATTTCCATTGTCGTCAAGTTCTGCGCGACAATGCCTCGGCATACTTCCTCGTCATCTAACACAGCGCCAAGGAATTCCCAGCCTTCATATTTCGTGACAAGCCCTGCTACTTCATAGCGGCGAACCTGCTCATCTAGTGCATATAATAGCTGCTGACCTGTTGTAGCTCCAGCAAATGCTGTACGGTGGTGCTGTGTTCCCCCGAAGCGGCGGAAGTCCAGTAATCCCTCTGGTGTTCTGTTAAACATGACACCCATCCGATCAAGTAAGTGGATAATGGACGGCGCTGCTTCACACATTGCCTTTACTGGCGGCTGGTTGGCTAAGAAATCTCCGCCATACACCGTGTCATCAAAATGCTCATAAGGTGAATCCCCTTCACCTTTTGTATTGACCGCTCCGTTGATTCCGCCCTGTGCACAGACAGAATGCGAACGTTTCACAGGTACGATTGAAAATAGTTTAACAGCTGTTCCCGCTTCTGCTGCTTTAATAGTTGCCATGAGACCAGCTAAGCCGCCTCCGACAACGATGATGCTAGAATTACTCATTGTAGCCCCTCTCCCTCTTCTACTAATCTATTTCCTCTTAAACAAAAGCGAAAATTGCTCTTAGCCCTACATATGAAAGCGCTATAAATATACCTAATGTCACATATGTGGAGATTCTTTGTGAGCGTGGTGAAACAGTAATTCCCCAGCTGACAGCAAATGACCACAAGCCATTAGCAAAGTGGAAAATAGTAGATAAAACGCCGACAATATAGAAGCCTAGCATAAATGGAGAGCTTAAAATATTCGCCATCATGTCATAATTCACTTCAGCTCCAAGCTGAGCTTGAATTCGTGTTTCCCATACGTGCCAAGTGACAAAAATTAATGTGATGATACCTGAAATCCTTTGCAGTCTGAACAACCAGTTTCTTAAGTAACTGAAGCGAGACGTGTTGTTTTGTGCCGTAAAGGCTATGTACACCCCATAAACAGCATGATAGATCAGTGGTAAGAAAATCACGAACAGCTCAAGTGCATATCTGAATGGAAGCTGTTCCATAAAGTGTGCAGCTTTGTTAAACGCCTCTGGTCCATTCGTCGCAAAGTGGTTAATCACTAAGTGCTGTACTAAAAATAGACCGACCGGAATGACGCCAAGCAAAGAATGCAATCTCCGATAAAAAAATTCTTTGTTCCCCGACATTACTTTACCCCCTAGTAAAAAGTGCAATTGCTGAAAATTGTCTTACCCCCGCTTCTTTCAATTGTAAGCACTTTATTCAAATTTATTGACAATTTCATTTTACTCCTATGTCAAAAAAGCGTCAAGAAACCGCGTACATAAATTAAAATTTTCCGAAATTTAAAAGTTTTAAATCAAAATTCGTTTTACTACAATAAGAATTTCTTAGACTTCAGGGAAAACTCTGTCATCATATGCTTACATAAGCTATAATAAATTGTTGAAAGAGGGGAGCCGTACAATGAATAAATTCGAATCTAACTTAGAACAGCTAAAAGAAATTGAAGTCAATGGATTTGCCTACGAGCTGATACGCGAAGTTCTGCTGCCTGATATTTTGGGTCAGGATCATTCATCTATGATGTATTTTGCGGGTAAACTGCTTGCTCGTAAATTTCCTCAAGAGTCATGGGAGAAGATCCCCGAATTTTTCCATGATGCCGGATGGGGAACGCTCACGATGGTCCATTCGAAAAAACAGGAAATTGAGTTTGAGCTCGAAGGTCCACTTGTATCAAATCGAATCACCTATCAAAAGGAGCCATGCTTTCAGATGGAAGCAGGTTTTATTGCTGAACAAATCCAGCTTCTCAACGAGCACGTGGCTGAATCTTATGAACAAGTGAAAAAGCGTGCTGATAAAGTCATTTTAACCGTTAAATGGGATTTAAGAGACCCTAGCTAACACTCTTTATGAAAGGCGCGGACTTCAGGTCACGCCTTTTTGTAGTCTTCTTCTATCATAGCATACTTAGTGAATGGGTTTACGCACGTTTTCCTTTCTGGTATGCGGCGCTTTCCATTAAAAAAGAGGTGCACTCTTTCATGAGATACACCTCCCTGCCTTTTTAAGAGTGAGCAGCTGCACTCACCTTTGATAAATCAAACGCATCATGCAGTGCTTCTACTGCTTTGACCATATCGTCACGGCCAACGACTGTTGAGACTTTGATTTCAGACGTACTGACCATTTTCACTTGTATGTCTTTTTCCGCTAACACAGCGAACATTTCAGCGGCTACGCCTGGATTTGAAACCATACCAGATCCAACGATAGATACTTTGGCTAATTTACTTTCTGTCTCGATCTGTTCGTAGCCAAGCGCTCCTTTATACTCTTCTAATACTTCAACTGTTTTGGACAAATCATCCGTTTTCACAGAGAAAGAGATGGACGTCTGATTGGTGCTTGTGACGGACTGAATGATGATATCGACATTGATATTTTGCTTCGCAAGCGTCGTAAAGATGGTCGACAATGTGGTGAGACCGCTTGAAAGACCGCACACCGTCACGCGTGTAATCTGATCCTCAAATGCAATGCCTCTGACGACTAAATTTTGTTCCATGGATGATTCCTCCTCAATTAACGTACCCGATTCATTTTCAATACTAGAACGGACTTCTAGTGGGACTTGATAATTTTTTGCAAATTCAACAGCTCTCGGATGCAAGACGCCAGCTCCTAAATTAGCCAGTTCGAGCATCTCATCGTATGAAATACCTGCAAGTTTCCGCGCGGATGGTACATAACGCGGATCTGTCGTAAACACTCCTGGTACATCTGTGTAAATATCACATTTATCAGCCTTTAATGCGGCAGCAAGTGCCACAGCCGTCGTATCTGATCCACCGCGTCCAAGTGTTGTGATATGTAAGTCATCTGCAATTCCTTGGAAGCCAGCTACAACAACGACTTTTCCCGCACTTAATTCCTCTTTTATTCTTGATTCATCAATATCCACGATTCTTGCGTTACCATGTACTTGCTCTGTTTTCATACCAGCCTGCCAGCCTGTAAAGGAAATGGCATCATAGCCTTTTGCTTGCAGCGCCATCGTTAATAAGGAAATGGTCACTTGCTCTCCAGTTGCGAGCAGCATATCCATTTCTCTTTTGCTTGGATGATCTGTGAGTTCTTTCGCTAGGTCTACTAGAACATCCGTAGATTTGCCCATTGCCGACACAACCACAACCACATCATGTCCGGCCTCGCGTTCAGCGATGACTCTCTCTGCGGCATTGCGAATTTTTTCTGTTGATCCAACGGACGTTCCGCCAAATTTTTGTACAATTAGTCCCATGTCTACCACCCTTTTTCAAAAGATCACGTGTGAGAGAAGAGGCAAGAAGCGGCTTTGGAGACTGCCTGCTCACTGCAAATAAAAAAGCAATGAGAGAACAGATCTCCCATTGCTTTAAAATCATCATTAAACGATGCAAACAATGAGATAGCCCTCCAAGAAATACATTCTTGACAGCCCTACATTTCTTCAATGTACAGCCAGCGAATAAAATGAGTGGATTTTATTCACTTCGGCGACGCTCCCCTTTCAGCCCTCTTCCTAGATCCCATCGATCTCTGAAGGCTTACTCTTGAAGTTCGCACCTCTATCTTCAACAAACAACACGTTCATTTATTAAATTTAGTCACAATCTTAACAGACTTTTGGAAAAAGTACAATCTATTTTTTTAATGCTTCCATTAAAAGTTCGGCCGTCTGTTTCGGGATGCCAGCCTCCTGAAAGTCTTGGATAGTGGCTTCTTTCATCTTTTTCACAGAGCCAAAATGTTTAAGAAGCTGTTTTTTACGCTTTTCTCCGATACCTGGCACATCGTCTAAAATAGATTGAAATGCATTTTTTCCTCGCAGCTGCCTGTGAAAGCTAATAGCGAACCGGTGCACTTCATCTTGAATGCGCTGCAATAAATAGAAGGCCTGGCTATTCCGCTCCAGCGCAACAATTTCCAGTGTATCTCCTATCATCAGATTCGAAGTCCGGTGCTTTTCATCTTTCACTAGACCTGCCACTGGGACAGACAGATTCAATTCATTTTCAAGCACATCTATCGCTGCATTGATCTGTCCCTTTCCTCCGTCAATTAAAATTAAATCTGGCAGCGGCAGCTCATCCTTTAACACGCGGGTATATCGCCTTCTAATGACTTCACGCATCGATGCATAATCATCTGGCCCTGTGACGGTTTTAATTTTGTATTTTCGGTATTCCTTTTTATACGGCTTCCCGTCCTGAAAGACGACCATGGCAGAAACCGGGTCTGCACCTTGAATATTCGAGTTATCAAATGCTTCAATCCGGTACGGCATATAAATATTTAGTGCATCCCCAAGCTGCTTCACCGCACCAATGGACCGCTCTTCATCACGCTCAATGAGCGAAAATTTTTCTTTTAAGGCGATTTTGGCATTTTGATGGGCAAGTAAAAGCAAATCCTTTTTCTTTCCTTTTTTCGGCTGATGAACGTTCGTCTCGAGCAATTGTTCAATCATCTCTTGATCTACGCTGTCTGGCACCAAAATTTCCTTCGGCAGAAAGTGATTGTTCTTTGCATAAAATTGCCCCATAAACGTGAGGAACTCTTCCTCAGGGTCTTGATACATAGGAAATAGGCTGACATCGCGTTCAATCAATTTCCCCTGCCTGATGAAGAAGACCTGGACACACATCCAGCCCTTGTCATAGGCATATGCAAAGACATCTCGATCTGATAAATCGCTCATCGTCATTTTCTGCTTTTCCATCGTTGAGTCGATGTAAGCGATTTGGTCTCTCAGTTCTTTTGCCCGTTCAAACTCTAATTGTTCGGCGGCTTCCTGCATCTTTTCGTTTAGTTCTTTTTTGATTTGCTGATGCCCTCCGTTTAGAAACCTTGTGATTTCGTCCACGAGCTGCTTATTCGTTTCTTGAGAAATGTCATATACGCACGGCGCGAGACATTGTCCAAGATGATAATATAGACAGACGCGATCAGGAAGGGTTGCACATTTTCTCAGTGGATATAAACGGTCGAGCAGCTTCTTCGTTTCTCTGGCTGCTTGTACGTTCGGGTATGGTCCGAAATATTTCCCTTTGTCCTTTTTCACATTGCGGGTGACGATCAGCTTAGGATGCCGTTCATTCGTAATTTTAATAAAAGGATACGTTTTGTCATCCTTAAGCATGACGTTGTATTTTGGGTCGTATTTTTTGATTAAATTTAGCTCTAAAATGAGTGCCTCGATATTAGAAGAGGTGACAATGTATTCAAAGTCCTCAATTTCACTGACAAGCCGCTGCGTTTTGGCGTCATGAGATCCCGTGAAATAAGAGCGCACTCTATTTTTTAAGACCTTTGCCTTTCCCACATAAATGACTGTATTTTGTCGATCTTTCATTAAGTAGCAGCCTGGTTGATCTGGCAAGACCGATAGCTTTTCTTTGATCAGTTTGTTCATATTTTCATCCGTCCTTGTTTTCCTCTTTCACTCCTTCTAGTGTATCACGAACATTTGTTTTATACCATGTTGAAAGAAAAGCGGCTCTCGTCTTTACGAGAACCGCTTCAGTGAGTATGCCACTCGGGCATAGACAGGTTTATAGATGTTTGTTGACAAGTTCAGCAAGTGCTTCTTTTGGTTTGAAACCAACAGATGTTTCTACCACTTCACCGTCTTTTAAAACAAGAAGTGTTGGGATACTCATCACGCCGTATTTACCAGCAGTTTCTTGGTTATCGTCTACATCAATTTTTACAATTTTCATTTTGTCGCCCATTTCTTGATCAAGTTCTTCAAGAACTGGAGCAATCATTTTACATGGTCCGCACCATGGTGCCCAAAAGTCCGCAAGAACAACACCTTCTGCAGTTTCTTGTGAAAATGTTGCGTCAGTCGCTTTTACGATTGCCATTATTCATTCCTCCAATGTAAATTATGCTTTTTAGTATAGCATCTACCAATGTGACTTGCGAATGAAATGCTTACGAATCATTTTTTATGAAATGAATTAAAAAACAAACCGTACAATCGCACCAATGACAACAATTGCACCGATAATCATGAGAATCGTTCTAAGCATATAAATAACTCCCTTTCCGCTTCATTTACAATGTATGATGCCCCAACATCCTGCTCATCAAACATCTAAATATGCGATCAAGCCAGATCGACCGTGATCATCACCACCGACATTGGCGGCAGATCTATGGTCAATTCACCGGGTTTTACAGCAAATTGCTGAAACTCTGCTGGCTGGACAGCATGAGGATCGTCAAATGTGTTGTGCGCATTCATGCGGTCCGCTGTCAGCACGCGGCCCGTGACTTTCGTTTGAGCATCCAAACCTTCAATGGCAAGGGATACTTCGTTTTGTTCATGCGGATTCAGGTGACAGAAGCTAATATGCATCTTATCTGACGAACGCGAAGCTGACACACTAACCTGAGGTATTTTTTCTCCTCTGCGTTCATAAGGCGTTGACACAAACTCCACTTCAAGTGCTTCTTCCTCTTGATGCACTTGAAACATGTGAAACACATGATACGTAGGCGTTAGGAGCATCTTTTCGTCTTCCGTTAACACCATTGCTTGCAGAACATTGACCGTCTGGGCAATATTCGCCATATGAATCCGCTGGCAATGACGATGAAATATATGAAAATGCAGAGCACAAACAAGGGCGTCTCTTAGTGTGTTCTGCTGATACAAAAACCCAGGATTTGTCCCTGGCTCTGGGTCATACCATGTTCCCCATTCATCAATAATCATCCCGATTCGCTTGTCTGGATCATAACGATCCATGATCTCTCCATGATCCACGACAAGCCGTTCCATCTCATAGGCTTTTTTCAACGTGATAAACCATTCATCCTCATCAAATTCAGTCGCTGACCCTTTTTTCTCCCATGTACCGGGTACAGTGTAGTAATGCAAACTGAGTCCATCCATCCAAGGTGCGGCCCGCTCCATTAATACTTTTGTCCAATTCACGTCATTTGAATTTGCGCCGCACGCGATTTTGTATATCGTCTGACCCGCAAACTCTCTCACATACGTTTGATAACGTTTATATAAATCAGCATAGTATTCAGGCGTCATATTCCCGCCGCAGCCCCAGCTTTCATTGCCTACACCAACATAGGTCAGCTTCCAAGGTTCTTGTTTTCCATTTTGAATACGCCAATCAGACATAGGTGTTCCCTTTGGAAATGTAATATACTCGACCCATTCTGCTAATTCTTGAACAGACCCGCTTCCCACATTCCCGCAAATATAAGGCTCACATTCAAGCAGCTCACACAATTTCATAAATTCATGCGTACCAAATGCATTGGATTCAACCGTGCCGCCCCAATGAGTGTTCACCATCGGTTTTCGTTCACTGAGATCACCTACACCATTTGCCCAATGATACTCGTCTGCGAAGCAGCCGCCTGGCCACCTAAGCACCGGAATATGTAATGCTTGAAGAGCCTTTAGCACATCCGTACGAATCCCCTCAATATGATCAATCGCTGAATCTTTTCCTACCCAAATCCCGTCATAAATCCCTCTTCCTAAATGCTCTTGAAAGTGTCCATAGATGTGTTTAGAAATACGTCCGATCACGTCATTGACTTTTACTGTCCCCTTCACTTGTCAACCGCTCCTTTGTTTATTGATTACATACAAAAAAACCCAGAATACCTAGGCATTCTGAGTGTATGAGCGTTACGAGTGGATATTCATCTTTTTTAACTCTTCATTCAAAAGCGGTACCACTTCAAACAAATCACCGACGATTCCATAATCGGCAATTTTGAAGATCTCGGCTTCTGGGTCTTTGTTAATCGCCACAATGACTTTACTGTTAGACATTCCGGCTAAATGCTGAATCGCCCCTGATATCCCGCACGCAATATAGAGATCAGGTGTGACGACCTTACCTGTTTGCCCAATTTGCAGGGCATAATCACAGTAGTCTGCATCACAGGCGCCACGCGAGGCACCGACTGCTGCGCCCAGCGTTTCGGCGAGTTCATTCAGTGGTTCAAACCCTTCCTTGCTCTTGACCCCGCGTCCCCCGGCGACGATGACCTTTGCTTCAGATAAATCTACACCTTCTGACGTTTTTTTAATGACTTCCTTCACGATCGTTCGCAGGTTCTGAATATCGACAGAAACGGGTGTAATGTCTCCGCTTCGTGAGGCATCCCGCTCAAGAGGTGCCACGTTGTTCGGGCGTATAGTCGCCAAAAGCAGACGATCTGTTGAAATCACTTTTTCGAAGGCTTTACCAGAGTAAATCGGTCTAGTGAAAACGAGGTGTTCTCCGGTAACGCTTACATCAATCGCATCTGAAATTAGGCCAGTCTGCAAGCGTGCAGCTATTTTCGGCGACAAGTCTTTTCCGATAGACGTATGGCCAAAGAGTACGGCATCTGGGTCAACCTGATCTAATATCGCTTGAAGCGCCTGCGCAAAACCATCTGATGTATAGTATGAAAGGTGCGGATGCTCCACAATCATGACATGATCCGCTCCATAGTAAAGCAGTTCATTCGCTAGGTCTTTGACGTCTTCCCCTATTAACACGCCAATGACTTCACCGCCATCTGCCAATTGATGAGCGGCAGCAATGGCTTCAAATGTCACATTTCTTAATTTACCGTCACGACTTTCTCCAAGTACAACAACTTTTTTACTCATCTTTCAAGTTCCCCCTTGTTCTCGTGATATCGTAAAGCGGATGTTTAGATGACCTTTGCTTCGTTTCTTAGTAGATCTGTCAGTTCTTTGACTTGATCTTGAAGCTCACCGCTGAGCACCTTGCCACCCTCTTTTTTCTCCGGTAAGAAACGTTCAATTGTTTTGATTTTATATGGTACATCGTCTTCATCAAGATCTAAATCATCAAGTTCCACTTCTTCTAAAGGCTTTTTCTTTGCCTTCATAATGCCTGGTAATGATGGATAGCGAGGCTCATTGAGTCCTTGTTGGGCAGTGACGACAAGCGGGAGCTCGGCAGAAATTACTTCCACGTCACCTTCCGCATCTCGTTCAATCGAAGCAGAGCCTCCGTCAATTTGAATACTTGTAATCGTTGTGACATATGAAAAGCCAAGTAATTCAGCAAGACGCGGGGCAACCTGTCCAGAGCCCCCGTCAATTGCCACATTCCCTGCTAAAATTAAGGAAGCCTCTTTGTCTTTTAAATAGTGGTAAAGAATCGTAGAAGCTGAATATTGATCCCACTCTTCTAAGTCGTCTTCCACATTTAATAAAACGGCTTGATCGCAGCCCATAGCGAGCGCTGTTCTCAGCTGCTTCTCCGCATCCTCACTGCCAACTGTCACAACGGTCACTTCTCCCCCGTGCTCGTCACGAAGCTGGATGGCTTCTTCTATGGCGTACTCGTCATAAGGATTAATAATGAACTCTGCTCCATCTTCTTGAATTGCACCAGACTGAATGGAAATCTTCTCTTCCGTGTCAAACGTACGCTTCATCAAAACAAATATATTCATCCATTTCTCCCCCTTGTGTCGTTCTAATCCCTTATTCCCCTTTAAAATTCGGTTTGCGCTTTTCGATAAAGGCTTGGATACCTTCTTTGGCATCATTCGATTGGAAAATCTCACCGAACTTTTTGGCTTCCAGTTTCATTCCGCCATCATATGAATACAATTTTGTTGCGTTCAATAAATCCAGCACATACTCGAGTGATTTTGGGCTTTTCGTTGCAAATTTTGCCGCAAGTGTTTTGGCTTCTTCAAGCGCCTCTTCCTCTGTTTCTGCCAGCTTTGAAACAAGTCCGCAGGCGAATGCTTCTTCACCTGTAATCGGTTCAGCTGTACCCATCATTTCCAGAGCTTTAGCCGAACCAACATAGCGCGGCAGGCGCTGCGTGCCGCCGAATCCTGGAATGATGCCGAGGTTTAGTTCCGGCAGTCCAAGCTTCGCATCTTTTGTTGCGATTCGGATATCACAAGACATTGCAAGCTCAAGGCCCCCGCCTAATGCAGCTCCGTGAATCGAGGCAATGACTGGTTTTGGACATTGCTCTATCCGTTCAAAGACCTGCTGCCCTCTGTCTGCAAGGCTTGAATAGTCAGACTCTTCCTGTAACGTCGTAAATTCCTTAATATCAGCACCTGCTGAGAAAAATCTTCCTTCTCCGTGGATCACAATGGCTCTTACTTCTTCATTTTGTTCGAGCTGGTCAAACATGTCATTTAGCTCGGTGAGCAGCTGAGAAGATAAGGCGTTTGCTGGTGGATGCTGAATCGTAATAAGTGCTGTCTGTCCTTCATGATGTAAGGTGAGTATCTTTTCCATGTCAATCATCCTTTTTCAAAATGTCTTTAAGATTGATGTATTCCGTTTAAGAGTAGATCACGTACGTTTTCTGCGAGTGCAGGAAGATCATATTTTTGATCATTCATGACCCATGTTGTAGCGGTCTCATCAATCGTCCCAAATACCATTTGTCTCGCTAAGCGGACATCTAGATTTTGTCTAAATTCTCCTGTTTTCTTTCCTTCTGCTAAAATCGACTCGAGCATATTTAAATACCCTTTCAGCACCTCATTGATTTTTTGCCGCAGCTCAAGGTTTGACTGCCTGAGTTCGAGCTGTGTCACAAGAGCCAAATGATGATTTTGCGCAAGCATACGAAAATGCTCCTCAATGAGCAGTAAAAGCTTTTCTTTCGCCGACGGTTTCTTTTGAATATCTGTTTCCATCCGTTCGATGAATTGTCCCATTTTTTCTTTGAACAATGAGATCAAAATATCCTCTTTATTTTTGAAATAAAGATAAATGGTTCCGTCTGCTACCCCTGCTTGTTTCGCAATCTTTGAAACTTGTGATTGATGATAGCCGTTCTCTGCAATCACCACAACTGCTGCATCAATAATTTGCATGTACTTCGGTCTTTTCTGCTTCAATGTGCTTCGTCCCTTTCTAAATTGAATGAGTATTCATTCATAACTTCATGTTAAAAAGAAACGGGCGATTTGTCAAGTGATCTTCTTGTTTCTTTTCCACCTTTAGCATAACAGAGCAGGCGGTCAACATTCAAATCATCCGGCCGGTGGACCGGATGATGCAGACCGTTATGTTTTCGGTTGATCGGCAGGCGTTTCAGATGAAGAAGCGTGCTTTCTTTTTTCTTCTTCAATTAATACTCTGCGCAAAATCTTCCCGACGGCTGTTTTAGGCAGTGATTCTTTAAATTCATACACGCGTGGTACTTTAAATGAGGCAATTCTCGTCCTGACAAAGCGATCAAGTTCGTCCTCTGTTAAGTAGGCATCCTTTTTCGGCACAATAAATGCTTTCACTGTTTCTCCTCTGTACGGATCTGGAATACCTGCGACGACGACTTCTTGTACAAGCTCATGCTCATAAAGGGCTTCTTCGACCTCTCTTGGGTAAATATTATAGCCGCTCGCTATGATGACATCTTTTTTCCGGTCGACGATATAGAAAAAACCGTCCTCATCCATATACCCTATATCTCCGGTGAAAAACCAGCCATCTCGTAATACAGCCGCTGTCTCCTCTGGCTGATTCCAGTATCCCTTCATGATCTGCGGCCCTTTGACAATGATTTCTCCATGCTCATATGGTTCTTTTAGGCCTCCAGTTTCCTCGCAATAAATACCGGCATCTGTATTAGGCCACGGACAGCCAATGCTGCCTGTTTTGTTCGCTCCCCATAAAAAGTTAGCATGGGTGACGGGTGAGGTTTCTGAAAGTCCATACCCTTCCACTAAGCGTCCTCCTGTTAATTTTTCAAAGCTTTGTTTGACTTCTACAGGAAGTGCCGCTGAGCCGCTTAGACATGCAGTGATGGACGACAGGTCATACTTTTCAATGTTCGGATGATGCAGCAAGGCGATATACATTGTTGGTGCGCCTGGAAATAGCGTCGGTTTCTGTTTTTCAATGGTTTTGAGGGTATCTGCGACATCAAAGCGTGGAAGAAGAATCAATTGATGCCCTTCTTTGACAGCAAGGTTTAAGACGGTCGTCATTCCGTAGACATGAAAAAACGGAATGATGCCGAGGATGCGTTCTTTCCCCCTGGTCGTTTTGTACATCCAGGAAGCGCACATTTCAGTATTCGCTAAAATATTTTCATGTGTGAGCATGACCCCTTTTGGTAAACCGGTCGTTCCGCCGGTATATTGCAAAACAGCGACATCCTCTTTCGGCTCAAAGGCAAGTGCGGGAATTTGCTGTTCACCTGCCGATTCTTTCGTGATCTGCGAGAAGTGATGAATGGTGTCATTTTTCTCCACTTGGATGACCATTTTATTTTTTCTTCTTTGCACAATAGGAAACAGTATGTTTTTCGGGAATGGTAAATAATCTTGTAGTTTGGTAATGATTAAGTGTTCCATACTTGTCAGCGCTTTCATTTTATAAGCCTTTGGATACAACAGATCTAGCGTGATCAGCACTTTGGCGCCGCTGTCCTCCATTTGATATTCCAGTTCTTTCTCCGTATAAAGCGGGTTTGTTTGAACAACGATGCCGCCTGCTATTAAAACAGCATAATAAGAAATGACCGATTGAGGGCAGTTCGGCAGCATGATCGCTACTCTGTCGCCTTTTTTTACGCCAATTTTCATCAGATGACTGGCTAGTTTCAATACGTCTTTTTGCAGCTGTTCATAGGTGATGTTCTTTCCTAGAAAATGAATGGCTGTATGCTCAGGTGCAGCCTCTGCGGAGCTGAATAAGTAAGATTGTAATGTTTCATTTGGGATGGTGAGTTCGTGGGGAATTTGATTCGGGTAATGCAGAAGCCAACGTTTATCTGACTGCATAAAAACCCTCCTTCCTGAACTTTCGTACTATTTTATTATAGCAAACTTTTCCTTAGGACAGTTTGCTTTTTTCTAATAGAGCTTGGTTCAATTGCACACGTTTACTTTTTCGCCGGTGTTTCTATAGAGGCTCTTTTTCCTTCATGATGCCACTGTTCATATAAACCGCCGATTGCACGAAATGACTCGTTGACTCTTTCCACGATCTGTTGATGGATACTAGGGTCATTCGGTAAATGCGTCTGGATGTTGTCGACTTGATGCTTCCTCATCATGTCAATGTAAACCGTGAGAAAAATGGTGTCTTCTAAAATCCAGTAAATAACTTCATCCGCCACTTTTGTTCTTTTATGCAGCATTTTCATCCCTCGTTCATATTGAATGAGGATATAACCACTCGAATCGATCTGAATATAGGGACTCAAATCATCAAAAAATCCTGACGTTTGAAATGGACGTGCAATATACGGTTCGTATATGTCTCTTGGAAGGGATGTCATTTGAAGACAAGTATCAATGCGCTTGATCAGTTCGTCTTTTTGCAGAATGTGCTTCATGTCATTCGCCGCCTTTGATGAGATAAAAGCTGCCAAGGGGTTCCCTGACAGCTTTCTAACGTTGTTTTTTTCATTTCACAGGAACAGATAAACGGCACCAATGACCGCAAAAGTGCAGGCAACTACGATTAATACTTTTGCTAGCTTTTCCATGTCGTCTCCTTAAATGCCGGCTGCTACTACGTAAGACAGCCCAACTGAAATGATGAGTGAAATAAACCCGACCGCTCTATTATCATTTTCAATCTCTTTGTCTACTTTAAATCGCGGTGTTAAAAATTCAAAAATGAAATAGCTGACAAGCAGCATCACAAAGCCGTATACGCCCCATCCAACCATTTGAAGAAGGGAATTGTGCTGTGCGATGGAATGCTGAAACACATTCGCAATCCCAAAGATCTTCCCGCCTGTTGCCATAGCAACAGCTAAGTTCCCCCGCTGGATCTCTTCCCAGTTTTTATAGGAGGTGACGAGTTCAAAAATGGTTAGAAATAAGACGAGACATAGGACGGCCACGCTGTAATAGGCGGCAATTTCCACAAGTTCATTTTCCCAAAAGGCTTTCATGCGTTTTCTCCTTTTTACTTTAATTCGACGATGGTGACGCCTGATCCTCCCTCACCTTGTTCGCCAAAACGAGCATTTTTCACACTTCGGTGCTGTTTCAGTAATTCCTGAACCCCTTTTCTGAGGGCGCCAGTTCCTTTTCCGTGAATAATCGACACGCGCGGATAACCAGCTAATACAGCATCATCTAAATATTTTTCGACTCTGCTTAAGGCATTTTCATAACGCTCTCCTCTTAAATCGAGCTCAAGCGAGACATGATAGTCTTTCCCTTTGACTGCCGTGATGGCTTTTTCTTGCTTAAATTCAGGTGCTGATTTGATAAATTCCATGTCTTTTTCTTTTACTTTCATTTTCAGAATGCCCATTTGGACACTCCATTCTTTGTCACCTGTTTGTTCAAGCAGCGTTCCTTTTTGCCCGAAGGTGAGCACTTTGACTTCGTCGCCTGACTTCAGCTGTCTTACTGCTTTTTTCGCTGGCTCTGGCTTTTTCTTCCGGTCAAACTCAGGGACCGCTTCTTCAAGACGCTTTCTCGCATCGATGAGTTCATGCTCTTTGAATGAGCGATGCTCACTTTTTATCGAACGCAGCTCTTGAATGATATCTTCTGCTTCTTTTGATGCTTGTTCAATTTTCTCTTTCGCTTTATGTTCAGCTTCTTCGAGCAGTTTGTCCTTTTGCTCATTCCATTCAAGAATTTGTCTTTGCAATTCTTTATGAAGCTTTTCTGCTTCTTTTCTATAGACTTCTGTCTCATGCAGTTCTTCTTCTGCTTGTTTCTTGCTATCTTCTAATGACGCAATCATTTGGTCTACTTCATTATGCTCTGCATGCATATCTGCTTTTGCCCGGTCTATGAGGTGGTCAGGCAAACCAAGACGTTTGGAAATTTCAAATGCGTTACTTCGTCCAGGCACACCGATGAGCAGGCGGTACGTTGGTGATAAAGTTTCAATGTCAAACTCCACGCTTGCATTCGTGACGCCTTCCCGGTTATACCCATATGCCTTCAGCTCGGGATAATGAGTCGTTGCGATGACGCGTGCATTAGTTTGATGCACTTCATCTAAAATGCTCATCGCAAGTGCCGCACCTTCAGCTGGGTCTGTTCCTGCCCCTAATTCATCAAATAACACGAGTGAGTTAGATGTCAAATGCTTTAAGATATCTACAATATTGACCATATGAGATGAGAACGTACTCAAGCTTTGTTCAATGGACTGTTCGTCTCCAATATCAGCAAAGACTTGGTCGAACACAGCCACTTCAGAGCCTTCTTCAACTGGAATATGGAGGCCCGCCTGTGTCATCAGCGTCAGAAGACCCAGCGTTTTTAAAGTAACTGTCTTCCCCCCTGTATTTGGTCCAGTAATCACGATCGTTGAAAAATCTTTGCCGAGCTCAATATCATTTGCGACAACTTGATCCCGAGGCAATAGAGGATGTCTTGCTCGTTTTAAATAGATCTCTCCTTGATCATTCACAGCAGGCTTTGTGGCTTTTTCTGCCTTTGCATATTTAGCTTTAGCAAAAATAAAATCTAGCGTCTGCAGCTCCTTTACATTGTGAAGCAGTTCCCCAATGTGCTCTGACACGCTCTCTGTCAGCATTTGGAGGATCTTTTCAACCTCTTGCTTCTCTTTTAAACGGGTTTGCTGCAAGGTGTTATTTACATCCACGACCACTTGCGGCTCAATAAAAAGTGTTGCCCCAGATGATGATTGGTCATGAACAATTCCGCCGTAATTCGAGCGGTACTCTTGCTTCACCGGAATAACAAACCGATCATTACGAATGGTGACAATTGTGTCTGACAGCATTTTCGAAGCCGATTGTGAACGAATCATCGATTCTAATTTATCACGAACCTTTGATTCTAGTGAGCGTAATTGAATGCGCAATGAACGAAGTGCAGGGGTTGCATGATCAAGCACTTCTCCATTATCACCAATACAGCTTTCGATTTCTTTTCTGATTTCAGGCAGTAATATCAGCGTCTCAGCATATGTATGAAGGCGCGGTATGTCTACTCCATCTTCATACATGGACGTGAGAAAGTGCTTCATATTTTTCACCGCATATAATAGTCCTGCGATTTCCATCAGCTCAGATGGGCTTAATGTACTGCCGATTTCTGCCCGTTTAACTGCGCGTCTAATATCCGTTAACCCGCCAAATGGCGCAGACCCCTTTAAGCGAATCACATCTTGTGCTTCTGCTACCTCTTCCAGCAAATGCTGAATGGTTTCTATATCCGTCAGAGGTGTTAAATCCTGCGCTCTTTCTTTTCCTAATGTGGATGCGGTATAGGACATCACTTTTTCTTTTACTTTATGAAATTCTAATGATGCTAACACTTTTTGTTGCAGCATGGTCCAGCCTCCTAACGACTACCTGTCACGCGTTAAAAACTTTTTGATCTCGTTTAGAGTAAAAGTATTCACGACATTTGCTTTTGGTGTCCAGCCTTTTCTTGCAGCTGTTACACCGACTTCCATATGTTCCAGCATGGCGATGTTGTGCGCATCTGTATTGATCATGATGTGCACACCCGCTTCATTTGCTTTCATTAAATGCTCTGTTTTCAAATCAAGTCTTGACGGATTACTGTTGAGCTCAAGTGCAGTGCCCGTTTTCTTCGCAAGCTCTATGAGCTGATCTATATTTAGGGCATAGCCATCCCGTCTGCCGATCAAACGGCCTGTTGGATGTGCAATTAAATCGACATGCTGATTTCGCAAGGCATTTTCAAGGCGTTCCATAATGACTTCCTCCGGCTGAGAGAAGCTAGAATGAATAGACGCAATGACAAAATCCATGTCTTTTAAAAAGTCATCATCATAATCTAACGATCCATCCGGCAGGATATCCATTTCGACCCCTTTGAAAATGTGAAAATGCTCGAATTCCTGATTAAGCTTGTCAATTTCTTTAGCTTGCAGACGCAAACGTTCTTTTGTTAAACCGTTGGCTACTTTTAAATATTGCGAGTGGTCTGTAATGGCCATGTATTCATAGCCTTTTGCGATACATGCTTCCGCCATTTCACGAATAGAGAATGCTCCGTCACTCCATGTCGAGTGCATATGAAGGTCGCCTTTGATATCTTTCAGTTCTACAAACTGCATACTTTCTTTATACGTATCAATCTCCGCTCCGGTTTCACGAATTTCTGGCGGAATGAGCGGAAGTTGAAAATGCGCATAAAAAGCGCTCTCGTCTTCAAACGTTTTCACTTCTCCAGTTTCAATCGTTTCCACACCATATTCGCTAATGCGCTCTCCGCGTTCCTTCGCAAGCTGACGCATTCGAATATTGTGATCTTTTGAGCCAGTGAAATGGTGCAGCGTAGTCGCGAATTGGTCTGATGTCACAAGCCGGAAGTCCACACTGATCTCAAAATCAAGGGCAAGAATGACAGATACCTTCGTATCACCGCTTGCGATGACATCTTTCACATCATCAAGTGCAACGAGCTGCTCTCTTACTTGCTCAGGATCATCTGTCGCAATGATATAATCTAAATCTTTCACAGTTTCACGTGCACGTCTTAAACTGCCAGCTCTTGAAAAACGGATGATACCTTTCGTCTCTTCAAGCGCATGATCAATCCGCTCTGCCACATCTAATGCAAAGCCAATTGGCAGTCGTTCCGGCTGCTTTCCCGCTTCCTCAAGAGCCGCGAGAATCTTTTCTTCTGTTTTTTTGCCAAAGCCAGCAAGTGCTTGTACCTTTTCCGCTTCGCATGCTTCTCTTAGCGACTGTGCATCGTGGACGCCAAGCTCTTGGTAAAGCTTAGCGATCTTCTTCCCGCCAAGTCCTGGTAATTTTAAGAGCGGGACAAGTCCTTCAGGCACTTCCTTTTTTAATTGTTCGAGTGTTTCTGATTGTCCTTTTTCGATATACTCAGTGATCACAGCAAAGGTTCCTTTTCCAATGCCGGGTAATGCTAATAGATCATCTATTTGAGAAAGGCTGCGGTCATCTTGTTCCAGTGCCGCTGCTGCTTTACGAAAGGCAGAAATCTTAAAAGGATTATCTCCTTTCAGCTCCATATATACTGCAATTGTTTCAAGAAGTTTGATAATATCTTTTTTATTCATCTCTCATCCTCCAGCCGCTTTGGCATCTTCCTTTATAAATATACAAACTTTTCCTTCATCCTACAACTTTCTGTCATGGAATGAGAAAAAACTTCTCCAAGAAAGGAGAAGTTTTTAAACTCCATACGTCGTCCATAAGTCTTTGACAAGACTGGACAGATAAGGGGTGTTGCCTACGATCACATCTGCTAATATGGATTTGCTCATCATTGTTTGCAGTGCATCGACTGGAAGTAATGCAGCGACAAACAAGAGAATAAACACAAATAGATAGGTTTCAAGAAATCCTAAAACACCGCCAAGCAGTTTGTTGACCTGCTTAATCACAGGTATACTTGCAATGGTTGTGAGCAATCCGCCAATGATGGCGAGCAGGATTTTGGTCAAGATAAACAGAATGATAAACGCAATGGTATTATAATAAGCTGTTTCTAGATTCCCACTAAAGAAAGCGAGCTGCGCTTGACCGCCGCTAAAATTAGGCGCTGGAATCCACGTAAGCTGTGGTGCAAGTGACTGATAAAACATGGAAGCCACTAAGATAGAAACAACAAAGCTGATCAATTTAATCAATTGAAGAATAAACCCACGTTTTAGACCGACAAGCGTTCCCATAAGAAGCAAAAACAAAATGATGATATCGATCACGGTAATTTCATTCCTTTTCTTTAAGCTGAATCTCTAGTTTTTCGTATTGCTCTTTTAATTTCAAGTAGTCGTGGACGACATTGACTGCTGTCAGTACAGCTAATTTGTTTATATCAAGGTATGGATTTTTTTCATTTATTTCTCTCATTTTATCATCAACAATTGAAGCAACGTGTCGCATATGCATCTTCGTTTCTTGACCGATGATCGTATAGGACTGTCCGTAAATCTCAACTGTTGTTTTCGTTTTACCGCCGTCAGACAACGTTTCTCCTCCATTCCACGAGAATCCTAGTCTCTATCATAACATGTTTAGACATTGAATGGAAAGACGAGCCCTTCCCTGTTATGGTACACTTTAGAAATCAATGATATCAAGGTAAAAAGGAGTTATCCACTGTGCCCCAATCCGTCTTAAAAGCAACATCAGAAGACCTTAAAAAGATGAAGAGCGCGTATGCGCACCACTTAACTGATACTTTACCACCAGGCGCCCTTTTTCAAGCAAAGGTTCCTGGCTGTACGATTACAGCCTATCGATCTGGAAAAGTGCTGTTTCAAGGACAAAAGGCAGAAGCTGAAGCCAGTCAATTCAGCCATTTAAAAGCAGCTGATACGAAAAGTCAAAAAGCACCTGCTGTCACAAAATACAGTCCGCCGTCAGGAATTGCTTCTATGTCCGTCATCGGTTCAGATGAAGTAGGAACAGGTGATTATTTTGGACCGATGACGGTCTGTGCCGCCTATGTTGATGCCAGCCAGCTTGCTCTCATGAAAGAGCTTGGCGTAAAAGACTCAAAAGGTCTAAAGGACCCGCAGATTATCAATATTGCCAAAGATCTCATCAAAACCATTCCGTTCAGCCTTCTCGTGCTCCGAAATGAAAAGTACAATGCGATGCAGGAAAAGGGCATGAGTCAAGGAAAAATGAAGGCGCTGCTTCATAACCAAGTCATTACCTCTGTGCTAGAAAAACTAGACGGGAAGCAGCCCGAAGCCATTTTGATTGACCAATTTGCAGAACCGGGCATTTATTTCAAGCATCTTGCAGGGAAAAAAATCATTCGGGAGCGGACGTACTTTAGCACAAAAGCAGAAGGCATTCATTTGTCAGTTGCTGCGGCTTCCATTATTGCAAGGTACGCCTTTTTAATTGAAATGGATAAGTTGTCAAAAGCAGCAGGCTTTGACATTCCAAAAGGAGCCGGTCCTCATGTGGACAAGGCGGCAGCGAAGCTCATCAAGCTGCACGGCGAAGATTCTTTACGTCAATTTACAAAGCTGCATTTTGCCAACACACAAAAAGCGAAAAAATGGTTATAAAAAAGAGCTAAGGCCCATAAGGCCATAGCTCTTTTTTTCTTTAACCGCGCAAGACGGCTTGATACGTATCTTCTAATGCTTTCAATACTTTTGTATGAACAGCCGTCACTTCTTCCTCTGTCAATGTTTGCTCCGGATTTAAATATTGGAGAGAGAATGCAACGGATTTTTTGCCTTCTTCCATATGTTCACCCTCATACACATCAAAGACGGATAGGTCTGTCAATAAATCCCCGCCTGCCTCATAGATGACCCGCTCCAGCTGTCCGCTTGAGATATGCTGATCTACAACAAGTGCAATATCTCTTGTCACAGCAGGGAATCTCGGAATCGCTGTATATTTCATATCCTTCGATTCAGACGTCATCACATCTGTTAAATCAAACTCGAAAACATATGTTTCTTTTAAATCTAATTCCTTTTCAATGACTGGATGCAGTGCAGCAACAAACCCAATGACTTTTCCATTTAAATGAACATCTGCTGTACGACCTGGGTGAAGACCCTCACGCTCTGCTTGAACATATGTGATTTGGTCTGATACACCAAGCTTTTCAAATAGACCTTCTGCAATTCCTTTCGCTACATAAAAATCGACGGCTTTTTTCTCGCCCTGCCAAAGATTTTTATGCCATAAGCCTGTCAGCGCACCAGCGACATGCTCTTTTTCCACTGGTTTTTCTCCTTCAGCTTCTGCTAAGAACACAGAACCCGTTTCATAAAAGCCAAATGAATCAGCTTGTCTTGCCAAGTTATATGCAACAGAATCAAGTAAGTTTGGCAGAAGACTTTGTCTGAGCACACTTCGTTCTTCACTCATTGGCAGGGAAAGCCTCGTTTTATAAGCTGGATTCAGTGCAAAAGCTGTAGACTTATGCTGATTTGTCAATGAATACGTGATCGCTTGAGAAAGACCTGCGCCTTCTAAGAAACGTCTAACCTTCCTGCGCTTCACTTGATACGGCGTGAGACCGCCAACTGTACCAGCTGTCGCAGGCAGTGTAGACGGAATATTATCATAGCCGTATAATCTGGCAACTTCTTCAATGAGGTCTTCTTCAATCGTGATATCCATTCTACGAGAAGGAACCGTTACGACAAGAACGTCATTTGATTCGCCCACTGTAAAACCAAGTTTGTTGAAAATTTGCATCATATCTTTTTTTGAAATGCTCATGCCAAGCACCTTATTCACACGCTCAGTTGATACGTGGATGACATTCATACTTGCTTCAAGGTGGTTTTCCTCCACAGTCCCGCTTAGCACTTCACCACCTGCATAGAGACTGATCAATTGCGCTGCTCTTTCGGCTGCAGGTTTTGTACGCTGCGGGTCAAGTCCTTTTTCAAATCGTGTGCTTGATTCACTGCGAAGCCCTAAGTCTCTAGATGCTTGACGGACCGTTTGACCGTTGAAATATGCCGCTTCTAAAAGAATCGTTGTCGTCTCATCACGCACCTCAGATTCAAGACCGCCCATGACGCCTGCTACAGCGTGCGCTTTCGTCCCATTAGTGATCACTAGATGCTTTGATGACAATGTACGTTCTTGTTCATCCAGTGTTTGAATGATTTCGCTATCAGACGCTTTACGTACGACCACCTGCTTTGAACCAAAGCGGTCATAATCAAATGCATGAAGCGGCTGACCGTATTCAAGCAGTACAAAGTTTGTAATATCGACGACGTTGTTAATTGGTCGAATGCCTGCATTCATCAATCTTGTTTGAATCCAAAGCGGTGCTGGGCCAACCTTTATATTTTTAATGATCTTCGCTGCATAAAGTGGATTTGCTTCTTGATCCTCAATTTTCACAGAGATAAAGTCTGCTGCTTTTTCTGAAGAGGTGTCATGTGCTGTATCAGGAAGTTTGATGTCTCTCCCTAAAATGGCTGCAACCTCATAAGCCACACCGAGCATATTCAGGGCATCCGCACGGTTTGGTGTTAAACCAAGCTCAAGTACCGCATCGTCTAATTGAAGTGCCTGAAGGGCATCATCTCCGGGTTTGACGTCATTTGGGAAAACAAAAATGCCTTCTGCATATTCCTTTGGTACGAGTTTGCTTTCTACGCCTAATTCTTGCAGAGAACAAATCATGCCATGAGACTCTTCGCCACGCAGCTTTGCTTTTTTAATTTTAAAGTTCCCTGGAAGGACTGCGCCAACCGTTGCGACGGCCACATATTGTCCTTTATCCACATTCGGAGCCCCGCAAATAATTTGCACTGGAGCGTCTTCGCCGATATCAACAAGACATTTGTTTAATTTATCCGCATTTGGGTGCTGTTCACGCTCAATGACATGTCCAACGACAACCCCTTTGATGCCTTCTCCTTTATATTCAACGGCTTCCACTTCAATTCCGCTTCTTGTGATCTTTTCTGCTAATTCATCCGGCTGAATGCCTTCTAAATCGACATAGTCTTCTAACCATTTATATGAAACAAACATGTTGATTTCCTCCTCTTAGTCCTGCTTGAATTGCTTTGTGAATCTAATATCATTTGTGTAGAAATGGCGAATATCATCAATGCCGTATTTTAGCATCGCAATACGTTCAACACCCATTCCAAAAGCAAAGCCTTGGTAAGTTTCTGGATCAAATCCGCTCATTTTCAGGACATTTGGATGAACCATCCCTGCTCCTAAAATCTCTATCCAGCCTGTTCCTTTACATACTGAACAGCCCTTTCCGCCGCATTTAAAGCAAGACACATCGACTTCGACAGATGGTTCTGTGAATGGGAAAAAGCTTGGACGGAGTCTAATTTCACGATCTTCACCAAACATTTTTCTTGCGACTGTCTCAAGCGTTCCTTTTAGATCACTCATGCTAATATTGTGATCGACAACAAGGCCTTCAATCTGCATGAATTGATGTGAATGAGTCGCGTCATCACTGTCTCGTCTATATACTTTCCCAGGGCAGATGATCTTCACAGGACCTTGTCCTTTATATTTTTCGAGTGTACGTGCTTGAACTGGTGACGTTTGTGTTCTCATCAGTGTATCCTCGGTAATATAGAAGCTGTCCTGCATATCACGTGCTGGATGCTCCTTTGGAAGATTCAGCGCTTCAAAGTTATAATAATCCGTTTCCACCTCAGGACCTTCCTCAACGGTATAGCCCATACCAATAAATAAATCTTCAATATCTTCGACAACTATTGTTAATGGATGTCTTGCCCCTATTTTGATTGGGCTTGCTGGCAATGTAACATCAATCGTTTGAGACGCAAGTTTCTTCTTCACTTCTTCTTTTTCCAGCTGTTCATTTTTTTCAGCAATGGCATTTGCAATCTGCTCTCTTACTTCGTTTGCGAGTGCGCCCATTTTCGGTCTTTCTTCTGCGGAGAGCTTGCCCATTCCGCGAAGCACCTCTGTGATTGGCCCTTTTTTCCCTAAATATTGAACACGAATGTCATTGACTTCTTTGAGCGAGCTAGCTGCTTCAACCTTCGCTATCGCCTCTGTTTCAAGCTGTTTTAACGTTTCTTGCATGAGTGTAATCCTCCTTTTGATATACAAAACCGTCTGGATAAACGGCTGTTTGATCGTTTGAAGACAATAAAAAAACCCGTCCCTCTAAAAAAGAAGGGACGAGTTGTGGTCGCGGTACCACCCTTGTTAAGCACAAATGCATGTGCGAATAAGCTTCATTGACATAACGGAATCAAACGAATCCGGTTCACCTTTACGCAAAGCTTGCGGTCCCGGTGACAACTCCAGAGGTGAATTCCTGTTTCAGCATTCCTTAAATGCACTTTCAGTCTACGATGCATTCTCCCTATAAGGACGCTCCTTGAAACAATCTTCCTCTATCATGGTTTTTAAAATATTAGTTTCATTATAGTGAAAATAAGCGCATGTTGCAACACTATCCACGCAAATGATAGACGAGAACAGCTGCTGCAACAGCCACATTTAATGATTCTGCCTGACCATACATCGGCACATATAAATTCTGGTCTGTCATTTGCAGAATCTCTTGGTCAATCCCTGCTCCTTCATTGCCAACAATTAATGCAAAAGGACCTTCTGCCGTTACGCTTCTATACGCTTTCGCATTTTTCAAGGCGCTTCCGTATACAGGTATGCCTTGCTCCTTACATGCTTGTATTGCCTGCTGAAGGGTTTGCTTTAAAATTGGCAGGTGGAAATGCGATCCTTGTGCTGAACGGAGCGTTTTTCCGTTAAACGCATCGACTGTTCCATCACCTAAGATTACAGCATCAAGACCAGCGGCATCTGCTGTCCGAATGAGTGTGCCTAGATTTCCTGGGTCCTGCACTGCATCTAACAGAAGAAGTCGTTCATACTTCTTTTCTTCAAATACAGGAACTGTACAAACCGCCGCGATGTGCTGAGGCGTTTCCGTTTCGGTCATGGCAGAAAAGGCTTCTTCGCTCAGTTCATAAAGTTCAATGTCAGGATCGATATGAGAAGGAAGCTTATCAGGCGATGTGACCATTAATTCTTTCACAACTCCGCTCTTCAATGCTTCTTCGACTAAGTGTATTCCCTCAACGAGAAACAGCCCCGTTTTCGTACGTTCTTTTTTCGTATGGAGCTTTTTCCACTGTTTGATGTTTGTGTTTTTAGCTGATTCTATATATTTCAAGCGATTTTAACTCCTTTAAATATCATGAATTTATTATATCTCATGCACACTACATAATAAACCTGTCTTTGAGACAGAATAGGGCTATTACCATCAAAAAAGGAGTGTGGGCAATGGATTTTAATTTAAGAGGCGCAGTCATTCAAAATATCACTGGCCATAATCAAGAGCAGCTTGAACATACGATTTTAGATGCCATTCAAAGCGGCGAGGAAAAAATGCTGCCAGGCCTTGGCGTGTTGTTCGAGGTGCTATGGCAAGAAGCATCAGAAAACGAGAAGAACGAGATCCTCGAGACACTAGAGCAAGGCTTAAAGCCTCATCAGCAGCAATAAAAGAAGCCGGTTTGCTTATCACAGCAAACCGGCTTTTTCATTTAGCCAGTGATCGGTGTTTCCATCCGAAGTGCTGGATCACGCCAAATTTCGACCCATTTTTTAATTGCAAACACAATGATCACAAATCCTAAGATCAGCATGATAATTGACAGCACCGCATTCAGCACGCTGTAACCTGATGCCTCAGGATTAAGGTATACATTTGCTACCATCCAATAGCCTGCATAATTCACTGTCACATATAAGTAAGCAAGTGGAATTAAACAAGTCAGCATATACCGCCTTTTATCTGCAATTTTTAATACAACGGTTGCTCCGATGATTAAGCCGACTGATGCCATTAACTGGTTCGATACACCAAACAATGCCCAAATAGACCCGATGTCTCCAGAGTAAAGCAAGTATCCCCACATAAAACAAGCAAGCGCACTTGCAAACACCGACCCAGGTACC
This sequence comes from Bacillus sp. NMCC4, assembly GCF_002998555.1. Lineage (NCBI taxonomy): Bacteria > Bacillati > Bacillota > Bacilli > Caryophanales > Bacillaceae > Bacillus > Bacillus sp. NMCC4. The sequence goes on along the minus strand of NZ_PVRA01000004.1, from coordinate 137,065 downwards.
CAGTCATTTCGTTTAAGCGGTTTATATGCTTCGCCAAAGAAGTCTTGAATCAAATATCGCGCCACACGCGTTCCAGCATCAATAGCGGTTAAAATAAAGACAGCTTCAAACATAATGACGAATTGGAAAAAATAAGACGCTAAATGACTAAAGAACGGAATTCCCGTAAAGATATACGCCATCCCTACAGCTAATGTCACAGCTCCACCCGTTCTTCCTTCTAAATCAAGGCCAATTTCCTTACTCAGCTGCGGAAGGTTCTCGACACTCACCCCGAGCGTTCGGAACACTTCTGGCGTACTGTTAATCGCAAAATAATCTCCTGGATGAAGAGCCGTAGCGGCAATTAACGCCATAATGCCAACTAGACATTCTACTAGCATTGCGCCAAAAGCGACAGGCTTCATATCGCTCCAGCGGTCAAGCATCTTAGGCGTAGTCCCTGACCCAACAAATGCGTGGAAACCAGATATGGCCCCGCAAGCAATGGTAATCGAAATAAAAGGCCAGACAGGACCAGCTAAAACCGGGCCTCCTCCATTCACAAACTCCGTAAAGGCTGGGAATTGAATCGTTGGATTGACGACAAAGATTCCGGCAATCAGTGCGATAAAAACACCTATTTTCATAAAGCTACTTAAATAGTCCCTCGGTGCGAGCAGCAGCCAAACCGGCAATGCCGCAGCAAAAAAAGCATAGATTGGCAAGGCAAGAGCAAGCGTTTTTGTATCAAGTGTTAAAAGATCACCAAGTGCCGTTCCTTGAATATTCGGCCCAAGGAATACACCAACCATCAGCAAAATAAATCCCGCAGTTGTGGCCAGTTTTAAATTGCCTGTCTTTTTATAATAAAGACCAACCCCCATCGCAATTGGAATCGTGATTCCGACTGCAAATGTTCCCCAAGGGTTACGTTCTAATGCATGAAGCACAACCATAGACAGTCCTGCCATTGTGATCGTAATGATAAACAGCATCGCAAGCCCTGTACAAAATCCTGCTACAGGTCCTAGCTCTTCCTTTGCTACCTCTGATAATGATTTCCCCTTTTTTCGCATCGACGCAAATAAGATGACAAGATCATGTACAGCTCCGCCAATCACTGCGCCAATTAACAGCCAAAGGAGACCCGGTAAATACCCAAATTGTGCGGCTAAAATCGGACCCACTAACGGACCGGCAGCTGCAATCGCAGCAAAGTGATGCCCAAATGTGACCCATTTATTGGTTGGCACATAATCTTTCCCGTCCTCTAATGTGTGAGCCGGTGTAGGATGATCGTCTGTCACCTTTAATACCTTGACCATCATAAATGTGCCATAAAGACGATAGGCAATCGCTAAAATACACATAGATCCTATGACAATTGTAACCGCATTCATTTAACCATCCCCTTCGCACAAACAATTTGTTACAAATATAACATAAATTGATTGATTTTTCTTTCTTTTAAAACCAAGTTGACTAATAAGAATAATATGTTTATTCTTAAGATAGCTTCACCTACTTCCATAAACTCTCTTTTGACAGGGCGTTCTTTAGGCTCTGTCCTTTTTATTGCTTTCATCTTACAAAAATAAAGGCCAGATCACATGTGCCTTATTCACTAGAATATTTTTTCTTCTTCTGTTAAAAACAGTTCTTTTGACGTAATCAAAAAACAACGTTCATTTCCTGGGAAATTCAATGAAATAAAAAAAGCCCTTCCCCTATACTGAGGAAAGGCATTCTTACTTAAGAACCGTACGTGATCTGTTCAACCGTTTTTTGATCAAGTCTTTTGATCACTTCTGTTAAAAGCTTCACTGCATTTTCATAATCATCTCGGTGAATCATCGCTGCATGGGTATGGATATATCTGCTTGGTATCCCGATAGATAGTGATGGCACGCCATGACCTGTTAAATGGATACCGCCAGCATCTGTCCCACCGCCAGGCATTGAGTCATATTGGTAAGGAATGTTCAATTCATCCGCTGTTTGGACAACAAAATCCCGAAGCCCTTTATGGGATACCATCGAAGCATCAAATACAACAATCGTTGGTCCTTTGCCAAGTTTGCTTGTTGCTTCTTTTTCAGTGATGCCTGGCGTGTCTCCTGCTACACCAACATCAATGGCAAATCCAATATCAGGCTGGATCGTAGCCGCTGCTGTTTTGGCACCACGCAGGCCAACCTCCTCTTGTACAGTTGCAACACTGTAAGCAATATTCTCATGCTGAGCATTGTGTAAGTTCTTCATGACATCAATCGCTACTGCACAGCCGATACGGTTGTCCCATGCCTTTGCAAGGAGCATTTTTTCATCATTCATCACTGTAAATTCAAAATAAGGAACGATTTGATCTCCAGGCAGAACGCCCCACTCCATTACCTGTTCTTTGCTTGATGCACCAATATCAATAAACATATCTGTAATCTCAATCGATTTTTTTCGAGCTTCAGGTGACAAGACGTGCGGCGGCTTTGAGCCAATCACACCTGTAATGTCTCCCTTTTTCGTCACAATGGTGACACGCTGCGCGAGCATGACCTGTGACCACCAGCCGCCGACTGTTTGGAAGCGAATGTAGCCTTTGTCATCAATTTTTGTCACCATGAATCCTACTTCATCTAAGTGACCAGCGAGCATAATTTTAGGTCCGTTTGCGTTTCCTTCCTTCTTAGCGATTAAGCTGCCAAGGCGGTCACTAGAGACTTCATCTGCATATGATTCTATGTATGTCTGCATGACTTTTTTGACATCACGTTCATTTCCTGGAATCCCTTTTGCATCCGTTAGGTCTTTCAGCATAGTTAATGTTTGATCTAGCTTTGTCATTCCATTTATCCTCCTTTATCTTCATGGTGCATTCTTATTATACAAAACCTCTTTCGTTCAATACGATCTTTTTATGAATATTTTTTCGTTTAACGAAATATTTTTTTAAAAAAAGTTGAAACCTTTTGGGCTTTTCATTCGTAGTACATCAGATAACGGTATATTGGAGGTGCATCCTGTCATGTTTGTAATCCTCATTAGACTTGCTCTTGTTGCACTGCTTGTCTACATCTTCTACATGGCGGTAAAATTCTTCTCAAATCCGAGAAGAAAGCTGAAACAAGCACAATTAAAAGAAGGCTTTTATTTTATGGACGAACAGCAAAATGCGCGCAAAAATTTTAATTTCGTCTATAAAGGAGTCTTGTTTGAAGGGGAGAAGCATGTTCCTTCTAAGGATCATCCTCTGTTTGTCCACTCCATTTACGTTTGGACGGAGTCACCCGAGAAGCTAAGTGAATTTACATTAGAAGACTTTGAAAAATTGGAGGAAAACATTATCGAACGTTATCCTCAAACAAAAATTGATTGGGATCAGCCCATTAAAAAAATCAAACAAAAAAAAGGAGCAGACACGCCGTCTTGATGGCGTCTGCTCCTTTTTCAGATGAACTTTATATATCCTAATATGATCAACTGCACGATGATTAACACAGGCATGCCCATTTGAAAGGCAGGATGCTTTGTTTTATGACGGAAATACTGCATCCCTAGATACGATCCAGCAGCCCCAAAAAGCACGGCTGCACTCCATAAGTGCGCCTCTGAAATTCTCCATTTATGCGCTTTTGCCCGGCGCTTGTCCTCTCCCATGAGAAAAAAACCATAGCCATTTACCAAAATCAGCAGTAGAATCAGCGCGATATTCATTCATTTCACCTCACATGATGAGCAAAAAAGATCACCCCTCGACGGAATGATCTTTTATATGACTTACTTGTCTAGTTGTGCTTTTGCAGCATCAGCAAGCTGATTGAATGCACTTAGGTCATTCACAGCAAGGTCAGCAAGCATTTTGCGGTTTACTTCGATACCAGAAAGCTTTAGGCCATGCATTAAACGGCTGTAAGAAAGACCGTTCATACGAGCTGCAGCATTGATACGAGTGATCCATAGTTTACGGAAGTCACGTTTTTTCTGACGACGGTCACGGAAAGCGTAGTTTCCAGATTTCATCACCTGTTGGTTTGCTACTTTGTATAATCTATGTTTTGAACCGAAATAACCTTTTGCTAATTTAAGAACCTTTTTACGACGCTGACGCGACACAGTTCCGCCTTTTACTCTTGGCATTGTAATTCCCTCCTATGATTCCTATTCCAAATTACTTGATGTTTGCAAGTTGTTGTTTGATACGTTTGAAATCTCCAGCACTTACGATTGCGCTCTTACGCAATTTACGTTTTTGCTTTGTAGATTTGTTAGCGAACAAGTGACTTGTGTACGCATGAGAACGTTTAAGTTTACCAGAACCTGTTTTTTTGAAACGTTTAGCAGATCCGCGGTGAGTTTTCATTTTTGGCATTGGATGTTTCCTCCCTCTGTTACTTTACTTTTCGACTTTTGGTGCAAGCATGAGGAACATGCTGCGTCCGTCCATCTTAGGTTTTGTTTCTACTGTTGCTACTTCAGCGCAAGCTTCAGAGAAACGGTCTAACACGCGCTGTCCGATTTCTTTATGCGTAATCGCACGGCCTTTAAAGCGGATAGAAGCTTTTACTTTATCGCCCTTTTCAAGGAATTTGATTGCATTACGGAGCTTCGTGTTAAAATCATGTTCATCGATTGTCGGGCTCAACCGAACTTCTTTTAAGCTAATGATTTTTTGATTCTTACGTGCCTCTTTTTCCTTCTTCTGCTGTTCGAATCGGAACTTACCATAGTCCATGATTCGGCAAACAGGTGGTTTTGCATTTGCAGCAACTAACACAAGGTCAAGATTGGCTTTCGTAGCAATTTCCAGAGCTTCCTGGCGGGTTTTAATCCCCAGCTGATCGCCATTTTGTCCGATCAAACGAACTTCACGCGCACGAATACCTTCATTAACTAATTGATCTTTGCTAATAGTGAGCCACCTCCATGAGATTTTGAATTGAGTTCACAATTCATTTTGACCATTTCGTTGTATGTTTTACAGGCAAACAAAAAGTGTGGGCATATAAAACACCCACACTGCGAACATTTGCATGAAAAAATAAATGTACGGTCAACCTGTCAACTACAAACACGTGTCAATCAGGTGAGAAGCGGGTGCTTCTGCTTGTGATATCTATTCAATTCGTTAATTATTCTACACAATTTTCATTTGTCCGTCAAGTAACCGAACTCTTGAAACAACTTTCTCATTTTAGCACGATAAAACGAATTGGGCAAGGCTTTTTCAAACAATGACACCATCAAAGTATTAATTGCATAAAGATTGGGATGACAATGACGGTCACAACTCCTACGACCACAACGGCGATACTTGCCATGGCTGCTTCCACTTCTCCCATCTCAATCCCAACAGAGACGCCAAGCGCATGTCCTGATGTACCGAGTGCAAGCCCTTTTGCCACTGGATTTTTAATTCGAAACCATTTTAAGAAGAAAGCACCTAGTGCATACACAATGACTGCATTAAATATGACCGCAAAGGCTGTGATATCTGCGATTCCGCCAATATCCTTTGCAATCGGAAGAGCAATCGCTGTCGTCGCTGCTTGTGGAAGCATACTTTTCATTACAGCCGTATCAAGATGAATCCCTTTTGCTACGACATACACGATCGTAATGGAACAAAGTGACCCTACAAAAATAGCGGATAAAATCTGCCACCAATATTTTTTAAGCAATGCGCGCTGCTTATAAAGCGGAATAGCGAAAGCAATGGTCGCAGGCTCTAAGAAAAACTTGATAATCTTGCCGCCCTCATTATAATCTGCATAGGAAAAACCGCCAATTTTTAAAAATAAAATACCTAACACCATGGCTACAAAAAGTGGTGTGAATAAGAAGAAGCCTTTTGATTTTTTAAATAAGAATGTACCGATTCCAAAGGCGACTAATGAGACGACTATACCGAAATAAGGACTCATTGTACTTGTACCCATCCTGCATCTCTCCTTAATGCGTACTTGAAGCTGGTTTATTAGAATGAGGAGTCGATTTGCTCTCCTTTGTCTCTTTACGTTTCTGTGGTTTTTCTGATAATTGCATGAGAAGCTGCGAGAATAGCCCTGTCGCTGCAAGTAACATAATCGTTGCAATGATGATGACACCGACGACTTGCACACCTACTTCTTGCATGACACCTAGTGATTGAATAACCGAGATACCAGAGGGAACAAATAGAAAGCTAATGAGCCCTGTCAATGATGTACCTAATTGCTCTACTTGCTCCAGTTTGACGATTTTCGTTGTCAGCAAAACAAATAATAGAACCAGACCAATCACAGATGCAGGCATCGGAATTGGTAAATACATTGAAATGAGATTAGAAACGAACATTACGGTTGCAAAGATAAATGCTTGAGATAGAAATCCATATACTTTAGTGGCACTCATGCCCCTTCACCTCTTTCTTCGACTGCCCTCAGTATACGGCATGAAATAAACGAATGAAGCGTTTACAATCAAACTCGCCGGATTCAATGAATGAAATGCAGAAAACGAGTATTGAAATACAAACAAAAAAAGCCGTCCTACTCTAGCAGGAGCGACTTCTTAAGTTCTTTGGCATATGTACGGCTGACAGGAATGATCGACCCGTCTGTCATATGCAGGTTATACGTCGAATTAAACCATGGCTGTACTTCTTTCATATGAGAGGTGTTCACGATATAGCTTCGATGAACCCTCATAAAGTAAGCCTCAGGCAGTTTCTTTTCAATGACCACAAGCGGTTCTGTGACCTCATACATGTGATCCTTTGTTTTCACGACCTTTTTCCCCTCACTGAGCCCTACATACATGATCTCTTCAACTTGCAGGATGACAATTGAGTCATCGACTGAGATGGCTAATTTTTGCTGATGGGGTATTTTCTCATCTGACAGCTGGTGCTCTTGCGTCTCAACAGATTTCCACTTTTTAAACTTTTGGATCGTTTGCAAAAGCCGCTCTTCATCAAATGGTTTCGTTAAGTAATCAAGCGCACTGACCTCAAACGCCTTCAGCGCATATTGATCAAAGGCTGTCGCAAATACAATCGCTGGCGGATCAGACATCCGGTTGAGCCTTTTGGCAATATCAAATCCATTCTCACCAGATAAATCAATGTCTAAAAAGAGCAGGTCCGGCTTATGATCCACCATCCGGTCAAAAGCTGATTCTATATTTTCTGCTTCCTCTATTTGAACATCCTCTTTCGTTCTGCGTAATAAGTATTTTAATTCGTCTCTTGCTAACACTTCATCATCTACGATTAATACGTTTATCAACGAAAATCATCCTTTTTTACATAGTCCATTGGAATGCGAAATGAGATGTCAGTGCCTTGGCCGCTATGAATGGATAAAGCGGCTTGTCTGCCAAAAATCCCTCTTAACCGCTGATCTAAATTAAAAAGAGCCGTACCTGTTCCTTCTTTGGATTCAACAGGCGCTTTTAATAACTGAGCCATCTTGTCATTCTCGATTCCCTGTCCATTATCAGTCACTTTCATATAAACATGCCCATCTTTCATCAAAGCAGAAACGACGACTTCACAACTCGTTTGATGTTTAGGAAAAGCGTGTCTCACTGCGTTTTCAACAAGCACCTGAAGCACAAATGGAGGAATCATCACCTGCTCCAGCTCCTTTTCAATTTGAAAGGCCACATGGTATTTATTTGGAAACCTCGCTTGTTCAAGCGACAAATATGCCTCTACATGCTGAATTTCTTTATGCAGCGGAATCAGCAGCTGGCGGGCGCCTTGCAAATTAGACCGGAAATAAATACTCAGCTGCAGCAGCAGCTTCCTTGCCATCTCTACATTCGTTCTGCACAAAACAGAGATGGTATTAATGGCGTTAAATAAAAAGTGCGGATTCACTTGCGCTTGAAGCGCTTTGATCTCTGCATCTTTTAGCAGGCGGCTTTGGGTTTCTGCCTCTCCAAGTTCAAGCTGTGTGGAGAACAGCATCGCCAAGCCTTCTGCAAGCTCCTCTTCCACCCTGCTTAATCCGACCGGAGAATTGAAATACATTTTTAACGTTCCGATCGTTTGACCATTGGAGGTGAGGGGCAGCACAATCGCTGCTTGAAGCGGGCAATGAGTGACTGAACAATTGATTTCGTCTTTCGAATGCGCCTTCATAATTTTGCCGCTCAACAATACTTGTTTCGACAGTCCTGTAATCAGGCTTTTCGATGGAATATGATGATCCGTCCCGTCTCCGACATGAGCTAAAATCTTTTCTGTATCTGTTAAGGAAACCGCATCTGTTTCTGTTAATCGATGAATGATCTCCGCCACACTTTTACATGACTGTTCATTTAACCCTTGGCGGAAAAAAGGCAGCGTTTGATCGGCGATCGAAAATACACGGTGTGTCTGCATCGCCTTTGCCTGCTCTTCTTGCCGAATGACTGACTGTAAGATCGATAAAAAGATAAAGCTGCCAATTCCATTCACAAAAATCATCGGCAGGGCAATAATACTCACAAGCCCCCAAGCATCAGCAAATGGCTTTGCAAATAGAAGGATAATGATCATCTGCAAGGATTCCATTGCCACACCAAAAAGTGCGGCTTGGCGAGGTGTCACCATTCGATTCTTCCGTTTAAACCTGCTGCCGACATAGCCTGCAATCACACCGGCTAAAATCGAAGAAATCGCACAACTGAGTGCCGTGCTCCCTCCGAGTGAATAGCGATGAATTCCAGCTAAAAGCCCTGCACCAATGCCAACAAACGGCCCTCCTATCAATCCGCCCATTTCGATTCCCATGATTCTCGTATTGGCGATCGAGCTTGATGAGCCAAGATGATAGGAAAACTCATGATTCATGACCATCTGCTGCTGGATTTCAATTCCTGTGTAATTGCTGATAATACTAAAAGAAGCAAAAATAAAGACAAGGACCGCCTTTTTTCGAAACCCTTCATTTTGAAGCAATAGATTGCGAAAGCCCTTCACATGGGCAAGCACAAACCCTAAAATAACGATGATCCCCACACGCTCGATCATCATAATAATTAAATGAAGCAAACCGGCCACCTCAATTGATGTATGTTATATCTACTGTCTTTCTATTCTATCATGTGCGGTCAATGATCCAAGATCTCTCAAATCTTTTCTTTATTGCCCTCATCTTCTATTGTAAAATGAACATGAGCCGTCACTTGCAATTGAAGGTAACACATACATAACAAGGGAGAAGATCATGAAAGCCGTATTTTTCGATTTAGATGATACTTTGCTTTGGGATGAAAAAAGCATTCACACAACTTTTCAGGAAACATGCCGCGAAGCGGAAAAGAAATATGGACTGAATCCAGCAACATTTGAACAGATTGTACGTGAAGAAGCAAGAAAGCTGTATTCGTCCTATGAAACATATGATTATACTGTCATGATCGGAATTAATCCTTTCGAAGGACTGTGGTCAAATTTTAGTGAACCGATTAGCGAAGGCTTTCAAAAGCTGAATGCCCTTGCACCAGAGTACCGCAAGAACGCTTGGACCAATGGCTTAAAAGAAGCAGGAATTGACGATGAGGCATTTGGACGATATTTGGCTGATTTCTTTGCAGCCGAGCGGAGAAAACGCCCATTTGTCTATGAAGAAACGTACCCTGTTTTAGACCGCCTGAAAGGCAGCTATGAATTGCTCCTTTTAACAAACGGAGATCCTAGTCTTCAAAAAGAAAAACTGGCAGGTGTTCCTGAGCTTGCACCTTATTTTAATGAAATTGTGATTTCGGGAGATTATGGGAAAGGGAAACCTGACCCTGGCATCTTTGAGCACTGCCTTCAGCTGTTAAATCTAACAAAAGACGATGTGATCATGGTTGGAGACAATCCAAAAACAGATATTCTTGGGGCATCTCGCGCTGGGATTCAAACCGTTTGGATCAATCGACATGGCAAAAAGAATGAAACAGATGTAACGCCAGATTACGAAATCAAAGACTTACATGAATTGTTTGATATATTAAAATAGAACAAAAGAGAAAACACCCTTCTCCTGACGAGTTTGGGTGTTTTTGTGTTTTCAAACTACACAATGGCGGCTAGACTTTGCGCTTGCTTGTCTAAGCTGCGGGCTGCTTCTCCTAACTACATTCATAAATTCCTCGCTTGCCTGCTTTACAAGATCGCGATTTGTAAACACCGTTGTCTTGGCCCGGCTCGTTCCGCTGCTGACATACTTTCGTACTTTCCAAACGTATCATTCAAGAAACTGGATCACCAGTGGAGAATTTTTTTCAAAAAGAAAAAGCCAATGATCTCAAGAGAAAGATCACTGACTGCTTCATTGGAAGTATTATTTTTTCGCTTCTGCTACTGCATGTTTCACAAAGGCTTCAAGATCCATTGTTTCTGAATCTTGCTCTCCGTATTTTCTTACATTGACAGCGCCATTTTCTGCTTCTTGATCTCCGACGACTAGCATGTACGGGATCTTTTGCATTTGCGCTTCTCTAATTTTGTATCCAATCTTTTCATCACGGCTGTCAAGCTCTACACGAAGGCCTTCAAGCTGCAAACGTTCTTGTACTTTTTTCGCATAGTCTAAATGGACAGACGGTGAAACCGGGATGACTTGGAATTGTACAGGTGCCAACCATGTTGGAAGGGCTCCTTTGTATTCTTCAATTAAGAAGGCAACAAAGCGCTCCATTGTAGAGACAACACCTCTATGAATCACGACCGGACGATGATGCTTGCCATCTTCTCCGATATAGGTGAGATCGAAACGCTCTGGTAGTAAGAAGTCAAGCTGTACAGTAGACAATGTCTCTTCTTTTCCAAGAGCTGTCTTGACCTGTACATCAAGCTTCGGACCATAAAATGCCGCTTCTCCTTCTGCTTCATAATAATCATGACCAAGCTCGTCCATTGCATCCTTTAGCATCGATTGCGCTTTATTCCACATCGCATCATCGTCGAAATACTTCTCAGTATCTTCTGGATCACGGTAAGATAAGCGGAATGTGTAGTCATTCAAGCCAAAGTCTTGATACACTTCTTCAATTAAGCGAACTGTACGAATGAACTCTTCTTTGATTTGATCTGGACGAACAAAGATATGTGCATCGTTTAATGTCATCCCGCGAACACGCTGAAGGCCGGATAAAGCACCTGACATTTCATAGCGGTGCATTGTACCAAGCTCTGCAATACGAATTGGCAATTCACGATAGCTATGCGGCTCGTTTTTGTAAATCATCATATGGTGCGGACAGTTCATAGGACGAAGAACAAGATCTTCGTTATCCATTTCCATCACTGGGAACATGTCTTCTTGATAATGCGCCCAGTGCCCTGAAGTTTTATACAATTCGACATTCGCAAGAACTGGTGTATACACATGCTCATAACCAAGACGTACTTCTTTATCGACAATGTAACGCTCAATAACACGGCGGATCGTTGCGCCTTTTGGCAGCCAAAGCGGTAGACCTTGACCTACCTTTTGAGAGTTCGCAAACAGTTTCAGCTCTTTTCCTAGTTTACGGTGATCGCGTTCTTTCGCTTCTTCAAGCAGGCGTAAGTGCTCATTTAAATCTTCTTTGCTGAAGAAAGCTGTACCGTAAATACGCTGAAGCATTTGATTGTTGCTGTCACCTCTCCAGTATGCACCTGCAAGGCTTAACAGCTTAAACTCTTTGATTTTCCCTGTTGATGGCAAGTGAATGCCGCGGCAGAGGTCAAAGAATTCACCCTGCTCATAAATCGTCACGGCTTCACCTTCTGGAATCGCCTCTAACAGCTCAAGCTTCAATTGATCACCAATCGCTTCAAAGCGTTTTTTCGCTTCTTCTCTTGTTACTTCAATTCGCTCAATTGGCAAATTGCTGTTAATGATTTTTTTCATTTCTTTTTCAATCTTAGGTAAGTCTTCAGGTGTGATGGCAACATCGATATCGACATCATAGTAGAAACCATTTTCGATCACAGGACCTACGCCAAACTGGACATGATGCTCTTTTCCATAAAGACGTTTGATCGCCTGTGCTAGCAAATGTGCTGTGCTGTGGCGCATAATGTCGAGTGCTTCTTCACTTTTATCTGTGATGATCTCGATTGTTCCACTTTCTAATAGCGGCGTACGCAGATCTATTTCTTTGCCGTTCAATTTACCGGCAAGCGCTTTTTTCTTTAGGCCCGGGCTAATTGATGCCGCGATGTCTTCTGTTGTAGCTGTTTTGTCAAACTCCTTGACTGCTCCATCTGGAAATGTAAGTTGAATTTGTTCTGACATCTCTGGTCACTCCTTTTTTTGGCAATATAAAAACCCCGCCCCCTGGAAAGGGACGAGGTTGAATAAACGGAATCGTGGTTCCACCCTTTTTCCCGTATTTGCAGCTTACGTTTTCATAAGCAAACACGGCTTGTGGTTCGATAACGGGAATTCCCGTCAGCCATTACTAAAAAGTTCACAGCTGATGTTCAAAGGTGGTAAAGCAAATGGTCCTCTGCTAGGAAGCTTTCAGCCGCGGCTTCCCTCTCTTTAAGTGGGTGTTCATTTGTTCATGTCCTTATCAATACGGTCTCTGTATGAAGTTACACCGTATTATAAAACGTTTTTTCGTGAAAATCAAGAAAGCTTTTCACTTTTCTGTTCCAAATGGTCATGGACAAATTGAACATTCTGTTCTTGAAATGAATGAGCCGGGAATACCTCGACCCTTTCTTGAAAAATATTTTGAATGGTCTGTACCATCGAGTGACCTGTATCATTTGTAAACAGGTCAATCTTTTGGGGCGCTATGGATACGAGTGGTGCAATCAGCTGCGAATCAATATACATTGGATGCTCTCTTACAAACTGTCTGTCTATGTATTGTTTTTGATCACGCTCAGAAGCGTACCGAAATTCCCAAATCATCAGGCGGTCCTGATGCACAACATGTACTTTTTCGAGCTTCGGTTCTCTTGCCATCACATAGTCTCGAAGCGATTGAATGAAGTTTTGATATTCTTGTTCCATTTTGTATTCTTCAATGGAGACTTCAACATAGTTCTTCAGCCTCCTGTCATACTCTGACAGTCTAAATGTCATAAATGAACCAATTGAAAAAATACCTTGCTGTAAAGAAATGGTCTCAAGCTCCTTTGTTAACAGGGCTTCTCTTGACGGTTCTTGATGAATGCCGGGAATATCATCTAAATCCCCGTTCATAATACTGTGGGCGATTGAAAGAATTTGGTGCTGCTCTTCAGGATCTTTAAATAAATAGGTGTTTTCAAGGATGCTGCGCATGCGCTCATTTTCTTTGCATTCCAAAAAAAAGTGAACCAGTAATGGCCGCACAATGGGCTCAAGTCCTTCTTCTGATTCCTTCGCCTCTATGAGAAGCCGGTCTTTCCCTTGTTGAATTGACATGTGATGCCGACTGTCCAAGTGTTCAGCAAGATGTAAAAAAGCGGCGGTATCATATTCATCTTCAAAGATTATTTCAAGCATGTTTGTCCCCCCTAACGACATCTGTTACATATATATGGGGAAAACATAAAAAATAGACGCCTAAAATAAATCAGGCATCTTTCTTTTTAAAATGAGCGGAACGGAGATAAAGATCAGATAAATCAAACAAACGATCACTAAGGCGGCATAATTGCCGCTGACAAAGCTTGAGCCAAGGACATTTAATGCAACTGTACCCGGTATTAAGCCTAAAAAAGTAGCTGCCGTGAATGCACGATAATTCGCACGTGAAACTGCTGCCGCATAGCTGACAAAGTCAAAATGGATCGGGGCAATACGCAATAACAAAATATAAAGAAACCCATGCTCCTGAATGCGGGATGTCACCGCTCTCAGCTTCCGGCTGCTTGATTCTCTGCCTTCCTTTTTTGCACGAAAGGTTGTGGCAAGCAGGAAGGAGCCTGTTGCTCCGGCGGTAGCACCAACGAGGGCATAAATCGTCCCAAGAACACTGCCGAATGCTAAACCTGCTGCCAGCGAAAAGACCGTAAGTGGGACGAGAACAAACGGGCGAAAAAGAGATAAGAACAGAAAAACAAAGGGAGCCAGCAGCCCAAATTGAAGCACCCAATTCTTCACATCTTTCGGCGCCAGCTGAAGGTGCTGTTTGTTCAGCCACCAAAGTAAAGCAGCGAGACCTGCAATCACGAGAAAAAGCAGCCATTTTCTTTTGTTCATTTCATTTGCTCCTCCTTCAGGTGATAGACGCTTTTATAAATGACGGCGGTTTTCTCCTTCGAGCAAGACTGCCTCTGCTAAATAAAGAATCCGTTCCATTAAACGAGCGGCTTTGACCTCTTCTTTTTCCCCGCGCTGTGAGTACGTAAAGTGATGTTTCAGTTCACTTGGTGAGAAATTAGAAGAGAAGAAAGTCGGCAGCTGCTCTGCCATACGGTATTGTAAGATCGTTCCGAGCAGTTCATCTCGAACCCAGCTTGTCATCGACTCTGCCCCAATATCATCAAGCATTAAAATAGGGGTGGATTTGACCATGTTCAGCTTTGCTTCCAGTGTATGATCGGCTAACGAATTTTTTAACTCTCTCACAAATTCAGGCACGTACACTAGGAGAGATGGGTATTCCTTCTCCGCTAGCTGCTGCGCAATGGCTGCCAGAATATACGTTTTTCCTACTCCAAACTTTCCGTGTAAATATAAGCCCTTCCCTTTGCCCGTCTCATCATAGCTTTGCAGGAATTGACCTACTTTTTGAATGACTTCCTGTCTTCCCACAACGTTCAGATCAGTGAACGTCGCTTGAAGAACATTTTGCGGAATGTACATGCTTTTCATAAGCTCTTGCTGTTTTTTCTGTCTATCGAGCCGCAGCTTGACTGGGCAGGGGGAATATTCAATATCAATACTCTGACCTTTGATCACAAGCTTCGGGTGATACCCGTCTAAAATCGCATTGACGTTCTCTTCATCTAAGCAATATGAACAGCCCTTTGACTGCTGCACATATTCAAAAAGCCGGTTCAAGCTGCGATTGATCATGTCTTCGTGTATTTGTTCTTGATGCTCCTGTAAAAAGGCCTTCACATCTTCATCAGATAACACACTCTCTTTAATCTGATTGTATCTCACACGAAAATCTACTCGTCCTTTTAGTTGTTCAAATGAACGACCGATCGGTTTCATCCCCATCTCACCTCACCTTAATGTGCATTGTACTTTTTCATATTTTTAAACTGATCTAACAGTTTTTCTTTTTCTCGTTCGAGGTCTTCTGTCGACAGACTGTCTGTTTGTTCTTTTGCCGGCTGTTCTTTCGTTTCAGTTTCTTTCATCCAGTCAGGAAGCTTCTCTTCTCGGACAACTTTCCCTGATCCATATGTGCTGCGCTGCTTTTTCTGCTGCGCCCACTCTGTCATTTGCTTGTTCTCTTCTTTGGCAATTTTCATGGCTGCCGCTACGGTTTTAATTTTCTTTCTCACCCAATGAGCGGCGATTTTTTGCATATATGTTTTCGACAGCTTCATATCTGTTTTCAGTAATGTATAGTAGATCAAAACGTTCATGACACCTGGCTCTAGCTGCTGCTCGAGCATAATATCTTCGACAATTCTTAAGTCGGCATACGTTGGCTCAATGCCGTCTGCCATATCTTTTAGCAGCTCCCTAGGCGAAATATGATCGAGCTTTTCAATCAATTTGGCATCTGGCGTATCTGCTAGCGCTTTTGAAGCATCTTGACGCAGGTGTCTAGGCTGTTTTTGATCAATGAGTTTTGGCTGCTCGCCTCTGTATTCGATTTGGTACCAGTCTCTTGCGGCTTTTCTCAGCTCTTCTGTTGAGATCATTTGATCCGAACCGCAGGCGCCCGCTACAATATTTTGCATTTGAAGCGGAGTGATGCCGTATACAACGGCTAACTTCTTAATGGTTTCTTTCACCTGCTTTGTCAAAGCCTTTCTTGGAATCATCATATCAGACATGCCCGCTAACAATAGGTCGAAATCAAAGGATTCGTCTGAAAGCGGAGCCGGCTGACTCGATCCAACGGTCACATATTCATAGCCCTGATCAAGTGATGACGCCCGATTGATTTCTTCTGTCATCCTGCGTTCACCTGGCTGCAATACGTGAAAGACTTCTTCAAACGACCGCGAGATGTTCTTTGCCTCTGCAGGAACACCTGGATAAGAAAAATAATCACGAAGCTGCATATATTTTGCTTTCTCTACACGATGGTACAGCAGGACATTCAGCATACCATCCTGGAAAAACTCATCTGGTCTTAGCGGCGGCACAAGCTCATATGTAAACAGTCTGCCTTCTTCCGTTTCCTGTTCATATGTGCGGAGTAAACCAATCGCTTCAAGCTTTAAACGTTCCTCAAAAATATCATTTAAATTCGTTTGCAGCATGACCATGAGCTGCCGATGAGGTGCAGGTTTTCCCCACATACGATTTTGTTCCAGCTCTCCCCACAGCGTCATGTATAAGCTGAAAGCGGACATGCCAATAAGCGGCTGATATAAAAGAGTGATGAGCTGTCTATCGATGTCACCGAGCAATGAAGCGCTTTTGACGACATACGGATCGACGGCTAGCACTTCCTTCCAATGCTCTGTCATATGCTGATCCTCCCCATGAATTGCAATTGTTTCTATTGTACACCCTTTTTGCGTTTTACGCTTTACGCAGGAAAAAGAGCGTGAAGAATCTTCAGCTCTTTTTTAGCGTTCTTTCTTTAATAAATCTTTTAATTCATCAATAAAGACGTTGATATCTTTAAACTGCCGGTAAACTGAGGCAAACCTGACGTAAGACACTTCATCAATTTTTGCCAGCTCGTCCATCACCATTTCACCTACAAGCTCACTTTTCACTTCTGACATGCCTTGATTACGCAGTTCTTTTTCGATGTTAAAGCAGACATCCTCCAGCTGCTTTAAAGCAACAGGACGCTTTTCACACGCTTTAATGAGTCCTCTCAGCATCTTTTCGCGGCTGAATTCTTCTCGAATCCCTTCTTTTTTCACCACAATCAGTGGTAATTCTTCTAATTTCTCAAACGTCGTAAAGCGATACTGGCAGCTTTCGCACTCTCTTCTACGACGGATGGATTTTCCTTCATCTACTGGTCTTGAATCAAGCACCCTTGTGCCAAGGTGCTGACATGTGGGACATTTCATTTCATCAGCTCCGATCTATTCTTGGAAGTTGTTTGTCTAGTTCATCATAAAGGGACAAAACGGCCTTCTGACTATAACCAAAATCTGTTGGCAGGACCGTTTCTGTTGTCACATTAAAATCGACAGCTGTTTCAAAAGGACGAATTGAAATGACAGTCGCTACGAGAAAGGCTTTTTTCGGCATTCTGATGTTTGCGCTGATTTCACCTCGTTCTGCTGAAACAGATGTCACTTGATAGGAATCGTTTCGGGAAAGCATGGCTTCCACCGCTTGAAAAACTTGTGCATTCGTCATTTTGTAGTAATGGCTTTTCAGTTCTGACACTGGATGCTCGTCAGATGTTTCTGTATGGTTTGTCATGAACCGTTTGAACTTTTGTCCTAAAGTCATATACGTATCCCCTTTGCCATAATGCCTCTTCTTTATTTTATAAAAAAAACCTTTGTTTTCCTAGAACAAAAGTATAGACAAGTTGGGGAATGTTGGATTTTGTATATCAAAGAAATATAAAAAGGAGCATAACACAAAGGCATTTCAATGCTTTTGGCCAGCTCCCATTGCAATCTTTTTTATGTTTACAGTGCTTTGGCTTGTGCCTGTTTCACTTGTACAGGTCCCATGCCTCGAGGAATTTCGATGTTTTCTCTTGTTTCGGCACCTAATTCATCTCCGATATGATCTGCTGCGATATTCGGATCTAGGTCGCCGCAAGTATAAACATCTATGCTCGCATAACCATGTTCAGGAAAGCTGTGAATTGTCAGATGAGATTCAGAAATAATGACAACTCCACTTACTCCTTGAGGTGCAAATTTGTGAAAAGCAACCTCTCTTACTTCAGCTCCTGATTTCAAAGCTGCATTTACAAACGTTTTTTCAATAAAATCCATGTCGTTCAGTTTATCACAGTCGCATCCCCAAAGCTCGGAGATAACGTGACGTCCGATTGTTTCCATCATGGACCCCCCTTAAACAAGAATGAAAGAGTGAAGTTCTAAGCAGCCGGACCGGACATATACCACGGGGGAAAGTTAGTCCAAAGAGGTCCTAACCCTTTAAGTATACCCGAATGAGTCTGCGAACAAGAAGTTCACGAAAAATAGTATACTTTGTTTAGACCCATTTTGCAAGCTGTGTTTTCAATGGGATTTTCTCTCATTTCTTGAAAAGGGACGTTCGTCTTCTTCATTTCAAACAGCAGAAAGCTCTTTCATCTGCGAACCGACAAACTTCACAAGATCCACCACTCTGCATGAATAACCCCATTCATTGTCATACCATGCAAGAACTTTTACTTTTCTATCCTCCATCACCATCGTTGTCAGTCCATCCACGACAGCTGAATAAGGATTCGTGTTAAAGTCTGTAGAAACAAGCGGCTCATCCGTGTAATCTAAAATACCGGATAGAGAAGTTTTTGATGCATTTGAGAAGGCTGCATTTACTTCTTCTGCTGTGACATCTTTTTTCAAGTCGACGACAAGATCAACCATCGATACATTGGAAACTGGCACGCGCAGTGCAAGTCCATGCAATTTCCCTTTCATGTGCGGCAGCACTAAAGAAAGCGCTTTAGCGGCACCCGTCGTAGTTGGAATGATGGACTGGGCACACGCTCTTGCCCGGCGCAAATCCTTATGCGGGTTGTCGATATTTTTTTGATCATTTGTATACGCATGAACCGTTGTCATTAAGCCGTTGTCGATGCCGAATTCATCATCTAACAATTTAACAACTGGTGCTAAACAGTTTGTTGTACAAGATGCGTTTGAAATAATGACGTGCTTTTCAGGATCAAGATCATCCTCATTGACACCCATTACAATTGTAACGTCTTCATTTTTACCTGGAGCTGTAAGTACGACCTTTTTCGCTCCGGCATCTATATGGCCCATCGCTTGATCTTTTGAATTGAATTTTCCTGTTGCTTCTATGACGATATCAATCCCAAGCTCTCCCCATGGAAGCTGCTTTGGGTCTCTGTCATTGAGCAAAAGCACTCTTTTCCCATTTACAATCAGTGCGTCATCTTCTGCTGTCACATCGCATTCGTAACGTCCATGATTTGTGTCATATTTAATTAAATGTGCTAGCGTTTCGGCAGGATAGCTTGCGTTCACCGCTACAATTTGAATTTGATCATCAAGCATTGCTTTTCTGAAGACCATGCGTCCAATTCTGCCAAACCCATTGATCGCTGCTTTTACCTTCATGAACAGGTCACTCCTCTATTATGTGTTATACTCAATAAATTTATTTATGAAATTAGTATATCACATTAGAATGTAATTGCCAGTATATAAACGTATATTTTCTAAAAAGGGCTGTTCTTTTCAAAGGAAATAAGAATAAAGCATAAAAAAAGAAGAGTACGTGTATGTACTCTTACTTATCTGTATGTTCCCATTCATTTAATATGTTCTGCAATTGCTTTCTGATAAAAGCGAGATCTTGTGTGTTTTCTATCACGCGGTCTGCTTTTTTACATTTCTCTTCAAGGGGCTGCTGAGAGTGAATTCGATTCAGCGCTTCTTCCTCACTGAGGTCGTTTCGATTCATGAGTCGTGATAGCTGTAATTCTGGTGTTGTATACACCACAATGATCCGGTCGACAAGACTTTCCAGCTGACTTTCAAATAAAAGCGGGATATCAAGGACAACGAATGTTTCTTGGCTGTTGATCCCTTCATCTCGCTGCCTGAGCATTTCCTTTCGCACTTCTGGATGAACGATCGCATTCAGCTGCTTTCGTTTCTCTTCATTAGAAAAAATAATGGCTCCCAGCTCCTGCCGGTTCAGCTCTCCATTTGGCAGGAGGACACCCTCACCAAAGGTTTGAACGATATGATGAAGGGCGGATGTTCCTTTGGAGACCGCTTCTTTTGCAATCACATCTGCGTCCACAACCCGAATGCCCTGCTCTTTTATCATCTGCGAGACTGTGCTTTTTCCGCTAGCAATCCCGCCTGTTAATCCAATGACAAGCGTCAATTGATTTCCTCCTTTTACAGCTTCCAAACCCCAATTAATATGAGCAGAAGCCCTGGTAAGCATGCGAGTTTATTGATCCAGCGCCAATTTGCCAAGTAATGACCGGCACGCAGCCCAATACACACAAAAAGTGAGCTCATCACTGCGACCGTGATACTCATGACAATTGGAGAAAAGCCTAGAATCGCTGCGCCAATCCCTGCGCCAAATGCATCAATGGATAAAGCAATTCCAAGAAGTACCGCTTCCATTCCATTAATCGTCCCAGATCGGTCAATATCTGCACTTGTCGGCTTTCTTAAAATGTGAATGACAAGCCCAAGCGATTGTACTTCCACATTGAGCAATGTCTTTTCATGAAGAAGCAAATCACGCTCTTTCGCTGGTTTGTAAAATTGATACAGGACCCAAAGGCCAATGGCAATTAAAATGCCTCCCCCCAGTTTATCGGTCACTGAGACAGGGAGAAATGTCGTCAGCAGGCTGCCAATCAGCATAGAAATGAGCAGCACAATCCCTGAGCAGCATGCAATAATGACGATGGCTTTAAATGGGATCCTCATTTTGCGAAGCCCATACGTAAAGCCTACAGAAAAGCTGTCGATGCTGACTGCAATAGCTAAAAACAGGAGCGAAATCGAAATCATACCTGAACTCTTCCTTTCTGTTCATGCAACGATGATCAAGAGTCTCTAGGCGTCCTTAGACTCTTCTTCACTATATGAAGAGCAGGTGGGCTGTGTGTCAGTCTACACCTTGCTGAAAAATGAATGTTTTTTATCGTATGCATAGCAAAAAGGAAGCATGCTCATGGCTAAACTTTATTGAGGACGTTTTTGGCAGGTCACACAAAAGTGCGTGCCGCGCCCTCCGACCACTGTTTTCTCGATGATGCTTCCGCATGTTTGGCAAGGCTCTCCCCGCCGGTCATATACAAGAAGCTGCAGCTGAAATGTTCCAATATCTCCTTGTGAGTTGATATAAGAACGAATCGTGCTTCCTCCCGCATCTACCGCCACTTGAAGCGTATCAATGATCTGTTTGTGAAGCACTTTGCAGGATTCCTGGCTGAGCTGATTCGCTTTCGTTTCTGGATGAATACCTGATTTAAACAGGACCTCATCTACGTAAATGTTACCAAGTCCTACGACAATCTTTTGATCAAGCAGTGCTGTTTTAACCACGCGGGTTGTTTTTTTCAATTGCTCCCATAAATACTCAGGAGTGAACTGTTCATCAAATGGTTCATATCCCAGCTGAGAAAGCGGGAGTTCCTTTTCCTCTTCACCCGGCTGAAATAAATGCATCGTGCCAAATTTACGCACATCATGGTACCGAAGCTCAGTACCATCTGTAAACGTAAAGACGACGTGTACGTGTTTATCATAAGGCTCATGCGCTTCATGTACACGGTATTTCCCTTCCATCCTTAAATGGGAGACCATCACATAATGGTCTAAATGAAAGAGGAGGAACTTCCCTCTTCTTTCAATGGTTTGTATGGTTTCTCCTACCATTCTTCTTGCGAACTCTTCCGGCTCCCCAGGACGTTTGATGATGTTTGGCCATTTGATATCGACCGTTTCAATCGTCTTTCCTTCGACTAACCGCTTGAGAGTGCGCCGGACGGTTTCAACTTCTGGTAATTCCGGCATGCTCCTCGCTCCTTTTTCTCTCTATTATTTATTTCGCATCGTACCAAGATGGACCTGAAGCAAAATCAACTTTTAGCGGCACATCAAGCTGAAGTGCGTTTTCCATGACTTCAGGAACAATCTTTTCAAGGATGGCGATTTCTTCTTTCGGCGCTTCGAAGATCAATTCATCGTGCACCTGTAATAAAAGATTTGCCTGCAGGTTTTCTTCTTTGAGCCTTCGCGCCATATCAATCATCGCTTTTTTAATAATATCGGCTGCGCTGCCTTGGATCGGTGTGTTCATGGCTGTTCGTTCTGCAAAGCTTTTGATATTAAAATTACGGCTTGTGATATCCGGGATATACCGTCTGCGTTTGAGAAGCGTCGTGACGTAGCCTTTTTGTTTCGCTTCCTGGACGATTTCTTCCATATAGGTTTTCACGCCTTTAAAGCTTGTTAAATAGCGTTCGATAAAAGCGGCTGCTTCTTTTCTTGTGATCCCAAGGTTTTGAGAAAGTCCATAATCGCTGATTCCATATACAATACCGAAGTTTACAGCCTTGGCTTGTCTTCTCATAGCGGAAGTCACTTCTTCTTCTGAGACATGGAACACGTCCATCGCTGTTTTCGTGTGAATGTCCATGTCTTGCGTAAACGCTTCGATCAAATTCTCATCTTGTGAAATATGAGCGAGCACACGCAGCTCGATTTGTGAATAGTCTGCTGCAAACATGAGCCAGCCTTCTTTTGAAGGAACGAATGCTTGACGAATCTTCCGTCCTTCTTCTAAACGAATCGGGATGTTTTGAAGGTTTGGATCTGTTGAGCTTAATCTTCCTGTTTGGGTGAGTGCTTGATTAAATCTTGTATGCACTTTATGGGTGTCCTTGCGCGTTACTTTCATTAAACCTTCCACATAGGTCGATTGCAGCTTTCCAATTTGCCTGTAGTGCAGAATAGACCGAATGATTTCATGCTTATCTTCAAGCTTCTCAAGCACATCTGCAGACGTCGAGTAGCCTGTTTTTGTCTTCTTGATAATCGGCAGACCTAATTTTTCAAATAGGATGACGCCAAGCTGTTTAGGAGAATTGATGTTAAACGTTTCTCCTGCTAAGCGGTGAATGGTTTCTTCATATTCTTTGAGTTTTTTCGTTAATTCTTCACCCATTTTCTCTAGGCGCTCTATATCTACCTTTACTCCAAGAGATTCCATTTCACCTAAGATGAGAGCAAGTGGCAGCTCTAAATCTTCATACAGTTCGTGCTGATCATTTTTTTCTAATGCTTCAAGTGTTAAATCATGCAAGGCTGAGATCGCCGCTGCTTTTCGTCCAAGATGTTCTTTCAGTTCATCTTCAGGTGGAATCGCCTGCTTTGCTCCTTTTCCGTATACTTTTTCATCAGAAAGAGCGATATTCAGACCATATTCCTTCGCTACACTCGCGACGTCTTCGTATGATTTCTGCGGGTTGACGACATAGGAAGCGAGCAGAACATCATTATCAACACCTTTTAGATCGACATCATGCCATCTCAGGGCGACAACTGCTCTTTTTGAATCAAAGACCCATTTTTTCTTCGTTTCATCCTGTACCCATTCTTTAAATGCTTCTGATTGAAGCGCATCTTCTTTCGTGATAAAAAACGCACCATTTTCATTATGGATCGCAAAACCGATCAAATCCGCTTCGTGATAATTATCTCCAAGCTGTTCTACCACAAGGGCTGCATGATCTGTCAGCATGTCGTCCGTTACAGCTGTCATTTTTTTCACTTCTAATGCATCTACTTCGACCTGTTCATCTGTTTCTGGTGCTTCTCCAAGACGCTCTAGCAGCGTTTGAAAGCCTAGTTCTTTATAAAGAGAGATCACTTGATCCATGTGAGGGCCTTCATATGCCAAATCTTTGCTTGACACATCAATAGGTGCTTCTACAAGAATCGTCGCCAGCTCTTTACTCATGACTGCTTGTTCTTTATATTCTTCAAGTTTTTCTTTTAGCTTTTTCCCGCTCACTTCATCAATATGTTCAAGCAGGTTCTCAACTGTCTCAAACTGCTTTAACAATTTAATCGCTGTTTTTTCGCCTACACCTGGGACGCCTGGGATATTATCTGAGGAATCTCCCATCAGCCCTTTCATATCAATGATTTGATCTGGTCGCAGGCCATATTTTTCTTCAATATGAGCAGGTGTGTAATATTCTACTTCTGTGATGCCTTTTTTCGTAATAGCCACTGTCGTATGATCTGTTGAGAGCTGTGTTAAGTCCTTATCTCCTGAGAAGATTTTGACTTCAAAGCCGTCTTTTTCTGCCTCGACAGCCAATGTACCGATAATATCATCTGCTTCATATTGAGGAAGCTCGTACCTTTTCACCTGATAGGCATCTAATAGTTCACGGATGAACGGCATTTGTTCTGATAGCTCTGGCGGAGTTTTTTGTCTTCCGCCTTTATATTCTTTAAATGTCTCGTGGCGGAATGTTGTTTTTCCCGCATCAAATGCGACGAGCATATGGGTAGGCTTCTCGTCCTCCAGCATCTTCATTAAGATCATCGCAAATCCATAAATAGCATTTGTATGTACGCCTTTATCATTTGATAATAGCGGCAAAGCAAAGAAGGCTCGATATGCGAGGCTGTTTCCATCCACTAACACTAATTTCTTTTTGTCTGTCATGTTTTAATCCTCCATCGGCTGAGCCATCTCAGCCGTCTCTTTCACACATTGTATCTTCATTTTATCAAAGTTTATTTTGAAAAGAAAATAGTCGAGCCTGCATAAAAAAGGGACGAAAACAACAAGTGTTTTCGTCCTTCCAAAATTGGCTCCTTGGATGAAGGGGTTCCTATTCATCCTATCAATGAATGTTTAACAAAACATGAATTCATTGTAAAGATCATGTAAATTTTAACGTGACTTTCCTTTTTTTCTCTAAGTCGATTTCAGGCTCACTGTAAAAGTCGTTCCTTTGCCTTGTTTGCTGTGGACAGAAATCGTTCCTTCATGCGCTTCCACAAGGTGTTTGACAATGGCAAGACCAAGACCTGTACCGCCTGAATTCCTGCTTCTATCTTTATCAATTCGATAAAATCTCTCAAATATTCTTGGAATCTCGCTTTTCTTCATGCCGATTCCTGTATCTGCTACATCAAATTCATAGGCACCTTTCCGCGGTCTTGCTGAGATGGTAACACTTCCTCCCTCTGGTGTATAGGTCAGGGCATTATTGACGAGATTGAGGAAGATTTGCTTTAACCTTAGCGGATCTGCCATAACATAGACCGGTTCTTTCGGGACACGCACTTGTAATTGAATGCCTTTTTCTGCTGCCTTTTGTTTTAACAGCACTTCAATCTCTTGAATGATTTCTGTCGCATTGGCTTCTTGAATATTCAGCTTGAAGTGCTGCTGTTCAATTTTAGAAAGATCAAGTAAGTCTTGAATCAGCGTTTCTAGACGGACACTCTCTTTTAAAATGATAGAAAGGAATTCTGTCAGTGCTTCTTTGTCATCAATCGCACCATCAAGAAGGGTTTCAGAAAATCCTTTAATCGACGTAATCGGTGTTTTTAATTCGTGAGACACATTGGCGACAAAGTCTTTTCGCATCTGCTCCAGCTGCTTTGTTTCTGTCACGTCATGAAACACAAGGACAATTCCTTTCCATTCATCGTCTGTACTTAAAATTGGTACACCATCCACTTGGAAGTAGCGGCGTTCAATGTCAACGGCTAGACGTAAAAACTTCCGCACCTTCGTTTCTGTCATGAAAATTTCGTCAATTAATTCGATAATCTCTTCATGTGTAAACGCTTCGTGATACAGCTTGTGCATGTAAATAT
This sequence comes from Bacillus sp. NMCC4, assembly GCF_002998555.1. Lineage (NCBI taxonomy): Bacteria > Bacillati > Bacillota > Bacilli > Caryophanales > Bacillaceae > Bacillus > Bacillus sp. NMCC4. Next base: position 111,498 of record NZ_PVRA01000004.1, on the reverse strand, counting down.
GCTTTTGGACTTTAAACTGCTTGCGGAAGGTTCGATTGACTAGGTGGATATAACCCATCTTATCAATCAAAATAATCCCCGCTCCAATATTTTCAATGACCGTTTGCAGCCGGTCTCTCTGCATTTCACCGGCACTTGTCATTTCTTGAAGACTTCCTGCCAAACGCTTCATGGAAGTATTCAGTTCACTTGTTTCAATCATCAACTCTTCATAGTTATTCGTATCATAGTTCCCGCGTTCCAGCTGTTTGGCTACCTTTGTAGCATAATCAATTGGTTTCACATATTTCATCGACATGCGGTACCCAAAGAAAACGATGATGATAATCGCCGAGCCAAGACAAAAGGCTAATGCAAGCCAGAGCTGGCCGTCAATTTCATTTAAAGGCTCGTATGACGCATGGAGAAATAAATAACCCGCTGGTTCGTTTTGTTTCAGGATCGGGACAGCATAATGAAACAGCGCATCCTTCTCATCGTCAATGACGACCCCTTTTGTTTGGAAACGTTCATTGTTCAGCGTGTTTCGAATGATGGCCCTTTGTTCTGCTTGACCCGTTGTATGTATGATATTCCCCTTCAGGTCCACAATCGACGCATTCATATCAAAATGCTGCTTTGCCTGATGGAGGACCTCCTTGTTTTGCTTCGCCTTCAGATCGTCACCATTCATGGAAGAGAGGAGGAAGCTCGATTCCTTTTCCATTCGTTCCGTTAATTTGGTTTCATAGAAAACATGGAACATGTGGTCCAAGAAAAGACCAAGTGCCACAAACACAATAAAAAGGAGAAAAATGAGTCCCGAAAACAGACGGGTTCTAATTTTACTCATTTGGCTTTGGCTCCTCCAATTTGTAGCCTAAGCCGCGAATCGTTTTAATGTATGTTGGTTTTTTCGTGTTCTTTTCAATTTTGTCCCGCAAGTGGCTAATATGGACATCCACAATACGAGTGTCACCTGCAAAGTCATAATTCCAAACGGCACTTAACAATAAATCACGCGTGAGGACACGTCCTTTATGCTTCGCCAAATAAAGCAGCAGTTCAAATTCTTTTGGCGTGAGCTCTAGACGTTCTTCCTGGAAATAGACTTCGTAGTGTTCTGGTAAAATGCGCAGTTCACCAATTTTGATTTGGTCTGCAATGATCTCTTCCTTCTCCTCTTGCGTGGGGGCAGGCTGAGATTGCTGTGCTCTTCTCAAGATGGCTTTTACCCGAGCACCCACTTCTCTAGGACTGAATGGCTTTGTCATGTAATCATCGGCTCCAAGCTCAAGGCCTAGCACCTTATCAAATTCATCGTCCTTTGCTGTCAGCATTAAAATAGGGAACATCATTTTTTGAATTCTCAGTTGTTTGCACACTTCAATGCCGTCCATCTTCGGAAGCATTAAATCTAATACAATGAGATCAGGCTGTTCACTTGCTGCTTTTTCAAGCGCTTCTTCCCCGTCTCTTGCTGTGACGACATCATAGCCCGCTCTTTCAAGGTTATAGCTTAGAAGTGTTACAATCGATTCTTCATCATCCACAACTAATATTTTTTTATTCATGTTGTGCCTCCAATTAGTGATTTCCCCTGCATCCGTTTTTTGTATCTTATGTGAAAAGCGAGAAGTCATGCTTTCTCTTTCATTTTAACGAAAGCTTAACAAGAGGACAATTTAAAATTTCGACAAGATTTGTTTTGTAAACAAAAAGAAGACTCCTCATGAGAGAAGCCTTCTTTTTTATTCATATTAAGACAATACTTTCATGACATTCTTAACAGATTCAACAGAACGGTCAAGCTGACTTCTTTCTTCTTCTGTCAGCTCAAGCTCGATGATCTTCTCAAGACCGTTGCCACCTACGATTGTTGGTACACCTAGGTAAATGCCTTCGTAGCCATATTCACCTTCAAGGTAAGCAATCGTCGGCATGACGCGGCGCTGATCTTTAAGGATCGCCTCAACCATTTCGACTAGTGAAGCAGCAGGAGCATAATATGCACTACCGTTACCTAATAGGTTCACGATTTCGCCGCCGCCTTTTCTTGTTCTTTCAACAATTGCATCAATTCGATCTTTTGGAATCAATGTTTCAAGCGGGATACCGCCTGCATAAGAGTAACGAACAAGAGGAACCATGTCATCGCCATGTCCACCAAGTACAAAGCCCGTCACATCTTTAACAGATAGGTTTAATTCTTGAGCAACAAACGTACGGAAACGTGCTGTATCAAGAATGCCCGATTGTCCAATGACTTTTTCTTTTGGTAATCCTGATTCTTTATAAACTGCATACGTCATTGCATCAACAGGGTTTGTTAACACAACAATGATGGCTTCTGGAGAATATTTAACGATTTCGCGTGTCACACTGCGCATGATTTTTTCATTTGTTGACACGAGATCGTCACGGCTCATTCCCGGCTTTCTTGCAATTCCCGCCGTAATGACCACGACATCAGAACCGGCTGTATCTTCGTAGTTAGAAGTTCCTGTAATGTTTGCATCGAAGCCTTGAACAGGACTTGCTTCCAGCATATCAAGTGCTTTCCCTTTTGTTGGGTTCTCAAGCTGCGGGATATCGACTAATACGACGTCCGCTAATTCTTTTTGAGCCGTTAGAAATGCTGTAGTTGCTCCAGTAAAGCCTGCTCCGATGACAGATACTTTTTTACGCTTGTTTGCCATTTCCTTTTTCCCCTTTAACTTTAAAGTTTAAGAATCAAGACAAGTTTTTGATGAGCTCGTCAGCAAACTCAGAACATTTCACTTCTGTTGCGCCATCCATTAATCTAGCAAAATCGTAAGTGACGACTTTTGATGCAATTGTTTTTTCAACAGATTGAATCACTAGATCAGCTGCTTCCTGCCAGCCAAGGTGCTCAAGTAAAAGCACGCCTGATAGAAGAACAGAAGATGGATTCACTTTATCAAGACCAGCATATTTAGGTGCTGTTCCGTGAGTCGCTTCAAAAATAGCGTGTCCTGTTTCGTAGTTGATGTTCGCACCTGGTGCGATACCAATTCCACCAACTTGTGCTGCAAGAGCATCAGAGATGTAATCTCCGTTTAAGTTCATTGTTGCCACAACATCGAACTCAGCTGGACGAGTTAGGATTTGTTGAAGGAAAATATCTGCAATGCTGTCTTTGACAATAATTTTGCCAGCAGCTTCTGCTTCACTTTGCGCTTTGTTTGCCGCATCTTTTCCATCTTGTTCTACAATACGATCATATTGTGCCCATGTAAAGACCTTGTCTCCAAACTCTTTTTCAGCCACTTCGTAGCCCCAGTTTTTGAAGGCACCTTCTGTAAATTTCATGATGTTTCCTTTGTGAACAAGCGTCACAGACTTACGGCCTTGGTCGATTGCATATTGGATAGCCGCTCTGACAAGGCGAGAAGTTCCTTCTTCAGAAACTGGCTTGATTCCGATACCTGACGTTTCTGGGAAACGGATTTTGTTTACACCTAATTCGTTTTTCAAGAAGTCAATTAACTTCTTCACTTCGTCTGATCCTTTTGCATACTCGATACCAGCATAGATATCTTCTGTGTTCTCACGGAAGATGACCATATCTGTGTCTTCTGGACGTTTCACAGGAGACGGTACGCCTTGGAACCAGCGAACTGGACGTAAGCATGTGAATAGATCAAGCTCTTGTCTAAGTGCCACGTTTAATGAACGGATTCCTCCGCCGATTGGTGTTGTCAGTGGTCCTTTGATCGCGATTAAGTATTCACGAATGTCTTCAAGTGTTTGCTCAGGAAGCCATTCTCCAGTTTTATTGTAAGCTTTCTCACCTGCATATACTTCTTTCCAAGTGATTTGCTTTTCACCTTTATATGCTTTTTCTACAGCTGCTTCAAGTACTCTTGATGCTGCTTTCCAAATGTCAGGACCGATTCCGTCCCCTTCGATAAACGGGATAATTGGATTATTTGGTACATTCAATACGCCGCCAGTAACTGTAATTTTTTCGCCTTGTGACAATGATATTACCTCCCAGGTTATGTAGTGAATATTTGAAACTTCTTGGCTTGATGTCTGCAAGCGAAGAAGTTTTTCACGTGATTCGTTTTTTGTTGATATAGAGGCTGATTGGCCTTCCTGAGGATCAGCCCCCGCTATTCTATAAACATTAGTCTCTTTCACTGATCGGAACAAAGGTTTGAAGATCAGGTCCAATGTAGTCAGCTCTTGGACGGATGAGACGGTTGTTGTCATACTGCTCTAGAATGTGAGCAATCCATCCAGAGAATCGGCTGATCACGAAAATTGGTGTAAACAAGTCATGATCAATCCCAAGACTGTGATATACAGATGCAGAATAAAAATCAACATTTGGTGGAAGATTTTTCTCTGATGTCACGATTTCCTCTGCGCGAACAGACATTTCATACCATTTCGGCTCGCCAGTGAGGTTTGTTAAACGCTGGCTCATTTCTTTTAGATGCTTTGCACGCGGGTCACCTTGACGGTATACGCGGTGGCCAAAGCCCATAATTTTTTCTTTCTTCTCTAGCTTACCATGAATATAGGAATCTACGTTTTCAACTTCGCCAATTTCTGAAAGCATCTTCATTACGCCTTCATTGGCTCCGCCATGAAGTGGTCCTTTCAGCGCACCGATAGCCGCTGTTACACCAGAGTAGATATCTGATAGTGTAGCAACACATACACGTGCTGTAAATGTCGATGCGTTTAATTCATGATCCGCATGTAGAATGAGTGCCTTATCAATTGCCTCAATTTCTACTGGTGACGGCTCTTCGCCATTTAGCATATACAAGAAGTTCGCAGCATAGCTGTATTCTTCTTTTGGCTGTACAGGCTCAAGTCCCTTTCGAATGCGTGAAAACGTAGCGACTAGTCCAGAAATTTTCGCCTGTAAACGAATGGCTTTTCTGTAATTCGCTTCTTTGTCCATAATCTCTGATTCGTCATCGAGTAAACCTAGTAAGGATACCGCTGTACGAATCGCAGACATTGGATGAACCCCGTCCAGCGAATACGATTTAAAGTGCTCAATGATTTCTTGCGGAATGTGAGCATTTTCATTGAGCTGCTGTTTTAACTCACTCAGCTCTTGCTCATTCGGCAGCTTTAAGTGCCATAACAGGTAGACAATTTCTTCGAATGTAGCTTTTTCAGTTAAATCATCGATATTGTACCCTACATAAGTAAGAGTATCATCAATAATTGAGCTTACGGATGAAGTTGTTGCCACAATACCTTCAAGACCTCTTGTTGCTGTCATGTTCAATCTCCCCTTTTTAAAAAGATTCCCCTTCGTTGCAGAATTCTCGCTTTTTGAAAGCGCTATCCAATCCGAATAAGACGGCAGGTTCAGAAAAGAAAATGCTTACATTTACCTATACGGTTAGAGCGCTTTTAGCCTCATATCTCTTGTGTGATCAATGAGTTCAAAATTAAGCCTATTCCCATTATAAACAATAATCAGACATTTGTTAAATGTTTAACTATAATTTTTTTTGATATTTTTTTTTCCAGTCTTCCATATAAGGCATGGAATAAAGGGATTTTGCTTCTTTTATTATATTTAATTATGTTTTTTTGCAAAAGCTCACGCAAGAAAAAAATAAAAAAGAAAGTGGCATGAACCACTCTCTTTTCAACCGCTGAAAAATTTCACAGCCTGCATCGCCAAATAAGCAATTCCTGCTCCGATCAGCGGACCGACAGCTACACCTTTAAATAAGCTGACTGCCAAAATTGTCCCGAACACAAGCGCTGCCGTGATATGCGGATCATTTTCGAGTAGCACAATACCGTTTTTTGCGATTAATGCTACTAATATACCCGCTCCAAGTGCAATCCAAGCATAAGAAGATTTCATGGCTTCTCCAAGCTGCTTAAATCCAATGTCACCTGTTGCTATAGGAACAAGCACAGCAATTGTAATGACGGTGACACCCCAATTGATGCCTTTTGATTGGAGAACCGGGAAAATTTTTTGATCCAAACCAATCAGCTTAATCGCAATCAGCACAGAAACCGCTAAAATTAATGAATTGTTCTTTGCAATAAGTGCAATAACGAGTAAAAGAACCAAAAATAAATTTGCTTGAGTAAACATACGCCGCCCCTTCCTTTCTTTTTATTGCGACCTTTTCATATTACTAATCTTTTTGAATAAAATGAAGTATCGGACATGCTTGTTTTTTGGAGGGGATTGTGTGAATCACGCCTATATGGCCATTTTTCTGCGAAGTTTGATGATGATCAGCATTGCTGTAATTGCGGTTGTCTTTCTATATCAGTCTTTTCCGTTTTTATATCCTTTTTGGATTGCACTTATTGTATCCTGCCTGATTCATCCTGCCGTATGCAAAATAGAAGAGATCACCGGAATGCCGAGAGGAATTGTAGTAGTCATTGTACTACTGCTCTTTTTAGTGGCAGCAGCCGGTTTCATCACACTCTTAGTAGCAGAAATCATTTCAGGAAGTGCTTATTTAGCAAAGGTTCTGCCTGGACACCTTGATCAAATGATTGGTATTGTCGAACGGTTTTTTACAGATAAGATTCTGCCTTTGTACCATGATGTCACCGCCCAATTTAATACGCTTCAAGCAGGTCAAAAGGAATCGATTTTAGGACAAATCCAAGCGCTAGGCGATGAAGCTGCCGCAAAAATAGGGACTTTTCTTTCAAAAACGCTCGAGCTTATCCCGGCTTTTTTAGGTCTTTTGCCTGATGCAGCCGCAACCCTTTTGTTTTCTGCACTGGCGACTTTTTTTATCACGAAAGATTGGTTTACGTTAAAAAAATATGGCTCTCGTATCTTTCCCGCAAAATGGATGCAGCATACACGCGCCATTTTATCTGAAATCAAAAAAGCTATTACCGGTTTTATGAAGGCGCAGCTTCTGCTTGTTGCTATGACCATCGGCCTCGTCGTCATTGGTCTGATCATCTTAAAAGTCGAGCATGCCTTTGTCATTGCTTTATGTATTGGGTTTGTCGATTTACTTCCTTATATCGGGAGCGGTACTGTTTTTCTGCCTTGGATCATTTACTCCGTTATGACAGGAAATCTTTCACTCGCTATCGGGCTCGGCATTTTGTATATTGTCGTGCTCATTCAAAGACAAATTTCAGAGCCAAAAGTCTTAAGCAAGTCCATTGGGCTTAATCCTTTAGCAACGCTTGTGGCATTATTTGTCGGGTTAAAATGCTTTGGTTTTCTTGGACTTGTCATTGGTCCTGCTTCCCTTGTCGTGTGGCAGGCATTTCGTAATGCAGGTGTTTTTAGAGATATCTATCAATACATTCGGTACGGCATGCAAAAGTAAAAGAGACCTTGAGCTCAAGGTCTCTTTAGCGAATAATCGTATAGCGATTGCGATTAGACATGTTTCTAAGCCAGCGTTCAAAGAGCGGCTTGATTTGCTTTCTCGTCATCGGAATGAGTAGCAGCGCACCAATGATATCCGATAAGAAGCCGGGAATGAGCAGCAGCAGACCGCCAATCAGAATGCAAAAACCATCGACAATCGCTATGCCTGGCATTTTACCATACTGTAAATCTCTCTGCACTTTTTGAAAAGCTTCGATTCCTTGCTTTCTTGCAAAATAAGCACCTAGTGCACTCGTGAGCACGATCATCAGCATCGTTGGCAAAATGCCAATAATTTTACTTGATATTAAAAATAAACTGATTTCCACTGCAGGGAACAGAATCAATAATAGTAGCAAATATTTTTTCAACCATATCACCTCATGGGGTATCTTTCATCGAAAGCTGTTTTACTTTTTTTAGTGTAACATAAAAAAAGAGAGGAGTCAGATAACTCCCCTCGTGTGTATGATTTAAAGGACGCTTGCACGGCCTTTGTAGATCGCTCCGCGTGCCGGATCTACTGTGATCTCTTCGCCTTCTTTTAGCAGTGTTGTTGCGCTGTCAAGACCCACAATCACTGGAATACCAAGGCTGAGTCCAACGACTGCTGCATGGCTTGTTAAGCCGCCTTCTTCAGTGATCAAGGCAGATGCTTTCTCTAAAGCACCCATCATATCACGGTCTGTACAGTTTGCGACAAGAATCGCACCATCGTACATTTTTTCGTCTGCTTCTTTTCCGCTTTGTGCAATGACAACCGGTCCAAATGCAGATTTACGGCCAATTCCTTGACCTTTCGCAATGATGTCACCAACAACATATACTTTCATTAAGTTCGTTGTACCTGTTTCACCAACTGGCACACCAGCTGTAATGACGATTAAATCGCCATGTCTCACATAGCCCGTTTCGATCGACTTCTCGACTGCATTCTCAAGCATTTCATCAGTAGACGTCGTTTTTGATCCGCTCTTTGCAAATACACCGAATACGAGAGACAGCTTTCTTGCTACTGATTCGTTTGCTGTGACCGCTACGATTGGTGCTTTTGGTCTATATTTTGAAATCATTCTCGCTGTATGACCGCTTTCCGTAGGTGTCACAATCGCTGCCACGTCAAGCTTCATCGCTGTATGTGCAACAGATTGACCGATGGCATCTGTAATGCTGACTTCTACTTCTTCGCTTCTGCGAGAAAGAATTGCTTTATAGTTGAGTGCATCTTCTGAACGTGATGCAATGTTATGCATCGTTTGTACAGCTTCCACTGGATATGTTCCTGCTGCTGTTTCACCAGAAAGCATAATCGCATCTGTGCCATCAAAAATGGCATTTGCCACGTCACTTGCTTCCGCACGAGTTGGACGAGGATTACGCTGCATGCTATCAAGCATTTGGGTAGCTGTGATGACAGGTTTGCCTAAACGATTGCATTTTTTGATCAGCATTTTTTGAACAAGCGGTACTTCTTCTGCCGGGATCTCTACACCAAGATCTCCACGCGCAACCATCAAACCATCTGATACCTCAAGGATTTCATCGATGTTATCAACACCCTCTTGGTTTTCAATCTTAGGAATGATTTGAATGTCAGCCGCATTATTCTTTTCAAGAAGCTCACGAATTTCAAGCACATCAGAAGCTCGTCTAACAAAAGAAGCAGCGATGAAATCGACGCCTTGTTCAATTCCGAACAGAATATCATTGGCATCCTTTTCTGTAATACCTGGCAGGTTCACACTTACACCTGGTACGTTTACACCTTTTTTGTTTTTGAGCGTGCCTGTATTCATGACCTTTGTGACGATTTCTTTGCGGTCCATGTTAATTTCTTTCACTTCTAAACCAATAAGACCATCATCTAATAGAATCGTTGAGCCCACTTCTACATCATCAATTAAATCTTCATACGTCACACTAATTTTTTCCGTATTTCCAACAATATCTTCCATACTCACGATAAGATCTGCACCAGCGACTAGCTCAATTGAGCCGTTTTCAACTGTACGTGTACGGATCTCTGGACCTTTTGTATCAAGAAGGATCGCAATGTCCTTGCCTAATGTTTTACCTGCTTTACGAATGTTTTCAATGCGTGCACCATGCTCTTCAAAATCTCCATGAGAGAAGTTTAGTCTGGCTACATTCATTCCTGCTTCAATCAATTCAGTCAGCTTTTCAATGGTTTCACTTGCTGGACCGATTGTACAAACGATTTTTGTCTTTCTCATTACTGTTCCTCCTAAGGTCTTCTCGTTTTATATAGAGAGCTCTTGTGAAAGTCGGTACATATTTTGATCGACTGTATGTTTTTTATCTAAGATATCTAAAATATCGTGGTGAACGAGTTCGTTGCTTTGAATGCCCACACAGCGTCCGCCTTTTCCTTCAAGAAGAAGTTCTACTGCGTATGCTCCTAAACGGCTTGCCAGTACTCGGTCAAATGCGCTTGGAGAACCTCCGCGCTGAATATGTCCTAAGACAGATACACGGGTTTCAAGGCTTGTCTCCTCTTCAATCCGCTTACCAAATTCAACACCGCTGCCTACGCCTTCTGCGACGATAATGATACTGTGCTTCTTGCCGCGCTCGTGCCCTCTTCTTAACCTCGCAATAATTTCATCCATGTCATAGTCTGCTTCAGGAATCAAAATAGATTCGGCTCCGCCTGCAAGACCTGACCAAAGAGCAATATCACCAGCATGTCTTCCCATTACTTCCACTACGTATGTACGTTCATGAGATGTGGCTGTATCACGAATTTTATCAATGGCGTCAATGACTGTATTCAGTGCTGTATCAAAGCCAATAGTGAAATCAGTACCTGGGATATCGTTGTCGATTGTACCCGGGACACCTACACATGGAAAACCGAGCTCAGTTAATTTCTTCGCTCCCATGAATGAACCGTCTCCGCCGATCACAACAAGTCCTTCAATACCGAATTTTTTTAAGTTCTCAATGCCTTTTTCACGACCTTCAATTGTCTTGAATTCAGGGCATCTTGCCGTGTAAAGTTTTGTTCCTCCACGATGAATGATATCGCCAACTGAACCTATTTCAAGTTTCTCAATTTTACCGTTAATTAGACCTGAATATCCATTATAAATACCGTAAACTTCAACATTATGGTAAATCGCTTTCCTTACAACTGCGCGCACAGCTGCATTCATTCCTGGGGAATCCCCACCGCTCGTTAAAACTCCTATACGCTTCATCTTTTTCACCTCAGAGACCATATATGAATTAAACATACCATTTCCACTGCTTGAAAACAATCATGAGCAAAACCGGATGTTTTCAATACGTATTTCTAAAACCGTACTTATTATACAATTAAATAAACCGTTTTTAAACAAAAGTTAAGAAAGTCATGAAAGCAATTCTTTCAAAAACGAGGAAGATCGATCCTTCTAAAGCTTATCATATCAAGGTTTTCAGACGTTTCAAATTTTATGAAAACAAAAGAAAATTATTTTCAAATAGCGCTTACATGAGGACGGTTTTCATGAAAAAGGATGAAAAAAATAAACGCCAGCCAAAAAGGCTGTACGTTTATTTAGTTTACCCCAATATATTGATTTTCAACCGATACCTTCCCGATTGCTTTGTATTTTTGATATCTTTGTTCGACTAGTTCTTCAGGTGTTAGTTTGAGCAAAGATGTAAGTGACTGTTTTAATGTTTTTTCAATGTAGGCTGCTTGTTGTTTCACGTCTCGGTGTGCTCCACCTTGCACTTCTTTAATAACATCATCTATAATATCTAATTCTTTTAGGTCTGGAGCGGTAATTTTCATTGTCTCTGCAGCTTTTTTCGCAAGTGATGAGTCCTTCCAGAGCAGTGCTGCTGCACCTTCAGGTGAAATCACTGAATACGTTGAATTCTCTAGCATGTATAGGTGGTTTCCTACGCCTAAGCCTAGTGCGCCGCCACTTCCGCCTTCTCCGATGACAATACAGACAACCGGTACACGAAGTCCTGCCATTTCGAATAGGTTTTTCGCAATTGCTTCACTTTGTCCGCGTTCTTCAGCTGCTTTCCCAGGATAAGCTCCTTTTGTATCAATAAAGCAAATGATCGGGCGATTAAATTTATCTGCTTGTTTCATCAAGCGCAGCGCTTTACGGTAGCCTTCTGGATGAGGCATTCCGAAATTACGGCGCAAGTTTTCTTTTGTGTCTTTTCCGCGCTGATGGCCAATGACTGTGACAGGAAGCCCTTTAAACGTGGCGATTCCTCCAACAATAGCTTCATCATCACCATAGAAACGGTCACCATGACATTCGAAAAAGTTGTCAAACAGCTCTTGAATGTAATCGAGAGTTGTTGGACGCATCGCATGACGAGCAATCTGTACTCTGTCCCACGGCTTTAAATTTGTATAAATGTCTGCTTCAAGCTTGCTCAGACGTGTTTCAAGGCGCTCAATTTCTGCACTTAAATCCATTTCTGAGTTTTGTGTGAACTTTTTCAGTTCATCAATTTTCGCTCGAAGTTCAATGACAGGTTTTTCAAATTCTAGTTCTCCAGCCACTCTCGTTCACCTCCTGTGCTGTGTAATGCTAAGATTCGGCCTAGTGTTTCTTTCATCTCTGCACGATGAATGACAGCATCCAGCTGTCCATGCTTCATTAAAAATTCAGCCGTTTGGAAGTCCTCTGGCAGGTCTTCACGGATTGTTTGTTCAATGATTCTACGGCCTGCAAACCCAATTAAAGCACCAGGTTCTGCAAAGTTGTAATCACCAAGAGACGCGAAACTAGCTGATACACCGCCAGTTGTTGGGTTCGTCATCACAGAGATAATCAAACCTTGGTCCTCGCTGAACAGTTTTAATGCTGAGCTTGTTTTTGCCATCTGCATGAGACTGAGGATCCCCTCTTGCATTCTCGCTCCGCCCGATGCAGTAAAGATGATAAATGGCACCTTGTCCGCTTTTGCTTTCTCAATCGCCAGTGTGATCTTCTCACCAACAACCGAGCCCATGCTGCCCATACGGAACGTGGCATCCATGACAGCGATCACAGCACGCTGGCCTTCAATTTCACCTTGACCTGTGACAATGGCTTCATTCAAAGACGTTTTTTCTCTGTCTTTCTCAAGCTTTTCTTCGTAGCCTGGGAATCCGAGCGGGTTTTCTGAGATCAGATGCCCGTTAAATTCTTCAAATGTGCCTTCGTCTACAAGGCTATCAATACGCTGCTTTGCATTCATTTGCAAATGTCTGCCGCAATTCATGCAAACACGTAAATTTTTATCTAATTCTTTGGTGAGCATTATTTTTTTACATTGCGGACATTTGGTCATGATGCCTTCAGGCACATCTTGGCTTGCCTGTTCAGAGGGTACAGATGCATATTTTTTCTTTTTACTGAAAATATTTTTGATTGACAAATGACTACCTCCCTTTTTGAAGGGTTTTTTCTTTACACGCACATCCACTATTATAGGACATGTCATAACTGTACCGAAACTATTGTACTTTTTTTGTCAAACGCTGTCATCCTTCATTCAATTTTTTCAATGGGGAATTGATGAGAAATGAGTATGTGTTTGGGGCGCTGAGCAGTTGATATATGTGAATTGTGAACGTCTACAAAAAAATATCATTCCGGATGAAAAAATTTTCGCGTAAGAGAGGAAATGGTGCACGTCTTTCCTCCAATTTCAGAAAGAACGTGCACACTTTTCCAATTGATTATTCGCCGATAATCGTTAATTTTCTTGTTTTTTCAGCGACTGCTTCTGGATCGACTTTGATTCTTGCAACGCCAGTTTCCATTGCTGCTTTTGCTACCGCTTTTGCTACCGCTGGTGCTACACGTGCATCAAATGGTTCAGGGATGACGTATTCAGCTGACAATTTCTCATCTGAAACAAGAGAAGCAATCGCTTCAACGGCTGCAATTTTCATTTCTTCGTTAATGTGAGTTGCACGTACATCTAATGCTCCGCGGAAAATTCCTGGGAATGCCAGTACGTTGTTCACTTGGTTCGGGAAGTCAGAACGGCCAGTTCCTACAACACTTGCACCTGCTGCATGTGCATCTTCTGGCATGATTTCTGGATTTGGATTCGCCATAGCGAAGATGACAGGATCTTTTGCCATTTTTCCAACCATTTCTTTTGTTAGAGCGCCTGCTACTGAAACCCCGATGAAGACGTCTGCACCTTCAATGACTTCTTCTAATGAACCTTCTTTACGGTCTTGGTTCGTGAATTTAGCGACTTCATTTTTCACTGTATTCATACCGTTCGGGCGGCCTTCGTAAATTGCGCCTTTTGTATCGCACATGATGATATCACGTACACCGAAATGATATAGAAGCTTGATAATCGCAATTCCCGCTGCTCCAGCGCCGTTTGCCACCACTTTGATGGAGGACATTGATTTTCCAGACAGTTTCAGGGCATTTACAAGTCCTGCTACTGTGACAATCGCTGTTCCGTGCTGATCATCGTGGAACACTGGAATGTTTGTCTCTTTTTTCAAGCGCTCTTCGATAATGAAGCAGTTTGGAGCTGCAATATCTTCAAGGTTGACACCGCCAAACGTTGGCTCAAGAAGCTTTACTGTTTCAACGATTTTGTCTACATCGTTTGTCGCAAGCGCGATTGGGAAGGCATCAACGCCCGCGAAGCTTTTGAATAATACAGCTTTTCCTTCCATTACTGGTAGAGATGCTTCTGCCCCAATATTACCAAGCCCTAAAACAGCGCTTCCGTCTGTGACAACAGCGACCATATTGCCTTTCATTGTATAATCATACACTTTGCTTGTGTCGTCATAAATATCTTTACATGGTTCTGCAACACCAGGTGAGTAAGCCAAGCTCAAGTCTTTTGCATTTTTCACTTGTACTTTTGATTTTGATTCGAGTTTGCCTTGATTCTCTTTGTGCATATGTAATGCTTCTTCTCTTAATGACATGTGATGAACACTCCTTCAAGTGGAAAATGATTTAATGAATTGCTAAGTTGATAAGCACATACTGGCAGTTTTAAATACACAGAATCTTTAAAATGATAACACAATAGGTGAATTTGTAAAACATATTCAGGTGATTTGTCATCATTTAATCACAACGTTTTGTTCACCAAGCAGCTCTTTTAACTGGAAAATCACAGCATGATCTGCATGAACCTTGTATGCATCTGGAAGTCTCACTGTCTTTTTTTGCTTCTCATAATACAAATAGACATCTGCTTCTCCGCTGTGCATCGAGATCACCCGCTTTACTTGCTCTAGCAGTTCCTGCGTATGGCTTTCTTCTTTCACCCGAATGTAGACAGACTCTTTTCTTTGTGTGCCCATCTCTTCAAGCAGAACGGCTTCTTGCACGATGATTTGGCTGCTGTCATTTCTGACATCTATTCTGCCTTCAACATAAAGCATGGCGCCCTCCTCAAGTAAGGGGGACAGCTTTCTAAATTGCTCTGGAAAGACGACGCCTTCCATTTCTCCCGTTTCATCCCCAAATGTGACAAATGCCATCGATTGTCCATTTTTTGTCCGAATCGATTTCACTTTTGTCAAAAGACCACCCATTGAGATCTTTCGCTTTATATAGGAAGAAAGTCTGATGATTTCCACTGCACCATTCTCTCTTAAGCGATCTCGGTACGTTTGTACAGGATGATTTGATAAATATAACCCAAGTGCCTCTTTTTCAAATTGCAGGAGATCGACAAGCGGCAGTTCTTCTATCTCCGCATATTTTGGCTTAATGGAGAAGGTTGTATCCCCCAGAAAGTCCAGTTGATCATCTGGATTTAAAAATGACACGTGGTCTAATGCAATATCTATTGATGCCAATAACGAAGCACGATTTGGATAAAGCTCATCCATCGCCCCTGAAAAAATGAGCGCTTCAATCGTTTTTCGGTTGACACTCTTTGCTGATACTCTTGCGCAAAAATCAAATAAATCTTCAAACGGCTTTTCCTGTCTTGCCCTGTATATATCCTTTACAGCTGACACTCCGACATTTTTGATCGCTCTTAAGCTATAGCGGATCTCCCCTTTTTCAACCGTAAATGGAAATTCACTCTTATTAATAGAAGGCTTCAACACAGATATCCCTTTTTCCTTTGCCTCATAGAAATATTGAGCGACTTTGTCTTCATTTCCAATCACACTCGTTAAAAGTCCGCACATAAAATATAACGGATAATGCGCTTTTAAGTAAGCAAGCTGAAAGCCAATCATGCTATATGCAACAGCATGGCTTCTATTAAAACCATAGTTTGCAAATTTGACGATTAAGTCATAAACGTCATTTGCAATGTTAACAGGATACTCCTTTTTTAGGCATCCTTCAACAAAATGGCTTCGCTCTTCATCAAGGACCTTTTTATCCTTCTTCGAAACTGCTCTTCTTAATAGATCTGCCTCACCCAGCTGAAAGCCTGCCATCTTCGCCGCAATCAGCATGATTTGCTCCTGATAGACGATGACCCCATATGTGTCCTTTAAAATGTCATACAAATCAGGATGCGGATAAGAGACCTTGACTCTGCCGTGCTTTCGGTCGATAAAGAGCGGGATATTCTCCATTGGACCTGGACGGTAGAGGGCATTGACCGCCACGATGTCTTCTAAACTAGAGGGCTTCAGGCGTCTCAGCACCTGACGCATTCCTTGTGATTCAAGCTGGAAAATCCCAGTTGTATCTCCCGCTGATAACAATTCAAATGTTTTCTGATCTTCATATGAAATGTCACTAAAGTTAATGTGGACGTTTTCCTGTCTTTCAATCTGGTTTTTAATGGATTCAATTAAGGTTAAGTTTCTTAGTCCTAAGAAATCCATCTTTAAAAGTCCGAGATCTTCTAAATAATTCATCGCATACTGCGTTAAATACACACCATCATGGCCGTCTTGAATTGGAACGACCTCTGTCAGCGGCTCCTCGCTCAGCACAACGCCGGCTGCATGTGTCGAGGTATGTCTTGGCAAGCCTTCAACCTTTAAAGCGGTTTGAAAGACCTTTCGAAGCTCCTCGGATTGCTGGAGCATCATTTTTAATTCAGGGGATGCAGTCACCGCTTCTTTCAGCGTCGTTCCTGGCTTTGACGGAATCAGCTTTGCAAGACGGTCCGCAGCCTTTATATCAATCCCCATCACACGTCCAACATCTCTTAAGGCCGCCTTTGCTGCAAGTGTTCCAAACGTGACAATTTGTGCCACATGCATGTCTCCGTATTTGTCTTTTACATAAGAAATGATTTCATCTCTTCTCGTATCGGGGAAATCAATATCAATATCTGGCATACTGATTCGCTCAGGATTTAAGAAACGCTCAAACAACAGACCGTGACGGAGCGGATCAACATCTGTAATAAACAATACATACGCAACAAGTGACCCTGCTGCCGATCCACGTCCTGGCCCTGTGACAATGCCTTGATCATGGGCATACTTCATAAAATCCCACACGATGAGAAAATAATCACTGAAATTCATTTTTTGGATAATGCTCAGTTCGTACTCAAGTCTTTTCACATACGTATCATTTGAAGCAATCTTTCTTTGCTTCATCCCTTCTGCGCACACTCTGCGTAAAAACTGATCTGCTGTTGATTGATCAGGAGTCGGATAGGAAGGGAGTTTTGTCTGCCCAAGATTTAAATCGACTTCACAGCGGTCTGCGATCTCCACCGTTCTTGTCAGCAGCTCCTCATCTTGCGCATACCATTCCTTCATTTCTTCAAGGGTTCTGAAATGCTTTTCTCCTCGGTCTTCCTCAATCTCTGACAGCTGCTGCCCTGCTTTAATGGCTTTTAAACACGTATAGGCGGTTTTGTCTTCTCGATTGATATAGTGGACATCTCCCGTCGCAACAAGAGGAATCTCCGCACTTTTTGAGACGTCCCTGAGTTTACCGGCAAGCGATTCGTCTTGCTGAAATGGCTGAAGTGCGATGTACACATGTCCCTCACCGAAAATATCTTTCAATTGTTTCGCCGCATCATGCGCTTCTTCTATCTGATCATGCTGAAGCAGCGTTTCAATGTAGCCAGAAGCGCCTGGCGTAATGGCAATGAGCCCGCGGTGATAGCTTTTCAGCCATTTTTCTTTCAGTCCAGCTTTTGATTTTGATTTCAGCACACTGCTGATTTTGATCAAGTTTTGATAGCCTTCATTGTTTTTGGCAAGGAGTACCAAGGGATAAGCCTCTGTCTCTTGTTCATCTATGAAGACAGAAGCTGTTAAACCGATGACCGGCTTGATGCCATGTTTTTTACATTCCTTATAAAATTCAACCGTTCCATACATCACATGGTCATCGGTAAGAGCGAGCGCCTTGCAGCCAAGTTCTTTCGCTTTCAGCACGAGCTCCTTTACTTTTGCCGCACTGCTTAATAAGCTGTATCCACTGTGGACCTGAAGATGAACATAAGACATGCTTAATCCACTCCTTTCGTCTAAAGTCATTCTTTCATTATAAAACGCGATGCGGTGAGAAACAAATGTTCTTTCTTTTCTGTCCGTTCATACTTGTCCCGCACACACCATATATTGAATAGAGTGAGGTGGACACAATGGATGTGAAGGAAGCTTTTATTCCGAATTTTATTAGCTGTTATTTTATTGCTCTTGGGGTCATTTTGGGCGGTGCCATCATAGGTGGTGTTGGTGCTTATTTATCTGGTCAGCCGCCTTTATCCATTATTACGAGTCTTGCCAACCGTTTAAAGATTTGGGCGCTTGTCGCAGCTATCGGTGGAACTTTTGATGCCGTTTATAGCTTTGAAAGAGGCATTTTCGAAGGGAACACGCGTGATATTTTCAAGCAGATTTTATTAATTGTCTCTGCCATGGGCGGTGCACAAACAGGTTATCTCATTATTACGTGGCTCACACAGGAGCATGTGTCATCATGAGGGTGCCGGAGCTGTACAAACGTCCAGGCTGGCAGCGTTTTTTTGCAGGGATGATGTTTGGCGCGATTGTGAGCTGGCTCATTTTCCTCTTTACATACGGAACCTTTCAGGAAAAGCAGGTGACACAGCTTAGAAGCCAGCAGCACCATATGGACAGTCTGAAAGAACAAATCACACTCTATCGGGAAGATTTGCATAAGTTAAATGAGGATAATAAACAGCGGCTGCTGATCCAAAGCGTAGATGTCCATCTCGTCAATCGTGAGCAATATAAAATCCCAGAGCCAGATACGCTGAAATTTGAAGATCAGGTCAAAGAGGATATCTCAGAGGTCATTACAAAGGATATTGAAAGTGTCTATAAAACAAAGGAATTATTAAAACGGACGGTGGAAAACAAAGAATATACCATTCGGGAAAAGGCATACCGCGCCAAAGTGACAGAGCTGACGATTTATACGAAGCTTTCACTTGAAGTGCGCATTTCATTTGCTGAATAAATGATCATGTGGAATTTTTATGAATTTCTGCCCTCAATGATCGCTTTTCCCTCATTATTTTTATACACTAAAAGTAGAACGAGATCTAAAACAGAAAGAGGTGAGGACAATGGAGGTTTATAGCTATCGTCAAATGGCACGAGACAAAGCAAGCCGGATCAAAGACGGCATGTGTGCTTATGCTGAGACAGAAATGATGGCTCATTTAATTAAAAAAGAATTAAAGCATCAAAATCTCCAAGCCTATGAAGATTCAACTGACATCGGCTGCTGGTTTATCCCTGTATGCAAGTAACCCTTTTCTCCATGACAAAAAAAGAGAGAGGGGACTTGAAGCCCCCCTCTCTCATGATGATGATTTACATACTTCTTCTAAATCACGCAAAATCTCATCTGCCACGGCCCAATCATAAATAGACGCACCAGCTGCAAGCGGGTGGCCGCCGCCATGATATTTTTTCGCAATGGTATTAATGACGACGCCTTTCGAGCGGAATCTAACACGAATCTGATCGTTTTCTTCCACAAAAAAGACCCATGCCTTAATCCCTGCAATATTTCCAAGTGTCCCAACAAGCTGTGAGGCTTGCTGCGCTGTTGTTTGGAACGATTCCAAAATATCGCGCTTAATGAAAACAGAGGCGACCCCATTCTCTGACAAAGAAATATGTTGAAAAATATAGCCATTTAATTTCACGACATTCAAGTCCGTCTCATACAATTGATTGAAAAGGTCTGAAGATGAAAATGGATATTCAATAAGCTCTCCAGCATATTTGAGCGTCTTTTTCGTCGTGTTTGGGAAAAGGAAGCGGCCTGTGTCTCCTACAATGCCGGCATAAATGAGTTCAGCCGCCTTTGTATTCAGCTGATATCCTTCTTCTTTCCCCTCTAAATACAATTCATAAATCATTTCGCTCACAGAGCTTGCCTCTGTATCCACCCAAAGCAAATCACCATACGGATCTTCATTTGGATGATGGTCAATTTTCATCAGCTTATCGCCCATTGAATAGCGCTGATCGTCAATTCTTGCTTGATTGGCTGTATCACAGACAATGACAAGGGCATCTTTGTACACGTCATCCGGAACCTCATCAAGTTCATACAAAAATGAAAGGGATGGCTCCGGGGTTCCTGTCGCATAAATATTTTTTTCTGGATAGGTGGCACGCAAGATTTCCGTAAGGCCGCACTGCGATCCATACGCATCAGGATCTGGTCTTACATGTCTATGAATGATGATGGTGTCATATAATGATATGGTTCTAATCAGTTCTTTTTTCATAAAAACTCCTTCTTATCCGATACTCTTTTTATTATTAAATCATAATCTATCCTGACGGAAAAGTGAGGAATAGACAATTTATTCTAGTAAGCAAGCCTATTTACGTTTAAAATAGGGTTGTAACCACTTACAATGGAGGCTTGGCACATGCTTGTTTTGATTGTGTTTATTATTTGTTCTGCCATGTTTTATTTATACTACAAAGCAAAGAATGTCCGTACGAACCGCCCAGTCGAAAAGAAATTCTGGTCGGCTAAATCCAGTATGGCACTTGGCTGCTTTGTCCTGCTCTTCGGTGTGAATCAATTATTTTTAAACCGCTCGTCACTCGCATTTGTCATTGGATTTATTTTTGTTGCTGTCGGTATCGGCAGTACGTGGGCTGGATATAAAGCCTACAAGCATTACCTTCCGCTCTTTTTAAAGGAAGGCGAAAAAGATCACGCATAATAAGAGAGAAGGGCTAAAATGATGTTTATTTTAGCCCTTTGTCATTTTCGTCATCGCCCTTTTACGATTATCCTCTCTCCATCAGCTGCACCATCAGCATCGCTTTCCCTACGATATTCGATTGATGATATACCTCCACTTCCAGCTTTCCAAACTTGCGGCCTACTTCTAAAATATTCGGCTTGATCTGTATCGTGGATTCCATTTGAACCGGTTTTAAGAAGTAGACAGAGAGACTTTCGACAATCAGCTCCCCTTTTTTATGAGACTTTAAGAAGCGGTTGGCGGATTCAATTAAAATTTGCGTGAACACTCCATATGAAATGTTTCCGAGCTGGTTTGTCATTTGGGGTGTGACCTCATATTGATACACCGCATCTGCCTTTGGCTTATCTGTATCGGTATCTTTAAACCCTCTTGAGACAACATCATCCAGTTTTTCGCCGACCTGCGGCTGCTTTTGAATCATTTGAAGCGCCTTCAGCACATCCTGACGACTGATCATCCCAATTAGTTTCGCATAATCATCTACGACTGGCAGCACCTCAATGCCTTCCCATACCATCATTTGAGCAGCAGAGGCGACAGAGGTTTTTCCAATGACTGTCAGTGGATTTTTCGTCATCACCTTTTCAATCGGTGTAGAGCGGTCATGCCCCGCGATATCCTTTGAGGTGAGAATTCCGTGAATTTTCATTTGGTCGTCTGCGACCGGAAAACGGCCATGGCCAGTTTCATAATTCTTTTCATACCATTTTTCAAGCTTATCCTCTGGTGATAAATACACCGTCCGTTCGATCGGCGTTAAAATATCTTCCACAAGCACAATCTCTTTTTTTATTAGTTGGTCATAAATGGCTCGGTTTATGAGAGCTGCTACGGTAAATGTATCGTAGCTTGTCGATAAGATCGGCAGCTCAAGCTCATCTGCGAGCTGAATGATTTCATCATCTGTTGAGAAGCCGCCCGTGACCAGCACAGCTGCTCCTGCCTCTAATGCTTGTCTGTGTGCATTGATCCGGTTTCCGACAATCAGCAGGTTTCCAGCTGCCGTGTAGCGCATCATCGCATCAAGCTCCATCGCACCGATGACAAATTTGTTTAATGTTTTATGTAAGCCCGTTCGTCCTCCAAGCACCTGTCCATCAATAACATTGACCACTTCTGCATATGTCAGCTTTTCAATATTTTCTTTTTTCTTCTGTTCAATCCGAATGGTACCAACTCGTTCAATCGTACTGACGAATCCTTTATTTTCAGCATCCTTGATGGCCCGGTAAGCGGTCCCTTCACTCACTTTCATTTCTTTCGCAATACGCCGGACAGAGATTTTCTCTCCGACATCTAATGAATCAATATACGATAAAATTTGTTCATGCTTTGTCGCCAATCCCGTTCACCCTTTTTGTTTTCAGCGTTTTCATCTAAGTTTCATTATAAGGGCAGGAGGCTTTTAATAGCAATTTGTCTTTTTTTCAGCACGATACACGTAAACAAAAAAAGCCGGCATTGGAATGCCGGCTTTTTGCTAGGATGATTAAATCTCAATCGATTCTCCGCTGTTTAACACATGACCAACGCCGCCATGCAGGCTGTCTGCAAATGCATGCGGGTCCTGCTCAATCGGCGGGAATGTGCTGTAGTGAATCGGCACGACTTGCTTCGCCCGAAGCCATTCGGCAGCGATTCTTGCATCGTCCGGTCCCATCGTGAAGTTATCACCGATCGGAAGGAATGCAAGCTCAATATGATTCAGCTCACCGATCAGCTTCATATCTGAAAAGAGCGCAGTGTCTCCAGCATGATAAATCGTTTTGCCCTCTGCAGTAAATAAAATACCTGATGGCATGCCTGTATACGTAATCGTTTTTGCATCTTCATCAATGACAGCTGAACCATGGAACGCTTGCGTGAGCTTGACTTTACCAAATTCAAACTCACGTCCGCCGCCGATATGAAGCGGGTGCGTTTTCACCCCTTGCCAGCTTAAATAAACGGCAAGTTCGTTTGGCGCGACAACGAGCGCGTCATTGTTTTTAGCGATTTCAATGGTATCACCGAGGTGATCTCCATGCCCATGTGTCAGTAAAATGACATCCGCTTTGACATCTTGCGGCTTGATATCTGTGTGTTTATTTCCATTTAAAAATGGATCAATCCAAATATGGTATCCTTTTGTTTCAATGTGTACGACTGAATGTCCGTGATATGTAGCTTTCATGTGAGTATATCCACCTTTCGAATTTGATCTCATTTCATCTATTCCCTGTATAAAAAGCTGAAAAACTTAGTGCCTGTGAATCACGTTAAGACCACCTGTTGCTTCAATAACTGTCCCTGTAATGAGGTCTGAACGGTCATCGCATAGAAATGAGATGATACGTCCTATATCCTCTCCAGTACCAGACCTGCCAATCGGCGTTTCATCGTCTTTGAACTGGCGTGCTTCTTCTATTGTGGATTCTTTCATGTCTCCAACGATTTTGCCTGGGCAAACCATATTGGCTGTGATGCCGTTTTCGGCTTCTTCAATCGCAATGGTTTTCGTCAATGATGCCAGCCCCACTTTTGCTGCTCCGAAGGCTGATCTGTGCATCCATCCTGGCGCATGGTCTGCACCTTGGAAGCCATATGTGATGATGCGGCCAAAGCCTTGCTTTCTCATCATCGGGATGACCATTCGAAACAAATGGAACACAGCAGATAGGTTGCCTTCCATCATTTGATACCATTCATCTTCGGAATAATCCGCTAGTTTTTTTCGTTCAAAAATATAAGGCCCGGCATTGTTAATCAAGGCATCGATCCGCCCAAATCGCTCTGCTGCCAGCTCTACCATGTTTCTTAAATCTTCTTTGTTTGTCACATCACCTTGGACAAATTGAAGCTTTTCTTCGTATTCCTGCAATTCTTCTTTCATCTGCCGGACAGCTTCATCATCACTTCGATAATTCACTGTCACAGAATACCCCATATTCAGTAAAGACTCGGTGACTTTCCTGCCAAGTCCTTTAGAACCCGCTGTTATTAATGCGTGTCGCACACAATCTCCTCCTAAAGCAAAGGTTGCAAGTTCGCATGTTTCTTATCTTTACTTTACTATAAACCAGCATCTGGCGCACTTATGAACCCTTTCTGCTATCTTGTTCTCTAAGGAAGAGGATTCTCCTTTCTGACAGCAAAAAAAAACCATCCGCATCATACGAATGGTTTTTTGACGTGTTACGCTAGGCAGGCTTTTGCTTTTTCTAAAGCGAGCTGAATTTGTTTAAATCCAGTTCCACCTGCACTTGTTCTTTTTTCAACAGCAACATACGGATCAAGAACGGTGTAAATGTCTTCTTCAAAAAGATCGCTCGCTTCTGTGAATGTTTCAAACGGAAGATCACTTAAGTAGATGCCTTTTTGAATGCACGTATACACAAGCTTGCCAACGATTTCGTGTGCTTCACGGAATGGCATGCCTTTTTTCGCTAGGTAGTCTGCCACTTCGGTCGCATTTGAGAAATCTTCTTTTGTTGCCTTTTTCATGACATCCTCGTTCACCGTCATGGTTTGAATCATGCCTGTGAAGATTTGCAGGCTGCCAGCAAGGGTTTTTACTGTATCAAACATGCCTTCCTTGTCTTCTTGCAGGTCTTTGTTATACGTAAGCGGCAAACCTTTCATAATGGTGAGAAGCCCCATTAGGTTGCCATATACACGGCCCGTTTTTCCGCGGATCAATTCTGCCATATCCGGGTTTTTCTTTTGCGGCATCATGCTGCTGCCTGTTGCATATGTGTCATCAAGTTCAATGAATTTGAATTCTTGAGAGCACCATAAAATGATTTCCTCACAAAGACGTGAGAGATGCATCATCACAAGGCTGCTATTAGACAAAAACTCTAAAATGAAATCCCGATCACTCACGCCATCAAGGCTGTTTTCGTAAATATGATCAAAGCCAAGCAGCTCTGCTGTATATTCACGATCAATTGGAAATGTCGTTCCTGCTAACGCTCCGCATCCAAGTGGAGACACGTTAATTCGCTTCAACGAATCTTGAAAACGCGCTTTGTCACGCTCAAGCATCCAGAAATAGGCGAGCATATGATGAGCAAAGGAAATAGGCTGTGCACGCTGCAAGTGCGTATATCCTGGAAAAATCGTTTCAACGTGCTGTTCTGCTTTTTCCACAAGCACTGTTTGAAAAGAAGAGATCAGTTCAATGATATGCTCTACTTGATTATTCAAATATAAATGCATATCGGTTGCGACCTGATCATTCCGGCTTCTCGCTGTGTGCAATTTGCCGCCAAGCGGACCAATCTCATCAATGAGCATTTTTTCAAGGTTTAAATGGATGTCCTCATAATCTACTGAGAATTCCAATTCATCTGCCTCTGCCTTTTTCATGAGCGTATTCAGTCCATCTTTGATGGCAGCGGCCTCCTCATCGTCTAGGATACCGCATGTATTCAGCATACTTGCATGAGCAAGGGAGCCGGTCAGATCTTCTTTGACTAATTGTTTGTCGAAATGAATGGACGCGCCAAACTCATCGACCCATTTTTCTGGTGTTTTTTGAAATCGGCCTCCCCAAAGCTTTTTCATGCTTTAACCTGCTCCTTTTTATTCACGATGCTGTTTACTTTTGTCGGTAAGCCCCAAAGATTAATAAATCCTACCGCAGCATCATGATCGAATTCATCTGCTTTTGTGTATGTTGCTAGATTTTCATCATAAAGTGAATATGGTGATTTACGTCCTTCTACAATGGCATGGCCTTTAAATAGTTTCACACGTACAACACCTGTTACGTTCTGTTGTGTTTCTTGTAGGAAAGCATCTAATGCTTCTTTAAGCGGTGAGAACCATAATCCGTTGTATATTAATTCAGCCATTTTTTGTTCAATGATTGGCTTAAAGTGTGCGACTTCTTTCACTAGTGTTAAATCTTCAAGCTCTTTATGCGCTTTTAGAAGTGTGACAGCACCTGGGCACTCGTATACTTCACGAGATTTGATGCCCACAAGACGGTTTTCAACGTGATCGATTCTGCCAACCCCATGCTGACCAGCGATTTCATTTAAATGAAGGATGAGATCAGATAATGAATACTGAATACCATCAATGGCTGTTGGTTTTCCTTTTTCAAACGTGATTTCGATGGTCTTAGGTGTGTCAGGTGTTTTTTCAAGTGGAGTCGTTAGATCATATGCTCCTTCTGGCGGTGCAGCCCAAGGATCTTCTAAAATGCCGCACTCGTTACTTCTGCCCCAAAGGTTTTGGTCGATTGAATATGGGCTGTCTAAGTTAATCGGAATTGGAATACCGTGCTTTTGAGCATAATCGATTTCTTCATCACGGGACCATTTCCATTCACGCACTGGTGCAAGAACTTCTAGGTCTGGATTCAGTGCTTTAATGGATACTTCAAAACGGACTTGGTCGTTTCCTTTTCCAGTACATCCGTGAGCAACCGCTACTGCATTTTCTTTCTCTGCGACTTCCACCAATTTTTTTGCAATAAGTGGACGAGATAGTGCAGATACAAGCGGATATTTTCCCTCATACATGGTGTGTGCTTGTAATGCAGTCAGTGCAAATTCTTCAGCAAACTCTTCTTTTGCGTCAATCATGTAAGACTGAACCGCTCCGACTTGAAGTGCTTTTTGTTGAACGAATGCTAAGTCTTTTCCTTCACCTACATCCAGGCAGCAAGCAACGACTTCGTATCCTTGCTCTTGTAACCATTTAACTGCAACAGAGGTATCAAGACCTCCGGAATATGCTAATACGACTTTTTTATTTTGTGACATGATTGAAAAGCTCCTCTCGCTTGTTTTGATTCTGTGAATGTTTTTTGCATAAAAATAAGTTTTAATTTATAAACATGCATTTAGTATGTATACACTGTAACAAGGAAAAATTGTTTTTTCAACCCCTTTATGAAAAAAACTCCGCCAAATTTTCTTGGCCGAGTCATTTTGGGCTATTTTTGATCCTTTTCAAGCTCTCGTAAGACGTGAGGAAGCTCTGGAATGATGAGTTTTGTCATGGCTAAACGAACAGCTCCAGTAGAGCCTGGTGTGGCAAAAACCGCTTTCTGGTTGACGACCCCAGCCGTTGCCCGGGACAAGATAGCGGCTGAACCAATGTCTTCTGTATAGCTCAGCATGCGGAAGATTTCGCCAAAGCCTGGCAGCTCCTTGGAGAAAAGCGGGGTGATCGCTTCAATGGTGACATCCCTTGCGGCAATTCCTGTGCCCCCGTTTAACAAGACGGCATCTATTTTCGGTTCGCTTGTTCCCTCTAACACAGCGTCTTGGATCGCTCCAATGTCATCTTTTACAATATCGTATGCAAGAATGAGATGTCCCTGTTCTTTAAGCAAATCAATCATCAGGCGGCCGCTTTTATCTGTTTCATTCGTTCTTGTATCACTGACCGTAATAACTTTTACATAAAGCCTCTCTTTCGCCTCACGTTTATGTTCTGTCACGCTCATTTTCTCACCGCTCCCTTTTGCTTCGTATTGGACAACATTATAGCATGCTGCTTTTAACAGAAAAAAGCTCTTTTCCTTATTGGAAAAGAGCTTCTTCATTTTTGATTATGCTAAGCGCATAACGTCTCTTGCAATCATTACTTCTTCGTTCGTTGGAATGACGATCACTTTTACAGGAGAGTGCGGGTAGCTGATGAATGCTTCTTCGCCTCTCATGTTGTTAAGAGAAGGATCCCAGTAAACGCCCATGAATTCTAGACCACGAAGTACACGAGCTCTTACTTCTGAACTGTTTTCACCGATTCCAGCTGTGAAGATGATCGCATCTACACCATTCATTCTCGCTGCATAAGAACCGATATATTTATGAATCCGGCTTGCAAAAATATCAAGAGCTACTTCTGCACGGTCGTTTCCTTCTTCTGTTGCTTCTTCGATATCACGAAGGTCACTTGATAGACCAGACACACCTAAAAGACCACTCTTCTTATTCAAAGTAGAAAGTACTTCTTCAGCTGTATGTCCTGTTTTCTCCATAATAAATGGAATAAGGGCAGGGTCAATGTTACCTGAACGTGTACCCATTGCAACACCCGCAAGCGGTGTGAAGCCCATTGAAGTATCGATTGATTTTCCGCCTTCAACTGCTGCGATACTTGCACCATTTCCAAGGTGGCAAGAGATCAAACGAAGCTCTTCAAGAGGACGGCCTAATAGCTCTGCTGCACGCTCTGTTACGAACTTATGGCTTGTCCCGTGGAATCCGTATTTACGAATACCAAAGTTTTTGTAGTAGTCGTACGGAAGGCTGTATAGGTAAGACTGCTCTGGCATTGTTTGGTGGAAGGCTGTATCGAACACAGCAATCGCTGGTACGTCAGGCAGAATTTGTTTGAATGCTTTGATTCCTACAACGTTTGCAGGGTTGTGCAGTGGTGCTAGCTCTGAAAGCTGATCAATGTCATTGATGACTTCATCTGTTAAAAGAACAGAGTCGCTGAATTTCTCTCCGCCGTGAACAACGCGGTGTCCTACGCCATCAATTTCATTAAAGTCTTTGATGATGTTAAATTCAATTAGTTTTTCAAGCAGCATTTTGACCGCTACTGCATGATCTGGAATATCTGTGATTTCTGTTTTCTTTTCTCCATCTACAGAAATCGTGAAGATACTGTTGTCCATTCCGATTCTTTCAACAAGGCCTTTTGTTAAAACGGTTTCTTCTGGCATGTCGAACAATTGGAATTTAAGAGATGAGCTTCCTGCGTTGATTGCAATAATTTTAGACATTCCTGTCGCTCCTTTTACTCAGTTGTTATATAAGGTTTCACGTTTTTTCCGGTGCTATATTCAACCTGTTTGACGGGTCTTTTATAGTTTAACGATAAGTCCGAAAAATATCTGACTTTTTCATTTAAACATTGAAAACTTTGCATTTCAAGTGCACCTTCGAACTGTTACCGCTTACATCGATAAGTCGTTATTTTCTGAATAATAAAATAGCCAGAAATCACTCTGGCTATTCTTTCGTTTCTTTTTCTTCTATAAACCACTGGTCTAATTTTCTCATCACACCCACCATGGCTTCCTTTTGTGAGAAAGACGGCAGATTGGCAAAGAGCATCCGTTTTGGTGCTTCCAAGCCTTCCTTTTTCTTTTGCATCACAAACAAGCTTTTGGCGTGCTTTTTGTCCTTGAACATGGAGACCGGCAGCTGAATTAACGCATTCATATATGCATGATCTTTGATAAAATCCTTTAATTGCACGCTTTCTTTTCCTTCAAACAAATCGTTTGGAATGATGAAGAATAAGAAGCCGCCTTCTTTCGTATAACGAAGGCTTTGTTCAATGAATAAATAATGGGCAAAGGCATGTCCTTCTTTTGCCTTCAAATCATAGTCTGCTGCACGCTCATCATTTGGGTAATAACCGACTGGCAGACTGCATACAGTGACATCTACTGGTGAGATCAAAAGCGGCTCAAGGCTGTCTTGATGGAAAAGCTCGACTTCCTTCTCTTCCAAGTTTGCCTGTGCCCATGCAATTTTAATGAGTACATCATCAATTTCAGACGCAAAGCCGCGCTTTGTTTCTGCAGTGAGATTGTTTAAGACAGCAAGCAGTAAGTTCCCTGTTCCCGCTGCTGGATCAAAGACAACAAGCTCTTTTTGTCCTTCTAAAAATTTATTCACCAAATAGCTGACAAACAGCCCGATCGTATCTGGGGTCATCTGACGATTTGGATGGGAAATATCCTTTTGTCCTTTCAATACGGCGAGCTGAAACGCTTTACGAATCTGCTCATGATCATAAGAAGCAAAATCTGCTTTCTCTATTAAATCCTTTAGTAAACCGTCTCGATCATTTGCTTGGAAAAAGGCTTCTCCTGCTTCAGCCAATGCTTCAATATAGGAAATGCTTTGGTCCTTTTTTAATCGAATAGAAGCTGTATCGAGCAGCTCAAAAATCGTACTTACTTGATCTTTCTGCAATGCTTTTCTCTCCTCGCTTTGTTAAAAGCTATATCTCCTCATTGAAAAGAGCCCCAGGATGAAGCCGGAGCTCTTGTCGATGCTGCTTTTATAACAGTGATTTTGCAGCTTCAATGGCTTTTTCATAATTTGGGTGATTCGTTGCTTCGCTTACGTATTCAGTGTAAACCACTTTTCCGCTCGGGTCTAATACGAAGACTGCGCGCGCCAATAAACGCAATTCTTTCATATATACTCCGAATGCTTCACCAAATGACATATCTCTATGATCAGATAATGTTTCGACATTTTCAATTCCGTTTGCTCCGCACCAGCGTGCTTGTGCAAATGGAAGGTCTGCACTAATTGTATAGATATTGACCGGACCTAAACCGGCTGCCTCTTCATTGAAACGTCTTGTTTGTGCGTCACACACACCTGTATCAATAGAAGGAATCACTGAGATGATCGTCACTTTTCCTGTTAAATCTGAAAGTGAAACTTCCCCTAGTGAGTTCGTTAATACCGTGAAATCTGGAGCCTGCTCGCCTACTTTCACTTCATTTCCTACAAGCGTGACAGAACTCCCTTTAAATGTGATCGATGCCAAAACAATTCCTCCCTTATCAAATGTATGGTTCTATCATAGTAGAGAAAGCAAAAAACTGCAAAGCCTAATCGTCACTTTTGAAAAAAAGTTAACTGCAGCGCAGCTAACTTTTTAAAGGTCTATGTCATCTAGTTTTCGTTCTTTATGACGGTTCTCCCGTTCATCCTTCTTAAACATGTGCTGAAGACGTTCAATTGCTTGAGGAGCAGAATCCAATATTTTATCAAGCAGATGTGTATGTTCATCCAAATGAAGCATTCGAACGCCGTTTGTTCCGACAATTAAGAAGGCGATTGGTGTAATAGACACACCTCCGCCGCTTCCTCCGCCAAATGGGAGTCTCGGTTCTTTTCGTTCTTGATCATCAGAACGTTTTTCTTTCTTTTGGTTCCCGTTAAATTCACTGCCGCCGGCTGCAAATCCAAAACCAACCTTCGACACAGTAAGAATGACACTGCCGTCAGGGGTTTCGACTGGATCGCCGATGATCGTATTCACGTCTATCATTTCTTTTAAGTTTTCCATCGCTGTCTTCATAAGACCTTGGATTGGATGATCTGCCATTTTCGGGTTCCTCCTTAAACAGATGATTCATTCTTCGTTGCTTGAAGAGAGGCATTTTTTCTCGCCTTTCTTCCTTTTAACCAATGAACAAGTAAACGAATGGCTGCAAGCATAGCATGTCCAATACGAAAATAAGCTATACATGTAAACTGGGTCTGTGACACATTATGCTGAAAGGCGGGAATCACCTCATATACCGGTTTATGCTTAAAGGTGAGATGCTCCTGCATAAAGGCAAGCAGTGCTCCTTTGACTGACCATACACCGCCAGCTGCTACACCTGTTAAAGCGGCGTCATGAAAGCCGATCCATGTTGACCAGTGAAACGATACAATTCTAATGTGAATGAAGAATTTACGCATGATCCGGTTTAAATCGACGATCTCTTTTGTGATGCGCTCCATTTGATGAAGGATTTGCTTCATATCACGTTTTCCCACTTTTTGATGTATGGATTCTTTTTCGTGACTAGGGGTTTTGGCGCTCGCCATCTTCTTTTCACGTATATCAATCGTTTGATCTTCTGGATTGACCCTCACCATCGGAATGTCTTTTTTGAGTCTGATGATTCCATATAAGGTGATGATCTTCAGTGCAAGGTGGTCATTGTCATTTGCATGTGAATAATCCAGTGAAATGGTCACTTTCATGAAGATCAATAAGATCCCAAGGAACAAAAAAGCTGCGATCCAAACGTAAAGCACTGTGCTCACTTCCTCCATAACAAATGATGCTTCCTCTACGATTATGGCTCTCATTCTGGATTTTATACCCAATCATGAAAAAAGAGTTTGACCGGTACCCGGCCAAACTCCTCTGATTATACGTTTGCTTCTGTTTTTTCATATAAATGTTCATGGACGACCACCGTATCGGCAAAGTAATCATGAACCCCTTGCTTTTTCGGTGAGAACCCAACGACAGCATAGAGAACAAAGAGCGTATTAATGTAGCGACCTACAATCTCTCTAAAGAAAATGACATCCCATGCCAGCCTCTTCTCAGGCTGAAGCGAGACCACTTTGATCCCAAACACCATTTTGCCGAGTGTTTGTTGAAAGATTTTCGTCATGATGGCGAAATAAAGCAGGAATACAATCGTCGTTGTGACGGAAAATGGAGAAAACCATCCTCCTCCTTTGGACCAGCCAAACAGACTAAAGATTGGAGAAACCGTCAAATGGTTGACACCCCAGACGACGAGCCAATCAAGAATAAACGCCCAAAACCTAATCCAAAAGCCTGCAAACGCCTGTGCTTCAATCACTGCACGTTTCGCAAGAGCCGGATTCGATTCTTCTTGGCTGCGGCTTTCGGTTACTTCATCGAATGTAGAATCCATCTATGATCCCTCCTTTATTTTGAATAGAGATACATCGGTTTAGACCCATTTGAGCCAGCCAGTGTTTCTTTTAGATTGAGAAAATCAATTTCACTTTTAAAGAGTTTGCTTGCGCTCATATTGAAGAGAGAGTTCCAGCCAAAGCTTTGAGAATAGCTGATCACTGTCGCTCCTTTTAACCCTTTTTCATTTTTCTTCATTGCTTTGATTGCATCTTCATAATATCCTAGCTCATCGACTAATCCGTTCGATTTCGCCTGTGTTCCGTCATAGACCCGGCCATCAGCAATTTTCTTAACGTCTTGTTTTGACATGCCGCGTCCTTCAGAGATGACTTTGACAAACCCTTCATACGAGTTATCAACCATGCTTTGCATGATGTCGCGCTCATCTTTTGTCATATCACGATTTGGTGACATGATGTCTTTAAATTTTCCGCTCTTAATTGTTTCGTATTTAATACCTAAATTATCCGCCAGCTTTGAATAGTTCAAGCTTTGCATGATCACACCTAACGATCCTGTTAATGTTTCAGGTGAAGCAAAGATTTTCTTGGCTGGAGTTGATACGTAGTAACCGCCAGAAGCTGCCATTGAGCCCATGGAGACGTAAATCGGCTTCTTCGCTTTTTTCACTTCTTCTAATTTTTTATGTATTTCCGCACTTTCATAGACACCGCCGCCAGGAGAGTTGACGCGCAGCAGTACACCTTTTACTGAAGCATCATCTTTCGCTTTTTCTAGTTCCTTGAGGAATGCACGATGATCATATCCTTCTCCGCCTAACAGACTTGATGCGCCGCCATTATCTTGAATGGTTCCATTAATCTCAAGAACCGCAATTTTCCCAGCACCGCTTCCATCCTCTAGTACCTTTTCTTCTATTTCATCCCCAAATTGATAGCTCATTTTATTGTCATTGAAGTTTTCGAACAAGGCCATCGTGACACTTATCACAATTGAAAATCCGAAAACACCTAGTGCAATGATTAACGCTACCCATCTTTTCGCATTCATCTTTTTCTCCTCCTTTTTGTCTCTCTTCATTGATACGAATATTCATATGAAATGTTTCACAGGAATTGTGGTTTTTTTACATTTCATTTCATCATATGATAGCACCTCTTTTCATTCACGATCAACTTTACATCGTCTCCTTTGAGATGCGCATGACGAAAAATTGGCTTTTTTATCCTCCCTCTGCACCTAATAGGCTAGTTCTACACCACAACGAAACACCTAAACCACTCTTTCATGAGAAAGAAGCTATTCAATTATGCTCAAATCCTGCCCTTTTCGAATCCCTTACATTGACTCATTTCTAAAAACGAATGCCTTCATCATGCAGGTTTTTCTAATGTTTTTACTTTCATATGAAAAAAGTGTAAAATGTGAGCAAGGGTTCACATGTAAGCCCTTTATTATTGGAAAACTATTTTTGACAACAAAGGGGAGAACGTCAATGACAGACAATCGTCGCAATGTATTTTTCTTTTACAAAAAAGATCATGAATTGGATGGACACATTTCTTCTCTGGAGAAGCTCGCTACCGATCAAGGCTTTCAAGTCGTCAAGCGTGCAGAGGATGCCCATATTATTGCTTCAATTGGCGGGGATGGCACATTTCTTCAAGCAGTCCGCAAAACGAATTTCCGGGATGACTGCTTGTATGTAGGGGTATCAAAAACAGAGAATTCGCATCTATACTGCGATTTTTCATTAGAGCATTTTGATAAAATGATTGATGCCATGAACACTGAACAGATTGAAGTGAGAAAATATCCGATCATCGATGTAAGCGTTGACAGTACCAATCGGTTCCATTGCTTAAATGAACTGTCGATCCGCTCAAGCATTATTAAAACATTTGTGATCGATGTGTATATAGATGATTTCCACTTTGAAACATTTAGAGGAGACGGAATGATTATTTCTACTCCGACCGGCTCAACAGCCTACAATAAATCGGTAAACGGCGCAGTGGTTGATCCGATGCTCCCTTGTATGCAAGTCACAGAGCTTGCATCGCTAAACAACAACTCGTACCGTACACTGGGTGCTCCTTTCATCTTAAGCAGTGACCGCAAGCTAACGCTGAAGGTTGTGCAGGACGGAAACGACCATCCAATTATCGGGCTTGATAACGAAGCGCTTGGCACGAAACACGTCAAACAAATTGACATCGGCCTTTCAGGAAAAGTCATTAAAACAGTGAAATTAAAAGACAACTCCTACTGGGAAAAAGTAAAACGCAGATTCCTTTAATCAAAAGCTCCTTTATGGGGCTTTTTTTCATGTCTTTTCATTCACGGTCATGGTTATGGTATGATGTCACAAGTATGAATGTACGAAAAGGAGAACACGATGACATTACAACAATTTGATCAATATCCATTAAGCAATGAATTAAAACAAGCGCTAAAAGCACTTCACTTCCATACACCTACACCTGTTCAGCACGAGACGTTATCCGTTGCTTTTTCAAAGCAGGATCTGATCGTCAAATCTCAGACTGGCAGCGGCAAGACCGCAGCCTATGGTTTGCCGATTTGTGAAATGGTCGATTGGGCTGAGAATAAACCTCAAGCCCTCATCCTCGTTCCAACACGAGAACTCGCCATGCAGGTCAAACAGGATCTCACAAGCCTTGGACGATTGAAACGAATCAAAGCCGCAGCCATTTATGGAAAAGCCCCTTTTCAAGCCCAAAAAGTAGAGCTTGCACAAAAAAACCATATTGTGTGCGGAACACCAGGACGAGTCTTGGATCACCTTGAGAAAGGTACTCTTTCATTAGAAAACCTCAAATTTTTCGTGTTAGATGAAGCGGATGAAATGCTGAACATGGGATTTATTGATCAAGTCTCTTCTATTATTCAGTATCTGCCGCCAAAGCGCATGTCAATGCTGTTTTCAGCGACCATGTCTGATGAGATGAAGAAATTGAGCGAACAGTTTTTACAATCACCAAAAGTGATTGAAATCGCACGCGCGGAAACGTCTGTACAACAAATCACCCACACCGTGATTGAAACGGAAGAAGAAGCAAAATTCTCCCTTCTTCAGCGTACGATCGTCATTGAAAATCCAGATAGCTGCATTATTTTCTGTAATACACAGGACCGAGTGAATGAACTCACAATGAAGCTGGACGAATGGGATGTGCCTTGTGACAAAATTCATGGAGGCATGAGACAGGAAGACCGCTTCGCTGTCATGGATGAATTCAAAAACGGTGAGTTCCGTTATTTGATCGCAACCGATATAGCAGCCCGGGGCATTGATGTCAGTGATATGACACATGTGATTCATTACGATCTGCCCTATGAAAAAGAGCGCTATATTCACCGAACAGGAAGAACTGGCAGAGCGGGGAAAAGCGGGAAAACCATTGCGTTTATGACCAAAAACGCAATGCCTCTGATTGATGAATTAAAGCAGGAAGCAGGTATTGATTTCCAGACGCAGCCTTATCCAACAAAGGAAGAAGCAGAGCAGTATGTAGAAAGCTTTGAAGAAAAGATTGAAACACCGATTCAAAAGGAAAATAAACAGGCAGGCGTTGAGAAGGATATTATGAAGCTTTATTTTAACGGCGGAAAGAAAAAGAAGCTGCGGGCCGTTGATTTCGTTGGGACCATTGCCAAAATAGAAGGCGTTGCCTTCGATGACATTGGGATTATTACCATTCAAGACACGAAAACATATGTCGATATTTTAAACGGCAAAGGCCCTCTTGTGCTGAATGCCATGCGCCATACAACCATTAAAGGCAAGCAGTTAAAAGTTCATGAAGCACGTTCATAAAAAGTGAAGGCTAAGCGCCTTTACTTTTTTATTTAAAATAAAATAAGCTTACAAACCCTGATGCCGTCAGCCTTTCCGGCGTCCAACATGACAAATGTCATATCGAATACATGATGGGTGCTACTATGAGCATGACACCTTTCGTTCTATACTTTGAAGTAGAAAGAAACGGAAAGGACTTGAACGTTCATGACGACTTCAACAAACACACAGCAGCAAGCCACTTTAAGAAAACAAGTTGGCCAATTCTCTGGTGCTAATTCTAAAAAAAGTATCATGCAGCTCTTTAATACATTTATTCCATTTTTGGGGCTTTGGTTTCTTGCCTATTATAGCCTGAACATCTCCTACCTTTTAACCCTCTTCTTTGCGGTTATTGCAGCTGGTTTTTTAGTACGTGTCTTTATTATTTTTCACGACTGCTGCCACCAATCCTTTTTCAAACAGAAGCAGCTGAATCACTTGTTCGGTTTCTTAACAGGTGTACTCACCCTTTTCCCTTATCTTCAATGGCAAAGAGATCATTCGATTCACCATGCCACAAGCAGTAATTTAGACAAACGAGGTACTGGTGACATTTGGCTCCTGACAGTCAAAGAATATCAAGAAGCATCAGTATGGACGAAATTTCGCTACAGATTTTATCGTAATCCTTTTGTGATGTTTATTTTGGGACCGATCTTTGTTTTCCTGTTTAAAAACCGTTTCAACGTCAAAAATGCTCGTAAAAAAGAGCGCTGGAATACGTATTTCACAAACATATCAATTGTTTTATTGGCAGGAGCGACCTATCTCCTTTTTGGCTGGCAAGGTTTGTTACTTGTCCAAGGTCCAATCTTCCTGATTTCTGGATCAATCGGTGTATGGCTGTTTTATGTGCAGCATACGTTTGAGGATTCTTACTTTGAAGCAGATGAACATTGGAATTATGTGCAGGCAGCAGTAGAAGGCAGTTCTTTTTACAAATTGCCAAAACTCCTTCAGTGGTTAACAGGCAATATCGGTTATCACCATGTCCATCATTTAAGCCCGAGGGTACCGAATTATCACTTGGAGCATGCACATGAGCATAGTGAGCCGCTTCAAAATGTTCCAACCATCACTTTAAAAACAAGTATCGAGTCAATGAAATTTAGACTTTGGGATGAAGAAACGAAAGCATTTGTAACCTTTAAAGAAGCACGTCAGACTAGAAGCACACCTGTCATCAAAGGAGACATTCTCAAGAAGAATGCGTAAACGACGCAAGCTCTTTCTTACAATAGAAGGAGCTTGTTGGTATTTGCAGGATGCGATAACGTGTTCAATTTGATAAAGTAGTGAAAAAGAATGAAAAAATGGAAAAGGTGATTCACGGATGAAAAAACAACTTAAAATTCAAAAATTGCATGGGATATCCCCGTATATATGGGCCATTTTTTTCATCCTTCCCTTTTATTTTATCATTAAGGCTCCTTCGACTTTAGGCATTGTGATCGGCATTATTTTGAACGTTGTCTTTTTCGCTGTCTATCGTTTTGCCTTTATCGCAAAAGGCTGGTCTTTATATGTATTAGGCCTTCTCTTGATTGCGATTTCTACTGGCTATGTCATGCTCTACAGCTACATTTATTTCGCTTTTTGCATCGCCTATTTCAATGGGCATATTAAAAGAAAAGTACCTTTCTATATCTTATACTATATTCATGTCGGGAGCGCCGCCATTGCGGTGAATTTCAGTCTGATCTTAAAAAAGGGCTGGTTTCTCACGCAAATTCCCTTGGTTCTCATTACACTCATTAGTGCCATTCTCCTCCCCCTCAGCATTCGAAGCAGGAAGGAACGTGAACGGCTCGAAGAGAAATTAGAAGATGCCAATGAACGTATCGCTGACCTTGTAAAAATTGAAGAAAGGCAGCGCATTGCACGTGATCTGCATGATACCCTTGGACAAAAGCTTTCCCTCATCGGTTTAAAGAGTGATCTTGCCCGAAAACTGGTTTATAAAGACCCAGAGCAGGCTCGTGCCGAACTGAAAAGCGTCCAGCAAACAGCCAGAACGTCTCTCAATGAAGTGCGGAAAATTGTTTCCTCCATGAAAGGTATTCGGATCAAGGATGAAATGTTGAACATAGAGCAAATTCTCGAAGCGGCCGGGATAGAATTGATCTATGATGAAAAGGAAGCACCGAAACACATCTCTCTTCTCAACGAAAACATTGTGAGCATGTGTATAAAAGAAGCGGTCACCAATATCGTCAAACATAGTGATGCCACGGTCTGTAAAATAACCATTCATCAAAAGTCAAAAGAAGCGGTCATCACGGTTGAAGATGATGGGACATTTAAAGGAGATCACCCCTCCTCTCAAACGAAGGGACATGGCCTTTTAGGGATTAGAGAACGATTGGAATTTGCAAATGGACGCCTTCACCTTGAGACAAAAGATGGGACGAAGCTGATCATGAGCATTCCAAATGATTCAGCAGCAAAAGAAAAGGAGGGAATGAAATGATCAACATCTTTATCGCAGAGGATCAGCAAATGCTGCTTGGTGCGCTCGGTTCACTTCTTGATTTAGAAGACGATATGAAGGTAGTTGGGAAAGGAACGAATGGCCAGGATGCCATCGATTTTGCCCAAAAGCACCCTGTTGATATTTGCTTAATGGATATTGAAATGCCAGGGAAATCCGGACTTGATGCAGCAGAAGAGCTCAAAGGGACAGATGTGAAAATCATCATTTTAACGAC
Organism: Bacillus sp. NMCC4; assembly: GCF_002998555.1. Taxonomy (NCBI): domain Bacteria; kingdom Bacillati; phylum Bacillota; class Bacilli; order Caryophanales; family Bacillaceae; genus Bacillus; species Bacillus sp. NMCC4. The sequence continues at coordinate 72,992 of NZ_PVRA01000004.1, read as the reverse complement.
CTTTGCCCGCTCAGGTTATTTCCAAAGGGCGCTCAAAGCTGGCGTCAGCGGCTATATGCTGAAAGACAGTCCAAGTGAAGATCTGGCAAGTGCCATTCGCAGTGTGATGAAAGGGAAAAAGGTGTACGCCCCTGAATTAATGGAAGACTTATATAGTGACGAAAACCCTTTAACAGAACGAGAGAAATCAGTCCTTGAACTCGTCGCAGACGGCAAAAACACAAAAGAAATTGCTAAGGAACTCAGCATTAAAAGCGGCACTGTCCGAAACTACATTTCCATTATTTTAGATAAGCTAGAAGTGAAAAACCGCATTGAAGCCATTACACGCTCAAAAGAAAAAGGCTGGTTTAAATAAGAAAAAAGATCAGGACACATGTGCCTTGATCTTTTTTTCTACCAAAAATCCCCCTCTATTTTTTATCACCAACTATCAAAATGCAATTGACAACAGACCGCACTCCTATGATATGATACCCAAGTGATAATAATTATCATTATCACTTGTACAATCAAATACCGGCTTATGTGCCGATTTCAAAGGAGTCTACATTCATGAAGAAAATATTGTTCCCTCTGATGCTCATCTTTGTACTTGCGTTGAGCGCATGTGGCAATAGCAGCAGCTCTTCCTCAAATAAAGGAAATCAATCAACATCATCAGACAAGATTACATATCAATCTGAAAATGGCCCTGTGAAGCTGCCAGCGCATCCAAAACGTGTCGTTGTACTCGGTTCTTACACGGGTAATGTCATGTCACTAGGTGTGAACCTAGTCGGCGTCGACTCTTGGTCAAAAAAGAACCCTCGCTTCCAAAAGGAATTGAAAGATGTGGAAGAAGTGTCGGATGCCAATGTGGAAAAAATCATGAAACTAAAGCCTGATGTCATCATTGGCTTAAGCAATACAAAAAATGTAGAAAAACTAAAAAAAATCGCGCCAACAGTCTTGTTTACGTATAACAAAGTCGATTACCTTCAGCAGCATATTGAAATTGGAAAAGTATTAAACAAAGAAAAAGAAGCCAAAGCATGGGTAAAAGATTTTAAAGAACGCGCAGCTGAAGCTGGGAAAGAAATCAAAGCGAAAATCGGTGAGGATGCGACGGTTTCTGTGTTTGAAAGCGGCACAAAAGATCTTTACGTGTTTGGAGATGCATGGGGCCGCGGCACAGAAATCCTCTACCAAGAAATGAAACTAAAAATGCCTGAAAAAGTGAAAGAAAAAGCATTAAAAGCTGGCTACTATGCGATTTCACAAGAAGTGATTCCTGAATTTGCTGGAGACTATATGATCATAAGTAAAAACAGCGAAATGGACAATTCCTATCAAAACAGTGAAATCTACAAGTCCATCCCTGCTGTGAAAAAACATCGTGTGTATGAGGCAAATGCAGAAGAATTCTATTTTAATGATCCGCTCACGCTCGACTATCAACTATCATTCTTTAAAAAGCACTTTTTAGGTAAATAAACTGAAGCAAGGGAACCCTTCCCTTGCTTTTTTCTTGTCTGCTTCTAGCGGCAGCGCTTTTTTTCCGCTACAATTACATACAAGCGAATACAAAAAGTGTGGTGCTGGTTTTGTTTAAAATTTTACTGATTGAGGACGATACAACCCTCTTCCAAGAAATCAAAGAACGTCTAGTTAACTGGTCCTATGATGTTTATGGGATTCACGATTTTCAACAGGTCATGCAGGAATTCACTTCTGTTCAGCCTGATCTCGTCATTATTGATATACAGCTCCCAAAATACGATGGCTTTCATTGGTGCCGGATGATTCGGCATCATTCAAATGTACCTATTATCTTCCTCTCCTCTCGTGACCACCCTGCTGATATGGTCATGTCGATGCAGCTCGGTGCCGATGATTTTGTACAAAAGCCCTTTCACTTTGACGTGCTCATTGCCAAAGTCAGTGCCGTTCTTCGCAGAGTGCATGATTATAATGCAGAACCTTCCAGCTTAAAGGTATGGTGCGGCGCTGCCATTGACCTTGAAAAAAACACCGTAACAAATGATCACGGTGAAGTGGAATTAACGAAAAATGAACTGTTTATTCTCAAGGAATTGATTCAGCATAAAAATCATATTGTCAGCAGAGAATCACTCATTCAAGCATTGTGGGAGGATGAACGGTTTGTCAGTGACAATACACTGACTGTCAACGTCAATCGCCTAAGAAAAAAACTAGATGAGATCTCCCTTGGCACCTACATTGAGACAAAAGTGGGTCAAGGCTATCTTGCAAAGGAAAAGGATGATCACTGATGCTGCAAGCATTTTTAAAAGAACGAAGAAGCTGGATCCTGTTCTTTCTTAGTTTGCAGCTCCTCATTCTGTTTGTTGCTTATTTGGATACGACCATTCCAATGGCGTCTCTTTTTTATATTGTGTTATTATCTACGTTTTTCATGATCGTCTTTCTCTTTTTCCGATATCGTAAAGAAACGGCGTATTATGAGCGGCTGAAAGAATGGGATGATCATATTGATCATCAAATGCGGCTCACTCCATCTTCCCCATTTGAACAGCTTGTACATGATGCGACGTCAGAGCAAATTGCCCGCTACCGGCAAATGGCAGCAGAGCAGCAAATCGCCCTTGAAGAAGAGAAGGATGAATTGCTCTCATGGATACATGAAGTGAAAACACCTCTCACAGCGATGCGCTTAATGATTGACCGCTTAACAGAGCAGCCGCTGAAATCGAATATGACGTACGAATGGCTTAGAATTCATTTATTACTCGATGCCCAGCTGCACCAAAGCAGAATACGTCATATCGAAAATGATTTATTTATTGAACAGCTTGACCTGCAAAGCATCTTAGCGAAGGAAATCAAAGCGCTCCAATCATGGTGCATGCAAAAAGGAATCGGCTTTGAACTCACGCTAGAAGAACGTCACGTATTAAGTGATACAAAATGGTTATCCTTTATGATCAGACAGGTGCTCACAAATGCAGTTAAGTACAGTCATTCGTCCGATATTGCCATTGAAAGCAAGCGAATGAATGACCAAGTGATGCTGACGATCTCAGATCAAGGCAGAGGGATAGATCCAAGAGACCTTTCTCGTATTTTTGAAAAAGGCTTTACCTCAACGAGACATCACAATGACACCGCCTCAACAGGAATGGGGCTTTATTTAACGAAAAAAGGAGCAGACGCTCTTCATATCAAGATCGAGGTCAACTCCACGATAGATCAAGGCACAACCTTCACCTTTATCTTTCCGAAAAAGAATGATTTTGTGCATATTGCGAGCATGTGACAACAATGTCACATGCTCGTCTGTTTTGTTCGCCAAATCGAAGGAAGTGCGGCGGGCTTCTTTTTATACTAGAGGTATTAATTAAATAGAAAAAGGGGATCGACAAATGAACATTTTAGAAGCTCGCAAAATATATAAAAGCTACGGAAATAAATTCAACAAACAAGAGGTGCTGAGCGGCATTGATTTGACCATTGAAGCCGGAGAATTTGTCAGCATTATGGGGCCATCAGGTTCGGGGAAAACAACCCTTCTGAACGTATTGTCCTCGATCGATCATGTGTCCAGCGGATCGATTCGTATTGCAGATGTTGAGATGACACAAATGAAGGATCAGCAGCTCGCAGAATTTAGAAAAAAGCAGCTTGGCTTTGTCTTTCAGGATTATAACTTACTTGATACACTCACGGTCAAAGAGAACATCCTCTTGCCATTATCCATCTCCAAAACGCCGAAAAAAGAAGCTTTTGAACGTTTTCAACAGCTCGCGGAGGACATGGGCATCTATGAATTAAGAGACAAATATCCGAATGAACTCTCTGGTGGACAAAAGCAGCGGACATCAGCAGTTCGCGCCTTCATTCATGAGCCGAGTCTGATTTTTGCGGATGAACCTACCGGAGCGCTTGATTCCAAATCTGCATCTGATCTACTCAATAAGCTGCAAGATTTCAATCGCAAACGAAAAGCGACCATAGTCATGGTGACACATGATCCTGTCGCAGCCAGCTATTCAAGACGCGTCATTTTTATCAAGGACGGACAAATCTATACTCAGTTGAATAAAGGTGCTTTAGAGAGAAAGATGTTTTTCGAGGATATTATGAAAACGCAAGGTGTCTTAGGCGGTGTGAAGCATGAACATTAATCAGCTCGTCTTCCGAAACCTGAAGAAAAATTTGAAGAATTACTACTTATACGTGTTCGCTCTTGTATTTAGTGTGGCGCTCTATTTTTCTTTTGTCACCTTGCAGTACTCACCAGCACTTGATGATGTAAAAGGGTCCATTAAAGGCGGTGCGTCGATTAAAGCCGCTTCGGTACTGCTCATTGCCATTGTTGGAATCTTCCTGTTATATGCGAACAGCATTTTTATTAAACGCCGAGGGAAAGAAATAGGTCTCCTGCAGCTCATTGGCATGACGAAACAAAAAATTGCCAAACTGCTCAATGCAGAAAATTTCATCCTATATGTGTTCTCAATGGCTGTTGGTATCATAGCTGGATTTATCGGTTCAAAGCTCATGCTGATGGTGCTATTTAAAGTAACAGGCGTTAATGCCATCGCCCATCTGCATTTTTCAGGCATGGCCCTTCTGCAAACGCTCATTGTCTTTTTCATCATCTATGGATTAATTATGTTAAGAAATAGACGGTTTATTAGTAAACAGACAATTTTATCTTTGTTTAGAACCACGTCTTCTACAGAGCAGCGTGTGAAAAAGATCTCTGTGTTTGAAATCATCATTGGGGTTTTCGGTATTGTCTTGATCAGCTCAGGCTATTATATTTCTTCTCAGCTTTTTAGCGGCTCATATACGTCCATGCTTGAGTTATTTTCAGCAATGATTTATATTCTAGCCTCTGTCATTATCGGTACCTTTCTCTTTTATAAAGGCTCTGTTTCTTTCATTGCCAATATTGTACGAAAAAGAAAAAATGGCTATCTCGCCATTCATGAAGTCCTGTCTTTGTCATCTATTATGTTCCGATTAAAATCAAATGCACTGCTTTTAACGATTATTACAACCGTATCTGCTCTTGCCATCGGGTTGTTATCTTTAAGCTACATTTCCTATTACTCAGCAGAAAAAACCGCTGAACAACAGATTCCATCACATTTTGTCATGGGCTCAGAGAAAGAAGCCGATACCTTCACTCGTGCACTTTCTGACAAACATATTGCGTATGAAAAAAAGCAGTTCAAGGTCATCCAAGCGGATTTTGATGCACATAAGATCATGGATTCGGAATTACAAAGTTTGAAAAAGGATCCAGGAGTCTTGACACTGCCTGTGATCAGTGAGAAAAATGCACCTAATATTCATGTGGAAAACAACGAAGTCATCTTAAGCGGCTACAGTGATTTATTGAAGAAATTCATGCCGATTCAAAGCTCAGGTGATGTGAAACTTCTCATCAAGAAGCCGCTTGATTTAAAAGTCATTGATATGAAGAAAGATTACATCATCTCTTACAAATTCACTTTTGGCGGTCTGCCTGTTGCCGTCGTCAGTCAAAATGTCTTTGAGAAGCTTGACCAGCAGAAAGATCCTAAACTGCAGCTTGAGAATAATCAATATAACGCGGTCAATATAAAAGATGTTAAAAACCTTGAACAAGCCAATGATGTGTTTACATCTTTAAAACTAGGTGACGACAGCATGTCTCAATTAGCTTCAGCTCAGCAGCAAAAGCAAACAATGGGACTGATGATGTTTGTGGTTGGATTTTTAGGTCTAAGCTTCCTTGTGACATCAGGCTGTATTTTATACTTCAAACAGATGAATGAAAGTGAAGAAGAACAAAGCTCGTACACGATCTTACGTAAGCTTGGCTTTACAGAGAAAGATCTATTAAAAGGCATTCGGCTCAAACAGCTATTTAACTTTGGGATTCCGCTCATCATCGGATTGCTGCACAGCTACTTTGCAGTACAGTCTGGCTGGTTTTTATTCGGCGGTGAACTGTGGACACCAATGCTCATCGTCATGTCGATTTATACGGTTTTATATTCTGTCTTCGGATTCCTATCTGTCCAGTATTACAAAAAGGTCATTAAAGAATCCTTGTAATCTATTCCCCATAGGCCGCTGTCTATGGGGATATGTTTGTTTATGATGGAGTTGATTCAAACTTGTGCGATAGAATATGATCTCTTGCCGCATAAGCTTTGCGTTTGACCTCTTCTAGGTTCACACCAACAAGCTTTCCGCTTCGTTTCACTGCTTTTCCAGCCACATAGACAGAATCAACATTTGAAGGATGTGCCGTTTGGACAACCGCTCCAGCCGGATCTGTCATCGGCAGAAGATTCATGCTTGTCCGGTCGATCAGGATGAAATCAGCTTCTTTTCCAGGTGTGAGCGAGCCAATTTTATGATCAAGCTGTAATGCACGAGCCCCATTGATCGTTGCAGCTTCAAGCATTTGATGAGCAGAAATCCCAAGTTCAGGTCCTGGCATGATTCCCTCCATCAGCAATGATTGATTTTGAAGCGCGCGCTCTGCCTGAAGTCCGAATTTCATTTGAGCAAACAAATCTCCGCCTGTCGCTGTTACCACATCTACACCGAGCGTTGGAAGAACACCTTGTTCAATCGCAAGTCCTGTTACAGGATAACCGTGACCCATCATCATCTCAATTTCAGGTGTAATAGATATGGAGCTTCCGCTGTCTGCCAGCATCTTCATTTGATCCGCATCGATTGCATTGATATGCACCATGTTGAGGTCAGGTGCGAGTAACCCTGCTTTGTGAAGCCGCTCAATCGAACGATCCTCCGCTCCCCAATTCCCAAAGCCAATGTGCATACTGCATAAAGCATCTAGAGACCGGGCTGTTTCAATTTCAAATACTGAAGTCTCCCATGAGGAAAACTCTGGTCCACGAATCGCAAGCCCCATCGTCAAGAGCTGATCTGATGATTGAAAATGCGCTTTTTTCACGCGTGCTGCGTCCTCCATATTGGTGAGCGTGCTCTCCCTATCCCAATACTCAGCATCTCCAGAAGAGCCAAAAGCAAAAACAGCTCGAATGCCCGCATCTTTTAATCCTCCGATGAGCTCTTCTGTATGATCCATTGAATTGATCATCGTCCAGTCTAAACATGTGGTCACTCCTGCATCTAACGCCTCTAATGCCCCTAAATAATTTGCGATTCGATCATCGGATGGGCGTCTCATCGCACCATAGTTACCATAATAGATTTTGCTCAAATATGTCTGCAAAGACCAATCTGTGCCTATGCCTCTGATGACAGACTGCCACACATGACGATGTGTATCCACAAGCCCTGGCATGATCACCATATCGGACGCATCGACAATGTCAGCATCATTTGCTTCAATTAAAGGTCCGACCTCTAAAATGTGTGTCCCTTCAATTAATAAATCTCCCTTTTCTAAAAAACCTAAAGTTGGATCAAGTGTTAAAATCGCTGCATCTTTAAACAATGTTTTCTTCATCCATATCCCCCTTTTCAAATGACGAGGAAGAGTTCCCCCACCCTCACTGTCATTTTAAAACATAAAAGGATCGAATTAGAAGAAAAGTGACTTCACCAACTGTTTTATGAGCTGATTTTTTTGAAATAGTTGTAAATACGATTTAATTTAGCCTCATGTTTCCCTTTTGGACTTTCCATCATGCCGAACTCAAAAAACTTCACAGGTTTGATTCCGACATATTGTAAGAGGGCTCTTTTCATTAACATCTTGTGTGCATTTTGCAAAAAGAATAAAGGGTAATTGGTTGGCCCTTGCATTGTCGATACACAAACAGCACTTTTTCTTTTTAACAGTCCTTCTGGAAGCAGCCCGCCTGTTTGACGGTAAGCAAAATTAGCAGCAAACATGCGGTCAATAAAGCCAAGCAGCATGGCTGGCGGCCGCCCCCACCAAATGGGATAAACGAACACGATTTTATCTGCCCATTTGATCTTTTCCTGATACACCCGAATGTCAGGGTCCTTATGCATATCACGCCTTTTTTTCTCTTCATTAAAAATCAGCACAGGATCAAATTCTTCTTTGTATAAATCGATAATTTTCACTTCATGAACCAGTGGATTTTCTTCACTGCCTTTCATAATTTCTTTTAAAAAAGCACCATTTAAACTATTGTGATGAGGGTGAGTATAAATAATGAGTAGATTCATGTGTTGTCTCCTTTTGTTATCATTTGATAACTAAATGATATACCCCTCTTAATTAGTTGTCAAATGATAATTGTTTTTTGATAATAATTTTGGTATGTTACATAAGAGGTGATAAACATGAAGCATCCCCATTTCTTCAAGGAATTCGTAGCATTTGCTTCTACTTTTTCAGAGCTGAAGCACGCCCTGATGAGCAAAGTCAAACCAGTTGACCTAACGACCTTACAATACTTAATTCTAGAGCAGCTAGCTGTCAGCGAACCGCTTACGCCTAGTGAAATTGCCGACTGTCAGCACATGTCTCTTCCAAATGTCAGCAGAGAACTAAAAAAACTGCACGAAAAACAATTTATAGATAAAAAGGAAGACAAAGATGATAAGCGAAAGCATGTGATCATGCTGTCTGACAAAGGCCGCGCTTGTATGAACGATGCTTTCCAGCATATCGAAAGGATGCTATTAGACAGCCTATCTTCCACAGATACAGAACAAATGGATGACATCGTACAAGCTCTCCGCCTATTAAATCAAACGATTTTCAAAAAATGACCTCATGAGGAAAGCATGGGAGATACGCTCATGCAAAGGTTGCTAAACTTCAAAATACAAAAAAGCGCGGGCTCTAATCCGCCCAGACGCTTCTCGCTTTTTTCTCTATGAACCTTTATACAATCAATTGATACGCAATGTATAACGCGACAAGCCAGATCATGACCGCTGAAGCTTTATTGATACGGTTCATCCACTCGCCGTTTGTATCTAACTTCCCTAGCATCTTCCCTAAAAAAGCGAGCCCAATAAACCATAACCAGGACACGATGATACAGGCGAGTGTAAATGCCAGTTTTTCTGCCCCGCTATATTGAAGCGAATTTGTTCCAATCACACCAATTGTATCAAGAATGGCGTGGGGATTTAAAAGTGAAACTGAACAGGCAAAGACAATTTGCTTTCTCGCAGGCATGAATTCCTGCTTCTCTTTATCACCTGATGATGAGCTTGTGTTCCACACGGACCATCCCATATAAACTAAAAAACAAAACACAATAATATAAAGGCCGATTTGCAGTACAGGAATGGTGAACACCACAACTGAAACACCAATGACAGCTAATGCAATTAATAGTGTGTCACAAAGAGCAGCAGTGATAACGACAGGTAAGGCCTGATATAATCGCGGCTGAAGCGCTCCTTGCTGAAACACAAATACATTTTGTGCGCCCAATGGTAAAATGAGACCAAAGGCAAGCACAATTCCATGAATGATGGCAATGAACATCTTCTAACATTCTCCTTTTCCAGCAATTCTTACACATTTTATCATAGAACATCATGACCGCTTCCAGCGGATTTGATTTTCCGTAAAAAAAAGCGCTGGATGCTTCCATCCAAACGCTTTTCGTTTATTCATCATGATCCTTTTCGTGCAAGCTCTCTTTCTCTCAGCTCGACACGGCGGATTTTCGCTGACGGTGTTTTTGGCAGTTCGTCAATGAATTCAATTTCTCTTGGGTATTTGTAAGGTGCTGTTGTGTTTTTCACATGTGTCTGCAGCTCTTTGATCAGCTCATCACTTTGTGCTGATCCATCACGCAGGACGACATATGCCTTCACAATTGATCCTCTGATTTCATCTGGACTAGCCACAACCGCACATTCTTTGACTGCTGGGTGTTTAATCAGTGCATCTTCTACTTCAAACGGCCCAATGGTATAGCCTGAGCTGACGATGATATCATCTCTGCGGCTTTCAAACCAGAAGTACCCATCTTCGTCTTTTTTCGCGCGGTCACCGGTAATAAAGTAATTTCCGCGGCGCTGCGCTTTTGTACGCTCTTCATCTTTGTAGTATTCCTTAAATAGCGCCGGCGTTTCGAGATGGACCGCAATGTCACCAACTTCTCCAGGAGCGCATACGCTGCCGTCCTCATCAATGATCTCGACTTCGTTGCCAGGTGTTGGTTTTCCCATACTGCCTGGCTTGATGTCCATTCCTTTTAGCACCCCTACGAGCAGTGTGCTTTCTGTTTGGCCATAGCCATCTCGTACTTCTATATCAAAATGCTTTTTGAATGTATCAATGACTTCACGGTTCAACGGCTCTCCCGCAGAAACGGCACTATGCAGCTTTGGCAGCTCGTACTGACTCAAGTCATCTACTTTCGCCATAAAACGATATTCTGTCGGCGTACAGCATAGGACATTGATTTCATTTTTTTGAAGCAGCTCTAAGTACGTATTTGGATTGAATTTCCCTCCGTATACAAAGCCTTCTGCGCCACTTCCTAACACAGATAAGAGAGGGCTCCACACCCATTTTTGCCAGCCTGGCCCTGCTGTCGCCCATACTTTATCTCCCTCATTAATAGAGAGCCATGCTTTGGCAGCTGTGCGTAAATGTGCATACGCCCATCCGTGTGTATGAACAACCCCTTTTGGATGACCTGTCGTACCAGATGTATAGGATAAGAACGCCATGTCTGTACGTGTTGTTGGAGCCATTTGCAGCTCACTTGATTGTTGATCCTTTTGCGCTAGAATATTTGTCCAGCCATGATCGTTTTCACCGATTGAGAATGTTTTAAAATCGTTTGGCTGATTGGTTCCGTCGAACGATTGAATGAATGAAGAGTAAACAATCGCTCCCTTTGCTTCTGCATGTTCAATTCGGTAATCTAAATCTTTTGCACGCAGCATTTCTGAACAAGGAATGACGACCATTCCTGTTTTCAAAATTGCTAAATAAATGCTGTATGCCTCTAGCATGCGCGGCACCATCACAATGATTTTATCGCCTTTTTTAAAGCCTGCATTTAATAATACATGACCAATTTTATTTGCTTCTTCCACTAAAGCTGCATACGTCACATGCGCTTCGTGGCCATTTCCATCCTGCCAGTGCAGGGCCATTTTCTCCTTGTCATGACTGAACGCTTCAATCTCACTGACTAAGTTATATTGTTCTGGTGCAATTAAGTCTTCTCTTTTCATGGTACAGCTCCTTTTAGCCTCTTTCTATGAAACGAAACATGTTTCAATTTACCTATTCTAACACTCATAACTGAAAAATGCTTGAATTAGGACCTACTCCTAGTATTATGCCATAATTTTTTTCATTCGTCTTCTTTTTCAGAAATATTCAAACTATTTTTATGTACAAAAAGAAAAGAGCGGGAATGATCCCGCTCCTAAGCCATAACTTTTTAATTGTGTGTCTTAGAAAGATCCGCCACCCATATGTTGTTGAGCGTAAGATACAAGACGCTTAGTGATTTCTCCACCAACTGATCCGTTAGCGCGAGATGTTGTTTCTGCACCAAGGTTTACACCGAATTCAGAAGCGATTTCGTACTTCATTTGGTCGATTGCTTGTGCAGCGCCTGGTACTAGTAATTGGTTAGAACTGCTTTGTCTGTTTTGTTGAGCCATGTGTTCTCACCTCCTTGTGAATATAGAATGTGTAGAAACACATGACTTCATGCGATTGATTTTATGGTAATTATTATGAAATTTTTATTTTAGAATAAATCAGCGAATTCGTCTGCCGCTTTCTTCTCATTTGTGACGATGATCGTTTCCATTTGATCCACTGCCTCGTCGAGCATCGGCTCGAAATCAGCAAAGCTTTCGTAGCGTTCTACTTTCTCAAGCTTTGGTTTTGTTTTAGGAGATGGCGGCGTAAAGATCGTGCAGCAATCCTCGAAAGGCTGAATACTTGTCTCGTAAGTGCCAATTCGTCTCGCTTCATCAATAATGTCATTTTTATCAACAGCAATGAGCGGTCGAATGATTGGTGTATTGGTCACATGGTTAATCGCATACATGCTTTCCAGTGTCTGACTTGCGACTTGTCCAAGGCTTTCACCCGTAATAATCGCAAGAGCATCACGCTTCGCTCTTATTTTATCAGCTATTTTCAGCATCATTCTTCTTGTAGATGTCATCGTATAGTTTTCAGGTACTTGTTTGTGAATCAGCTCTTGAATTTTTGTAAAAGGAACGATGTGAAGCTTCACTTCGCCTCCATATGCTGCTAAGCATTCTGTAAGATCAATGACCTTTTGCTTGGCACGTTCACTTGTATATGGGGGACTAAAAAAATGTACAGCCTCAATTTGAATTCCGCGTTTCATTGCTTGATAGCCGGCAACTGGGCTGTCAAAGCCGCCTGAAAGCATGAGCATCGCTCTTCCGCTTGAACCAACCGGCAGGCCGCCTGCACCCTTGACATCTTTAAATGTAATATACGTCGCATGTTCTCTTATTTCAATGCGCAAATGTACATCCGGCTGTTTGACATTGACCGTTAAGTTTTCCGTATTCTTCAGCACATATCCGCCAATTTCGCGGTTCATTTCATTTGAATCAAGTTCAAATTGTTTATAAGAACGTTTCGTTGAGACCTTAAATGTATTTCCTTGTTCATATACTTCCTGTACCGCTGTGAGTGACGCTTCTTTGATGGCATCGAGATTTGTCTCACATTTCACCGCAAGACTAAAGCTTTGTATGCCAAATACACCTTTAAGCTGTTCTGAAATCGGTTCAGGGTCTTCTCCGTTCAGCATGATCGTGATGCGGTCTCTGTCAGATGCGTACTTTAATGCATCAAAATCTTTTAATACAAATCGGATATGCTGTCTTAGTTTTTCAATAAATTTCTTTCTATTCTTCCCTTTTGTTGAGATCTCACCAAAACGGACTAAAATATGATCATATTTCATGCTGTTATCTCATTCCTTTTAGTTTTTTTACACTTTGTGCGATCGATGTGATGATTTGCGGCGCTAGCTCTGGTCCTTGTCCAAATGTCAAACTGATTCTCATACTGCTTTTGGCCACTTCTTCTGCTTTCCCCATCGCTAGCAGCACACGACTTGGCTCTTTTTTCTTGGCTGAGCAGGCAGAGGTTGTCGAGACATACATGCCTTCTTTTTCAAGCATATGGAGAAGAACCTCGATTTGAATACCTGGCACTGAAAAATTCACAATGTGCGGCGCACTTTGCGTCAGCGGTGTGTTGATGACAATACCTTCTATTTCTCCAAGCTGTTTTTGCAGCTGCGTTTTTAAGTTAAGCATTTCATCATGATAATTTTTCAGCCGTTCGAATGATTGTTTCATGGCTTTTGCTAAGCTGACAGCACCAGCAGGGTTTTCAGTACCTGACCGTAGTCCTAATTCCTGCTCCCCTCCTGTGATGAAAGGGGCAAGCACAACATCTTTTTTTAAAAAGAGCGCTCCTGTCCCTTTTAAGCCATGAATTTTGTGGCCAGATATCGTCAAAAGATCCACATCCAGCTGTTTATTAAGTGCTACTCTGCACATTCCCTGGACCCCGTCGACATGAAAAAGGGCATTTTCGGCATGCTCACGAATGATGCCAGCAGCTTCTTCAATCGGCTGGATGGCACCCGTTTCGTTATTGACATGCATCATGCTGACCAGTACTGTATCAGGGCGTAGCACTTCTTTTAAATGATTCATATCAGCATGGCCATGCTCATTTACTTGAATATAGGAGATATCAAAACCAAATAAAGCCTTCAGCTGTTCAAACGATTCGATGACAGAGGGGTGTTCAATTGCTGTTGTCACAATATGTTTCCCCCGGTTCATTTTGGCTAGAGCTGCTCCTTTAATGGCAATGTTATTTGCTTCTGTTGCGCCAGAAGTGAAAATAATCTCATATTGTTTCAATCCTGTATAGTGAAGCATTTGTTTTCTCGTTTCACTTAGCAGCCGGCTGGCATCAATTCCGAGCTGATGAAGCGAAGACGGATTACCAAAAAAACGCTCACTCACTTGCTGATATACTTGTAAAACCTCTGGATAAGGCTTGGTTGTTGCACTATTATCAAGATAGATCATATTGTAACTCCTTACAAAAAGCTTAAAAAATAAATGCATTTATATGTTACCATAATGAAGTCAGACAGAGAATTTTCTGAAAATGGCAGTTGACAACTTTTCATTTTCACTATATCATCCATAGTGCAATTGTCACACGATCATCTAAATTGTCAGAATATTTTAATTTGACACACTACACTGATTAAGGAGGAACTATTTTGAAAAATAGTTTAAGTATAAAAGAGACGCTAGCCATTGGTCTAATGCTTTTTGCATTATTCTTTGGCGCAGGAAATATGATTTTCCCACCTGTTCTTGGACAATATGCGGGTGAGAATGTATGGCTTGCCATCGGTGGATTTTTACTCACAGGAGTAGGTCTTCCGCTTCTAGGGGTGATTGCAGTCGCCCTTACAGGTACCGGTGCAAAAGGCCTTGCGGATAAAGCGCACCCAAAATTCGGGACCATCTTCACCGTTATTCTGTATTTATCCATCGGACCATTTTTCGCTATTCCGCGAACTGGTACGGTTTCATACGAGATAGGATTAGCTCCATTTCTGTCAGGGGCACAGTCCACTTCATGGGTACCACTATTCATCTTTACCGTTGTGTTTTTCACTATTTCATACCTGCTTGCTTTAAATCCTTCAAAGCTGGTTGATCGAATTGGTAAAATTTTGACACCGATCTTATTAACTGTTATTGCCATTATTGTCATTAAAGCCATTGCTACGCCAATGGGAATGATCGGTGCTCCTGATGCAACATATGAAGCAAACCCGCTCTTCACTGGATTTTTAGAAGGCTATAAAACAATGGATGCTCTTGCTTCTATCGTATTTGGGATCGTCGTGGTGACGGCTGTTAAGGAAAGAGGCATCACGGAGCGTAAATCTCTTGCAGCGGCTTGTATTAAAGCAGGACTCGTGGCAGCTGTTGGGCTGGCATTGGTGTACATTTCACTTGCTTATGTGGGTGCTTCAAGTCCCGATGCGACGGGAATGGTTGGAGCAAATGACGGCGGCAAACTGCTTTCACTTTCTGCCAACTTTTTATTCGGTTCTGCTGGAAACATTGTACTTGGCGCAGCCATTTTATTCGCTTGTTTAACGACTAGTGTTGGACTTATTTCATCCTGTGGGGAATATTTTTCAAAGCTCATCCCTAGCCTTTCTTATCGCACAGTCGTTCTAATTGTTTCTTTATTTAGTACACTGGTTGCAAACCTTGGTTTGGCACAAATTATCTCTCTATCTGTTCCAGTTCTTGTGACAATCTATCCACTGGCAATTGTCATTATTTTATTGTCATTCCTTGATCGCTGGATTAACGGAAGAAGACTCATTTATATCGTATCTCTTATCTTTACTGGTTTCTTTGCCATCATTGATGGATTATTAGCTGCCAAAGTGAACCTCGGTGACTTGCCTGACATCTTAGATTCAATCGTACCGTTTTACGATTTAGGCATTGGCTGGATCTTACCAGCTATTATCGGTGCTGTGGTTGGTTTACTTATTTCGATGTTTACCAGCCCGCCCAAACAGCTCGCCTCATAGTCATAAACCGAAACATCCCCTTCTTCATTGGAAGGGGATGTTTTTTATTGTTCTCCATATACTAAAATAGAAAAATTCATGACTTTTGTACGAAAACACATGTTGACATCAGGCGTACATCCTTTATAATTAGTGAATGTTAATGATGAACGGTTACTTAGCAACTAATTAACAGAATATTTCAACATAATAATGGAGGCTTTAAATGCAATGAAGGCAACTTTGTCGACGAAAGATACAGTTATTATCGGTTTTATGTTATTTGCTCTATTCTTCGGCGCCGGAAATATGATTTATCCACCAGAGCTTGGGCAATATGCTGGGCAAAATGTGTGGAAAGCAATGGGCGGATTTTTATTAACAGGTGTCGGTTTACCTCTTCTAGGGATTATTGCGATCGCTTTAACAGGTCGAGATGCGAAAGGATTAGCTGATAAAGCTCACCCAGCTTTTGGAACAGCGTTTACCGTCATTTTATATTTATCTATTGGGCCGCTTTTCGCTATTCCTCGTACAGGAACGGTTTCATATGAAATTGGTGCATTACCCTTTTTAGCAGGTGTACCAGCTTGGCTCTCACTTCTTTTATTCACACTTGTCTTTTTTGGTATTACATATTATCTTGCTCTAAATCCAACGAAGATTGTGGATCGTGTAGGGAAAGTGTTAACACCAATTAAATTTACGATTATTTTTATTATTATTGTCAAAGCCATTTTAACGCCGATGGGCGCCGTTGGCACACCTGATGTATCCTATAGCAGCGGATCATTTTTCAAAGGATTTCTAGAGGGCTATAAAACAATGGATGCTCTTGCTTCTATTGTGTTTGGGGTTGTTGTTATCAACGCCATTAAAGGACGCGGTGTGACAAGTAAAAAGGCACTGACTTCTGCTTGTATCAAAGCGGGTCTGATTGCAGCTTGCGGATTAACATTTGTTTATCTATCTCTTGCTTATTTAGGCGCTTCAAGTACACACGCCATTGGTTTTGTTGGAGATGGCAGTAAAATCTTGGCTCAGTCTTCTCAATTCCTATTTGGCAGTTTAGGAAATATTGTGTTGGGTGCCGCGATTACGGTTGCTTGTTTAACAACAAGTATCGGTCTCGTTACATCATGCGGAGAGTATTTCTCAAATTTATTACCTAAACTTTCTTATAAAATGGTCGTAACACTAGTGACATTATTTAGTTTTATCATTTCAAATTTTGGACTTGCTCACATTATCGCTTTCTCTGTACCGGTTTTAACTGCGATTTATCCGCTAGCGATTGTCATCATTGTGTTATCGCTGGCAGATAAATGGCTTGGTCAAAGAAGACCTGTTTATGTCCTTACTTTGATTTTAACTGGCTGCGTCAGTTTGTTTGACGGCTTAGTAGCAGCGAAACTCCCGATTGGACCAGTGGAGGATCTCTTTCAAACGATATTACCTTTATATGACCTTGGTATTGGCTGGGTTGTTCCTGCTATTTTCGGAGTGGTCATTGGGTTCGTTCTTTCTCTTTTCACTTCTTCTGCTTCCCAAAAGCGGGAGAAACAAGCATCTTAACAGAAAAAAGCTGAAGTCCTGTAAATGGACTTCAGCTTTTTTATTGGTGCTGATACTCTTTTTCTTGCTGAGCTAACAGCTTTTGGACAGCTCCGGGTGATGTTTTTTCAACAGCCGCTGCTGCTATATCAAATGATCCGTTGTAATCGTAGGCATAGAATCTTCGTTCTGCCTCTTTTAGTTGTTCTGAAAGAATATGGTTTTGGCTTCTAAAACGATTGCCGTATTGAATGATTCGTTCAATTTGGTCCACTTTACTGAGCATTTCTTCTGTCTCATCCGCAACATTTCTGACTGTGTCAGAGGCTTCTTTTAATTGTTGATTCACTGCCGGCATGTTGAGCGGCAGGTTTTCCAGCTGCTCATGCACTTGCTGGATCATCTCCTGCGCTTTTTCAGCCCGCTCTTTCATCTCAGCAGGTACACCTGGGATATTGCTTTTATGCAGCTGGCGGACTGTATCTGTCAGCATGGTTTTGAGCTCAGCCAGTGTTTCTCTCGCTTGTAATTCTTCTTTTCTTAATGATTGTAGATGACCTTTAAATGTGTCATGCAATGCTTTTGCATCATCGATAAAGGTCTCCAGCTGATTGATTTCATCCATTAATAATGAATATGCCACGTGGTCACGATCAAGCTTCTCGCGGATTTGTTTCATCAGCTTTTCAATTTCTTCTAAACGTTTTTCGAATGCTTTCTGTTGATCGAGCTCTCCTGCTGTCAGCTTGTAGCTTTCTTTCACAAGAGCCGTTTCTGCCTTTGTTTGTGTGTGATCTTGTTCAAGCTTCTCGAATGCTTCTGTGAGCTCAGGCATTTTGCTTTTGATTTCCTGACCTGCTTCTACTTCCGCCTCCAGCTGATCATACAGCGTCTCAATCGCATCATTGATCATTTGCAGAATGCTTGATGCCTCTTCTAAATTGAGTTCATCAATGAGCAATTTTTCCGCTCTCGTAAGCTGTTTGTTTAAAGTCTCCAGCTCTTTCGTGATCTGGATGTGCTCCAGCTTGTAGCCTTTTTCTGTCATTTCTTGATATCCGTCTTTCAGCTTCGTCAGCTGACCTGGTACGGTTTGTTTGCAGTCTGCAATAAGCTTTGGTACATCATTGATATATAGTTGAAGCTGGTCGAGTCTGCGGTCTTGCTCAAGCAAAATCTTTCTTGCCTTCATGTAGTTTCCGTTTTCTGTTTCTTCCTCGTACTGCTTGATCCCTTCCCAGGCCTCATCTAAGTCCTGCTCCATTTTGTCATAAAGGGTGCCATATAAATGGCTGTACGCAAGCAGATTTTTTCGAACTGTTTGATATTGCTCTTTGACCTTTTCAATGTCCTTGCGATTTTGCTCCTCGCTTGTGACAAGGTCTGCAATTTCTTTTAAAATGTCTTCAATGTTCGAATCAGCAGCACTCAGCAAGTCCTCAATGTGCGTAAGAACCTGCTTGGCTTTGGAGAATCGATATTTATCAGAATACTCTTCTGCATCATATAATAGCTCCTCTACCTTTGGAAGATGGGCTGTGACGATATCGTCCCACTCTGCACGCCATCTTTCAAAAAATTGCTCTGTTTCTCCGGTCATTTTTAAATGTTTGATTTTTGAAATTTCTTCTACAATTGATCTGTTTAAAATTTCAATTTTCCATGCTTCCAATCGGTCAATCTCTTTATATATATTTTTTCGCAGGAAATAACCGACTGAAAACAAAGCAAGCAAAATGACAATTAAACCGATGATAAACTCCATAATGAGCCCCCTTGTTGTGATCTAAGTGATGTCAGGGTAAAAGTGTCCCGAGTAGACCTGAGAACCCTTTCGTGTCCGCTTTGCATTTGTCTTTTTATAAACAGGATCGTATGTTTTCCAATACCATCCATTCACGGTTTTATGTATGTTTTTCAAGAAAGTATTTGAGCGCTTTCTATCATTTGATCACACGTATCCATGTGACCTGCTTTTATGTATGCGGAAGCTGTCGTTTTCATTGTTATTATGATACCATGTAACCAGCATTTTTGGTCATGATTTTTCATTATTTTCGCTGATAAACATCACGTTTTTCAAAATATCGACAAGAGGTGACGACATGCTGAAGCAGGATGCACATCTACATACACCGTTTTGCCCGCACGGCTCGCTTGATTCATTTCATTCTTATATTGAAAAAGCCATCAAAAAGGGATTTGATTCCATAACCTTTACCGAGCATGCCCCTCTGCCTCCATCGTTTCGAGATCCAACACCAGAGCAGGATAGTGCCATGAAGCTCCAAGAACTTGACTCGTATATAACGAAATTGGATCAGCTGAAACAGGAATACAAAGGCCAATTAATAGTAAAAACTGGGCTTGAGGTTGACTATATCAAAGAGTATGAAGAGGAAACAAGTGCCTTTTTAGACTGCTATGGTCCAGAACTAGACGATAGCATTTTATCTGTTCACTTTCTTCCTGCTGGCGATGATTATATTTGCCTTGATTTTGACGAGCATGCCTTCAAGCAGCTAATAAGCGCCTATGGCAGCATCGAACAGGTCTATCAAAGCTACTATGACCAAATTCATTCTTCTATTCTATCATCTTTAGGTCGCTATAAGCCAAAGAGAATCGGTCATATCACCCTTGTGCAGAAATTCAAACAGCTTTTCCCATTTGAGATGCCGCCTGAACTTTGTCAAAAGGTCACCCTTTGTCTTGAAGAAACGGCAAAAAAAGGCATGTCCTTAGATTTTAATACATCAGGTCTTCGTAAAACATATGCCAGAAGTATCTATTTAGATCAATGGATGATTGATCTTGCAAAACAGAAAAAAATTCCGCTCATATTCGGGTCTGATGCCCATCAAGCGGAAGATCTCGGATATGCTTATGATCAATTCGAAGACATCATGAGTTTTAAGTGAGAATCTAATGCCGGCTTTTTTGGTTCTAGTAAATGATGAAGCGAGCGGCTTAGTTCTTTAAAATACATTTGATAGAAATAAGGCTCATTTGGATTCAAATAAAGCACCTCCGTTAAATATTGCGGCTGTAAATAGGGCATCATGAGTAGTGATTTCAGTTGAATCATAAACGATGAGAGTGAGAGCTGCTCACAAATCACATGGGTGCTTTTTCCTTTTTCAATAATGAGCTGAAACAAATATTTTTCTTTTGTTAAATAGGTCGACATAATTTCTCTAATGAGCGTCGAATCAATCGTCACCTCTCGATAAACGAAACGGGTTAATTGACGGTGCTTGTGCTGATAAGATAAAATATCAAAAACCACATGAAGTAAACATTCTTTTGCGTGACGAGTTTCCATGTGATGGATATGTGATTCAATCATGTGAATATAGCCTTCATAAAAATCGGATACAAGCTGCTCAAGCAGCCCTCCTTTTCCTTGAAAGTAATAAGATATGTGGGCAACGTTGACGTTTGCTTCCTTCGCAATCTCACGGACAGAGGTTCCAGAAAATCCTTTTTGGTTAAAAAGTCTGATGGAAGCTTCAATAATACGGTCTTTTGTTTGCACGGTTGTTGATGTTTTCATCCGCTCACCCCTCTTCATGTGTACATACTTCAAGATGAAGGCGGAAGTTCCTTTTACAATTGCTCGACAAATCCCACATGCGAGACGCAAGTTATGTATTTTTGAGATAGAAAGTAGGAGATTTTCATGTTTCATGTCGAAAAACAGTCTGGCGATCCATCAAAAGACTATCAATTGCTTGTTAAACAGGTAGAAGCCATTACAGATGGTGAGCCTGATCTGATTGCCAATTTGGCAAATGCTGCGGCGCTATTGTATCATTCACTCCCAGAGGTCAATTGGGCTGGATTTTATTTGGCTAAAGGGGGCGAGCTTGTGCTCGGACCGTTTAACGGACTGCCTGCATGTGTGCGCATCCCGTCTGGAAAAGGCGTTTGCGGTACTGCGTTTGCAACAGGTGAAGTCCAGCGTATCGCTGATGTGCATGCATTCCCTGGACATATCGCATGTGATGCAGCATCGCAATCTGAAATTGTCGTTCCGCTCAAGGTAAATGGACAGATCATTGGGGTACTCGACATTGACAGCCCCGTGAAAGACCGTTTCAGTGAAATAGATGAAACCTACTTAATTCAATTTACCGAGGTGCTCCAAAAGGCGTTATCCATCTCTACAGATGCGTAATCTTGCAAAAAAGCAGGCACATTGTCTGCTTTTTTATTTTTCTTCGCATAACGTGAAGCGTCACGTCTGCCTCTAAATAGGTTGACTTCTCCTATCCAGCGTCATATAATAGAATTTGTGTGAAATATGGCAGCCTTTTTGTTCGGCTTTTTTGTATCATTTTGTTCCTTCTATATGAAGGTGCATCTTGTAACTCCCTGCTGCTGGAGCGAGGATGCATGAAAACATAATGACGGAAAAGACAAAGAACAGACGGTTTTTATTTTTCACAAATAAAAACAAATAAGGAGGAGTCACATTATGGCTCGCTATACAGGTCCAAGTTGGAAGATTTCCCGCCGTTTAGGCATTTCATTAAGCGGAACAGGTAAGGAACTTGAAAAACGCCCTTACGCTCCAGGCCCACATGGTCCAGGACAACGCAAAAAACTATCTGAATACGGTTTACAATTACAAGAGAAGCAAAAGCTTCGTCACATGTACGGTGTCAACGAACGTCAATTCCGTACACTATTTGACAAAGCTGCTAAACTTCCTGGTAAACAAGGTGAAAACTTCATGATTCTTCTTGAAACTCGCCTTGACAACCTAGTATACCGTCTTGGCCTTGCTCGTACTCGCCGCCAAGCTCGTCAGCTAGTCAACCATGGTCACATCCTTGTTGATGGAAGCCGTGTAGACATCCCATCTTTCTCTGTGAAACCAGGTCAAACGATTGCTCTTCGTGAGAAATCTCAAAACCTTGCAGTTGTGAAAGAATCAGTTGAAGTAAACAACTTCGTTCCTGAATATCTTTCTTTCGATGCTGAAAAGCTTGAAGGAACTTTCACTCGTCTTCCAGAGCGTTCTGAATTAGCGCCTGAAATCAGCGAACAACTAATCGTTGAGTTCTACTCTCGTTAATTTCATTACTCTCTTAAAGAGAGATCAAACAAACCCTAGAGACCTTGATTGTTCAAGGTGGTCTAGGGTTTTTTGTTTGTATTCTCGTATGAACAAATGAATTTAAAACATATAATGGGAAACAGACTATGCACAAGACGAGCACCGGGCAAGACTTCCAAGAAACGGCTGAAAAAAGATATTCAAATGAAAAGGTCCTTTTGAGTGCTTCTAAAAGCACCTCTAAACATTTAAGTTAGTCTAATTTTTTAATAATAATAGAAGCGTTCACATTTGTTTGGGTCCCTCCTGCTAGAGTTTGAAGAGTAACTGCTGCTGCAGAAGTATGGTTTACAAGAGTAAGCGTGTCACCCGCTGCTAGAGCGAGGATGGCCTGACCGTTATTCTGTTGAGTACCAGCTCCTGAACCATAAACTGTGTTCGTCACAGGAGCTCCATTTACAAATAGAGTGAATTGATTTGGCTCTACGCCAGAAACTGAAAAAGTAACCTCATAGTTTCCTGGATTGGTCACTATAATTTGAGAAGTTCCAGGGGCATGTGTAATACCAGGAGTAGTAATTCCAGTTGAGTCAAAAATCACCGGGGCTTCTAAAGCTACTGTTTGAGCACTTAGATTGTATACATATGCAAATTCAGCTAGCCCTGCACCTGTGACTCCCGTGGCTCCTGTTGGACCGGTCGCTCCGGTATCTCCTGTAGCCCCTGTCGGACCAGTGGCTCCGATATCTCCCGTGGCACCCGTTGGACCAGTGGCTCCGATATCTCCCGTGGCTCCCGTTGCTCCAGTGGCTCCGATATCTCCCGTGGCTCCCGTTGGACCAGTGGCTCCGATATCTCCCGTGGCACCCGTTGCTCCAGTGGCTCCGATATCTCCCGTGGCTCCCGTTGCTCCAGTTGCTCCAGTGGCTCCGATATCTCCCGTGGCTCCCGTTGGACCAGTGGCTCCGATATCTCCCGTGGCTCCTGTTGGACCGATTGCTCCCGTATCTCCTGTAGCCCCTGTTGGACCGATTGCTCCCGTCGCTCCCGTATCTCCTGTAGCCCCTGTCGGACCAGTGGCTCCGATATCTCCCGTGGCTCCCGTTGCTCCGGTGGCTCCGATATCTCCCGTGGCTCCTGTCGGACCCGTCGCTCCGATATCTCCTGTAGCCCCTGTTGGACCGATTGCTCCGGTATTTCCTGTGGCTCCTGTTGGACCAGTGGCTCCGATATCTCCCGTGGCACCCGTTGCTCCAGTGGCTCCGATATCTCCCGTGGCTCCTGTCGGACCCGTCGCTCCGGTATCTCCTGTAGCACCTGTTGGACCAATCGCTCCGGTATCTCCTGTAGCACCTGTTGGACCAGTGGCTCCGATATCTCCCGTGGCTCCTGTTGGACCAGTGGCTCCGATATCTCCCGTGGCACCCGTTGCTCCAGTGGCTCCGATATCTCCCGTGGCTCCTGTCGGACCAATCGCTCCGGTATCTCCTGTAGCACCTGTTGGACCGATTGCTCCGGTATCTCCTGTGGCTCCTGTTGGACCAGTGGCTCCGGTGGCTCCTGTAGCTCCGGTGGCTTCTGCGGCCCCTGTAGGTCCAGTGACTCCTGTAGCTCCTGTAGCTCCTCGAATCCCTCGTAATCCCCGTAATCCTCGTCGCCCTACAATTACTTTTGTTTCACAAATGATGCAACAGTTTGATTTTGATAGTTTCTGTTTACAATAAGGGCATTTTTTATACTTATCACAACCCATCAGTTGTTCATCTCCTTTATCATTATTCATATGTTACATCTGTAAATAGGTGCAGATAAGTAAAACGTACAAAGAATAAAGATAAGCGTAGAATAAATATAAATTTCTATAGTATTCCAAAAGTCTTTTGGTTGTGAAAATTTGATTGTATTTTGCGCTAAACTTTTTCATGATGACTAGCCTGTCTCAAGAAGCTATCCAAAACTATATAATCTATCATGAAAAAAATCCCCTAGAATTCCAGAGGATTTTTTTGTTCCATGGTTCACTCAAGTATTATTAAGCGTATAGCGATATCTTTTATTTTACCATCCAATTACTAATCAATTGATCTGTTGTCATGACAGTAGCAAATTCATCATGCAATGTAGCAAGTGATAGCCGATGAATCATTTCGGGATCATAATATGTACCGTTTTGATCTGTTAGTCCAAAGGCAGCAGATGCATCAGAAATGAGATATGTATCAAAGCCTAGATTGCCGCTCATTCTTGTTGTTGTAGATACGCAGTGCGGTGTTGTTAATCCTGCGATTACAACAGTGTCGATCTCGTTTGATCTTAGTTGTTCCTCCAAATTTGTGCCAATAAAGCTGCTGTTGACTTTCTTTTGTATCACCATTTCATCATCTAGCGGTTTGGCGATATCTTTGAAGAGATGCCCTTCATTTGCCGGATGAAATAAGGAGTCCGGCTTGTCAGATGTATGCTGAATATGAATCACTGTCCAGCCTTTCTCTCTCCAAAACGTCAATAAACGACTGATATTTTTCTCTGCATCTAGATTATTTCGTTCTCCCCATTTTTCATGCTCGAACGCCTTCTGTACATCCACAATGATCAAAGCCTTTTGATTCTTTTGCACAAACGCCCACCTCCGTAGATTCTCATTTACTACATGTAGTGTAAGGAATGGTGATCCATTTGTACATGCTTTTAATGATGTTTTGCCTGTTTTTGCATCAAAAAAACAAACCACACACTGGCAACGATGTAATAGATACCAATGATTGAATACAGTTGGACATCACCTCGCCTATTTGAACTGATTTAACAAACTTCATCCAGATGAAATAGATGAGGAGAAATGAGCACGGATAATAGAGGAAATATCTTAAAAAATATTGCTTGAGTTTTTGTGTCATCATTTTACCTCCATTATAACCTTCTTTCATCATCTAGCAGCTGTCATATGTCCGATGACATCAAAAAAAGACAGCACAAGTCGCTGTCTTTTTTCATTTTTTAATTCGTATTCTGTCCCCCGCCATTCAGCCCTTCTTTGATATAGCCTTTGACTTGGCTTGAAGCTAATAGACCGATGTGACCAACGCCGTGAATGAGGACGTTTCTTGCGCCAATTAAACGCGAGAGGCTGTTGACGACGATAAGATCGGCTGAGCTATAGACAGAGGTGTAAAGGATTTTTTGATTTGGATCGGTGCCTGGTAATGCTCTGAGTGAAACGAGTCCGTTCGCTCCACCAAGTGTAACGACGTTTTCTATTTTATCGCCGCCGTCTAGATTCTTAATATAGTATAACGTGTTCGCTCCGCCCATACTATGAGCCACAATATCAACTTTTTTGGCACCTGTTTTGGCTAGCACATCTTTGACGAATCTGGATAGACGCGGACCATTGTTGCGGTTATTACCTGTTTTGTCTATGAAATCGATAGCAAATAATTGGTTTCGATCCCACCCTTGTGATACCAAGTAACTTTTAATCGAAGCAAAGTTATAAGACGCACCGCCCATGCCATGTACCATCACAACCGGATTATGCTCAGCCGCTCTGATCTCTTTTGGCTGGATGAAGGCCATTGAACCCATCACCAATGCAAGCACAACAAGAATTTGCAAACTCCTTTTCTTAAAACGAATCACTTTCATTCCCCCTTATTCATCTTATTCGACTCTATTTTATACAAGAAAAATATGTAAAAAAAGTGAACAAGGCACTGTTTGTTCAATCAATTTATAGAAAATAAATAATGAAAAAGCACCTTTGACTCTCTCAACGCCAATGCCAAAAGACTAGACAAAGTCTCTTTGAACAGTCTATTAGACTCTTCAAAGAGCACTCATCTCTCATTTTGCATAAAAAAAGCAGCCGGTTATCGCAGCCGGCTGCACATCGTTCTTATTTGTAATTCACAAGGAAGTATTTCTTTTTCCCTCTTCTTAAGACGGTAAATTGGTTTTCAATTCGATCTTCAGCTGAAAGGACGTAGTCTTTATCGGTTTGTCTCTCTCCGTTGATGGAAACTGCACCATTTGTGATGTCTTCACGTGCTTGACGTTTTGATGGAGACAGCTTTGATTCAACAAGGACATCGACAAGTGTTAATTCTTCTGTACTGCTTTTCTCCATTGATGGAACATCTTTAAAGCCTACTTTGACTTCTTCGGCTGAAAGAGATTTGATCTCGCCTTTGAATAGCGCATTTGAGATGTTGACAGCCTGTTCTAGTGATTCACGTCCATGTACAAGTGTTGTGACTTCCTCTGCTAGACGGCGCTGTGCTTCACGCTTTTCAGGTGCTGTTTGTACTTTTTCTTCGTACGATGCGATCTCTTCTTTCGATAAGAACGTAAAGTATTTTAAGTATTTCACGACGTCACGGTCATCTGTGTTGATCCAGAATTGGTAGAACTCATATGGAGACGTTTTTTCTTTATCTAACCAGATGGCGCCGCCTTCTGTTTTACCGAACTTCGTGCCATCTGCTTTAGTGACAAGCGGCATCGTTAGACCGAATGCTTTTGCCCCTTCTGCTTCAGACTTACGAATCAGCTCAAGTCCAGATGTGATATTTCCCCACTGGTCACTTCCGCCAATTTGCAGCTTACAGTTTTCATTTCTGTAAAGGTTTAAGAAGTCTAAAGATTGCAGGATGACGTAGCTGAACTCTGTGTACGAAATTCCTGTCTCGATACGCGAGCTGACGATATCTTTTGCCAGCATGAAGTTCACACCGAAGTTCTTTCCAATATCACGAAGGAACGTGATGACATTCATCTGGCTGATCCAGTCGTAGTTATTCACGATTACGGCTGGGTTCTCGTCTGCTTCAAAATCAAGAAATTGCGACAGCTGTCCTTTAATTTTCTCTGTCCATTGTTCTACGATTTCTGCAGGGTTTAGTGAACGCTCTGCTTTTTTGAAGCTAGGATCGCCGATTAGTCCAGTCGCGCCGCCAACAAGGGCAATCGGGTGATGGCCCGCTTCCTGGAATCTGCGTAATGTTAAAATCGGCAATAGATGACCAATGTGCAAGCTGTCTGCTGTCGGATCAAAGCCGGAGTACAGCTTGATTTTTTCTTCTGCTAATAATTTTGTTAAACCTTCTTCATCTGTTTGCTGCTGAATTAATCCTCTGAACGATAACTCTTCCATCAATTGACTCATATCCAATTCTCCTTTTTTACAATTCAACATAAAAAACGCCCCTTCGAATGAACGAAGGGACGATATATATCGCGGTACCACCCTGCTTAAAAGACAACAAATCACATCTTTTCACTTACACTGATAACGGACAGATCCGTTCTTTCACTAATCAGGACAGCATGCATGCTCCTTTTCGTAAAAGCGGTTCGTGAGGGTAATTCGAATATCTCTTTGTACTGACTCGCACCAGCCGTCAGCTCTCTTGGACAGGGAAAGATAATTCTACTGAATCTCAGTCAAAACCTTTACATATTCAACTAATGTCATTTTAAACATACTTTTGGTATCAAGTCAACTGATGAAAAAAATTAATCTTCCATTGTCGATAGGTCGCCAGCCGGTAAATTCAGTTCCCACGCCTTTAGCACACGTCTCATAATTTTTCCGCTTCGCGTTTTAGGTAGTTTGTCTTTAAACTCGATTTCTCTCGGTGCCGCATGTGCAGCGAGTCCTTTTTTCACAAACGTACGAATCTCTTCTTTCAGCTCATCTGTCGGCTCATAACCGCTTCTGAGCGCAATGAATGCTTTAATAATTTCACCGCGGACCGGATCTGGTTTTCCAATGACACCAGCCTCTGCAATGGCCGGATGTTCGACCAGCTTGCTTTCCACCTCAAAAGGACCAACCCGCTCTCCTGATGTCATGATCACATCATCGACACGTCCCTGGAACCAAAAGTATCCGTCTTCGTCCATATAAGCTGAATCTCCTGAAACATACCAATCTCCCGGCATAAAGTAAGATTCATATTTTTCAGGATTGTTCCAGATCGTATGCATCATAGACGGCCAGCCTTTTTTGATGGCGAGGTTGCCCATCCGGTATGGCGGAAGTTCATTTCCGGCATTATCGACAATCGCAGCTTCTACGCCTGGAATCGGTTTCCCCATTGAACCTGGTTTGATGTCCATGCATGGATAATTACAAATCAGCTGTGCACCGGTTTCAGTCATCCACCAAGTGTCATGAATTCGTTTGCCAAATACAGCGTCTCCCCATCGGATGACTTCTGGATTTAGAGGCTCACCTACACTTAACACATGACGGAGCGAGCTGAGATCATATTTTTGAATGAGGTCATCTCCTGCTCCCATCAGCATTCTAAAGGCAGTCGGAGCACTGTACCAAACGGTCACACCTAGTGATTCAATGGTTTCATACCACGTATCAGGGTTAAACCTGCCGCCTAAAATGACATTCGTCGCCCCATTTAACCACGGTGAAAAAATGCCGTACACTGTGCCTGTTACCCAGCCTGGGTCAGCTGTACACCAGTAGACGTCGTCTTCTTTCAGATCAAGCACCCATTTACCGGTCTGGTCTTGCTGCACCATTGCGCCATGGACATGCAGCACACCTTTTGGCGTACCTGTGGACCCTGACGTGTAATGAAGCAGAAAGCCGTCTTTTTCATCCATCCATTCAATCTCAAGGTCCTTTGCTGCCTGCTCAAACGCCTCTTCGTAATGGATTGTCCGAACGCCATCGACGTCTTCCTTTTCACCGCCGACAATGATGACGGATTCAAGCTTCGGAAGCTCTGCAAACGGAATTCGTTCAAGCAGATCCGGCGTTGTCACAATGACCTTCGCCTCACTATTTTCTAAACGGTCTTTGACCGCTCCTTCCATAAATGCCTCAAATAACGGACCAACGATCGCACCAATTTTGACTGCGCCAAGCAGAAGAAAATAGAGCTCAGGTGATCTTGGCATAAAGATAAATACGCGATCCCCTTTTTGCACATGCGCCTTTTCTCTGAATAGATTTCCCGCTTTATTTGTGTTGATTTTCATATCCCTGAACGTATACTTTTCATCACGCTGTGAATCTTTGTAGTGAAGCGCCACCTTGTTCTTACGAAACGAATCCGCATGTCTGTCAATCGCTTCATAGGCTGCATTTATGTTTCCTGTTTCATACCACGAGAAGTTTTTTCTTGCTTCCTCCCATGAAAATTCTTTGTATGCCTGCTCATAATCATTTAAATGATAGTCCCCTTTTACTGATGGCAGCGTTTCCAATTTCATCAAACAGTCCCCCTTTGCATACGTTTACAATGACCATTATAGTATAGATGACTTTTTTTCTCAATTTTTAAAAAACTTATGGTGAAACCGTTTTAATTCTTGCAAGTTTTAAGATAAAATAGAGACGACTCACTAGAATTTGAGGCGGTGGATACGTGGAGCATCCTAAAACTTATTATTCAAAAACCATTGAGCAAGAAACAGGTTCCATCCTTATTGAAGGTCCGGTACCTGCACCAGAGCTTGCGAACTATACCTTTCATGAAGGACTGACGGCATTTCGCACGCCTGAGGAACAGAAACAAGCACTTGTTGAAATAGCAGACCTTCCAGAAGGACGTATTATCATTGCAAGAATGGATGAGCTTGTCGTAGGCTATGTCACGTATTTGTATCCTGATCCGCTTGAGCGCTGGTCAGAGGGTAACATGGACAATTTAATCGAGCTTGGCGCGATTGAGGTCGCTCCTCCATTTAGAGGCTGCTCACTTGGCAAGCATTTACTTGATGTGAGCATGATGGATGAGCAAATGGAGAATTATATCATCATTACAACTGAATATTACTGGCATTGGGATTTAAAGGGGACAAAGAAAAACGTGTGGGAGTACCGCAAAATGATGGAGAAAATGATGAACGCAGGCGGTCTTGTCTGGTTTGCAACAGACGAGCCAGAGATTAGCTCACATCCAGCCAATTGTTTAATGGCCAGAATCGGGAAAAATGTGAGTCCTGATTCGATTGAGCGTTTCGATCGTCTTCGCTTCCATCAACGCTTTATGTATTAACGTTCAATTCGTTTTTTTGGCAAAGGGGATTGGTAAACAATGATGATTGAACAAATTATGGAGCGTGATGTGATCACGCTGCGAAAAACCGATACGATTGAAGAAGCCATTCAAAAAATGAGTGCACATCACATTCGGCATATTCCGATCGTATCTGATCAAGGTTCTGTCATTGGGATGGTGACAGATCGGGATATTAAAAATGCCAGTCCAAGTATATTTGAAACAGAAAAAAGGCAGCTCTTTATTCAGCGTCCTGTTGAAGAGATCATGGTATTAGAGACGATCACTGCTCATCCGCTTGATTTCGTTGAAGAGATTTCAAGTGTCTTTTTTGAACACGGAATTGGCTGCCTTCCAGTGGTGAGACGAGGCAAGCTCGTAGGCATTATCACAAAGACTGATTTGCTTCGTACGTTTGTCAGACTGACAGGTGCAGATCAGCCTGGGTCACACTTAGAGGTTGAAGTGGACCAGATGACAGAAGGCCTCGCAGACATTACGGCCATTTTAAAGGAGCAGCATATTCAAATGCTGAGTGTGCTCGTGTATCCGCATGCAAATGAAGCCTCTAAAGTGCTCGTATTCCGCCTTCAAACCATTCATGCAGATCATGTGACGAAGCTGATTCGTGCAAAAGGCTATAAGGTGCTGTGGCCAATGGAGCAGACGATCAAATGAAGGAAGCGACCTTTGTTTTTTCACCCTCTTTTCAAACGTACCAATTTCACCAAGACCATCCCTTCAATCAGCTTCGTGTCTACTTAACATATGATCTTCTTCAAAAAATGAAGGCGTTAACAGATGATGAGATCGTCGCACCGCGTATGGCGACACTGGAGGAATTAAAGCTCGTCCATACAGCCGATTATATTCAAGCTGTGCAGCGGGCTAGTGAAGGAAAGCTCTCTACAGCAGAGGGTGAACGCTACGGCCTTGGCACGGAGGATACACCGATGTTTGCAGGTATGCATGAGGCAGCTTCTCTCCTTGTTGGCGGGACATTAACAGCCGTTGACCAAGTAATGATGGGACACTCGCAGCATGCACTCAATCTTGGCGGCGGACTTCACCACGGGTTTAAAGGACGTGCATCTGGCTTTTGTATATATAATGACAGCTCCGTGGCCATTCAATATATTCAAAAGACATATGGTGCAAGAATTTTATATATTGATACAGATGCCCATCATGGAGATGGTGTACAATTCAGCTTCTATGACGACCCAGAGGTCTGTACGGTCTCTATTCATGAAACGGGGCGCTACTTGTTCCCTGGAACTGGACAAGTACAGGAAAGAGGTCACGATAAAGGCTATGGCTACGCCTATAATATTCCGCTTGATGCATTTACAGAAGACGAATCGTTCCTCGAAGCATACCGAACAGCAGTGACTGAAATTGCTGCTTTTTTTAAACCAGATGTAATTTTGACGCAAAACGGCGCGGATGCACACTACTATGATCCGTTAACCCATTTATCTGCCACCATGAAAATATATGAGGAAATTCCTAGACTTGCCCATGAGTTAGCGCATCAATATTGTGATGGCAAATGGATTGCTGTTGGCGGAGGGGGATATGATATTTGGCGTGTCGTTCCAAGGGCATGGAGCCGGATTTGGCTTGAGATGAAAGGCATCACACCGCCGGCTGAACTGCCTCAGGACTGGGTTCAGGCTTGGCATAAACAATCGCCTGTCAGCCTGCCATCGACATGGGGGGACCCTGACTATTTATATCCACCGATCCCAAGAAAAGCAGAAATCACAGAAAAGAATGCTCAAACTGTAGAAAAAGCACTTATGCCTGTAAGAAGAGAAAAGAAAAATGCATAAGAAAAGCAGGCACTAATGTGTAAGCCTGCTTTTTCGTTTTATTTTGTTGATTGTCTTTCTTCAATTCTGTGCGGAAGCTCAACAATTTGATCGTCCACTTGTTCTTTGTTCATCAGCTTTGTCAGCAGTCTCATTGCGACAGCGCCAATATCATAGGTCGGCTGAACAACTGTTGTCAGCTGAGGACGCACCATGAGAGAAAGTCTCGTGTTATCAAAGCCAATCACTTCTAAATCCTCAGGAATCGATACGCCTCTATCTTGTGCTCCGTGAATGACACCTAGCGCCATTTCATCGGTAGCCGCAATAACAGCTGTCGGCTTGTCAGACTGCTCAAGTAAATGAGCAAGTGATTCAATTCCAGAATCATAGGAGTAATCGCCTTCAGCGACGAGCGCATCGTCAAATGCGATGCCCGCTTCTTCAAGCGCACGCTTATAACCTGCAAGCTTTCTCATAGAGTTAATCGGTTCTGACATTGGGCCAGATACGAAGGCAATTCGCTTATGTCCTTTCTCAACTAAAAGCTGAACTGAATCATAAATCGCTTGCTCGTAGTTGATATTGACAGATGGTGTTTGAGCCTGCTCTTCAACAGATGCTGCAAGAACAATTGGCACAGGAGAGCGCTTAAATTCTTCAACAAGCACATCTGTGATGTTTCCGCCCATAAAGACAATCCCATCTACTTGTTTACCTAGCATTGTATTTAATAGATGAAGCTCTTTATCGGTATTTTGATCTGAGTTGCTTAAAATGATGTTGTACTTATACATCGTGGCGATATCTTCAATTCCGCGAGCAAGCTCCGAATAGAAGATACTAGAAATATCAGGGATGATCACCCCAACTGTTGTAGTTTTTTTACTTGCAAGCCCTCGTGCCACAGCATTCGGACGGTAGCCAAGACGATCAATCGCTTCAAGTACCTTTTTTCTTGTTGTTGGTTTTACATTCGGATTACCATTCACTACGCGTGATACCGTTGCCATACTTACATTTGCTTCTCTTGCTACATCATATATTGTAACATTATTCACATAAATCACTCCTTCAAATACACTTCATATCTATAGCATTCACCAATTGGATAGAGACATGTCAGATACGAGGAAAATAATATCCTATTTGTCATTAAAACGATGAAAAGAGACACATAATTTTTCAATCTACATCAAAATGACATTCTTTTATGAAATTATACACGTTTTTTCACCATATGAAAACGTTCCCTTTCTTTTTATAACTAAATTAAACAAACTTTAATGAGCTTGTTACCTGTAAATTGAATCATATTTCATGAAAAATCGTCGAGAACGTCAGCTATGACAATGATCTTAGCAGATTCTATCGAATTTTAAAAATGAAAACATTGTGAACAAGCACTTTTGAGGCTTGTAATGTGCTCTTTTCCTTTCATTCCCAATCTCCATCATATTTTATCCATAGAAAAACCGCCGGGCAGTTATCCGGCGGCTTTTCTATCTATGATTACGCGTGAATGTTAACAAGTGGTCTTAACGCATCTAACCATTTTTCGAATTGAGGAATGTCCATTTGCTGCGCTGAGTCAGATAGAGCAACAGATGGATCTGGGTGCACTTCTGCCATAACACCGTCTGCTCCAATCGCAAGAGCTGCTTTCGCTGTTGGAAGGAGAAGATCTCTACGTCCAGTTGAGTGCGTCACATCAACGAAGACTGGTAAATGTGTCTCTTGTTTCAAGATTGGCACAGCAGAGATATCTAGTGTATTTCTTGTCGCTGTTTCGTATGTGCGGATACCGCGCTCGCAAAGGATGATTTGGTCATTTCCTTGGGCGATGATGTATTCAGCTGCATTGATGAATTCTGAAATTGTCGCTGCAAGACCACGCTTTAAAAGAACTGGTTTCTTCACAGATCCGGCTGCTTTTAATAGCTCAAAGTTTTGCATGTTTCGTGCACCAATTTGGATGACATCGATATGCTCAATCGCTTCTTCAATATGAGCAGGATTGACGATTTCACTAATGACAGCAAGACCGTATTCATCCGCTACACGCTTTAGAATTTTTAGACCGTCTACACCAAGTCCTTGGAAATCGTATGGACTTGTGCGAGGTTTAAATGCACCTCCGCGAAGTAGTTTTAGTCCTTGCTGTTTCGCTGCTGCCGCAACTTCTGCGACTTGCTCGTAGCTTTCAACAGCACATGGTCCAACGATGAAGCGCTGTTTCCCATCACCGATCGCTTCTCCATTGATGTTCACGATTGTATTTTCCGATTTTTTCTTACGAGAAACAAGAAGTGCTTTGCTGTGGTCATCTTCTTGAAGCTCTAGACCTGCTTTGAAAATCTCTTTGAAAATATGCTGAATCGTTGAGTTTTCGAACGGTCCATCATTTGCTTCAAGAATTTGGTTCAGCATTGTGCGCTCTCTGACAGGATCATAACGGTTGACACCTTGCGCTTCTTTCGCCTTTCCAATTTCTTTTACAATGCTTCCTCTTTCATTGATCAGTTTTAAGATTTGAAGATTTAGTTCATCTGCCTGCTGTCTCAATTGTTCTAGTTCATTGTTGCTCATTTTTGTCATCCTTTCCTCTGCCTGTTCTCGCTTTTTATTTTTTCATTCTCTCATGATAGGGTTTATTATAAACAAAGATTTCGGAATTGTCACGAAAATTTTCTTTATTACCCAAACGCTTTTAAGCGATAAAGTATTATGTGTAAGATTATAGCATACTTTTGGTTGAAGTAAACCTTTTTTTATAAAAAAACGTCAGCAATTGCTGACGTTTCTTCTACAGATTATGTTCAAGCGCTTCTTTTGTAATGCTTGAGTGAGATGCATGCCACTTCACTTTTCCACCGCTAAAGACGAGTGCCTGGGGACTTTCATGCTTTACCCCCGACTTTTCAGTCACATAGGATGAAAGCTCTCTTGTGTTTTGGATTTGCAAGAAATAAGTAGGCACGTCTTCATGTGCAGACGCAAATGCTTCAAACTCTTGAAAAGCCGCTTGGCTGATCGGACATGTCAAACTGTGCTTAAAAAAGACAAACGTCCCATCTTGATTCGTTAGTTGATCAAACTGTTCTTCTGTTTCAATGAGTTGTTTTGACATGATGTTCTCCTTCTTCACTCCGAGCAGTGAGAGTTAGCCTTTAGTCGATTGTTCTACTTTTTCTTTGACATCTTTGATGCCATCTTCAATTTCTGATTTCGCTTCTTGTGCTCGTACTTTTGCTTCGTCTGCTACATCTGAAGCTTCATTTGCTAGGTCAGCTGCTGCATCTTCTGCTTCACTTTTCACATGATTAGCTTTTCCAGCTGCACGCTCTTTTATGTCTTTCACTTTGTCTAAAATCTGGTTTGACTGTTCTGCTACCAGTTGGGACAATTCAGACGTTTTATCTTTCGCAATCGTCACATATTCAGTGCCTCTTTCTTTTGCATCTGTTGTGAGGCGATCTGTTTTTTCTTTTAAAACATTCGCTTGGGTGTTCAAATCATCGCGAAGCTCTTTCCCTGACTTCGGTGCTAAAAATAAGGCTGTTGTTGCACCAACAATTCCACCAATAAGTGTTCCGATCAAAAAGTCTTTGCTATTGATTCCGTCTTTGCTCATGATTATTCCTCCTATGCGAAAATGGTTTATTTTTGGTGCTTTCGTTGTTTCCATTTTTTATAAATTTCAAGTGCTGCGTTACTCCAGCTTACCACATCCGTGACTTTTTCTTGATTTCGTTCAACGGATGAAGAAACTGCACCAGCTGCCTGCTTTATGCTTGTATTAAATTGGTTGATCGAGCCGCCAATTCCCTGCACCGCATCCACAACTGTGTTGAGTTTTGCCGATTTGTCTTGAATATCTTCAGCAAGCTGATTCGTCTTATGTAGCAACTGTGTCGTCTCTGTGGTGATCCCTTGCATCTGACCTTCAAGACCTTCTAAAGTTGATGCAACATTCTTTAATGTCAGCTGTAAGGATTTTAATGTTTTGGACAAATAGATGACAAGAATGAGGAAAGCAATTGCGATCAGTGCAACGCTTAGATATAGAATAATAATCATCTGATACCTCCTTTGCTGCGGGCATATGCAATTCATTACCCTCTCGTTGTATCATTCAAACATCGCCTAGAATGACCGATTGAATAATAATTCTACACTTATTCGCTGATTCCTGTCCACAGCGAACGAAAAAAAGCGGCAGATGTTGACACATTTAGCCCCTTTGTCACATTTTATTCAAAATAAAAAAAGTGCCGATCAAAACGGCACTTTTCCTTTAAGCATTTATACAGCGACTTTCTCATAAGCACGCAGATATTTTTGAATGTCTCCTGCTCCCATAAAGATCAGAATCCCATCTTCGTGCGCTTTCAGCACAGATGTATCTTCTTCCGCAATCAATTGGGCCTGCGGGATTTTTTCTCGTAAATCTTCGATACTCAGCTTCCCAATGTTTTCACGGGCTGAACCGAAAATATCGCATAGGTATACATAGTCCGCTTTTTTCAGACTGTCAGCAAATTCACTTAAGAATTGCTGTGTACGTGTGAAGGTATGCGGCTGGAAGACAGCGACAATATCACGGTCTGGATATTTTTGACGTGCTGCTTCAATGGTGACTTCAATCTCCGTTGGGTGATGGGCATAGTCGTCAATTAAGACCTGCTCACCGACCACTTTTTCATTAAAGCGGCGTTTCACCCCGCCAAATGTCATTAGTGCCCCTTTGATGAGCTCTACATCAATGGCTTCATAGTGACATAATGCAATCACAGCTAATGAATTGAGGACATTATGATTTCCGTAGGCAGGAATGTAGAAGGTATCATAAAACGTATTGCGTACAAATACATCAAATGTAGTGCCTTCCGTGTTTTTCACAACATTGCGTGCTTGGAAATCATTTTCTTCATTGAAACCGTAGTACACAACAGGTACCTTCGCTTGAATCTTGGGCAGATGCTCATCATCACCGCAAGCGATAATGGCTTTTTTCACTTGAAGCGCCATGTTTTGAAACGCATCAAACACGTCGTCAATGTCCGAGAAATAATCAGGATGATCAAAATCAATATTGGTCATGATCGCATAGTCTGGATGATAGCTGAGGAAGTGTCTGCGGTATTCGCATGCTTCAAATACAAAATACTCGCTGTTTTCTTTCCCCATACCAGATCCATCACCGATTAAGTATGAAGTTGGTTTCGCTGATTGCATCACATGGGCAAGCAGTCCTGTTGTCGACGTTTTACCATGAGCACCAGTAATCGCAACGTTTGTGAATGAATCCATGTATTCTCCAAGGAATTTATGGTAACGAATGACAGGAATCCCTTCAGAAAGGGCACGTTCAATCTCAGGGTGTGTATCAGGAAATGCATTACCTGCAATCACGGTCATCCCTGGCTGAATATTATCTGGGTCAAATGGAAGAATTTTAATATTTCGTTCTTCTAATGCTTTTTGTGTAAAGATATGTTTTTCGATATCCGATCCTTGGACAGTATACCCAGTATCATGAAGAATTTGGGCCAGTGGACTCATACCTGTCCCTTTTATTCCAACAAAATGATAAACAGTCATAATTGTACCTCCAACAAACGTCTATCTGACTTACAGTATATGACGCTCATTTCAATTTGCAACTTGTGATTTTCGCCTCTAGCGGCTCACAGATCGCAGCTCCAAATAAAGATTTTTTTCCGATCTTCCTATTCTAATCAATATTAACTATGATTAGTATCCGACAACTTTCCTATTTCTAACACCTGCTTTCGCTCATTTTACATAAAAAAGCGTTCTGACAGGCATACGAAAAGCGTCCAATTACAAAATTGCACCTATGTGCTATCATACCATGTTTATAAAAAAAATGAAGTGGTTTGTTTAGATCAGCTGTTCTAAGTCACTCAGTGTCATAAGGACTTCCCTTGGCTTACTGCCTTTTGCACCAGAGATCATGCCCTCGCGTTCCATCATGTCGATCAATCTGGCTGCACGATTGTAGCCAATTCTAAATCTTCGCTGCAAACTCGATGTACTAGCGCTATTCTGCTCAATCGCAAAACGGCAGGCATCCATAAACAATTCGTCTTCATCTGTAATCGCAGAGCCTTGGAGCATTAATTCCTCCTGTTCGAAAAGGAACACTGGCTTACGCTGTTTTCTTACATGTGCCACTACTTGATCAATCTCACGGTCTGATACAAAGTTCCCTTGCAGCCTCGTCGGCTTGCCGGAGCCATTTTCTAAGAAAAGCATGTCTCCTTTTCCGAGAAGCTTTTCTGCACCTGCCATGTCAATGATCGTTCTAGAATCTACCTGACTTGAGACAGAGAAAGCAATTCTTGTTGGGATATTGGCTTTAATGAGACCTGTGATGACATCGACAGAAGGTCTTTGTGTCGCAATCAATAAATGAATGCCGCATGCTCTTGCTTTTTGTGCGATTCGGCAAATGCTTTCTTCGACTTCATTTGGTGCGACCATCATTAAATCAGCGAGCTCATCGATCACAACGACAAGATAAGGCAGTTTTTCACCCATTTGTTTTTCTTTGACAAGCTCATTGAATCGTTTAATTTCTCTCACGCCAGAGTGTGCAAACAGTTCGTAGCGCCTTTCCATTTCATCCACTACCCATTTCAGAGCGGCTGTCGCTGTCTTGGCATCGGTGATGACAGGACTCACGAGATGCGGAATGTGATTATATGGCGCTAATTCAACCATTTTAGGGTCGATTAAGAGCATTTTTACTTCATCTGGTGACGCTTTAAACATTAAGCTCACTAAAATGGTATTGATACAGACACTTTTTCCTGACCCTGTTGCTCCAGCAATTAAGCCATGCGGCATTTTTTGCAGATCAACCACAACAGGCTGGCCGGATATATCTAATCCGAGTGCTGCTGTTAAAGGTGATGGATTGTCTCTAAATGCACTGCTTCTGATCATCTCTCGTAAGAAAACCATTTTACTGTGAAGGTTCGGCACTTCGATCCCGATCGTGTTCTTTCCTGGAATCGGTGCTTCGATTCGAATATCTTTTGCGGACAAACTGAGTTTAATATCATCTGATAGGTTCGTGATTTTGTTCACTTTGACACCTGGTTCTGGATGTACTTCAAACCTTGTCACAGAAGGGCCTTGCGTGACATGAACCACACTTGCTCTGACATTGAAATTTTTCAGCGTGGCATTGAGCAGCTCTGCCCGCTCTTTCACCCATGTCCCGTCCTCTTCTTTTTGAGCTGGAGGTACGTCTAAAAGGGCGAGACTTGGGAAAACATACCCTTGTGCATCTGCTGCTTTCTTTTGCCCTTGCACACGCTGATCACTTTTTAACATCATGACGTTAAAAGGAACCGTTGAGGTTTGTCCGCTTGTACGTTGCGTCTGCGGAGCTGCTTGTTTCGGTTTTTCTTCCTTGACTTCATGCACTTGTTCTTGCTTTTCTTGCTGCTCTATGACAGGTTCTGCTGGTTCAGTAGCGGTCTCATCGTCTGCTACTTGTTCTATTGGCATCATTTGATCTTCTACTATTTCAGCTTCTTCCAACAATTGGTCTTCTTGCAGATCATGCTTGGCGACTGGCTCAGCTTCTTCAAATGCTGCCGCTGGCACTTCTTCTTGATGATCTTCTATGGAATCAGCTTCTATTTCCGCGACCGGTTCTGCTGGGATGTCTTCTGTTACCTCAACTTCTTCTGCCGGCATGTCTACTTCCATTTCAATTGCGGGATGTGTGTCTTCTGCTGTTTCGAATGTCAACGGTTCTATTTCCTCCGTATGATCTACAAACTGATGTACCGGCTCGCCTTTTATTTCTTCGTCATCGCTTGAGACATCCTGTTCCGGCTCAGCCTCTACCGGCTGTTCTTGATAAGCTTCGGCCTCCTGATTATGTAAGTCAGCTTCAATATGGTCTTGAGGCTCAGAAAAGGCTGGCTCTTTTTCCTCTGTTTGAATGAAAGGCTCGTCATTTAAACGCTCCATCGTCGATTGAACGTGATCCTGATAAGCGAGTTCCTCTTGCAAAGTAAGCGGGGTCACGTCTGTTTGCATGTCCACTCTTTCTTCGGCTGGGGCTGAAACCGTTTCTTCCATACGATTTTCTTTCCGTATTGACGGAATGTTCATTTGCTGTCTGACATTCCGTACACGCTCTGCCTCTTCTGATAACAGGGTGACACGCTGCGCTGTTTCTGCTGCTTTCATTTGAACAGGAGATGATTCTTCTTTCGCTTCTGTTCGTTTTGGACGCATATCCTGATGATAGCCATAGATCGGTGATGGAATTTGCTCTGTTTTGAATGGCTTTTTATTGATGTCAGGCTGCACCGTTTGTTTTGGCTCATAGGTCTTCTGCTTAGCCTTTGGCTTGCTTGGCTTTGCGCGTCTTCTTTCCTGCTTCACTCCGTCACGCAGAGGTTCATCTGGAACGAGCGGAAAGCGGAAGTTGCCTTTCGGATATTCATAATAGACTTTTGTATCTTCAATTTTTTTATATTCTTTATGCTGTTCAAAAACTGGCTGCGTTCGTGCAGCTGGACCTTCATTAGGTCTCACAGCTTTTTCTTCTTTCTTTTCTTCTTCTCCTAAAAATACACTAAAAAATTTATCTAACCAACTCATCATTTATCACTCACTTTAACTCCCCTTACGTTTTCTTGGGCGATTTTTAGTATACCATTGCTTTTTCATGCAGAAAAGCGAGAAAAGTGCTGCTCTTTGCTATTTGTGCTGTCTGTAGATGAAAAAAAGTCACTAAGTACGTACTTAGTGACTTTTGGTATAACACATTCTTCGCTCCTATGTGCCCGTTTATGGGAGGTTACGCTTTAAAGGGTTCGCCAGCTTGGTGGCTTCCCTCTAGAACAAGAATCCCTTTTTCAGCAGGCGCGTCTGGAAGATCTAGTTCTTTTGCTGAACAAATCATTCCGCTTGATGGAACACCTCTTAGCTCAGCATCTTTAATGACCAAACCGCTTGGCATCACCGCACCAACCTTCGCAACCACGACATATTGCCCTTGATCAACGTTTGGTGCACCACACACGATTTGTAATGTTTCATCGCCAACATCTACTTGGCAAATGTTTAATTTATCTGCATTCGGATGCTTTTCTTTTTCCTTTACATAACCGACAACAAATTTTGGTGATAGATCCACGGTCAACGTTTCACTTACACCGTTGCGGTTTAAAATTTCGTTGATATCTTGAACAAGTGTTTCAGATAGCGGTACAGATCCGTTTTCTTCAATTTTCATGTAAGTGGATGCGTTGAAGATATTAAAACCTGTTGTTTCTTTTGTTTCTTGATTGAAGATTCTTACGACATCTCCAAACCTCTCATGACCTACTTCTTCTCTCGTCACATCTTTCAATGAAATAAGGAGTGTGTCGCCTACACCTTCTGCATTATAAAAAACGTTCATTCTTCAAAATTCCCTTCTACTGCTGTTTTGGTCTGTTTTTAGCAAGAATAAAGATCGGTTCAAGCTTGCCCTCATCATATAAAAATGACAATGCGGTAATCGGAACCGTGCCGCTGGCGAAGAAGCTCATCGACATCTGTCCTAAAATATCATAGCCTGATTCATTGCGAACATCTGCAATGATGAATACATCTTGATGGGGAACAGAAATGGCCATCTGTCCTTCTATTTTTTGCGCGTATTCTTGTAAAATCGATTCATTTAAAAGTCTGCTGGCATCATATCCGTCATTCGCACGGAAGAAATAAAACCGATTGCCTGCGACTTCATCCATTTTCACCACAGTTTCAAGTGAGCGGACATTGAAGCTTGCAGTTTCCCTAATTCGCTCTTTTGTCCAGTTTTCCTTTTGAAGCATTTTCTCATCAATTAATCTGTAGGTGCTTCCAAGGTCAAGTGCATAGAAGATTCTCGTTTCTGCTGTATGCTCATCAAAAACGAGGGGAATGCCATCACTTGATGCCTCAGGAAAGGAAGTGGAACGAATGACAGGATAAATTTGCTTTTCTTTTCCTGAGATGTGCTGCGCTTCGCCTTTCATGGCACTTAGCGCCTCTTTCACATAGTAAACGATCTCATCTAATGTTTCATCAGGCTTTACTTCCCACTTTGCAATGATTGGCGGGAGCTCTAGTGTAATACCTTTATTTGTTTGTTTATCTTCAATACGAAGCGTATCTTTTTCTCGGTCAAACTGGTGTGACCAGCTGTCATTTGTCAGACGGCTTTTAAGTTCGTTCGCAAGCTGTCTTGATGTCATTTTTGCCATGATTTAGACCCTCCTTTCATTATTTAGAAAGAGAATCTGTTAAAAATGCTTCAATCTCTTCCTTCGTCTTACGATCCTTGCTGACAAA
Organism: Bacillus sp. NMCC4; assembly: GCF_002998555.1. Lineage (NCBI taxonomy): Bacteria > Bacillati > Bacillota > Bacilli > Caryophanales > Bacillaceae > Bacillus > Bacillus sp. NMCC4. The sequence continues at coordinate 30,598 of NZ_PVRA01000004.1, read as the reverse complement.
GCGGTTAACCTCTTGTCCATTTTTAAAAACTAAAAAGCTTGGAATGCCGTAAATTTCCCACTCTGCGCAAGTGTCAATGAACTGATCTCTATCCACATAGAAGTACTCAAATTCTGGGTAGTTTGCTTCAAGCTCTGGCAAGAATGGTTCGATAAAGGTGCAGTCCGGGCACCAGTCAGCTGAAAATAGCAATACTGTTAAGTCTTCTTGAATCACTTTTTGTAATTCTTCGTTTGATTCAATTTTTTTCATGTTTCATTCCTCCAGTTTGTATGGTTAAATCTCCGAATTGTATATAGCCTTTCTTTCTCATCCATTCTGATACTACCAAACTAATCACTGCCGGGCCAACGATATGCAAAAGAGCGATCGCCAGAAAAACGGATGGATGAAATCCCATAACGGTCAGTGTCATGAGCTGTCCAACGAGGCCGCTCGTTCCCATACCTGCCCCTGCCGCATTATTGACCATCCCAAAGCCAATAATACCAATTGGCGCGAGAATGAGACCCGCAATCGTCGGCGGAATAAGGATAAGGGGATTTTTCACAATGTTCGGCAGCTGCAATTTTGACGTGCCAATGCCGACAGCAGCAAGACCGCCAAAACGATTTTCTCTAAAGCCTGCAGCGGCAAAGCCGACCATTTGAGCGCAGCAGCCAATCGTTGCAGCACCAGCCGCTGTTCCGCTTAAGTCAAGCATGAGCGCAAGCGCCGCACTTGAAATCGGTGAGCTGAGGGCAAGTCCAACAATGGTCGCTACTAGCATGCCCATGATCAGCGGACTTTGGTCAGTCCCCCACATGATGAGCCTACCAAGCCCTGTCATCATGGCTTCAATCCCAGGACCGATCAAAGCGGCGGTGAAAAAGCCAGTAATAATGGTGACAAGCGGCGTTAAAATAATATCAATTCTTGTCTCACCACTGACCAGCTTGCCGAGTTCCACACCAATTAATGCTGCGACAAAGCTTCCAGCAGGTCCACCAAGCTCTGCTCCTGCAGCACCTGAGACAACACTTGCAAAAATGATCAAAGGAGATGCATGTAAGCGATACGCAACGGCTACACCGATTGCTGGTCCCATGAGCCCCATCGCAAGTGTTCCCATTTTGATGATGAGCGGAAGTGATAACAGACCGCCTGCTGTTTTTAAAATCAGCCCTACCACTAATGTAGCAAATAGACCTAAAGCCATATAAGAGAGTGCATCAATGAAGTACACTTTTGGCGAAAGGGAGATCCCTTTTCTTTTCAAATAAGTCATCAACGTCGTCTTCCTGCTTTCTCATAGGAAAGACGAAGAGGCCTGTCCTTCCCATTATATGTAGTATTCTTACGATGAAAAATAGTCTCTACCATGAATATCATAATCATATTTTTTTTGCTTTATCAAGCACTTCTTGTGTAACATGAAAAGAAACAGGGCAAACCTTTACTAAGTTTGTACAAAAGGAGGAGATCGTTATGCAATTAACCGTCTATTTAGCAGGAGAAATTCATAGCCAGTGGCGTGATGAAATCAAGGAGAAAAGCCAATCGTTGAAACTGCCGGTGACGTTTGTTGGTCCAATGGAGAATCATGACCGCTCAGATCACATTGGTGAGGACATTTTAGGTGAGCAGCCGAATGCCATTTTCAAAGATGATGCGGCTTCTGATTTGAACAATTTCCGTACTGAGATCTTATTAAACAAGGCAGACGTCGTCATTGCCCGCTTTGGTGAGAAATATAAACAGTGGAACACGGCAATGGATGCATCTGCTGCCATCACAAAAGGAAAACCTCTCATTTTGATCCGCCCAAAAGAACTGCACCATCCGTTAAAGGAACTATCAAACAAAGCGAATATCACTGTAGAAACCGTGAACCAAGCGATCAAGGCGTTATCTTACGTGTTTGAACAGCAATAAAAAAGGTGAAACTGCAACCTTTTTTCCTCTTTTCGAAACCTTTGCAGACCTGGCAATGAATGCGAGGTTTTGTCTACATATACACACTAAAGGCTGCTCTCATGAAAGAGGCAGCCTTTTCTATTACATTTACACCTGTTGATAAATAGAATCCACTGTACTTTGATCACAGTTTTTCACCAGGCGGACAATTAATTCTTTTGCCGCTGCGTAATCATCCACATGCAATACTGAATGACTTGTATGAATGTAGCGAGCGCACACCCCAATGACAGCAGAAGGCACACCTTGGTTGGAAATATGCACACGTCCAGCGTCCGTACCACCCGGTGATACGAAGTATTGGTATGGAATGCTGTTTGACTCAGCAGTATCGAGCACAAAGTCTCTCATCCCGCGATGCGTAATCATGGTTCGATCAAAAATACGCAGAAGTGCTCCTTTACCAAGCTGGCCGAATTGGGTTTTGTCACCTGTCACATCGTTTGCAGGGCTTGCATCTAAAGCAAAGAACAGATCTGGCTGAATCATATTCGCAGCTACTTCTGCCCCTCTAAGCCCTACTTCTTCCTGAACCGTTGCACCTGAATACAGATGACATGAAAGAGGTTCGTCTTTTATTTCTTTTAATAATTCAATCGCAAGTCCACAGCCATAGCGGTTATCCCAAGCCTTCGCTAAAATCTTTTTAGGATTCGCCATAGGGGTAAAGACTGTTGCAGGCACGATTTGCTGTCCTGGGCGAATGCCAAGTTCTTTTGCCTCTTCTTCACTGTCTGCCCCAATATCAATCAGCATGTCTGATGGTTTCACAGGTTTGCTTTTTTGTTCTGGTGTTAGAAGATGAGGCGGTGTACTAGAGACGACACCAGGAATTGGTCCGTGAACGGTATGAACGTCGACACGCTGTGCCAGCATGACTTGACTCCACCAGCCGCCGAGTGTTTGGAAGTGTATCATCCCGTTCTTCGTAATGGATGAAACCATGAATCCCACTTCATCCATATGACCAGCCACCATGATTTTAGGTGCGTTCTCTGGTCCCTTGCGTACCCCAAACAAACCGCCAAGACGATCCTGAATGAGTTCGTCAGAATATTTCTCAAGTTCCTTTTTCATAAAAGCACGCACATGGTGCTCATTACCTGGAGTTCCCTGTAATTCTGTTAAATTTCGGAAAAGCGACAATGTTTCTTCATTCATTCTACGGTTTACCTCGTTTCTATGTAATGACCATATATATTCCTATAAAAATAACACTCACTTTATACTATAAGAATTCTTTCGGTTTTCCAAGTATCTCTCCAGAAATTTTGAATATGCTTTCAAGTATTCGGATTCCTTAACATCAATGGACAAGTTTTGTATAATGGAAAAAACAGCAATACGGAGGTGCAGCACGTTGAAGTTAAAACATGTTCTGATTGGTGCGAGTATTGGCGTAGCCGCTGCAATTGTTGCAAAGAAAGTATTTTTCCCTACGTATATCTCGTCTGAAAAAGCATTAAAAATTGTGAAATCTGCTTTTAAACAGCGCGGCCCGATTGATGGCTCTTGGATTTATACTGTACCAGAACCGTATACCGTAAATGGTGAAACGATTGATGTGTACAAATCTGGCATTACTCGCTCAGCCTTTGGCGAGCTTGAACAGTACGAAGTCATGATTGATGCCAAAACAGGCCTGATCGTTGATGTCATTGATTCTGTGGCTTGATAAAGAAAGCTTCGCAAAGGCGTGTCCTTGCGAAGCTTCTTTTTTATATGGCTTTGATTTTTTTGTACACAGGATGCCACATGGCGTCCTGTACAGCCTGAATGAGATCCTCAGGCGTTTCCTCTGCAATACCTTCATCGATCGCTGCTTGCGCCACACGGACAGCCACTGTCGCTGAAACAGTTCGAAGCTGATCCACACTTGGCAGCATCGCTGCACCCGGCTTTCCGACATTGACCATGCTGGCAATCGCTTCAGCACTCGCAACAAACATGCTGTCTGTTATAAGGCGGGCTTTAGACACAATCGTTCCAAGACCAAGCCCTGGGAACACAAGGGCATTATTCGCCTGCCCAATTTCATATGTCACGCCGCCATATTCGACAGGATCAAATGGGCTTCCCGTTGTCACAAGGGCGCGTCCTTCTGTCCACTCGATGAGATCTTCAGGCTTTGCTTCTGAAAGAGGTGTTGGGTTCGACATCGGTAAAATGGCTGGGCGCTCCACGTGTGACGCCATTTCTTTCACAATTTCCTCTGTAAATGCTCCTCCTACCGTCGAGGTGCCAACTAAGATGGTTGGTTTCGCCTGTTTGACCACCTCTAATAAATCAATGGAATGCTTAGGACCGTTACGGGCATAATCCTTTACTTCGTCAGAACGTCTTGCATATGGCTTTTGAAATGGCTGAATGTCAGGCGAATCATCTGTAAGCAATCCTGTTTTATCAATACACCAGAAATGATCATATGATTCCTCTTCTTTGACACCGTCTCTTACGAGAGCATCACGGATCTGCTCCGCTATGCCAATCCCTGCCGTACCCGCTCCGAAAATGACGATTCGGTGATCTTTCAGCGGAACCTTCGAAGCTTTTGCACATGCCAGAACCGCAGCAAGTGAAACAGCTCCAGTACCTTGAATGTCATCATTAAATGTACAAATACGTTCCTTATATTTTTCCAATATGGCTCGGGCATTTTTTGTCCCAAAGTCTTCCCAGTGAAGGAGTGCATTTGGAAAGGTTGCGCGGGCAAGCTCTACATATTGATCAATGAACTGATCATAACGTTCTCCTCGAACGCGAGAATGCTGATTTCCAACATAAAGCGGATCATTCAAGAGACTTTCCTGGTTCGTCCCGGCATCAAGCACAACGGCCAGCACGCGGCTAGGATCAATGCCTGCTGCGGCTGTATAAACAGCAAGTTTCCCGACTGAAATGGCAATACCGCCAACACCCCAGTCTCCAATACCTAAAATGCCTTCTGCATCTGTCGCAACGATTAAGTCAATTGATTCATCAACACCGTAAGAGGCAAAAATCTCTTCCATGCCTTCCAAATCATCAATCGATAAATAAAGCCCCCTTGGCTTTCGATACTCGTGGCTATAACGCTGAATGGCTGTTCCAACAGTCGGCGTGTAGACAATCGGCAGCATCTCCGCCAAGTGCTCATTTAGTAATTTGTAAAAAAGCACTTCGTTTCTGTCATGAAGTGATGTTAAATACACATTTTTCCCCAGTTCATCCGGCTGTGCCTTGAACTGCTCATATGCACGCTTTGCCTGATCCTCTAATGTTAAAACCTTAGGCGGTAGAAATCCCTTTAAACCAAGCTCTTCCCGCTCTTCCTTAGTAAATGCAACCCCTTTGTTTAAATAAGGGACGGACATGACTTCCATCCCTCTTAATGGTGTTTCAATGACATCACCATGTACACGATAAAATTGGTTCACCTGCACTCTTCCTTTCACAAGTTCATTTTGTCGTTATTTTGTGTGAAAGGCGAAAAAACATGCAGATGATCTTTTATCTTCCTGTTTCTCTTTTAACTTCATGTGTGATTTGCCCGTCTTTATCCCACTTTACAGCGCGGTAAATCGCATCATGATAAAACAAGTACCACGCATTTTTTTCTTCTGCAAATGCCTGCCATTTTTGCTTAGCTGGAATCGAAGTCATTGGGTAATCATCATAAGCCAAGACCCATAATGGATTTTTATGAGCGTGTGTTGGCATGATATCAGCCAAATGAATCGCTGTTTCGCCCTGACTTGTGAGCGTTAAGATGCTATGGCCATTGCTATGACCGCCTGTATGATGCAGCCCAATGCCTTTTGTTACTTCGATGCTTTCTTCAAATGGCACCACTTGATCTGCTATAGGCTCCCAGTTTTCTTTCCAATATGTATTTTTTGAGCGGATGTTAGGCGCCCTCATTTCATCCCATTCGATTTTGGATGTGATGATTTTTGCCTGCGGAAAAACAGACACGAGCTCTTCTCCCTCACGTTTTGTCAGCCCGCTTGCATGATCGAAGTGAAGGTGTGTCATTAAAACGTAATCAATATCAGCTGGTTGCAGGCCGAGTGCCGCTAGCGATTGTTCCAATTTCGTCTCTTCTGTTACGCCGTAATTGCGTTTTTGTTTATCTGTCAGCTTCCCTGATCCGATGCCGGAATCCACTAATAAATGAAGACCATTCCACCGAATGAGGATCGGATCACACCGCAGTTCAATTTGATTGCGATCGTTCACCGGGTATTTTTTTGACCATAACGGCTTTGGCACTACACCGAACATCGCACCGCCGTCCATGTGTGTATCTCCCCCATTTAACCAGAACAGTTCCATGTCACCTATTTTCATTGTCTCCATGCTGTCATCCCTCCTTTTTCTATCGTAGCAAATACAGCTGAAAATCGCATGCATCAATCTTTTCATGAAAAAAGCTGACTGCAATTTTTCTTTGCAGCCAGCTTGATGTCACTTGTTAATCTGGAAATTTTACTTCTGATCGATAGATGGGTTGTCCCATAGACGAGAATTTTTCTTCGTATTCAGTCATCACATTTCCTTCTAATCCGTCCTTATGTAAATCTAAGCTTACATACGTTAAAAGAAGGCCATATGCAGAAAAACTCTTTAAGGAATATTCAAATAATCCGCGGTTATCTGTTTTGAAATGCAATTCACCACCTGGACGGAGAATATGTTCATATCGTTCTAAAAAGGCCTTAAACGTCAATCTGCGCTTTTCATGCCTTGCTTTTGGCCACGGATCAGAGAAATTCAAATACACCCGGTCAATTTCATTTTCCGCAAACACATCTGTCAGCGTTTCAGCATTGATGTTCAAAAGCTTTACATTTTCAACATCTGTCTCTTTGATTTTATCTACTGCTGTCACAATGACACTTTTAAATAATTCAATGCCAATATAGTTGATATCAGGATGAAGCTTGCCCATTCCAGCGATAAAGCTCCCTTTTCCTGTCCCAACTTCGATATGGATTGGATGATCATTTCCAAACAGCTCATGCCATTTCCCTTTATATTGCTCGGGGCTAGCTAAGGCAATATGAGCATTTTCAGCTAAGTAATCATCCGCCCATGGTTTATGTCGCATTCTCAATTTGATACACCTCTATTTTCTTTACATTTTATCAAGATACCATGAAACATAAAGACCCGCAAGACAGCATCTTTATGCGCATATGAAAAAGACCAGCCCTTCGCTTGAGCTGGTCTGCCGCATGTATAAATTGGGCGCTGAATGCACAGTTTAACCACATAAATGACACGCAGAAAAGGAGCATACGTATGGGATTAAACCGTCAACATCAGCTTCAATTAATCAAAGATATTTTAACCGATCACCAGTTGGATTGCTGCGGGACTGTTGCAGAATATGAACAGGTGGGACGTGTGATTCAATTAATGCTGGCAAAAGAAGACCTTGATGCCGACATTCGTCAATTATTAACAGATATTTATGATTACAGCCAAAAGGGCACTTCTGTCAGTTCAATTAATGCACATATCGAGGAGCATCAATCGCATTTGTCAGAGTGGGTCGAGAATATTCCTATGTCTTAATAGATGTTTAACCGCTTTAAGAGTGCGCTCAGCTCCGCTTGCACTTCTTGCTGCGCTTTTTCATTTCCTTTTCTTTTATGCCACACGACAAACGATACGGTTTCAGCGAGGACGTACCAATCCATACGTTTTCGCAAATTGTCCGTCAGCGGAGCACCGTACATCGAGAGCCAGCTTTCCCAGTTCTCTTCTTCAACATAATGGTATAAAAGTGGTCCAAGATCAATGGCTGGGTCAGCAATCATCGCCCCATCCCAATCGATCAAGTAAAGCTGATTTTCATCTGTCAGCAGCCAATTATTATGATTGAGGTCACAATGACACACGACCTTGTCCTCAAATTGGACTGCCTCCACATGCTTCTCTAAGTACTGGATGGCACGTGTAATGTCTTGTGAATCGATTTGCTCTTTTAATATGGACTGTTTTAAATGCTTCAAAATGGATTCTGGGTGTAGAGCATGCTTCTCTAATCTTTTCAGCATATCAAGCAATTCTTTAGATGTATGAATTTTTCTTAGCTGCTCTGCTACAGGACGGTCATTCATGTCCTTTGGCTTCAGCTCTCTGCCGCTCAGCCAGTGCTGCGCAGTGATGACATCCCCATTTTCCATCCGTTTTGTCCAGACAAGCTTCGGCACAATGCCTTCAGCTGACAAAACCGCAAGAAACGGTGACGTATTGCGTTTTAAAAATAGCTTTTGGTCATTGTGTGTTGCGAAGTACGCATCTCCCGTAGCGCCTCCAGCAGGAGAAATGTGCCATTCGCTACCTAATATTTGTCCCAACCAGTTCATATCAATTTTCAACCCATCATTTCTTAAAATATTTTAAATCTTGCTTTTTTAGTCGACAAAATTCAGCCGATTGAAGATCAATTGGCTGTTTCTTTTTTATTTATATGATCATAAAAACAAAAAGGACAGCTATTGAGAATGAGATGCTAAACAATAGCCGTCCTATAGATTTTATCGTTACCTTCTTATACTCGTCAAGCAAAACTAGAAAATCAGGACAAGAACCTTATGAAAAGGAAGGCTTTTTTCATGGTTTTTGACTAGGGCATTCACGAGAAGCCATTTAAGCACGTAATTTTAAGGAGCGCTCACTCGCCTTCACAAAGACAGGTGTTGCGCCGATCACTTCTCCATCTGCATGAAATAAGATTTTTGCATCTGCCTCCAAGTACGCTTCCTCGTGCTGATACAGGGTAACGCCCTTCATTCCAAGATGCTTTCGAAACACCATCGCACTTAAAAACAAGAGCACTTTGAATGGATTCAAATCTGTGACAACGATCGTTTGAAAGCCTGGCTGCCTCGCGCTCACTTCCGGCGCTGCTTCCAGCCCGCCTCCGTAATAGGGGTGATTGCATACAATCACAAACCACACTTGGCGAAAGACCTTCTTCTCATTTTCAATAAACAGCGCAAGGTCAAACGGCTTAAAGGACCATAAAGAATGGAGAAATGACAGCGGGTAGATGATAAACCCAAGCCCCAGCCGTTTCAGCCACTTTTTTCCTCTGAAATGCACTGTTTTCCTTAGCACATGCGCATCAAACCCAGCACCGATATGATTGAGAAAGAGAACGGATTGCGGGCTTTCTGCATGATCTTGAAAGGAGCCGAGAGAAAATGTTTTGGTGAGCATTCTCTTTTGCTTTCTCACTTCTTTTAGGACATCTTGACGATGGATGCCGAGGCCCTTCGCCGCATCATTCCAATGACCGGCGGGAACAAAGCTTAACTGCACATGATCCATTTCCTTTAAGCCATTCAGGACTTCATGAATGGTGCCGTCACCGCCAATGACAATCAGGCGCTTCAGCCTGTCATCTTGCATGGCGCTAATTTGTCTTGCCAATACTTCTGCATGACCTTCATGCTGGGTGAGAAACGATCGATAAGAGATCTCCACCTTTTGTAATTCTTTCTCTATGCTCCTCCATGTACGAAGTCCTTTTCCATGTCCTGCTGCTGGATTAACGATAAAGTACCATTCATTCATATATTAGCTCCACTCAGGTCTCATTTTTCGTGACCTTCCATTGTGCCTTTAATCGAGCCATTCCTGCCTTCTTTTGCTGTCTGATTCACCATAAGCAAGCAATGCCTTTGTCGCCTTAAATTGCTGATGCTTTGTCGGCGCGGTATTTTTCCGCTGCTTTTCAAACCAATCTTCCGCCTTCTTCTTATCGACAACCTCCATCCCGTATGGAACTTCCGGTAAGTCAATATAAGAGGTTCTGCTGATCAGGATTTTTTTCACAGGAAGATCGACACCGCTTTGCTGTAAGATCTTTGACACGACGGTGCCAGAGCGCAGAAGGCTTGCGCAAGGATTCAAAACGGACTGAACAGCTTTCCCATTCGCCCGCTTTTCCCAAAAACGTTCCTTCGTTCCGATATATACGCTGTCAGGCTCTGCCTCTAAGAAGGATAAACAAATCACTTCCAGCGGCGTAATAAGTACTGAACATAATTCCATCTCTGCTTTTTGAATGAGCAGCACCGGCTTATACATCACAAAATATGAATCCGGAAGCTGCCTAGCAAGCATACGCAGCTTTTCATCATACCGAATATGATGGGAGACGGTTGAAATGTGGGAAATCGTCGAGCTCGCCCATTTTAATTGAACATCGTATAGATGATCTTTAAAAAAATGAATGAGCTTCGTTTCATCGGTAGGAACGTTTGTAAAGACACCTTGCTCTATATCTGTCGGCTCGTTAAAAAGACTCAGGTCCCGTTCCTTTTTCATATCGGCTTCTTTTTGCTTTCTTTTTAAGGAGAATTTCTTTCTCTTTTCTTCCTCTTGTTCAGGCACTTGTTCAGAGATTTGGTCAAATGAATGCTGCGCCTCCTGTTTTGAAGCCTTTTTTAACTCGTCCCACCTTTGCTTTTTCAATCGAATGAATTGATTGATGTAGTGATGCGGGTCTTGTTCATATCGTGATATATAATCTTGAATTTTGATAATTTGCGCCATCTGCTGCTCACTCCAACTTTTAGAATCATTTATGTAGTGCAAATTGTTTGATTGCGTGATAACGCGGGGTTTCTTTCGGACGTATTTCAAATAGAGTCATACAAGAAACCTCTATCACGTATGGCTCTTTGCGGAAAGGCGCTTGTTCTGCAAAAGAGTGATCCGCGTTCCATTTTCGCGCAATCGTCATATGCGGATGAAACGGTCTCTTTTCAACAGGATGTCCTGCTGACAATACGGCTTCTTTCACCTTTTCTCTTAATTGCATGAGCGGTTCACTTTCATTAGGTTTTGCAAAAAAGACTCTCGGGCGCTCCTTCATGCCAAACTGTCCTAACTCATTCAGCTCTAGTGAAAATGCAGCGGCTTCATTTGAAAGGATATCAAGCAGCTCGATGATCTTTTTTAAACGCTCATCTGGAATGGCACCTAAAAAGATCAGGGTCACATGATAATCATCTGGTGCTGTCCACTTTTGAAAGGATAGTTCACTCTTTAGATCCATGTCTTTTTTGATTTGATGCGCAAGTTGTTCAGGGATGTGAATCCCTATAAAATAATGACGGTTTTCTGCCACAATATCACCTGTCCTTTTTTAACAAACTTTACGAATCCCCATTGATGATAGTATAACTAAAGAAATGCAGAATGAGAAGAAAGGGTGTCACATGATGAAGGTTGCACAAAATATAGCTGAGCTGATTGGCGATACACCACTTGTTAAATTACAGCGGCTTCAGCCAGACAATGCGGCAGCTGTTTATTTAAAGCTGGAATCATTTAATCCTAGCGGCAGTGTGAAGGACCGCGCTGCTTACAATATGATCGTCGAGGCTGAAAGGCAAGGAAAGCTTACAAAAGGAGCGACCATTATTGAACCAACGAGTGGGAATACAGGGATTGGTTTAGCCATGAACGCAGCAGCAAGAGGCTATAAAGCCATCCTTGTCATGCCAGATACGATGACAAAGGAAAGAATCAATATTTTGAAGGCTTATGGGGCGCAGGTCGTTTTAACCCCAGGAGAAGAAAAAATGCCAGGCTGTATTCGCAAGGCAGAGGAACTGGCGTCTCAAATTCCTCATAGCTTTATCCCGATGCAATTTGATAATGGGGCGAACCCAGATGCACATAGAGGCACAACGGCTGTTGAAATCATGGAAGCTGTAAAACAACTTGGAAAGCCAATTGGAGCCTTTGTCGCAACAGCAGGAACTGGCGGAACCATTACAGGCACCGGAGAGGAATTAAAGAAGGCATTCCCTCATTTGACCATACGTGTGGCAGAGCCGAAGGGATCTCCAGTCTTATCTGGCGGGAAACCTGGCAAACATAAACTTGTTGGCACAAGCCCAGGATTTATTCCCCATATTTTAAACGAGCATGTCTATGATGAGATCGTGCAAGTAAGCGATGAGGATGCGTACACCATCACACGTCAGCTTGCCCGGCTTGAAGGAATTTTAGTTGGTCCTTCATCTGGTGCAGCCTGCTATGCTGCGATTGAAACAGCCAAGCAACTGCCGGCAGAACAAATCGTGATCTGTATGACAGCAGATACAGGCGAACGATACTTATCAAGTGATGTTTTTCAAGATTAAAAAAGGAACAGGGTCATGAATCCCTGTTCCTTTTTCTTCGTTTCAAGGTTAGGACGATTTGTCGGACTTCACCTCAGCCTGCTCCCCTGTGATGAGTAAAACCTGCTCATCAGTAAGCGGGCATAAATCGAGCGTCTGCTCAAACTGTTCCATGATTTGCTGCGCAGCCTCGCCTAAATAGGTATTGTACATATGCGGTACCGGATAGTAGCTTATCTCATTGAATCCTTGACATGATGAAAGTTCTGCTGCCTTCTGCCGATCATCCATCACGGAGATATATTCAATGCTTGGTGCCATGATGATACTCCCTGCGGACTCTCCGATGTACAGCTTGCCTTTATTGATTTCTTCTTTCAGCACGTCATCAAGACGATGCTTTCTTAATTCCTGCAGCAAATAGAAGGTGTTGCCTCCTGATACGTACATCACATCATTTTGTTCCATCATCTTTGTGATTTCTTCAGTAGACTGCTCAGCTATCTGAACGGTCTCTAGATGCATACCTAGTTGATGAAAGGCTTCTTTCGCTGCCTCCACATAGTGCGTGACTTCTTCCACAGCACTGGCTGTTGGAAAAAATGTCACGCGTTTTCCTTTTAATGATTCACCCGCAAAGTCAGATAAGAGAGAATAGCTGTCTTTGAATGAAGAGCATAAGAACATTTTTTTCACTGTGAATCCCCTCTTCTCTTTTTCTATTTTGCCAATTCATACATGGCTTGTGCATATAGAGCGGTTGCTCTTAGTAGATCATCGATTTCGATATATTCATCCTTCTGGTGTGCGCAATCTGGTCTGCCAGGGAATAGAGGACCAAAGGCAACGCCCGCTTCTAAAGATCTCGCATACGTTCCTCCACCAATGGCAATCAGATTAGCTGGATCTCCCGTTTGTTCCTCATATACCCGCTGCAATGTTTTCACAAGCGGATGCTCTTTTGAGACGTGATGCGGAGGGCTGTCGTCAAATTTCAGAAGGGTGGCCCCTTTGATGCCTTCGATCCCTTTTTTAACGTCCTTGCCGTCTGCTGTCACTGGATAGCGGACATTTAATCCTAGCTTCGCTTCCTCGTTTTGTGTATAGCGGATCGTTCCAACATTTAAAGTCAAATCTCCGCTAATCTCATCTTTACAAGCAATCCCCAGCTTTTTCCCTCTTGTATCCCGATCAAATAAAGCATTGATTTGGGAGGTAAAAGCAAGCCCGTCTTCATCTAACTCTTGTCCACATAGGAAATTGGCCATATGAATGCCCGCATTGATGCCATGCGCCGGCTCCATGGCATGAACTGATTCACCTTTTAAAGTGAGATGCAGTCCGTCCGCTGCATTCTTTACCTCACCTGATAAATGATTGTGAGCAAGATAAGCTTCAAAAGCTGTTTTTAATGATTCAGCATCGTGATCTTGTGCAGCTGTCACAGTGGCAGCTGCCTCATCCGGCACCATATTCAGCCGCATACCCGATGTGAATTGCTTGAGCGTATAGCGCTGATGATTTTCTGTATGTTGATATGTAAATGACACGATGGCATCAATGATCCCTTTTTCAGCATGAATAATCGGAAAATCGGCATCTGGCGCAAATCCAATTTGCGGCATCGCCTCATGCTTGAAATAATGGTCCACACAGCGCCAATCACTTTCTTCATCCGTTCCAATGATCATTCGAATCTTTTTTGACAGCTTCATCCCTGTATCTTTTATCATCTTTAGCGCGTAGAAAGCCGCCATGGTTGGACCTTTATCATCAATGGCCCCTCGTGCAAATATTTTATTTTCTCTTATGTCCGCTGAAAATGGCGGGGTTGTCCAGCCGTCACCAGCAGGCACAACGTCCACATGGCATAGCACACCTATAATGTCTTCGCCTTCTCCATATTCAATATGACCTGCATAGCCATCGACATTCTTGACTGTGAATCCTTCGTCTTCCCCTTTTTTCAGCATATACTGAAGGGCCTGATCGACTTTTTCACCAAATGGCTTTCCTTCTTTTCCACCTTCTTCATCAAGGACGCTTTCAATTTGCAAAAAAGATTGTGTGTCCTTAATTAAGTCGTCTTTTTTTCGTATCACTTCAGCTTCCCAATTCATTTTTCCATTCCTCCTTGAAAAAAGGTTGCAATCCATCCTTAAAACGAATATTATATTAATTGTTTTGCAATAATGTTCGTAAATGGAGGATTTTATGTTTCAGTTAAAAGAAAACCAAACCAACATAAAGAGAGAATTAATCGCTGGTATGACGACATTCTTTACCATGGTATATATTGTTGCCGTTAACCCAGGAATTCTTTCAAAAGCAGGCATTCCTTTTGACCAAGTCTTTACTGCAACAATTATCGCTGCTGTCGTCGGTACGCTCTGGATGGCACTATTTGCAAACTATCCGATTGCTATTGCACCAGGCATGGGGCTGAATGTCTATTTCACCTTTACAGTTGTCGGTGGTGGCGGCATCAGCTATCAAACAGCGTTCAGTGCGGTATTTGTTGCTGGTATACTCTTTATTATTTTATCGTTAACATCCCTTAGAAAACAACTGATTCAAGCCATTCCAGATAATTTAAAGTACGGCATTACAGCAGGAATCGGGCTTTTCATTGCATTTATCGGCCTCCGTCAGTCTGGGATTATCGCAGCTGACCCTGAAAATCTAGTGAAGCTTGGCAACTTAAACTCGCCTGTTGTCATATTAACGCTTGTCGGCTTAATGATCTCTGTTATTTTAATGGTTCTTCAAATAAATGGCGCTCTGTTTATCGGCATGTTAGCGACGACACTGATTGCGCTCGTAACAGGCCAGCTTCATTTCCCTAAAATGCTGATGGACATCCCTGCACTACCCGAAGGCATGCTGATTACAAATCCATTCGCTGCTTTTGGCGATGTATTCTCTCATCATTTATATGCTGTCGTCTTCTCCTTCTTACTAGTGACGATTTTTGATACAACGGGCACAATGATCGGAGTGGCTGAACAAGCAGGACTCATGAAAAAAGGCCAGCTGCCAAAGGTACGCAGAGCCCTGCTCGCTGACTCTGCTGCAACGACGATAGGTTCTATGTTTGGGACAAGCCCAACAACAGCTTATATTGAATCATCATCTGGGGTTGCTGCTGGCGGAAGAACTGGACTAACGTCTTTAACGGTCGCTGCACTGTTTATTGTGGCATTGTTTTTCGGCCCGCTCGTTCAAGCCATTTCTTCTTTACCATCCATCACATCACCTGTTCTCATCATTGTCGGGTGCTTGATGATGAACTCAGTGTCACACATTCGCTGGAACGAGCTAGACGAAGCATTCCCTGCTTTTCTTGTGATCCTTTCCATGCCGCTGACATCTAGTATTTCTACAGGAATTTCACTTGGATTTATCTCATATCCCCTTGTGAAACTGGCAAAAGGGAAATGGAGAGAAGTACATGTACTTGTTCTCATCTTTGCCATTTTATTTTTCATTCAGCTCTTTTTCTTAGAAGGATAACAGAAACAAAAAAGGCACATTCTAACAAAGGATGTGTCTTTTTGAGATGAGTGAATTTTTTATTTTGTAAATTTTCTGTGTTTATTTTTTGGATGTTTGAATGTGACGGTATTCTCCATACCCCTTACGCCTATTGGGTTGTAACCGAATTCAAAACATGGTATATACCATGTTTCGATTCATGAAGACAAGTTAAAAAACACGTAAAGTTGACTTTTTGGTGGAACTAGATGCATAATAACGTGTATAATAGAATAAAACATTAAGAAACACGAACATTTACCATTGTTGCATGTCCTTATTTCGCAGTTTTAGTGTAGTAAGTTGTGGTTAGTCAAGTCCATCCGATCTTATTGATAGGGAGTGGTTTTTTGAAACCTTCAACAAACCGTATGATGACTCGAATTAAATCAGTTTATATGTTCATTCAAGAGAAAGGTCTTGTGACGACACAAGAGCTGGTTGATGAATTCGGGATCACACCTAGAACCATTCAAAGAGACTTAAACGTGCTTGCCTATAACGATCTTGTTCATAGTCCAAGCAGAGGCAAATGGGAAACAACGAGAAAAAAAGTGAAAATATCATCTTAAGCTTATAATGAACTGTCCATATAACAAAAAGAACCGGCGATATGCCGGTTCTTTTCTTTTATTCTACATTTATGGTCGATTGATTAAGCTGTCCAATTCTTCATCCGTCAATTCACGGTACTCTCCAGGCGCTAGATCTTCATCTAAAGAAACAGCTCCCATCGAGAGCCTTTTTAAAAAGATGACTTCATTTCCCACTGCTTGCGCCATCAGCTTCACTTGATGGTACTTTCCTTCAGTAATCGTTAAACGGATGCGTGTATCTTCGTTTTCATTCGCATCTACTTCAACCTTCGCCGGCTTCGTGCGGTAATCATCTAAAATGACAACGCCCTCTTCAAGACGCTTGATGTCTTGATCTCCTAATGGGTATTTCAAATGAACTTCATATGTTTTTGGCACATGCTTTTTTGGAGAAAGTAATTGATGAGCAAGCTGTCCATCATTTGTGAGGAGGAGAAGACCGACTGTATCCTTATCCAGTCTCCCCACAGGAAATGGCTCCCTTGCGATATCCTCCGGCTCTAGTAAATCGACGACCGTTTCATCCCGCAGATCTTCAGTTGCTGAGATGACCCCGTCCGGTTTGTTCATCATTAAGTAAATGAATTCTTTATACTCTACACGCTCTCCGTGTACGAGCACTTCATCATTCGATGGATCAACATGATCTTTCACCTGCTTCGCCACTTCTCCATTCACTGTGACCGCCCGTGCCTTGACCAGCTTCTTCACATCTTTTCTTGAACCAAAGCCGCTGCTAGCAAGCAATTTATCAAGCCTCATGAATATCCACCTCTTCTTAACTCTTTTTTCTTAAAAATTTCGGCATACGGCTGCCGAGTACACGCTCAAGTAATCCTACCTTATAAGACAAGAACAGATACACACCGCCGCCAGTGATCATTGAAATCAAAATGACGATACCCGCTTGTACAATTCCACCCTCATACGAAATCACTTGGCTCACAAGCTGACATGTCACATACGCCACAACAGCCATAATCGCCGTTAAAATACCAATGAGAATAAATCGTTTGAAAATCCTGCGGAACGAGTAGCCGGCATGGCGCTTAATCATGATAAACATATACAAGATGGACGCGCTATAGCCTAACGCAGTCGCAAGCACAGAACCATTTCCTTGCAGCCAGCTGATTAGCGGAATGTTCAGAACCGTTTTAATAATGATCCCTAACAACAGACTGACAATGGCGAATTTTTGTTTGTTAATTCCCTGCAAAATTGCTGCATTAATGGTGAATAAGGAAAACAATAACGCAACAGGTGCATACCAGAACAAAATTGACATCCCAATCTCAGGATGAACGGACGGATAGAAAAACCAATAAACCGGTCCAGCCAATGCCGAGATACCAAATGAAGCAGGCAGTACGAAAAATAAAATGACCTGCATCGTCTGATCAATTTGTCTATTGAGAAGCTTGTAGTTACGAGCTGTAAATGATTCCGTAATCGTCGGGATTAAGGTTAAGCCAAACGCTGTTGCAAGCGACACAGGAATCATCACGAGCTTCGGTAAATATAACGTCACGATAGACAATACCGCTGTACTAATATCCTGATGTCCTGATGCAATCATAGCTCTGTTAATGGTGTTTGTATCAATATAAGAATAAATTGGAATCGCAAGTCCAACAAACACATACGGTGCCGCATAGCTAAACAGCTCTGTAAACATTTGTTTATAAGATAAGTCAGAGGAAGCACCTGTATTCGGCTGCATGGATAAGAGCCGGTCCTTGCGCTTCAGCCAATATAAATAAAGCGTGAATAAACCCCCAAATGCGCCGATAAGTGCTGCAAATGTGGCATATCCGACAGCGATGACAAGCCCGCCGTCAAGCACTTTTAAAATAATAAACGTTGCAGTTAATAGGAAGATGATTCTGACAAGCTGCTCAATCACTTGGGAAACAGCTGTCGGTCCCATCATGGAGTGTCCTTGGAAGAACCCCCGCACAAGACTCATAATAGGTACAACCAAAAGACCTAAACTGACCATCCGAATCACATATACCACTTGATCGACAGTCAAACCGCCTGTTTCATTCGATCCGCCAAGCTGAATCTTGGCAAAAATCGGTGCGGTCAAATATAAAATAGAAAAGGCGATAATCCCGGTGACAAGCATGACCGACATACCCGCCCTGAACATTTTCCTTGTTGTCTCATAATCGCCGATTGCATTATATTTAGAAACAAATTTTGATACCGCTGTTGGAAAACCAAGCGTAGCAATACTTAAAAAGATCGTATACTGATTGTATCCATATTGAAATAGCGCTCCACCAGTAGCTCCAACCATTGCGCTAAATGGAATTAAGTAAATCATACCAAGAATACGAGAGAGATAAGTCCCTATCGTTAAAACCAACGTACCACGAAGCAGTTTATTAGACATGCGCTTAACCACCATTTTTCTAATGAATATTCAACTTAACTATTTTACCACATCATTTCGACGCACAGGTAACAAATCCAATACAGAAGGCACAAAACCAATCAATTCATATTTCAGCCTTCCCCAATTTTCGTTATAATAGAGGAATGACTGAAAGTAGAAAGAGGAATGTAACATGAAACATTATGATGTCATTGTCATTGGCGGTGGACCTTCTGGACTGATGGCCGCGATTGCATCAGCAGAGCACGGAGCGACTGTTCTGTTAATTGACAAAGGAAACAAACTTGGCAGGAAGCTCGCCATTTCTGGCGGTGGACGCTGTAACGTCACCAACCGCCTTCCAGTAGAAGAAATCATCAAGCATATTCCCGGAAACGGCCGTTTTTTATATAGTGCATTTTCTGAGTTCAATAACGAGGATATTATTTCGTTTTTTGAAAACCTCGGCATTGAACTTAAAGAAGAAGACCATGGACGTATGTTCCCTGTCTCAAACAAAGCACAATCTGTTGTGGATGCCCTTTTAGACAGGCTCCGCAACCTCAATGTCACCATTCGAACGAATGAAAAGATTAAAACAGTTCTGTATCAAGACGGACAAGCAGCTGGAATTGTTACAAATAATGATGAAAAAATTTCAAGTAACGCCGTTGTCATTGCTGTTGGCGGAAAAAGTGTGCCGCATACTGGTTCTACTGGTGACGGCTATGCATGGGCAGAAGCCGCTGGTCATACGATTACAGAGCTCTTCCCAACAGAAGTACCGGTCACATCAGATGAGCGCTTTATTAAAGAAAAAGTGCTACAAGGTCTTTCTTTAAGAAGTGTGGCTGTCAGTGTTTTAAATAAAAAGGGGAAACCCGTCGTCACACATGTCATGGATATGATTTTTACTCACTTTGGCTTATCCGGCCCAGCTGTTCTTAGATGCAGCGGATTTGTTGTGAAAGAATTGAAAAAACAGCCGACTGTTCGTCTGCAAATAGACTTATATCCGAAGCTTAATGACGAGGAGCTGTTCCAAAAGCTTCATCGAGACCTAAAAGATGAACCCAAAAAAGCCATAAAAAATGTCCTGAAGTCTTGGATGCAAGAACGCTATTTATTGTTTCTGTTAGAACGGAACGGCATAGATCCGCAAGACACATTTTCTGGTCTTGCTAAGGACAAACTGCGCGCATTCGTAAATGATTGCAAACACTTTATCGTTCATGCGAACGGCACTCTTTCCTTAGACAAAGCGTTTGTCACAGGAGGCGGCGTTTCTGTGAAAGAAATTGAACCGAAGAAAATGGCGTCTAAAAAAATGCCCGGTCTTTATTTCTGCGGAGAAATTTTAGACATTCACGGTTATACAGGCGGATACAATATCACGTCAGCACTTGTGACAGGCAGGCTTGCCGGTATGAATGCTGCACTCGAAGCAAAGGAGAGATTTTCATGATGAGACGTGCACTTCCGATTATCCTAGCGGTTGTGATTAGTTTGACAGCCGCTGTTTTCTTGAAGCTATCAATTACCCCGTTAAAAGTCGCCATTGTTTTGGCCTTTACCATCTTCGCTGTTTGTTTAAAAGAATACGTCTACCGTCTTCGTAAACGAATTGAAGAAAAATCATCTTCACATACCGATAGTTGATTAATGGAAGCAAAACATGTTACGGTAAAGTAGAGGTCGAGTGAGAAGCTCGCCTCTTTTTGTTTGAAATTAGTTGAGTTAGGGGATATTAAGCAAAATCCTCTGCTTAAACGTGTAGAACAACAGGAGAGTGAGATGGTGTGAAAAACGTATCAAGTGTATTTTGGATTGTGATTGCGATCACATTTGTTGCCGTCATATGGGGAGCTTTTTCTCCAGAAACACTGCAAAATGTCACAGATCAAATTCAAACATACATTACAAATGACTTTGGCTGGTATTACTTGTTAGTGGTGTCACTGCTCGTCGGCTTTTGTCTATTCTTTATCTTTAGCCCAATCGGTAAGATTACGCTAGGAAAACCTGGGGAAGAGCCTGAATTCGGCTTATTTTCTTGGTTTGCGATGCTATTTAGTGCCGGTATGGGAATTGGTCTTGTTTTTTACGGAGCAGCTGAACCGATCAGCCACTATGCCATACAGTCACCAACGGGTGAAACTGAAACGGCGCAGGCCTTCCGAGATTCCCTTCGATATACATTTTTCCATTGGGGGCTTCATGCATGGGCTATTTATGCCATTGTTGCACTTTGCATTGCTTACTTTAAATTTAGAAAAGATGCACCTGGCTTAATTAGTGCAACGTTGCAGCCAGTTTTAGGAAATAAAACGAATGGATGGATCGGAAAAACCATCGATTGTATTGCGGTATTTGCAACTGTTGTTGGTGTTGCGACAAGCCTAGGATTAGGTGCGGCACAAATAAACGGGGGATTGAATTACCTGTTTCAAATTCCGAATGCTTTTAGCACACAATTGATCATTATCATGATTGTGACGGTGCTTTTCCTTGCATCTGCTCTAAGCGGGATTGGAAAAGGCATTAAATATTTAAGTAATATCAACATGGTATTAGCAGCTGTTCTGATGTTTTTCTTACTTTTGGTAGGTCCAACTGTTTTTATCTTAAATTCATTTACTGACTCGATTGGGCAATACTTATCCAATATCGTTCAAATGAGCTTCCGTCTATCTCCAAATGATCCTGAGAAGAGAGAATGGATTAATGGATGGACAATCTTTTATTGGGCATGGTGGATTTCTTGGGCACCATTTGTCGGAATCTTTATCGCAAGGGTGTCACGCGGACGAACGATTCGAGAATTTTTACTAGGTGTCTTAGTGGCTCCTTCTATCCTAGTATTCCTATGGTTCTCGATTTTCGGTGTATCTGCGATGGATTTACAGCAAAAGAATATTGTCGATGTTGCAGGTCTTTCAACAGAAACAATGCTCTTCGGTGTACTAAATGAATATCCGCTGGCGATGATCACATCGATTCTAGCACTCATTTTAATCGCCATATTCTTTATTACATCGGCTGATTCAGCTACATTTGTGCTTGGAATGCAGACAACCTACGGATCATTGAACCCTTCTGGCAGTGTCAAAGTCAGCTGGGGTATCATCCAATCTGCTGTTGCTGCCGTGCTTTTATTTTCAGGGGGACTTGGAGCTCTTCAAAATACAGCCAAGCTCGCAGCCTTGCCGTTCTCCGTTGTCATTATTTTGATGATTGTCTCACTGTACAAGTCACTGAATGATGAACGAAAAGCTATCAAGCAAGCCAACAAAGTCAGTAAACCACGAAGTCCAAGAGTAAAAAAAGCATAATCTCAAGCGAAAAAAGCCGTTCCTCATCCGAACGGCTTTTTTCTATATAGACAATTTAAGATTGTTGCAAGCTTGAGGATTCCTGTAAAATAATGATGAAATCATTTCTACATAATGGAGGTTTTTATGACGTTACCTACATTCAAGTACAACCCAGATCCAGTTTCGTTAAACGTGATCAAAAAAGAGCATACGACATGTCCTGTTTGTGAGAAAGAAAGAGATTACGTGTATCATGGTCCATTTTATACTGTTGAAGATGTGGAAGGAATTTGCCCTTGGTGTATTAAAGATGGATCAGCCGCTAAAAAATACGATGGCATCTTTCAAGACGATGCAAGTTGTGATGACGTCGATCAAGAGGAATATGTAGATGAACTGATCTTCAGAACACCAGGCTATCGCGGCTGGCAGCAGGAATATTGGTTAAGCCATTGCGGAGATTTTTGCGCGATCGTCCAGTATGTCGGATGGAAAGAGATAGAACATTTAGAGGAAGAGCTCACAGAAGATATCGAAGACATTTGCAGCGGCGGAGGATTAACGAAAGAGAACCTAAAACAATGGCTCGTCAACGGCGGAGATCTGCAAGGCTACCTCTTTCAATGTGTCCACTGCAACAAGCATCGTTTATATATTGACGCTAGTTAAACAAAGTAAAGGACCCTTCAAACAGGTCCTTTTTTTGATACCGTCTATTTTTTATATAAAATGAGTGCAGAAAAACAGTAGAGCTGTTCTCCTCCCTGCTCACAAATCACCGCTACATCGTACTTGATATCAATAATTTGGTCGTCATCCATTCCTTTTAAAAAAAGATTGATTTCGCTCTGCAAATCTTTTTCGTGTTCTTCATCAAATACAGCTACCTTTAGCACATATGCCACTCTCCCTTCTCTCGCTACTCTATCTTTATGCATATAAGGGCGGGCATATGAACAAAAAAGCCTTTCATCTCAAAGATGAAAGGGCGGACTTCTTTTACAGCTTCGGTTTTGTTTCTCCTGTCCAAGCAAGCATCCCGCCAATGACATTGGTCGCTTGATAGCCTTGGTCTTCTAGGAAATAGCAGACATTTTCACTACGTTTTCCGGAGCGGCAAATAATATAATATTCCTGCGTTTGATCGAATGCATCCAGCTTCTCAGGGATATCTCCCATTCGGATGTGGACAGCTTCTGGAATCATTCCTTCTGCTACTTCCTCGTCCTCACGCACATCAACAAGCTGAATGGCTTCTTCTTGCTCTAGCTTTTGTTTTAATTCTTCTATTGAGATTTCTTTTACTGACACGACGCTCATCTCTCCTTTTAATCACGGTGACACCATTATAGCAAATGATTCACATCACTGTGTATTCACCCGCTTCGATTGAAGGAAAGACGGCAGACGTTTCTTCACTTCGGCTGTCTGCTGATCACTTTCAAACTCTACCTTTTTGAATACTTGATAGGCCAGCCACATGTGGCCATAGGCGAGTATACTCACACTAAAGAACGGCACGATTCCCGGCAAATAAGCAAAGAGAACAAACAGCAGAGCCGAGAAAACGAGCATACAGAGTGTATATTGCAAATATGAGATACCAAGCAAAAGAGAGAATTTCAGATAGAGACGTTTTTTCCAATCATAATGAGCCAGCAGCGGAAAAATATAAAACAAGCTCACAACAAAGAGAAAACCAAAGATATAAATGGCAAAACGAAGCACATGCAAAAACCAGCTCGTTGGATAAATAAACGCAAGGTCTACATATATAATCGTCCCTATGATCAGCAGCGCCACTCCAATTAAGTTAGAGCGTACAAACTCCTCACGATACACCTTCCAAAAAGTCCGGAAAACGCTGACTTGCTCATGCCCTTGTATCCACTTTCTCATCACCGAAAATAACGCAGTGGTCGCAGGCATCAATCCAAAGATCCCAAGCCCCAGCATGGTGAACAGCAACCACAGCAAATTCGTATAGGCAAGTCTCATCACCCACTCACACATTCGAAGCATTCTGCTCATTGAACCATCATGACCCATCTCTTTCCCCTCCTCTCTTTCTCATTACACCGTCTCTTTTTGAAACAATTCTTCTATTTCAATTGGGCGCTTCTCTGCAACAGACCGCCACATGCCTTCCCCAAGCGCAATTGAATAAGCACCAGCCTCTGCTCCTGCTGATATGTCATAGTGAATTAAAGGATCTTTTCCTATAAATAAATCGGCCAGAAGCAGAGGGTCTCCGCCGCCATGTCCCCCTGGCTGTTTCACGACTTCAATTGTCTCTTTTGCCCCAAACATCGGATAATAAGAAATCGTCTGTTCTGGGAATTGAAAAGGAATTCTTGATGGCACATGAAACTCATTTGTTTCAATACGCCCCTTCGTCCCATTAATGGCAAGCCGGTATCCTTCATATGGCGCTGAGAATTGAATTGAATAGCTGAGCAGAGCTCCTTGGTCATATGCCACTGATGCCACATATGTATCCTCAATGTCAATTTCCTGATCAAAAATACAGGCGTCTGGGCGATAATTTGAGTACTGCTGCGTTTGCTCCTTACCGAATTCAATATGGTCGTCCTCTACCTTTGAGCGTTCTACCCGTGGATTCCACCTTGCTTCATAATGACATGTATCCTTCACATGACATGTTCCGCAATACCTGTTTTCTCCCCCCTGCAAGGGATTCCAAGGACTTTCATTTCCGTAATAGTTCAGCGCCCCATAGGCAAATACTTGCTTCGGCTTTTGATTGATCCACCAATTGACCAAATCAAAATGATGCGTCGATTTATGAATGGATAGTCCGCCAGAGAATTGCCTCGTTCGGTTCCACCTTTTGAAGTAACTAGCGCCATGATACGTATCAATGAGCCAGCTCAGTTCAACAGATGTGACCCTTCCAATCTTTCCTTCTAAAATGAGTTCTTTGACCTTTCGATGAAATGGATTGTAGCGATAATTAAAAGTGACTGTGACCCTCCCTTTACTTTTCTTTTCTTTTTCCATCACTTTTTTGGCGTCTTTTGCTGTTGTGACCATTGGCTTTTCAGTGATGACATCGAGATCATGGTCAAGTGCTTGCAAAATATATGTGACATGTGTGTCATCCCGGCCTGCCACAATGACGATATCTGGCTTTGCTTCCTTCACCATTTGATCAAATGCACCTGCATGAAAGAACGAGATGCCCCGCAGTGATGGAAAACGCTCCTGACAAAGTGTATACCGATGATGATCTATATCTAGGAGCCCTGTAATCTTGTAATGCTCATTGAAATCCTCTGTGAGCGGTTTAATAAACATATTGAACGCACGATGACTGAGTCCGCAAACTACGACCCGTTTCACAGTCCCCACCTCTTTTTCTATCGATTTTCACGAAGCTGTTTCATGAGAGACAGCGCCTCATTGGACTTGTCAGCATACACAGGAATAAAAGCGACCATATCTCGGTGTAATTGAAAGGTATAGCCGTTTAGCTTTTTTGTGCCTTTATTGACTTGAACCGCATAATCGACCGTTTTCCCTGTCTTTTGGTCCTCGACCGTATATGGTCCTGCCGCTTGATCATCTACGCCCATTTCTTCAAGCAGCTGAAAGCTTTCAGGATCATCATATGTTCTAAACATTTCTTCCGGGACAAGCATGATGTCCCCCTCTTTTGCGGTAATTTCAACAAGAAGCTTTTCAGGAATCGCCGGAAAGATGTAAACGCTATAAGACTCTTGTTCTGTCTGAAAAGCCTTCTCGACTAATTGATCCTTCATCCCCTTTGACATGTCAGAAAAAATCAGAACATCAATACCGTTTGTTTTCCCTTGGCAGGCTGACAAACAAAGGGCAGCGATGAAGCTGAGGAGCCATACCGCACCCCTTTTTCGCCTCTTCATGCCTTCTGAAAAACAGACAGCTTCTCTAGCTCAGTTAACGCCATAATAAAAGCGCCTGCCCCGTGCAAGTCATTTGTGCTTCGCTCTCTTTCAACGTAGTAATCATAAAATCCAGCAGATGTTCCGATACAAATATCATTGATGGTAAAATCACCGTTTTCTGTCTCAGCCGTCTTATGATGAATTAAGCCTTGGTATGCTTTCACCACATGATCGACATAACGAAGGCTGACATACCCTTCATTCATGGCTTTTGCCATGGCGTACATGAATAAACACGATCCTGAGCTTTCAAGCCAATTGTCGCTATGAGTACCTTTATCAATGATTTGATGCCAGAGACCTGTGTCTTGATCCTGGTACTTGGATACACTTTCCAGCATGTCTGTCAGCGTTTCCTTCCAAACCTTTCGTCCCTCATGCTCTTCTGGCAGATCCTCGATCATATCTGCTAATGCAAGGACATACCAGCCAAACGATCTTGCCCAAAACTCGGGGGAACAGCCAGTCTTTTGATCAGCCCATGGCATCACTTTTCGTTCGTCCCACGCGTGATAGTACAGACCTGTTTTTTCATCTTTTGTATGCTTTCTCATGAGATACTCTTGATGGATCACCATATCCACCAGTTCCTCTTCACCCTTCAGCTTTGCATACTTTAAGGCAAAAGGTCCTCCCATGTAGAGACCATCCAACCACATTTGATAGGCATAATTGTCTTTATGCCAAAACCCGCCCTCAGATGTGCGATTCAATGTGCGGTAAAGCCCCCGAAGCTTCTCCGCTGCCAGCACATACCGCTTCTCTCCCGTCCGTTCGTAAAGAGGGAATAAAATGAGCCCTGCTTGGATCGCATCAAGCTCATCTCTCCGGAATAACAGGTTTCCATACTCATCAATGAGCGAATCTGCGTAGCTTTTCACATAATTGAAATACGTCTCGTTCTCCGTTGCTTCATATAGCTTCATCACACCGCAAAGAAAAACGCCTTGATGATAATGCCATCTTCCAGCTGGAGGCAGCTCAATTGGTGTATGCGCTTTCATAATTGTTTGTGCTAATTTCTCTGCATGCTCAAGTGGTGATCCCTTTTCAGTCGATAATGTCATTCTTCTTCATCTCCCTTTTTAGTAAATACCTTCTTCCCCGAATTTCTTCGCTAAACGGTTCGCCAGCATGACCAAAATGAGTCCAACGGCTGCTTTAAATAGACCAACAGCGGTACTATAGCTGAATTGTCCTTGCTTAAGACCAGCTGTATAGACGTACGTATCAAAGATTTCTGCTACTTCCCGGTTCGTTGCATTGAGTAATAAGTAGACATGCTCAAAGCCAAGCTCTAATGTGTCACCAATTTTCAAAATAAGCAGAACGACAATCACACTTTTAATGGCAGGAAGAGTGATGTGCCACATTTGTCTCAGTCTGCCGGCTCCATCCATTTTTGCTGCTTCATATAGCTGCGGATCTACCGCTGTAATCGCCGCAAGATAAATGATCGTCGACCAGCCTGCTTCCCGCCAGATCACCTGTAAAATGTACATGGGTCTGAACCATTCCTGACTAAGGAGGAAGTTAATCTTTTCCCCTCCAAAGAAAGCAATCAATTCATTGATTAACCCGCCATCTACTGTTAACAAAACAAAAGATAAGGACACGACAATCACCCATGACATGAAGTGAGGAATGTATATCATCGTCTGGACAAATTTCTTAAACAATGCCAATCTGACCTCGTTTAAAAGCAGGGCCAATAAGATCGGAATCGGAAAGAAAATCACGATATTCATGGCAAATAAAATCAGTGTATTTTTTAATAAGATGAAAAATGTTGGTTCTGTAAACAATCGAATAAAGTGTTTGAAGCCAACCCACTCACTCCCAAGAATACCGAGAAACGGCTGGTAATCTTGAAAGGCAATGATAAGCCCCCACATCGGCACATATTTAAAGACAAGAAAATAAATGAGCCCTGGCAAAATCATTACATACAAAAACTTTTGACTAAGCAATTGATTAAGTAAGCGCTTTCTCTTTTCTTTTTTCAAAGCTGCCGCAGGCACACCCTTGGCAGTGACATCCTCTGTTTTCATAGATAAAGCCTCCCCTCATGCTGATGCATGTGTTAACTGTATCTTAAGGATGAAAAATCCGTCTACAATCATATCATCAGATCATATTTACTTAGGGGAAGCTACTCAAAACGTTACATAAAACATAAGAAAATGATCCTAATCTCAGAAAATGATTATTGACAAACCTACCAAATTTTTGGATTAATAAATTAAGGGGAAAAGATTGTTCCGTTTGAAATGGGGGGTTTTATGAAAAGAAGGCAGTATAAATTTTATTACAAGCTTGTGACGTTTTTTTTCATGCTTAGTACAATTCCTGTCATCATTGTCGGTATTTTTTCTTATCAGCATTCGCAAAAAACCGCACTCGAAAATATCTCAAATGAAAAGCTGGACAGCGTCAAACAAACGCAATCCAATATTGAGCATATTTTAAAAACAGTGGATCATTCTCTCACTCACTATGTCAGTTCGCCGCCTCTCCTTCAAACACTGGCAGAACCTTTAAATCCAGACCAATTCCAGCTTTATAATCAAGTACAGCAGGAACTAAACTACCTGCAAACCTTTGACACCGATCTTTCCAATATTACACTCGTGAGTAAAATGGAAGACTGGTACATGAACAATTCGGGACTTTATCATGTCACAAGCGGAGACCAAGAGAAAGCGCTCACCTCTTACCTCAATATACCGAGTCATTCCAGCTGGGCACTTGAAGAGAATAATCCACTTGTTGCGACAAAAGAAGGAAAGGCCTCCTTTTGCAAATACAATGTGAACTTAATCAAACAACTCCCTATGAACAGTGTCCAGAAAAAAGGGATCGCAGTCGCCAGCATTCCGAGCTGCACGATTGCTGACAATATGCCTGACTTCTCTCAATCTGACAGTATGTTTGTCATTGATACAAACGGAAAAGTGCTGCTCCATAACCGCAAAGAACAAATTGGTGAATCCTTGAAGAATCAAGAGCTCGTCAAGCATGTCCTATCACGTGAAGAACGATCAGGTCAATTTAACATGAAGATCGAGGAACTAGACTATCAAATTACGTTTCAAAAATCAGACTATAACGAATGGACGTACCTATCCTTTGTTTCCATTCCAGAACTCAAGGCACAAACGAAATCAATTGGGTGGATCACTTTTATTATCTGCTTTATTTTGTTAGCGCTTTCATTACTATTTTCATGGTTTGGGTCCAGACATTTTTATAAACCAATCCGCTTGTTATATGAGTCCTTTGCACGCAATGAATCCTTTTTGCAAAAACAGCCTTTTCAAAATGAATTTGAGTTGATTGAGTCGAGTATTAAACAAATGAAGGATCAAAACAATGATTTAGAGGAACGTATTGAGCAGCAAGTCACGCACCTTCAGCAATACTTTATGGTGCGGCTATTGCTCGGTAAGCTGACAGAAGAAGAGATTAACAACCGGTTCCAAAGTTTGGGATTCCCTCAGGGCTGGTCTCATTTATCCATGCTTGTGATCCAAATCGATACGTTAAAAGGAACACCTTATGAAAAAAAGGATGCTGACTTGCTGTTATTTGCCATCAATGGACTGATCGAGCAGATGATTCCGCAAGATGAGCACCTTCAGCCAACGGTTGTCAATCAGCATCAAACGACGATTATCCTGAATCACTCAAAGTCAGATGAAGAGTTTACTGAATATTTAAACCAATTAGCGGAAACTATTCAGCAGCGCATCGAGGAAGAGCTTGGTTTATCGATCAGCATCGGGATCAGCCGCCAGTTTAAGGAGCTCACGATGGCGAAACAGGCTTACATTGAAGGAAAAGAAGCCTTAAAATACAGGCTCAAAGCAGAGAAAAAATCCATTATCTTATATGAACATATTCAGCAAGGAAAAACGTTTAAAACCCATTTTCCAAAACAGCTGCAGCATGATTTATTCGATGCGATGAAAGCAGGTGATCAAGGCAAGGCGGATCATTATTTACATGTGCTCCTGCAATCCATTTTCTCTAAAAATGCTGGACCGCATGAATACCATATCGCTCTCGCCCGTTTTTTAAACAATTTGATTGAGCTGATGCATTTGCTTGGCATTGAATTATTTGAGGTCGAAGACAACAAAATGCTGTATGATACGATTTTTGAATTTAAAACCTTTGAAGATACCGAAGCATGGCTGAAACATGAGATCATTCGGCCGATTATTGACCAGCTAGGTGCACGTGAGGACTCACAATACAAAAACATCTCAGAGAAAATCATTCATATCATTCATCAAGAATTCGACTCAGATCTTACATTGGATGAAATCGCCACACGCCTGCATTACAATCCCAATTATTTAAGCAGTATTTTTAGAAAGGAAATGGATATCTCCTTTAGTGAATATCTCTCGTCCTACAGACACCATGTCGCCAAAAACTGGCTCGTGGAAACCGATATGTCCGTCAAAGAAATTTCGGAAAAACTGAAATATAAAAATCCGCAAAACTTCATCCGTTCCTTCAAAAAACTAGAAGGCACGACCCCTGGCAAATACCGCGACCACAAAAAAGGCACATAAGACAAAAAGTCCCGCTCGCACAGGAGGGACTGACCCCATAAGATGAGACAAATAAAAAACACCTTCAAGTTTGAAAATGGATCGTTGTGATCCGAAATAAAACATGGAGGTGTTTTTTCTATGGGGACAAGAGTGAGTTATCCGGTTGAAGT